>DASYZE010000075.1:0-153644 GCA_035946625.1 Terriglobia bacterium | reverse complement strand
AAACTCGAAATCGCTTTGGAGCTGGAACGAATCGCGCTGGAGGACGAATACTTTATCAAGCGCAAGCTTTACCCCAACGTGGATTTCTACTCGGGGATCATGTACCAGGCCATGGGCTTCAAGCCGGAAATGTTTACCGTGTTGTTTGCCATTCCCCGCACGGTGGGGTGGCTGGCCCAGTGGCAGGAGATGCTGGAGGACTCGGAACAAAAAATTGCGCGCCCGCGGCAGATCTATACGGGCTACGACCAAAGGAATATCGCCCCGATGGAAAAGCGGGGCGCTTGATTGATCGGGCCTCCACAGTCCCGGTTGACCTCAGCCGCGAACGGGGGCTTGGATCCTTTTCAGGAGATCGGCCAAGGCTGCCGAAGTTTCAACCGGTCGATGGCAGGTCCTCCCCTCACAAACGAGAGCCATCGGGACGTCGTCAAAGGGGACCTTGGGTAAAGTTGCGCTAAGACCGGAGGGAAGATTTCGCGCTTTCAAGTCGGCGAAATCGAAAACGAGCACGCGCTTGCCTGCCAGTGGGGCGCGATGAGCGGCGGCCAAGAGTTCCGATCTCCTCGCGTCCCCGCGAGGTCCTATCACCACAATATCAATTGCTGGGCGAAGGTGGTTCACCAGTGCGAGCCCATAGGTTGCCGCGAAAAGGCCATATTGGCGGGCCTTGGCGGCAAAGAGATCCAGCGTGGCCTTGGCCTTCTCGACAAAGTCGGGACGATCGGCGAGCCGCGCCAGCCGGTCAAGCACCAGCACGGCCTGGGCGTTGGGCGCCGGTGTGGGTGAGTCCTGGAATGCCTTGCGCAGCATGGTGAGGGCGCCCTGGCGCTTGTCCGTATCATGGGCCGTGTCAAAAAAACCGCCGTGCTCGGCGTCCCAGAAGCGCTTGATGGTTGTGTCCATTAGATTGAGCGCCAGATCGAAATACTTGCGCTCACCGGTCACTTCGTAGGCGTCCAAGAGCGCACCGGCCATGAACACCTGATCATCCAGGAGATCAAAATTAGAAACTTGAAGTTGGGAGACCGGCGAACGATCGGCTTCTTGCCCTCCCGGCATCCGCGTTAGCGCATGGCCGAAACCCTTTGCGGGCTCATGCGCTTTTTCGATGATCAGATCAAGCGTGCGCAGAGCGCGGTCGCACCATTCCTTCAATCCGAAAACTTTATATGTGTCGAGCAGAACTGAGATCATCATGCCGTTCCAACTGGCGTAGATGGTGGTGTCCACGAAGGGCGTGGGCCGTTTGGCGCGCGCGGCAAGCATTCTCTCTTTAGCCAGAGGCAGGATCCCAGCCACCGTCTCGGTGCTCAACTTCAGCCGAGCGGCAATGGCCTCGACGGGCTGGTCAATGAAGAGGACGTTTTTGGCCGGGTTATGGTGCATTTCGCCCGCCGGCTCCACGTGGTAGTACTGCGCCACTACCGCGGCCTCGCGCTCATTGAGCGCCGCCTTCACCTCATCCAGGGTCCAGGTGAAATAATCTCCATCGTCGTCAAGGCCGTAATCGGCGTCCTGGCTGGAAAAAAATCCGCCCTCGGGGCTGGAAAGAACAGTTTTGATGAACTCCAGAATGCCCAGCGCAATCTCACGGAAGAATTCGTTGCCGGTCACCTGGTAAGCGCGAAGATAATTGCCCAGCAGCCCGGCGTTGTCATAAGACATCTTTTCGAAATGGGGAACCACCCAGCGCTCGTCCACGGAATAGCGGTGGAAGCCCCCGCCAATCTGGTCATAGACCCCGCCGCGCCCCATGTGTTCGAGCGTCACATTGATGATCGAGAGCAGCCAGTCCTGGCGCGTTTCGAGGTAGGCATCGAGCAGTAAATCCATCCCGCTTGGATGAGGGAACTTGGGCGCGGTTCCAAAGCCGCCGTGTTGCGCGTCAAACATCTGCCGGATGCTGGCGATGATGGCCTCCACATCGTCGCGGCCCGCTCCGCCTCCGCCCGAGTGCAGGGTCTCAACCCCGTGGAGAGCTTCGGAAATCCGGTCCGCGCTGGACAGAATGTCCGGCCGGTGAGCCTGATAATTTTGTGCGATGCTTTCGAGAATGCGCTTCATGCCCGGGCGGCCGAACCGGTCGTCGGGAGGGAAGTAAGTTCCGCCGTAAAAAGTTTTGCCTTGGGGAGTCAGGAACGCGGTGAGCGGCCACCCGCCTTGCCCCGTCAGAGCGCTGACCGCCAACTGGTAGCGCGCGTCTATGTCTGGCCGGTCATCGCGATCTACTTTCACGGGAATGTAAGACTCATTGATGAGGCGGGCGATTTCCTGGTTCTCGTAACTCTCGCGGTCCATCACATGGCACCAGTGGCACCAGACCGCGCCAATGTCCAGGAGAATGGGTTTGTCCTCGAGTTTCGCCTTCTCAAATGCGGCGTCGCCCCATTCATTCCAGCGGACAGGCTGGTGCGCGGCGCTCCTCAGATAGGCGCTCGAGGATTTGGCCAGCTCGTTGGCCGGTTGCGGATCGCTCATATTCCACTGTGGAGAGGCTGATTCAAAGTGGCGTCGCTAGTGGACGCGCGGCGGCCCGGAGGGAGGCCCTTCGGACGAGGACTCATCCAAGGGCTTCCTTCCCGCAAAGCCTTCCTGAATTCCGTGCCAGAATTCGATGCGTCTTTCGCCCAACTTCCAGCACAGGTAAATCTCCTCGCCGTTCAGGAGACTGGGAAAGTCCACCAAACCCTCATCCACATCCTTTACCAGGCACCCGGTCTCCAGGATTTTCGATACCGTTTCCTGCACTTGATTCGCAAAATCATCGCGTTCCGTCTTCTTTTTGCTCAACTCATTGTGAGGAGGAATGGACCCGCCCAGCACCATGATGCGGGCGGCGGCGTGCGACAGCTCTTCGTTCAAGCCATCCACCTTCTGCTTTTGCTCTTGGGCCTGCTCCAGGTACAACTTGATCATGGGCAGGAGTTCCTGAGCTTCGTGAATCTTGAAGTATTTATCCGCCATAATCGACCGTCTCACGCGGTTGGTTTATACGCCGCCCACACAGCGCCCCGCTGCTCTTAATTCTCCTCAATCTAATTCTACGCTTGATTTTTTGATTTGTTAAGGTTTCCAGGAGACTGGTGGTGGCAATTATAAAGCGTGAGTTTCCCCGCCTGGCACAGCGATTACTCCGCCTCAGAGCCGAAGGCCAGCAAATAGCCGTCGAGATCTCGCACTCCAAACTCGCGATTGCCGTATTCCTCTTTGAGCACCGGCTCGTAAGCGATGGTCGCGCCGCGCGGCTTGACCTCGGCGTATAGTGCGTCGGCGTCCTTCACCCACACATAGGCGTCCCACGATTCATCGCGGCGAGCCTTGGAATTGGGGCGGATGATCGACGCGTCCTGCGTCTGACTGAGCATGATGATCACCCCGTCACGGTGCGGCATGCAGAAGCATGGTGGCTCGCCCCAGAAGCGGGCGTAACTGAAGCCCAGAGCGTCTCGGTAATACTCTGCGGCCACGACCACGTCGCGCACCAGGAAGTACGGGGCGATGCCGAGTAGCTGCTTTGAATTGCCGGATGGTGCGGGCATTGTGGCGGCCTCCAATGTCGTTTGAGGTGCTCGATCCCCAACGTCAACTCTTGACGTCAATTATCCCCCTAACCTGATCATTTCAATCTTTTTGTGTTCGCCAGCCTGATAACCGCGGGAAGAATTCATCGCCTCAAGTCTTTCGTCAGAATACCGGTCAACCCGCTTTGACCAGATGGCAGAGATCGACCGGGAGATTTCACCATCACTGGCGCCGCCTCGCAACAGAGCCTTGAGGTCGTGTCCCGTGTTCGAAAAAAGGCATGTGACAAGTTTCCCGTCCGCGGTTAATCTCGCCCGGATACAACTCGAGCAAAAGGGTTCGGTGACCGAGGCGATCACGCCCACGTCGCCGCCTCCATCAACAAATTGATAATCAACCGACGGGGCGCTGCCATCCTCGCGGCCGACTTCCTTCAATGGGTAACGGGCTTGAATCGTTTCCAGAATTTCCTTCTTGGACATCATTTTTTCCGATTGCCAACTATTCGAATTGCCCACGTCCATGTACTCGATAAAGCGGATGGCAAAGCGATGCGCGCGCGCGAACTCCACCAGCGGGATGATGTCACCATGGTTGACTCCACGCTCTATCACCGAGTTGATCTTGATGGAGGTCAGGCCGAGTTCCTGGGCCGCGAATAGGCCCTCCAGCACCCGGGACAGGTCGCCTCGCTTGCTCATGCGTTTAAATTTTTCAGGGTCCAGAGTGTCGATGCTGACGTTGATGCGCCGGAGCCCGGCGGCCTTCAGCGTCGCCGCCTTCTCCGCGAGATGCGAGCCGTTGGTGGTCAGGCAAAGGTCTTTTATTCCGGGCAGAATCGAGAGTATGCCCACCAGCCTCTCCAGGTCCTTGCGCAGCAAAGGTTCGCCGCCGGTCAGGCGAACCTTATTCACGCCCAATTCAACAAAGATCCCCGCCAGCCTGGCGATTTCCTCGAAGGTGAGAATTTCCTTGCGGTCAATCCATTCATACTCGTCAAAGGGCATGCAATAGGTGCAGCGAAAGTCGCACCGGTCGGTAACGGAAATTCTCAGGTCTCTTATGGGCCGATGATAGATGTCTTCCAACATGAGATTCACGCTGGGGATGTTTCGCCTTGAGTTGATTTGGCCTTGCGCCCTTGGCTAATTGTACCCCGTAATTATCGTAACGGAATCAAAGAACCGGAGCAAGCGAATGGTCAGGTATCAAGGAGACAAACTGCCGGGTTGATTTTGGCGTGCAGGAGGGCTAGACTTGAGCACTATGGCAGACCGGCGCCAGGTACCGAGGTACCATTATCACGGGGAGGCCGAACTGGCTTTTCCCCCCTCCGGCCCAACGGTGAAGATAGCCCTAAATACGTTAAGCGTCCAAGGCTGCCGCGGTGAGTGCAAAGACGTTCCTGCCAACAGCCATAAATGCGAGTTGCGCCTCCATTGGGAGGGTAAGGAATTTCAGGCCGAGGCTGAGATTATGTGGAAGAATGGAAAGGGCGAAATTGGCTTGAAATTCATGACGATGGACGAGGCCCACCTCAAAATGCTTCGCAACCTCTGCTCCGAACTGCAAGTCCAGCCTCTCGCGGCTGTTCCCCAGGAGCCCGATAAGATCCGTTATTAAGGCTGAAAATTTCTGAATCCACCACCAATGAAGGCCCTGGTGAATCCGGCCTGTTACCGCGGCAGATCCATGAAGATGGGGACGCTTCACGTCCGCGCCCCCATCACCCATGGCCCGGTCTAAGGGGTGAGAGAAAAGCCGGTCAGTGGGTTGCCATAGAAGGCGCCGGTTTTCCACGCCGCGTGATCCCAGGCGCCATCCGAATCGCCAAGCACCTGAACCGGAACGATGATGCGTCCGGTGCCGACTTTGTTGGTCTTCGCGATTCCATTGTCAACAAGTACCCCTTTGTCGTCCACTGCGAACTTAAGCGAACGCGACAAGTGGCCTTGGTAGAGCACCTTGATTTCATAATCGCCCGGATTTTCGTCGAACTGGTAAAGAGGCCCAAACATGGAACTCACTTTTTCTCCAGTCTTGTTGTAGGCGTGCAGGCTGGGAAAGTCACATCTCCACCGGGTCCATGTGTATTTCGGACCCTTTTCCGCGGTGTATTCTGATGCGTTGATTTCCATCTCCTGGGAACCGCAACTCGCCTTGCCGACTTCCTCTCCCTGGTAAAAAGTCTTTCCAACTTCCTTCCCATTGTGGAACAAGTGAGGCTCCATTGGACCTGTAATTGGTCCCCTCTCCCAAATGGCGAAGTGGAAGCTGGGGTATTTCCAACCCTTGGTGTCGTCCGGCAAATAGAAGACGTAGCCGATGGGCAGCGCCCAGTCGTGATCGATATAAAAGGCGTAATGGTTCACGTAATTGGGTCCAGTCTCGTTGGTGTGGGCCTTACCTACCTTCGCCTTGCCGGTGAACAAAGTCATATTCGTGGAAGCCAGTTCATTCCGCAAGCCGATGGTGAAGTTCACCATCCCGGTAAAGATACTCCCCTTGTCTTCCGGGATGTCGCGGCCACCGCACTCCGTGTTCCACCAGCGGCCCTTCCCGATTTCGCCCGTCTTGCAGTCGAATTTCACCCACGGCCCGCTTCCCGGAAGGGAAAACTCCACATAAAGCTGGCTGCCACTTGGGATAGGTCCGTTGACACGGAATTTTATTCTGGGAACCCAGCTCAAGGTGGCATAGCTCTTGTGGTAGCTGGAGATCGGGAAGGCGTTGAGCTCGATCCAATCTTTGGCGATGGTTGGCTGGTCATCGTCGGGCGCGGGGTTCCCTGAGGCCGCCATGAGGGCGGGCAAGTTCAATAGCAATAGCGCGATTTGAAGAAATCGGATTTTGGTTTTCACGACCTACCTCCTTGGCATGCGTTTTTAATCGAACATAAAGCCGAAGACACCTTGAACAGCGCTCAAACCTTACCGGCGGGGCAGGTCCGAACCGCAACAGAGCGGCGGGAAGTGACCCTCCCGGGGAACACCCACCTATTCAGTTTAAATGCGCATGGCCCTTCAGGAACGGGTGATATTCTAGCACAAATGCACCTTGCCCAAAAGAAAAAGGCCGTCACCGGTTTGCCGGGACGGCCTTTTGTGGTCCATGGAGATTTGATCCGGAGGTAACCCGTTCCGGAATTAGACCGGGACTTTTTCGTCCACAGGTTTCGCGTTGCCAATCTGCACGACGGTTGGCTTGGGCCTCTTCAGCACCAACTCCTCGTAAAGTTGACGCGCCTGCTGAGCTTCATAGGCGGCCTTGCGGCGCGCCTTATCTTCCTCGGCGGCTGTCATGGGAACGTCGTGCTCGCGATCACGTACACGGGCGGCATCATCGGCGCGAATTTGGAGGGAATGCTTGAAGTCGCGGAGGTCAACTTCCTTGCCCGCGGCGTAGATATCATGTTTGCCATGGGTTTTGTACCACTCGGCGACGGTGGCATTCTTGTGCATGTTCTCGATGATGTTCCGCCATCCGATGCCGGTATTGTAAGCACAGAAGGAAATCTCGCCTTGCTGGGTGGCGTAAGGAATGATGCACATCTCTGTGCGTCGGAAGTCATAGTTAAACAGGTCCTGGAACCACATGCCGGCCACGAAGAGGAAGTTCCAAGGGTCGGACCGGCGCTTCAAAGTATCTTCCAGCGTACGTTCGGGGCTGGAAGCGCCGTAAAGTTTGTCGGCGCGTTTTTCGCCGGTCAGGGCGAACGATTTGTCGAACTTCTTAAGCAGGTCAACCAAAGCCAGACTGGGCGGAGCCTTGAAGGCGTTGTAGTTCTTGAGCAGGGCCAGCCCCATCAGGAAATTGGAGAGTTTTTTGCCGCGTCCCGCGTCGGTGATGCCCTGCATATCTTTCACCAGTCCGGGGATGTTCAGGAATTGCGAAACGGGCGCCCATTCCTTGTTTTCCTTGTTGATCATGAGCGCGGTGCCCACTCCGCAATTGGGGTGGCACCCGCAACTCACCTGGCCCCACTGAGCTTCGGGCCCGTGAACCATGTCGGCGAAATCGGCGAAGGCTCCCATGAGGGAGAGCGGGAACCAGTCGCGCGTAGGCTCGGTAATGCCCAATTGGGTCTTCACATCGGATGCCATGTGCGACAAAGTGTAGCGCTGGCGCGAGCGCCGCTCGGGAGTGATGTCCTCGTCGCGGCCGGTGAAAGAAACCGGCTGAAAGGCGATGAAGGCGATCTTCTTGGGATTTTCGCGGGCGAAGGTGATGATGGGCCCCACTTGATCGTTGTTGACGCCGTTGACCAAGGTCGTGACCAGGATAATCTCGATGCCGGCCTCATGCATGTTGTCGATGGCCTTCAACTTCACATCAAACAGGTTGCCCACCTGGCGGTGGCTGTTGGCGTCGTTGCCGATCCCGTCAAACTGCAAGTAGGCGTAACGCAGGCCAGCCTCGAAAGCCTGGCGGCAGTATTCCTTGCTCTTGGCAAATTCGATCCCGTTGGTAGCCGCCTGCACGCTGTTGTAACCGAGCTTGCGGGCATAGCGGACAGCGTCCATGAAGTAGGGCGACATGGTCGGCTCGCCGCCGGAGAACTGCACGGACATCTGGCGCCGAGGTTTGATTTGCAGCGCGTTGTCCAGAATCTCCTTGATGTCTTCCCACGTCAACTCGTGCACAAAGCCCACTTGGTTGGCATCCATAAAGCAGGGGTCGCACATCATGTTGCAGCGGTTGGTAAGGTCTACCGTCAGGACCGAACCGCGCCCGTGCTTGATAGTGCTGGAACCGTGATTGTGAAGCTTTTCGTCATTGTGCGACCGCATGTCGCGGCCGGGAAAGTTCTTCTCAATCCACGATAGGAACTTCACGTCCTTGGCCATAATGTCTTCGTAGCGGCCGTGGATGGGGCAATCCTTCACCATCCAAACCTGGCCATCCCGCTCAATAATCTTCGCCTTGATTTCGCCCACTTTTTCAGTGAGGAGGGTCTGCCAGTCCTGGTCGCCGTTGATGATCCGCTCGCGAGCCTCTTTGACGCATCCCGGACAGAGAGAATCGGTTTCGCGGGGGAAACCCAGCGTCGGCTTGGTCTTCTCCCACGATTTCAGGAGCGGCTTATCTGACCAGCGCGGAATAAAGGACGGGTTAGGCTTATACTTATTAAAAAACTGGATGGAATTGAAGGTAACCCCGGCAGCAACTGAGGCAACGCGATCCACATACTTCATGAATCGTTTCCCTTTGGCTCTGGGCATTTTGTTGTTCCTCTCTTCGTTTAAGATGTCCGGCGCTGTTCGCTCGGGAACCACGCGACCTCATGCTAATTCAAAAATCGTAACTTCAAGTCTTTCTGCAACTTGCTTCCAGCAGCGACCTGACCAGCCGCTCGAACCGGGAATAGGACCGTGAGCCGGATGAAGTATCTAATTGAATCGAAGCCACATTCCGGCCTCGTTCTAAATCCCTCGCCAATTTTGGGTACGCGCCGGAAACTTTTATATCCTTCCGAAGTGCGCTGGCGGAGCCACGGACACCACTCTCCCTTCGGGAACAATTCTAGGCAAATCTCTCCCTGAAATGTAACCTTTTTCCGCTGAAGTGTAGATTATGGGAGTTGAAATGTAGAAAAACGGGGGCGAATGGGGACGCGCGTTCCCCATCTTGTCCAGCAAGATGGGGAATTTTGGGCGAGGCGGGGGAAAAGAATTGCGAGAGGAATAGACCAGAGCTGGTTGAGAAACGCGCGCCACCTTTGGGATATGATAGAGAGAAGATGATGCTCCGATCGCTGGTGAAACAGCGCGCGCGTGAAATCGGATTCGACTTGGTGGGTATTTCCCCGGTGGATGCCTATGACGGCCTGAAATTTTCCCGCGAATGGGTTAAGCGCGGCTTCGGGGGCGAAATGCGCTACCTCGAAAACCCCAAGCGCGACGATCCGCGCCTGGTCCTGCCGTCGGCCAAATCCGTGATTTGCGTAAGCTTGATTTATAACGCGCCGCTGCCGTATTCGGTGGAAGTCGATAAAACAGGGAGTAGAGAGTCGGGAGTAGGGAGTCGGGAGAAAAATGGAATTGAGTCCTCGGGGCATCAGGCCATTGAGCCATTGAAAGAAAAAGAGTCTTCCAATGGCTCAATGGTTCGATCGCTCAATGGCACAGTACTTCTGGACGATGGGCCGCGTGGGTGGATCTCCCGCTACGCCTGGGGAACGGACTACCACAAGGTCATGCGGTCAAAACTCGAGCAACTCCGCCGCGCTGTCGAGGCCTTGGCGCCTGGCGTTGAGACACGGGGCTATGTAGACACAGGGCCGGTGGTGGAGCGCGCTTTCGCGCGGCTTTCCGGAATCGGCTGGGCGGGGAAGAATACCTGCCTGATTAACGAAGCGAAAGGCTCCTGGTTTTTTCTTGGGGTGATGCTCACCAGCCTCGCGCTCGATCCGGACTTGCCCGCGCCCGACCGCTGTGGCACCTGCACGGCTTGCATCGAAGCCTGCCCAACCCAGGCGTTGGTTGAGCCTTACGTGATGGACGCGTCGCGCTGCATCGCTTATTTCAATATCGAACTTAAAGGGGCGATCCCGGAGGAATTCCGCCCGGCGATTGGCTCGAATGTTGTAGGGTGCGATATTTGTCAGGATGTGTGTCCGTGGAATGGAAAGGGGAGGAGTCAGGAGTCAGAAGTCAGGAGCCAGAATGAAGAAGGTGGCCGAAGCGTTGCGACCACATCGCAGGCCGAGTTCCAGCCTATGAAGGTAAATGTCGAGCGCGGGTTTGCGCACGCCGAATCCCTAACCCCGAATCCCGAACCCCTGACTTTTTCGCTTTTCAACCCGCCGCTCGAAGCGCTCGCCTCGCTCAACGAGAATGACTTTCGGAGGATATTCCAGAAATCTCCGATAAAGAGGGTAAAATACCGGGGCTGGCTGAGGAATTTATGCGTGGCGATGGGGAATTCGGGCGATTCGAAGTTCCTCCCGCGATTGCGATATTTTCGCGAGCATTCTGACCCCATCGTTCGCGAG
Source organism: Terriglobia bacterium (assembly GCA_035946625.1). GTDB lineage: Bacteria > Acidobacteriota > Terriglobia > UBA7540 > UBA7540 > DASYXZ01. The sequence continues at coordinate 143,125 of DASYZE010000075.1, read as the reverse complement.
CACGCCAAATGGGCAATCCTACAAATTTTGAAAACAAAATCTTTGGCGGCAGAAATTCATCCCCAGCGGGTTCCATGCCCGTCATGATCGAAAATTCCTCCACGGCCCACTCAATTCGGAATCGGCCGCGATGGATTGCCCGGGCGCTCGCATTGTGGTTTGCGTGCAGTACATTGGGGCCAATCTCTTTGCCTGCCGGGCCACGGGATTATCGCGTTACGGGCACGGTTCGTGACCCATCGGGCGCGGCGGTAACCGGCGCCAAAGTAACGTTGCACATCGGGACTTATACGGCAACGCGCGCCACCGATAGCCAGGGGCGTTTCGAGTTTGAAAATTCACCCGCCCCCTCCGGCTTGGTGATTGTCGAGGCGGTGGGATTTTCACGGGTGGAGAAGAGTTGGTCCGCTCAGGACGGCGCGGCGGCGAATCTTGAAATCGTGGTCTCGCCCGCAAACCTATCGCAGCAGATCACGGTCACTGCCACTCGCACTCCTGTCCGGCTGGGCGACACGCCGCAAAGCGTTGTTGTGCTCACCCACGAAGACCTTGCCCCCACTTCGGCATTGACCCTGGATGACACGTTGCGCCAGGTTCCGGGCTTCAGTCTCTTTCGCCGGTCGGGGAGCAGGACGGCGAACCCCACTTCGCAAGGCGTATCGCTGCGCGGCGTGGGTGCCAGCGGACCGAGCCGCGCGCTGGTTCTCGAAGATGGAATTTCCATTGTCGATCCATTCGGTGGTTGGGTTTATTGGGACAGAATCCCGCGCCAGTCCATCAGCAGCATTGAGGTGGCAGAAGGCGGCTCGTCGGATCTCTATGGTTCGGACGCGATGGGCGGCGTGATTAACGTGCGCACGCAGCCGATGAATGTCTCGCACGCTTCGCTGGAAGCCTCCTACGGCAATGAAAATACCCCGGACGTTTCGCTTTCCTCCAGCCTGGCGCTGGGGAAATGGGGCCTGGGATTTTCCACTGAAGCATTTCACACCGACGGTTTTATTTTGGTACCTGAGAGCATTCGCGGCCCCATCGATACGCGGGCCGGGTTGGATTATCGTTCTATTGACGCAACCCTGGAGCGGCAAATTAACGATAGGGCTCGCGTGTTTTTGCGCGCCAATTATCTGGGGGAACAGCGCCAGAACGGGAAGTTTGGAGAAGGCAATCACGCCAACATCCGCCAGTTGGCGGCGGGGGCGGACTGGCAATCGGCGGGCGCGGGGTCATTCTCAATCCGGGTGTACGGTGGGCCCGAATTGCTCGACCAGAATTTTTATGCGGTGGGGGCGGGCCGCGCCACCGAGTCGTTAACCGATGTACAGCGTGCGCCGATTAAAGACATCGGACTCTCCGCCCAGTGGTCGCGTACTGCCGGGACCTATCAGACTTTGGTCGCCGGGTTTGAGGGCGGAGGCGTGCGTGGATCGAGCAATGAATACAAGTTTACGGGAAAGAGTCTGGTTGCGAGTTCGGTTGTTGGCGCGGGCGGGCGGCAACGCAGTTACGCGGTGTTCGGCGAGGACATCATTCGCCTGGGATCAGATTGGGTGGTCACCGCGGGGGCGCGGTTCGATCACTGGTCAAACTACGATGCGTTGTCGGCAACGAGGCCGCTGGCCAAGCCCGGCCCGCTGGCGGTGATGGCGTTTCCAGACCGGACGGAGCAGGCGTTTAGTCCGCGCCTTTCCGTGTTGCGGCGCCTTCCCCACAATTGGTCGCTCGTCGCCTCCGGCTACCGGGCATTTCGTGCCCCAACGCTGAATGAGCTTTATCGAAGCTTCCGCCTCAGCAACGTGGTGACTCAGGCCAATGATGAACTCCTTGCCGAACGCCTGACCGGAGGCGAGGCAGGGGCGAGTTGGATTTCAACGGACCAACGAGTGACGGCGCGGGGAGTTGTGTTCTGGAGCGACATCAGCAATCCCATCGAAAACGTCACCCTGAGCGCTACGCCCAGCCTCATCACACGCCAGCGGCAAAACCTGGGCCAAACCCGTTCGCGCGGACTCAACTTTGACCTTGGGCAGAATCTTACCCAGACATTGAGCCTGACGGAAGGCTATGAATTTACCGACGCAACCATCCTCAACTATCCCGCCGCAATTTCCCTGGTGGGGCTGAGGATTCCTGAAGTGCCGCGGCACGAGATAACTTTCCAAGTGCGCTATTCGAATCCGGGCGCGGCCAACCCGCTGGCTCGATTTGACGTGGGACTCCAAGGCCGCGCCGAGAGTGCCGCCTATGATGACGACCTGAACATACTCCAGCTGAACCCTTATTTCACCCTTGATGCCACCGTTTCCCGCAGGCTTACCTCGGGCGCGGAGATATTTGTGGCGGCGGAAAACCTGACCAACCAGCGTTACCAGGTGGCGCTCACGCCCGCGGCAAATTTGGGGCCTCCGATTTTGGTGCGCGCCGGGGTGAGAGTACGATTGGGCTCGCGTTAGAGGATGTTCGTTCTTCCTGAACATCTTAAAGCGGCACTGGAATGAACCGACCGGAGCGCAAATCAAATGAACCGCAGAACATTTGTGACTCATTCGCTGATGGGCAATGCCCTTTTAGGATTAGGTCCAACTTTAGCCTCCACGCCGGATCTCGGCCCTGCCCAAGCCACAGTGGAATCCCAGCAGCCTGACGAGAGTCGATTCCAGGAACTGAAAAGCCGCCTGGATTTTGAAGCCATGCAACGCGGGTGGGCGAAGACGGTCGATCCGGATTACCACCATGCCCCGGCTGAGTCCGTCGAAGCGTTTCAGGACCTCAAGTTCGGAATCCGCGTCCACTGGGGCCTCTACTCCATGATCGGGAGTCATGAGTCATGGGGCCTGGCGGGCGCCAACCGCGAATTTTGGAACATCTACAACATACTTTACCAATTCTTTAATCCCATCGGCTTCGATGCTGAGGCCTGGATGAACTTGTTCGAGCGGTCGGGAATCAAGTTCTTTACCCTCACCACCAAGCATCACGACGGATTCAGCTTGTGGCCGACGAAGACACAACAGCAATCCATTCGGCTGACACCGCAAGCTTTCAATTATGGCGCCGAGCATTTCGAAACGATTGAACACAGCTACAGCGTCTTGAATGCCCCCTACCGGAAGGACATCGTTCGAGCCGTGGTGGACGCGGCCAGACGAAAGGGCATTGGGGTCGGCCTGTATTTTTCCCACATTGACTGGCACGACCCGGCCTTTGCCTGGGATCCCTTCAATGAGAACTATGACCCAAGCTTCACGGAGCAATCCGACCCGGTGCGTTGGCGCACGTTTATCGCTCACGAACGGCAGCAATTGCAGGAATTGATGACGCAATACGGCCGGATCGATTACCTCGATTTCGACATCGGCTGGCCGCAAGCCGCCGCCCCGGACATCGCCAACTTGGCCAAGATGGTCCGCAAGCTCCAGCCCAACGTCATCATGCGGGACCGGGGCATTGGCGCCTATGGCGACTATCACACGCCGGAGAGGGAAATTCCGGGAAAACCAACTCCAGGCTTGTGGAAGGTCATCTATCCGTGCGGAGAGGCGTTTTCTTATCTTCCCAACGACCGATATAAATCGAAGGAATGGATTCTTGATAGCCTGATTGACATCACGGCCAAAGGCGGAAATTTCGAGGTCGGCTTTGGCCCCATGCCCAATGGGACGTGGCCGCAGGAGACCGTGGACCACCTCGAATTCGTTGGCAATTGGCTGCGGGTTAGCGGAGAGGCGATCTATGCCACGCGCCCCTGGACTACTGACCGCGAGGGCGGCCAACTTCGGTTCACTCGCAGCAAAGACGGAAAGTATGTTTTTGCCATTAGCCTGAAACCGCCGCAAGACACTTTGACCATCAAGTCTCTTCGCGCCGCCCCCGGGTCCCCAATTGTCATGCTCGGGTCGAACCAGCCCTTGAAGTGGAGCCACTCGACCGCCGGATTGGTGATTGAGATGGATCACGACAATGCCACCGGCAGAAACACAGATTGGCCCTGCGCGTTCAAGATTCAAGTGGAGTGAGCCCCGGATCAACGAATCGCGGATTGAGGAGCATCATTCTATGAACCGGCGAGAGTTTCTTCATCGTTCGACAAGCGCTTCCCTGGCTCTCGGCGTTGCGCCGCGGTCATTTCCTGCTCCCACCACCAATGCAATGCTCGATGCGGAAACGCTGCCGGGCGCGGCGGTCCCCTCGCCTGAGGCAACCTTGGCGGGCACGGCGCCTTTGACCACGGAAGGCGACATCGCAAGTCAAATGGTGGACGGCATTCATAGGTTTCTTCTTCAGAGGACCTCGGAGGCCGCCGCCGGTCGCACTCGCTATTGGAAACGCGATTACCGCTCCATTGAAGATTACAACCGCTCGATCTCGCCCAACCGCGAGCGCTTTCGCGCCATCATCGGGGCGGTTGACGCGCGGATTGACCCACACGCGCAATCAGCCGGGCCCGAATTGCTCTCTACCCCCACGTCGCCGGCGGAGATTGCGCGGGCTGAGGGTTACACCATCTACGCCGTGCGCTGGAACGTTTTGGAAAAGGTGGATGCCACCTCACCCAGCCTCACCGCCGAGGGCTTGCTGGTTCAGCCCAGCGGGCCGCCCGTGGCGCGAGTGGTCGCCATTCCGGATGCCGATTGGACGCCGGAGATGTTGCTGGGCTTGGCGTCCGGAGTTCCGCCCCAAGCACATTATGCGCGAAAGCTGGCTGAGAGCGGCTGCCAGGTACTCATCCCGGCGCTGATCAATCGCGATGACACCTTTTCCGGCGTGCCGGGCATCAGCATGACGAACCTGACGCACCGGGAGTGGATCTACCGCATGGCATTTGAAGCCGGCCGGCACGTCATCGGTTACGAAGTGCAGAAAGTGCTCGCCGCGGTGGATTGGTTCGAAAAGGAAAATAGCGGACAATCCGCGCCCATCGGCGCGATGGGTTACGGGGAAGGCGGATTGCTCGCCCTCTACAGCGCGGCATTGGATCAACGCATTGTGGCCACGGCGGTGAGCGGCTATTTCCAGCCGCGCGAGAATCTGTGGAAGGAGCCCATCTATCGCGACGTCTGGGGGTTGGTGCGGGAGTTTGGCGATGCGGAATTGGCCGGCATGGTCGCTCCGCGCACGCTGATCGTTGAGGGCTGTCAAGGGCCGGAGGTCAGCGGACCTCCGCCCATCACCGCCGTGCACTTGGAAGGAGCTTGCCCCAATGGGACTTTGGGGTCTCCGCCCGTCGAAGGTGCCCGGAAGGAATTGGAAAGAGCCAGGCCATTTTTTGCGGGCCTGAATGCGGAAGACCATGTGCATTGGGTGGCGAATGGCGCTGGCGCGAGCCTGCCGGGCGATGACGCTACTCTGAAAATTTTCTTAAGCTCTTTGCGGCCGGGCGCCCGGCTTCGCCCCGGACGTAAGGCGCTCATTGACGCCCGCCGGGGTTTCGACCCTTCGGCCCGCTTGCGCCGCCAAATCGAAGAAATGGTCGGCTGGACGCAAGCACAAATTCGGAAGTCGCCGGAGCGACGCCGGGAGTTTTGGTCCAAAGCAAATTTGCCCTGGCCCGATGAGGGCGAAAAGACATCCTCGGGACATGACGATCCCGCCCGGGACTGCGAGGTTTCGCAATGGTCGGCCAGCGCTGACCACTGGAAGGCCGCGACGCAACGCCATCGCGATTACATTTGGACGGAAGTGATTGGCCGCCTCCCCTCGCCCACCATGCCGGCCAACGCGAGGACGCGCCAGATTTACGATGCCCCGAGATTTACTGGGTACGAAGTGATGCTGGATGTGTGGCCCGGCGTTTTCGCCTACGGCATTCTGCTGCTGCCCAAAGATATCCGGCCCGGTGAACGCAGGCCGGTGGTGGTGTGCCAGCATGGCTTGGACGGCCGTGCGCAGGACGTTGCCGACGCCACTATCGATTCGAAGTATTATCACCATTTTGCCGCCCAACTGGCGGACGAAGGCTTTGTCACCTACGCTCCGCAGAATCCTTATATCGGCAAGGATCATTTCCGCATCATCCAAAGGATGGGGCACCCCCTGAAGCTGGCCCTGTTTTCATTCATTCTGGGACAGCACGAACAAACATTGAAGTGGCTGGGGACCCAAAGTTTTGTCGATGCGGGTCGAATCGGCTTCTACGGATTGTCCTACGGCGGCAAAACCGCCGTCCGCGTTGCACCCTTGCTCGACGGTTATGCCTTGTCGATTTGTGCGGGCGATTTTAACGATTGGGTATGGAAGACAACCAACGTGGAGAGCCACTACAGCTATCTTCTGTGGGGCGAGTACGACATGTACGAATTCAATTTTGCCAACGTGGTGAATTACGCCGAACTGGCCAACCTGATGGCTCCTCGCCCGTTTATGGTCGAGCGTGGACACTACGATCCCGTGGCCCCCGATAGCCGGGTGGCGTCCGAGTACGCCAAGGTTCGCTGGTTCTACTCGTACATGGGGATACCCCATCATACGGCCATCGAGTTCTTTGATGGCCCGCACGAAGTCCACGGGGTTGGCACTTTCGAGTTCCTGCGGCAACACTTGCACTGGCCGGCGGGCGGCGCCTAACTGACCTCATAACACCACAACCTAACTCCAACTAAAATCGAATCGCAGAATTTCACTGACCATGGGACCGGCAATTTCTTTTACAAACTTCTGATGGTCGGGGTGGACGCGGTAAACTTCGAGAGCCGCCTCGTCGGCAAAGTCCATGGCCAGCGCCACGGAATATCCTTTCTCCGGGCCTTTGATGCTTTTGCCGGCGCGCAGATTTTTGACCCCTGGCAGGAGGGCGAGCTTTTCGAGAGCCAGGCGGACAAGCTGGTTTTGGCTATCGTCATTCAATTCCGGCTTCATTTGATAGAGAACAAGGTGGCAGATCATTTTGAATTTCTCCCCGGGAGACGCAAGACACATACGGAATTTTACATTGAAGAAACAAAAAGCGCGGAGTTGGATCAGAACTCCGCGCTCCAGGTTCAACGCAAGGCGGATAGTGGGAGGCACGATCGCAGCGGCCCGCTATTTCGATGCAAAGCGCTTGCCAATTTCCGCCCAGTTGACCACATTCCACCAGGCCGCGATGTAGTCCGGACGGCGGTTCTGGTACTTGAGGTAATAGGCGTGCTCCCAAACGTCCAAGCCCAGAACGGGAAATTTGCCCTCCATCAGAGGACTATCCTGGTTGGCGGTTGAATTGATTTCCAGCTTGCCCGAAGAATCTCTTAACAACCACGCCCATCCCGACCCGAAACGGCCGGTGGCCGCGGCGGCAAGTTTTTCCTTGAATTGATCGAATCCGCCGAAGGCGCTTTTGATGGCATCGGCCAGAGGGCCGCTCGGTTGGCCACCCGCCTTGGGGCTCATGATTTGCCAAAACATGGAGTGGTTAGCGTGGCCACCTGCGTTATTGCGGACCGCTGTGCGGATATTTTCCGGAACCACGGCGCAATTATTGGCCAAGAGTTCTTCCATGGTCTTCGACGCCAATTGGGGCGCAGATTCCAGTGCTTTGTTCAGGTTGGTCACATAAGCGTTGTGATGTTTGCCGTGATGAATTTCCATCGTCATTTTGTCAATGTGGGGTTCCAAAGCATCGGATGGATACGGCAACGGGGGAAGAGTGAACGGCATAAAACCTCCTTTAGCAGTAGGTGCGGTAAACATGAGACCTCATTATCAAATACGTTTATGTAGATGCAGCCGGATAGTGCCCGGATTCAAATGGTCTCCATTGATTAATAGAAGCGCCCGCCGGCGGACAACAATCAGCAGCCCAAACTTTCGGAAGCCATAGATTAATGCAGGCTGCGGGCGAAATCAAGGAGAGTGGTGAGGCACACATCGCGCAGCGGAATTGGGACCATTCGGGCCATCACTCTTTCGGGGGCAGTTTATTGCCTGGCGTGGCCAGGCCGGAGGCGGGCTGGCCGGAAGTCGGGGTTAAGGCAGCCAGCGAATCCATAACCGATTGCTCCAGCACGACGGCCCGGGTGGGAAACGGCATCTCGATGCCCTCTTTTTGAAATCGATCGAGAATCCGTTTTCTCAGTTCACTTTGCACCAAGTACTGGTCTGTGAATTGTCGCACCTGGACATTTAGCGAAAAATCGAGAGAGGACGCCCCGAAGCCGGGTATCAAGCGGACCGAGGGTTCAGGGACAGTCAGCAAACCTTCCACCCCGTCGCGGGCCGCCTGCCCGGCTTCTTCCAAAAGGATTTTCTCCACGCGCGCGGGATCCGTGCCATACGCCACGCTGACCGGCAGAGAGTAAACCATCCGTTCTTCAGGCATCGAGTAATTGGTAATGACGGCTTTGGCCAGCGTCGCGTTCGGAATGATCACCAGATTATTGGAGAGCATACGCAGAGCGGTGGAGCGCCACCGGATGCGCACTACATAGCCCTCCTGACCTCCGTCCAGCTTGATGTAGTCATTGGGATTCACCGGCCGGTCGGCCAACAAGTAGATGCCGGCAAAAAAATTGCTGAGCGTTTCCTGCAAAGCCAAGGCCACCGCCACGCTGCCCACCCCCAGGGTAGTCCACACGGCGGTGAGGTGAATACCCAGATTTTCGAAGATGATGATGGCGGCCAGCAGGGCAAAAATGATCCGAACCATAAAGCTGGCGGGCTGGGTGACGCGGACCAGGGCGGCCTCCTGCTGCCCCCAGCGGGTAAGAAACAAGTTCACCACCCTGGCGAGAAAATAAAAAGTGACCGCAACCACCAACGCGAAGATAATCTTGGATCCGATCTGCTCGTACTTGCGGGGTAGAGTGAGCACCTCGAGCGCGGTATAAACCGCGGTGAGGATGGACAAGGGGACGGAAAGCGATTCCGCGATGGCGAGCAACAACTCACCCGGATGGTTATGAACTTTCTTCGACCAACTTCGGAAAATGCGATTAAGGATGAACCCGAAAACAAACGCGGCCAACAGAAGAACGAAAAAACAGACAAAATAAAAAGTTGCGGGAGACAGGTGAAGGGGTTTCGCCATTTCCTGAAGCATCGAGCGGATCTCCTTCCGTGCGCGGGGCGCAATCAGCATACCTTTATCGCATGGGACGCGCAATTGCCGCATCGGCTTGCTCTGCCGTAAGGGTATCCCCCAATGCACCACCTCGCTATGTTCCCGCATCAAATCTTACAGGGAAGGGTTGGAGGCCGGAAATAGGGAGCGGGTGGCGGGATTGCAATTTGAATTCTCAAGCCATCGAAATTTCATCGCTTTTCCACTCGCGTGATAGAATGCCCGCGCCCTCATTACCGGGCCCAGCACAGGGGTGGAATCGCAGGCAGGCGAACGTCAGGATAGAGGATTGGAAACCATGGCGACGAAACAGAAGAAAAACACCGACTTTACCGAGCTGCCCATCCTTCCCGTGCGGGACACGGTCCTATTCCCTAACGCGATCCTACCCTTGACGGTGGGGCGGGAAAGCTCCCTGAAACTCATCACCGAATTGAAAGAGGAGGAAAAATTCATCGGTGTGGTGGCCCAGCGCGACCCGCGTGTGGATAACCCCCTGGGCGTCGATCTCTACCAGACTGGGACCGTAGCGTTCATTCATAAGATCATCAAGCTCCCCAGCCAAAGCCTCTTCATCTTCGTCGAAGGGCTGCAACGCATCGCCATCCAGGAAGTTCTTCAAGTCGAACCTTATATGCGGGCGAGAGTCAGAACGTTGCAGGATTCGTCGGCGGAGCAGGTTCCGGATTTTGAAGCTTTGGTGCGCAGTGTGTCCTCGCTTTTCCAGCAAGTGGTGCAACTCTCACCCACACTTTCGGATGATCTCCAGGCCGTGGTGATGAACATTGACGAACCCGGGCGATTGGCGGATTTCATCGCCGCCAATCTCCCCTCGCTTTCGTCCACCGAAAAGCAGGAACTGCTGGAGAGTTTAGAGCTTAAAACCCGATTGGAACGTCTGAATAAACACTTGGCGCGGGAAGTGGAAGTGCAGCAGCTTCGGTCCAAAATTCAATCGGACGTTCAGGATCAGGTCACGCAGACCCAGCGCGAGTACTACTTGCGCGAACAAATGAAGGCGATCCAAAAGGAGCTGGGTGACGTCGACGAGCAGCAGGAAATCGACGAATTACGCCGAAAAATTGAAGCCTCCGCCATGCCGGAAGAGGCGCGCAAAGAAGCGTTGCGCGAGTTGAGCCGGCTGGCCAAAATGTCGCCGGCGGCGGCGGATTACCACGTGACCCGCACCTATCTCGATTGGCTGGTGGTTCTGCCCTGGAACAAAATCAGCGATTTCAAAGTAGACCTGCACAAGGCCAAGGAAGTTTTGGATGCGGACCATTTCGATCTGGAAAAAATCAAGGAACGCATCCTGGACTACCTGGCCGTGCTGCAGTTGAAGCCCCAGATGAAAGGGCCCATCATTTGTTTCGCGGGGCCGCCCGGAGTGGGCAAGACGTCGCTCGGAAAATCCATCGCCAGGGCGCTGGACCGCAAATTTGTGCGCATGTCGCTGGGCGGCATTCATGACGAAGCGGAGATTCGCGGCCACCGGCGGACCTACATCGGCGCCCTGCCGGGCCAGATTATTCAGGGTATCCGGCGCGCGGAAACGCGCGATCCTATATTTATGCTCGACGAGGTGGATAAGATCGGGCGCGACTTCCGCGGCGATCCTTCCTCCGCCCTGCTCGAAGTCCTTGATCCCGAGCAGAATTCACACTTCCGCGATAATTATCTGGACGTGCAGTTTGATTTATCACGTGTCCTGTTTATCTGCACCGCGAACGTTTTGGACACCATCCCTCCTCCACTGTTGGACCGCATGGAAGTGCTGGAATTGCAAGGGTACACGGAGGTCGAGAAGATTGAGATCGCGTTTCGCCATCTGGTGCCCAAACAAACCGATGAACACGGGATCAAGAGCCCGGAGCAAATCGAATTCACCCGCGAAGCGATGGCCCATTTGATTCGCCACTACACGCGGGAGGCAGGGGTGCGGGGCCTGGAGCGCGAAGTGGCCACGCTTTGCCGCAAACAAGCGCGGAAAATTGCCGAGGGCTCCACGGAAAAGTTGGTGGTCACTCCCCAGAACGTTGAGTCCTTCCTGGGGGTCCAACGCTTTCGGCTGGACGCCGAAATTGTGGAACGCACCCGCCAGCCGGGCGTGGCGGTGGGGCTCGCCTGGACGCCCACCGGCGGGGATGTTCTGTTTGTGGAAGCAAACGTGATGAAGGGCGGCAAAAACTTCACCATGACCGGGCACGTGGGCCAGGTGATGCAGGAGTCCATGCAGGCGGCTATGGCCTGGGTGCGAACGCATGCGTTGAATTACGGCATCGATCCGGACTTTTTCCAGAGTTCCGATGTCCACATCCACGTTCCGGCCGGCGCCATTCCCAAAGACGGCCCCTCGGCCGGCGTCACCATGGTGACTACGCTCGTCTCCGCACTAACTCGCAGACCTGTCCGCGAGCGTCTTGCCATGACCGGCGAAATCACGCTGAGCGGGCAGGTGCTGCCCATCGGGGGCATCAAAGAGAAAGTTTTGGCGGCCAAGCGGGCCGGAGTCCACGAGGTTCTTTTGCCTGCTGACAATGAGGCCAACGTCCGCGAAGACTTGACGGCCGAGATGCTGGAGGGTGTTGACCTGCATTACGTGAAAACGATTCAAGAGCTCTTGGAAAGAGCCCTCGAAAAAGATCCGGTACAAAATGATGTCGTCAAACCCGTGCCGTCATTGGTCCCCGCAACCATCGGGCAGCCCAACTAGGCCGCAATGCCTGCTCGAGTTGAGTTTTGCGCGCGATTCAGATTTCCCTTTTGCGCCTGGCGAAACCTTTCGCTTCCGCTGGAACGGTCAAGCGGAAACGAATAAACTCTTCATTACCGAGTGACCAGCAAACGGGGTTTCCTCGAATCCGCATGTGCGGAGCTTCCGGCGCCGGCATGGGCGCGGTGGGCTTCAGTCTTCTTCAGCCTCTCTGTCCTGACTTTCCTGGTTTCCCTGACCATCTCGCAGGTATTTCTCACGCTCGCCGGGTGTGCCTACGCCGTCCATGTGGTACGCACCCAACGCCTGCCCGCGCTTCCCCCGGTTAAGTTGCCACTGGCGCTATTTTGTCTCTTTTCGGTCATTTCGATTTTTTGGGCAGAGAATCCGGCGGTGGGAGGATTTGCGGTGCGGAAGCTTGTCCTATTCCTGATTCTTCTGATGGCCATCAACCTGGTGACCAGCACCAGGCATTTGAAATTTCTTTACCAGGGCTTGTTCGTGGAGTCTGGCCTGGTGGGCGGGCTGGCTGCCTTTCAATTTGTATTGCAGTACCGCGTCACGGAGCGACTGCATCCCGGCCAGGTTTATATTTACATGAGGGCTGAGCGCATCCATGGTTTGATGGGGCACTGGATGAATTTCGGCGGGCAGCAGATGCTGGTTTTTCTGGCGCTTTTTGGCTTCCTGCTCCTCGACCGGCATGTGGCCCCGGGATTTAATCCGGCACGTGGGCCTTCGGGCATGCGCGCTGGAACCCTCAAGGGCGGCCTTCAATTCTCTCGTGGCAAGATGGCCTGGTGGCTGGTCTGGGCGGTGGTTGCAATTTCGGTGGTCCTTAATTTCTCTCGTGGCATTTGGTTGGGCTCATTTATCGCCTCTATTTATTTGATCGGCCGGTGGCAGGCGCGCTGGCTCTGGACCCTGCCGGTCCTTTTATTGGTTGGCTACTGGGTGTCCCCTGGTCTCATCCGCAAGAGACTGGATTCCGTCCGACACCCCTCCAGCGATCCATCTATCGCAATCCGGTTTGAGATGTGGCAGGTCGGCTGGCGCATGATTCAAAGGCACCCACTGGTCGGCGTCGGCCCCAATAATATCCCGGAGGTCTACACGCTTTACTTGCCGCCCGGGAAAAGTCCAATGGTGGGCTACCGGGAACACCTTCATGACGATTATCTTCAGTTAGCCGCCGAGCGGGGTTTGCCCTGTCTGGCCGCTTGGTTATGGTTGATGATCGCATTCGGACGCCACGCCCTGCGAGTTCGCCGTAAGCTCATTCGCAATCCCTCGGAAGCTGGTTGCGCCTGGGTCCCTGACGCAGCCCTTGCGTGCTTGCTGGCGTTTGCCACCGAGGGTTTCTTCGAATATAACTTTGGCGCGTCACCGGTATTAATGGTATTCCTCTTTATGGTGAGCACTCCTTTCGTAGTAGAACGTCAAGGAAAGGAGTCAGGAGTCAGAAGTCAGGAGTCAGAAGGTGGAAGCTAAAAGAGAGAAGCCGGGATCGAATGCAGACCCGAGTCATGAGTTTTGGAGGAGGCGCGGGAAAGGGGATGGAGCTATCTCTTTTTTCTCCTGACTTCTGACTACTGTCTCCTGAGTTCCAACCATGGCTTCCAAGCGACAGATCTTTCGCAGATCGATTCTGGTAAGTTCCTTCTCCCTGCTCGGTGGAGTGGCGGGGATCGTGGTTGAAATGAGTATCGCCGCCAGACTGGGGCTGTCCAAAGGCTCCGACACCTATTATGTTGCTTATACTATCCCTTATGTAATTACCAATCTGCTTGCGGCCACAAGCCAGTATTCCCTGGTACCTTTTTTCGGGGCGCTCGATGCACGCCAAACACCCGGGGACTTGTGGCGCGGCTTCAGTTACGCCCTCAATATGTTTGCCCTGGGGCTGGGAGGGATTGCCCTCGTCGGCTTGGCGGCGGCGCCCTGGGTGATCCGGGGCATCGCTCCTGGGTTCACTCCACCGCAGGCCATGCTGGCCACCCACTTGACCCGATGGCTCTTTCCGATCATTGTGCCGGCGGGGGTGGCGGAGGTGTTCCGTTCTTTCCTCTACAGCCAACGCCGGTTTGCCCTTTCATCGGCCGCGGGGTTCTTTACCAACGCGGTGGTGATTGCCAGCGTGATGGGTACATTCCATCTATTGGGCTATTACAGCATCGTGATGGGCTATTACCTGGGTTATTTCCTTTCCTTCACCATTATGGGAGCGCAGATTCTCTTTTCATTTCCGGCGCGTTATTCCTTCGAGCTGCGCGGCAGCGGCGAAGCCTTCCGCAACCTTCACGGCGCGGGCACGGCTCAATTGGGCGGGGCGCTGGTGTGGCAGGGGACAGTGGTAGTGGAGCGCATCATTGCATCGTTCCTCCCTGCGGGGACGTTGACCGCCTTGGGCTATGGACTGAAGATTATGTCCGCACTTTCGGATTTGCTCGCCGGGAGCGTGGCCACGGTGGCCTTTCCGGCTCTATCGAGAGCCGTCGCACACAAGGCCCGGGCGGAGGAAAGGAAAATATTCCGGGACACTTTGGAAATCTCATTGGTGTTGGTGCTGACCGGGGTGATTCTCTGTGTGCTTCTGAACCATAACATCATCCGGCTGGTTTTTGAGCGGGGAAACTTTACACCCGAGTCCACCCGTTTGCTGGCGACGGTGTTTTTCTATTACAGCCTGGCTCTGTTGCCCTATGCCTTCGCCCGGGTCTTTACTTTCTGTCTTTTTGCGCGCCATGAGAGCGGAACCTATATTCGATTCGCGACCTTTCTGTATGGACTGACTGTCATTTTTGATTTGATCTACGTCGCCGGGCTGGGATGGGGGGCAAGGGGCATCCCGATGGGGCTTTTGACCGCTTGCACGATCGCGTCGGCGCTGGCCTATCAGAGAAATATCGCCAACCTGAAAATTGTTTTCGACCGATCGCTGGGCTGGTTCGCGCTGAAAAACATTCTGAGCGGCTCAATGGCCGCCCTGGCTATCCTGGGGCTGCGCCTTTACATCCCTTATCCTCTCACCTCCGGCGCGAATTTCTTGTACCTTTGCGAGCTCTGCGGCGCGGGCACTCTGGCTTTTTTTGTCTTCCTCGCTGCCACCCGAGCCGTTCCTTGGGGAGAGATTGTGGCGGAGTTCAGAGGCACTGGGGATTGAGAACCGTCCCAACCTTCGGACGGGGTTTGGGATCGTGGTACGATAACGCTGGTTGGATAGGGAAGAGAAGGCCCCGTTTCGACTGCATTTCAACTTTCGTTCGATATGGCCAAGCCGCCACCAACCGTCTCTGACGCCAAACCTCCCATCATCCAGCAGATGCTGGGAACACCGCTGACCGCCAACCGCAAAATATTTCAGGCGGCGGCCGTGGTCGCGGTTTTGTCCGGTTTCGTACTTCTTGGCTCCATCGCCAAGGAATTGGTGGTGGCCAAGTGGTTTGGTCGCGGGGATGCCCTGGATGCTTACGTCATCGCATTTCTACTGCCCTCCTTCCTGGTCAATCTTGTTTCGGGATCCGTCAATTCGGCGCTGATTCCTACATTCATCCAGGTTCGGGCGACAGAAGGGAAGGAAGCTGCCCAGCGGCTGTTTTCCGGCGTGATGTTGTGGACGCTCGTCCTGTTGGTAGGGGTTTCAATACTGGTAGGACTGTCTGCGCCCTACACCATGGCGCTGCTCGGCTCAGGATTCAACCCTGAGAAGTTGCTCCTAACCAGGCATCTGCTCTATGTTCTGCTGCCCTTCGTAACCCTGAGCGGATTAGTGACGCTCTGGACTTCAGTATTGAACGCGGGGGAGAAGTTCGCTCTGCCGGCTTTATTACCGATCATTTCCCCAGTTTTGGTTATCGTTTTTTTGTGGCTGGCTGGGAACAGGTGGGGGATTTACGCGCTGGCTTTCGGCCTGGTCAGCGGGATGGCGGCGCAAACCCTTGTCCTAGCCCGGGTATTGAGGAGCCACGGACTGCACTTGAGTCTCCGGTGGCAAGGCATGGACGGCAATCTGCGCCAAGTGGCTTCCCAGTGCGTTCCCATGATTGCGGGGTCTCTCTTGATGGGCAGCACCGACCTGATTGACCAGTCGATGTCAGCGATGCTGGAGCCCGGGAGCGTTGCGGCGCTGAATTATGCAAAAAAGGTGGTCAGCATTTTTGCCGTGGTTGGAGTGATACCTCTCAGCACCGCCGTGCTCCCCTATTTCTCCCAGATGGTGGCCCATCGCGACTGGAGCGGCTGCCGCCATACTTTGAAGACTTATTCCCGGCTGATTCTGCTGGTGACCGTTCCTATTACGGCGGGACTGGTTCTCTTTTCTCATCCTTTAATCAAGCTCATGTTTCAGCGGGGCGCGTTTGCCGCGACCGACACCAGCGTGGTGAGCCACGTGCTGGCGTTCCTTTCCCTCCAGATCCCTTTTTATATTCTCGGGAACATGGGCGTCCGCATGATCAGCGCCCTCAAGCACAACAGTTGGCTCACTGCCATCGCCGGCATAAACATGGTCTTGAATATCGCCCTTAACTGGATTCTAATGAAATACGCTGGCGTGGCCGGCATTGCTCTTTCAACATCACTCGTTTATCTCGTGTCTTGCATCATGGTGTTTGGGTCCATCCTTGCTGCCATGAGGCAGGAGGCTATGCAGGAGCCCTCCATTGGAAACGGTCGCCTGTAATTTGTGCGGCTCCACCCGCTACACGCCGGTGTATGAAATGCCCGACACCCATTATCCCGCCGATGAATTCTTCACCGTGGTTGAGTGCAATGAATGCGGCTTGGGTTTCTTAAATCCTCGGCCTACCCTCGCTGAAATGCAAAAATATTATCCGCCGCGATATTATGAGGAGGGATTTGATCGGAATCCCGGGTACCATCAGAAACGGTACGCCCTCGAGGCGGGCTATCTTGGCCCGCCCGCTCAATCGACGGAAAACAGGAAACTGCTTGATGTCGGATGTGCCAACGGTGATTTTCCCACCTTCATGAATACACGTGGATGGTGTGTTGAGGGCGTGGAAATCTCGACTTCGTCCAGACCCATTCAGAATTTTAAGGTGTACAACCAACTTTTTCCAGACATCCCTGTAAATAAGCCGACCTACGACGCCGTGACCGCCTGGGCTGTGCTCGAACACGTCCACGACCCCATGACTTATTTTCGCAAGGCGTCGCGCGTCCTCAAGCAGGGTGGAGTTTTCGTTTTTCTGGTCACCAATTTTAACAGCCTGGCTTCCCGGCATCTGTTTTGCGAAGACGTTCCGCGCCACTTGTATTTCTTTACGTCGAAAACTGTCAGGCGATACCTTGAGGCGAGCGGCTTCCGCC
The DNA here is from genome assembly GCA_035946625.1 of Terriglobia bacterium. GTDB lineage: Bacteria > Acidobacteriota > Terriglobia > UBA7540 > UBA7540 > DASYXZ01. Next base: position 126,047 of record DASYZE010000075.1, on the reverse strand, counting down.
TCCAAAGCGAGCACTTTCGCGGAAATATTTACAAGATGCCGCCCAACAACTGGCTGCACTACCTGCTGCACACCGGGTGGGGGAAAAGGAGTTTTACTTACCGCAATCTGCCCATGTCCAGGCCGGATTTCATCCAACGCAACGGATTACGCCCGGGCCTTTCCTCCACGATCAGATTTGCAATCTCGCACCCCCTGACCGTTTTGGATCGAGCTTTAATGCCGCTGGTCGTGGGGGTTCAAATTCTGCGGAAAAGTTACGGGATCTTCACCGTTGTTGCCCGCAAAATTTGAGGGTTGGTGGCCGGTTGAGGAAATAGTCGAAATGTCTTCTCATGCCAGTGAAATCAAGCACGGCCAAAGATTCCAGTTCGGTAAGAATTGGGCGAGCTTCCTCCGTCTGCTCGACGAACAGCGCATTCTCAACGCGCAGCAGTCATTGTCTGCCATGCTTGAGATGGAAACCCTGGAGGGAAAATCGTTTCTGGATGTAGGCTCGGGCAGCGGCCTTTCGTCACTGGCTGCCGCGCGGATGGGCGCGGCGAAAATCCATTCCTTCGATTTTGACCCTCAGTGTGTGGGATGCACGCGGGAACTCAAGCGCCGTTATTTCCCCCAATTCATAGATTGGACCATCGAAGAGGGTAGCGCACTTGACGTCGCATATCTTGCCGCGCGCGGGCAATTTGACATTGTCTATTCCTGGGGCGTCTTGCAGCATACCGGGCAGATGTGGAAAGCCCTCGAGGCTGTAATTCCTTCAGTCGTACCCGGCGGAAGACTCTTCGTCGCCATTTTTAATGATCAAGGCACGATTTCGCGCTTTTGGAAAAAGGTAAAGTCGTTCTATGTCCGGGGATGGTTGACCAAGACTCTCGTGGTTTCGGTCTTCATCCCTTATTTTGTGTTACGTGGTCTGGCTGCCGACCTGCTCAAAATGAAAAACCCATTTACTCGCTACCGTGAGTACTCGAAGGGGAGAGGGATGTCGGTGGTGCGCGACTGGATTGATTGGTTGGGCGGATATCCCGTTGAATTTGCCAAACCGGAAGAGATCTTCGATTTCTACCGGCAAAGAGGGTTTAAATTGATCAAGCTGCGAACCTGCGGTGGGAGCTTGGGGAACAACGAGTTCGTCTTTGTGAAGGGCAGGGATGGACAAGGATGACAGGCGCACACTTTGCCTGATGCCCACGGTCGAGCCGCTTTGGGTTGTATCCAGTCGTGGTGGCGGCACTGAACGGATTATCATGATTCTCTTGCGTCACGGACAGTCCAATGAAAGCCATAGACTGGGCGTTTTGGCCCATCATCGAGAAGGTGCCAACGTTAAGGAAAACTTATGGGATCACCACCTAGGTTGCCCGTAGGCTCTGCATGGAGGAGCGACGATCGAACGGGAATGGAATTCTGGGACAGTTGGTGGGAAAAAAGTCAACTCCCCCCTCCCATCGACCCCTTCCGGCGGGGCTTGAAGAATTACCCTTTCAGGAGGTTCCACAAATATTTTCAAAAAGTATTCGAAGGCCATCCGACTCAGGGGAAAAAACTGATTGAAATAGGCTGTGCCCAATCGGCCATGCTCCCCTATTTTGGAAAATATTTTGGCTTCGAGGTTTACGGCATCGATCGCTCTGAAATCGGCTGTGAGAGGGCCCGCCTAATCTTGGAAAGAGAGAAGGTGCCGGGCAAAATCTATCGTGCAGACTTTTTCTCGCCTCCGGAACACTTGCTCGGGCATTTTGACGTCATTTTCTCCCAAGGTGTTGTGGAGCACTTTGAAAACACGGCGGAAGCTGTGAAAGCTGTGGCAAGGCTTTTAAACGCAGAAGGGAAAATGTTGACTAGTATTCCGAATATAACCGGGCCTCTCCGTGCGTATCAAAAGGTGCTGGACCGGGGCATTTATGACGCCCAAGTTCCTTTGGACCGGGAATCCCTCGCGTTGGCTCACCAGGACGCAGGCCTCAAGGTGGAAAGTTGCGAATACTTTTTGCCCATCTCTCTCGAAGTCTTAAACGTTGCCAGTTGGCGGCGGGGATTGCCTTATTGGATTACAATTCGGACACACGGTGCGATCTCGAGATTCTTTTGGCTGGTGGACGACCATCTTGTATCCCTCAAGCCAAACCGATTGACTTCCCCTTACATCAATTGCATCGCTCGTAAGTCACCCGCTTAGGATTGCATGACCTCCTCACGCCAAAGAGTCGTGTTCGTCTTGCCTTCCCTGATGGGTGGTGGCGCCGAGCGGGTGATCGTAATTCTGTTGCAGCACTTGGATCGGGCACGTTTCGAGCCCCACTTGGTGTTGGTGAGTAAGGCCGGCCCTTATCTCAAAGAATTGCCGGAGGATGTGCCCGTTCATGACCTCGGGGCGAGTCGCGTGCGTAACGCCATTCCCGGTCTGGTTCGCTTGCTCCGGAGCCTCAAACCCGATGTCGTGGTGCCGACATTCCGCGAGCTGAGTTCGGCACTCCTGCTTTTAAAACGGTTTCTACCGCCAGAGGCGCGACTGGCGGTGCGCGTGGACGCATCTGTAAGCGTGGAGTTGGCTCAGGATGTTCTACACGCGGGGTTTTGGCGCTGGGTCTATCGGCATCATTTCGCGCGCGCTGACAAAATAATCTGCGTATCAGAATATGTTTGCAATGATCTGGCGGAACACTTTGGAATTCCTCGCGCGAAAATGTTCGTGATATACAATCCCGTGGACGTCGAGAGAGTCCGGCGTCTTGCGGATGGAAGCGAAAATCCTTTCGCAGGTCTTGCACCTCACCTCGTGGCGGTGGGACGGCTGGTCAGGGTTAAGGGTTATGATGTGCTCATCGATGCTCTGGCGCTGGTTCGCAAGACGATCCCGGCCCAGCTAACTATACTGGGGGAGGGGCCGCTGGAGATGGACCTCAAGGCCCGGAGCGAACGGCTGGGCCTGGCCGGAGCAATTGAATTTGCCGGATTTCAGTCCAACCCCTACCCCTATTTAAAACACGCTGACCTTTTCCTGCTTTCTTCCCGGTACGAGGGTCTGCCGCTTGTGGTTTTGGAGGCGCTGGCGTTGGGCCAACACGTGGTCGCCTCGGATTGTCCCGGAGGAATAAGAGAAATACTTGAGGGTATTTCCGGAGCTTGGCTGGTTCCCCATTCCAATGTCCCCGCCCTCGCCCAGGGAATCATCTCCGCGCTTCAATTCCGAGCCAAAAATACTTCCTCGGTGGATCATCTTGCGGGCACGCTCGACAAATTCCGGGTCGGACGAATATTGAAGCAATACGAAGACCTGCTATAAATTTCATGCCTACGCCTTCCTATCGCGCCCTGGTGGTGACCAACCTCTGGCCCAGTGAAGCTGATCCGGGTTATGGCAGCTTTGTGGAGGCGCAAATGGAATCGCTCAAGCCTTTGGGGGTGGAGTTCGATGTCCTGTTCGTGAATGGACGCGAGTCTTTGTGGAATTACCTGCGCGGAGTGCTGCAGTTGCGACACCGGCTTCGCGCCCAACATTACGATCTGGTGCACGCGCATTTCGGATTGTCCGGCTGGGTGGCCCGGTTTCAGTTTCAAATTCCAGTGGTCGTATCGTTCATGGGCGATGACGTCCTGGGCCGGTTTAAACGCAATGGGCGAATTTCTCCGGTCGGGCGGGTGTTTCGCATCTCGAGTTATTTTTTATCGAGGCTGGTTTCAGCCGTCATTGTGAAAAGCGAAAAGATGAAAGCGACCTTAGATTTGCCTTCGGCGCACGTAATTCCCAATGGCGTTGACCTCAACCTCTTCCGGCCCATGCAACGGGACGAAGCGAGACAATCTCTGGGGTTGGACGGCGGAAAGAAGTTTGTCCTTTTCCCGTATTCCTCCACCACAGAAAACAAGCGGTATGACATCGTGCAAGCGGCGGTTCAAAATGCGAAACGCGAAATCCCCCAACTCGAAATCGTGGAAGTTTCCAAAGTTCCGCGCCCGAAGATACCGCTTTACATGAATGCGGCCGACGCGCTGGTTATCGCCTCTCAATCCGAAGGCTCGCCCAATACTGTGAAAGAAGCCATGGCCGTGAATCTGCCTGTAATCACAGTTGATGTGGGGGATGCTGCCCGCCTGATCGGCTCGACCGATGGTTGCTACGTGGTGCCGCGCGAAGCGGAGGCGATGGCCGCAAAAATCGTAGAGATTTGCCGGCGCGGCGCGCGCACCAACGGCCGCAGTTCGATGGAGCGCCTCTCCATGGACAAGGTAGCCAGACAAATTGTCCAGGTCTACGATCAGGTTTTGGGCCGCCGATGAACGAACCCCTCTCAAAACTTCCGGTCTGCCCGCGCTGCATGGCGGGATTGTTGCTCGATATCTCGGAGAAAAAAAGCGGGAAAATAATCTCCGGGAATTATCGCTGTAAGGCCTGCGGAGCACAATTCCCATTAAGAAAGGCATCCCGCGTTTTGTTTCGGGAGAAACCTACTCATCCAGCTTGGGTTTCGAATGGAAGCACTGGCGACGCACCCAATTTGACAAAGCTTCACGCAAAAATTCCGAATCTGCGTCTACCGCCTGCACCGGCTCGCACCCGGAAGATTGGGCCGGGAAGTGGGCCCTGGGCGCCGGTTGGGGCTCTGGGCCATATCTGGACGTGGTGGCACGCTCCAGCGCGGAAGTTGCGGGAGTCGATCTCAGCCTGGCGGTGGAAGTGGCGCAGGATAACCTGGGGCATTTCCCATACTGCCATTTCATCCAAGCAGACCTTTCCAACTCCCGTTTCCACCAGATTCTTTTGATTGCTTTTACCGCATTGACGTGCTGCACCACACGCCCAACACCAAGAAGGCGTTGTTCCATTTGGTCCGCACCCTTAAGCCATCCGGAGAAGCCGCCATCTGGGTTTATCCGCGCCGGCGGCTGACGAAACATTTGAATACTTTCCCGAGCACGTCAATGAAGTGCTGTCTTTCGACGTGACCTTCCGCATTCTATCCCAACGGGGCGGACTGCTGCGGCGCATGGCCCCGCTTCTCGATTGGACAATGGAAACCTGCCGCAGCGTTGAGCGCGCTTTCACCGCCCGCCTGCCGTCGCGTTGGCTCTATGAGCTTTGCCACGCCACCATCCCGCTTTATTACTTCTATTGGATTCCGATTTTCCTTCCTCGGCGAATGGTCACCAAGATTGCCATGGACCCTGATCCGGAATGGTGCGTGCTCGACACGTTCGATTGGTACTCTCACCGCTACCCGTGGAAGCACACCTATCCTGAGGTCCGCGCGTGGTTCGAAGAAACTGGATTGGAAGACATTGCTATACTTCCACGGCCGGTGGCTGTTCGTGGAAGAAAGCGCGGGGAATAAGGTCCGTAACTTGCATCGGGTGGTGACGCATTTTGACGTAGCACCGCCCTTCAGGGCGGCGCATGCCGGGCTAAAACCCGGCTCTACTAAATCAAAATGCGTCACCAGCTTGCATCGGTATAGTTTGCAAGTTTAACCGCTGCGCTGCCGGAAAAATGGATAGATAAACGGTTTGCAAAGTCAATTCTGGGGCCGCACCAGGTTTTCTGGCAGCGCGAAAGCGATAAGTTCGTCGTGAACCGCCATGAGCACGTATTGTCTCCCGTCGAGTTCGTAAGACATGGGACTGTTTTCGGTACTATCCCCGACGCTCAGGTGCCACAGGGTTTTCCCCGTCTCAGGATCGAGGGCCAGCAGATTGCCATCCACGTCGGCAGTAAACAGCAAATGGCCCGCCGTAGTCAGGATGCCCGCCCCGCTTTCGCCCTCACCGAGCTCATGATTCCATACAATCTTGCCCGTACGATAATCGATGGCGCGGATGGTGGAATTGGCCCAAAGGCCGGCATCGCGGCCTGCCCAACCTTCCGGCTTGCCCGTAGTGGTGAGATAGAAAATACTGAATGTGCGCCGCGCACTGACGTAGAAAAGTCCGGTTTGCGGGTCGAAACTGGGAGCCAGCCAGTTGGTGGCGCCATCGGATGAGGGCTCGACCAGCGCGCCATCGGGCGTCGGAGCGTAACCCGCTTTGATCACAGGACGCCCGCGCGAATCAATCCCTGACGCCCAATTGACATCGATAAACGGGGCGGTCACCAGGTGTTCGCCGGTGGCCCGATCGAGCACGAAGAAAAATCCGTTGCGGCTGGCCTGGGCCAGCAACTTGCGCGGCGTACCGCCAAATTCGGCGTCAAATACTATGGGAGTCTCCACCGCGTCCCAGTCATGTACGTCGTGGGGCGAAGGTTGGAAGGACCACGCCAGTTTCCCCGTATCGGGATTGAGAGCCACAATCGAACACGTATAAAGATTATCGCCCGGCCGCACGTCGCCGGCCAGAACCGGATTGGGGTTCCCTGTGCCCCAGTAAACCAGATTGAGCCCGGGGTCGTAAGTCCCCGTCATCCACGTCATGGCACCGCCATGGAGGATGGCATCGGAATTCTTAGGCCAGGTTTCCGATCCCGGCTCGCCGGGCTTCGGCTCTGTGAACCACTTCCATTGCACCGTGCCGGTCTTGGGATCAATCGATTCGAGGAAGCCGGGAATGTCCGTGACGTCTCCCGAGACGCCGACAATCACATGATCGCGCACCACCAGCGGCGCCATGGTGGAAAAGTATCCGAGCTTGGGGTCGGCCAGCTCAACAATCCACCGGACTTTGCCGTCTTTCGCATTGAGGCTTACCAATTGGGCGTCCGAAGTGGTGAAGTAGAGCCAGTCTCCGAACATGCCTACCCCGCGGTGACCTATGTGGTCACCCTCCGAGGCGCGATGATAATGCCAGATCGTGTGCCCGGTTCGTCCGTCGACCGCCCACACATTGTCCGGAGTGGTGAGGTAAAGAATGCCGTTTACCTCCAAGGGTGTCGATTTGATCGTAACGTTGGCGCGGAATCTCCAAGCCAGAGTAAGTGAGCTGATATTTTGCGAATTGATCTGGTCAAGCGTGCTGAATCGCCGCCCGGAATATTCACCATTGTAAGTTGGCCAGCTTGAAGTGGGTGGTTGAAAAAGGGTTTCAGGGGAAAGGCCCTGGGCGGCGAGCCGCAGGGCAAGGAGACAGGGCGCGAGGAATGTCGCCATCAGAAATCTTGGTCTGCGCCATCGACGTAATGCCTGCTTGCCGATGTATTTTGTAAGGTTCATAGGTCAAGCCTGAGTGACATTCGATTGGAGAGCATTACGAGCATGGCCCTCACTTCAAAGTTACGAGATAAGCAAAGAGATCGTGCAACTCTTCCTGCGTTATTTCGTCCATCAGTCTCCGATGCGCCGCGAGCGGATCATGCACCTCGATGCGAACCTTGTCGAGCGCGAAAGATCGATACCACCCTGACTCATCTCGCAAGGCCACCGTGAACTCGTCGAGATGCAGCAGCGAACCTTGCACGCGCTCACCCGTCGGCAGGACCACGGTCACGGTTGAGTGTGAGGAATCTCCGCGCGGATAAATCATCTGCCTCTGGAGGCGAAGAGGAGAATATTTGCCGGCGATGCCCTTCAGGTCGCCCGCGGGCGAATGGCAGGCTTTGCACCCGCCCGCTCCATTGAAGTAGGCTTTCCCCGCTTCCGCGCTGCCCGTGAGAAGTTTCGCCAACGGATATTTCTCGGGAACTGAGGCCGAATCCAGTGCCTGCTGCGCCCGAGCGTGCAGGAACGCCGCAATGGCCGCAATTTGTTGCGGGTTCAGAGGAAGAGGCGGCATGCCTTTGTCCGGGCGTCCGTTGCGAATGACTTCACCAATCAAATTCCCTTTCACGTCATGAGCCACTATGGGGGAGCGAATCAGGTCAGGGCCGCGCGCGCCGGTGGCGTCAGGCGCGTGGCAGAAGCCGCATGACTGTTTGAACTGGCTCTCTCCCCGCGCGACCATGTCCCGCGAAGGAGACTGCGCGAACGTCACGGCCCCCGTGGACGCGGCCAAAATAAGAACTGAGGCAAGGATAATCCCTGCCCGCACCCTTGAATGCTGACGCTCAGCATCCAAGGCAAATCGCCGGCCGGCACTGCGGGCCACTCGCCGCGCCGGACAATCTGCTGATAATGCGGCCTGCTGAATGTGAGTAGATCGAAGGTTAGACATAAGGCGACTCTCGAGTCAAAAAGTATATCGCAGACCGGCAGATTCCAATGAAGGGAATGAAAGATAATTTTAATGGCAGCAACCGGCTGCGCTGCGTTTAGCGCGAGGCGCAGCCTCGCCAGGAAAATCAATAAGAAGCGCGGCCCGGTAAGGCGGAGCCTCTCCTCAGAGCGGCGCGGCCGAGCCGCAACAACCGGAAAGAAAGGTCGGCGGCGGTTCGATCTGTCGGCTGACGGATTATGAAGAAGTTACGATGACAATGATTGCCACGGAATGGATACGGGCCGCCGGTCCCGTGGTCCGCGCTGTAGTGTCTCTCGCGCCTTACATCATATATCTGCCAAAAATGGCGGCCGTGAGTTATTCTTAGGGGCGGCGAGGTGCAGGTGGAAGCGAACCTTAAGCGGTTCGCGTGACGTGCCGATCCCAAATCATATGCCCACAAACGCGCTTGATTACATCACCATTCGCGGTTTTAAGAGCATTGCTTCGATAGAAAGGTTACCGCTGACAGCCTGCAACGTACTGATCGGGCCGAATGGCTCAGGCAAATCGAATTTCATCGGTGTCTTCGCGTTTCTCCACGCCATTCGCGAGGGACGGCTGGGGAATTATGTGACAGAAGCTGGCGGCGCCGAGAAGCTGCTGCACTTCGGCTCGAAAACAACCGAGGAAATTAATATTCATATATCGTTTGAGAACGAAGTAAATCAGTATAAGCTCACCCTCTCCCCAACCCGCGACGACGGTCTCTACCCGTCTTCGGAGAGTGTATTTTTCTGGAACAGAAGCCAACACCCTAAACCTTTCAACGATTCTCTTTCGCCCCGAGAAGGGGGACGTGAAGCAGGCATCAGCAATCCTAACCTCAAAAAAATCCCCGGTTGGGTTCGACAGCGTCTTGGTGGCTGGCGACTCTATCACGTCCACGACACGAGCTCGTCTTCGCAAATGCGGAAGACGGGAGCGGTGAACGATAACCGCTTTCTGCAACCCGACGGCTCCAATCTTGCAGCCTTCCTGTATTATCTTCACGAGAGGGAGAAGGCATCCTACGGCTTGATTCGCCGGACGGTCCAACGCGTCGCGCCTTTTTTCGATGATTTCAGATTGGAACCGCTTAGGCTTAAGCCGGACGACATCAAGCTTGAATGGAGGCATAAGAACTCAGATCAATATTTCGATGCGTCGTCTCTTTCGGATGGCACCCTTCGATTCATTGCTCTGGTGACCCTGTTTCTGCAGCCAAAACAGTATCTCCCCTCGGTCATCCTTGTGGATGAGCCCGAATTGGGCCTGCATCCTTACGCCATTGAAATGCTGACGTCTCTCATTCGGGCTGCCTCGACGAGCACCCAGGTGATCGTGTCAACACAATCATCACTTTTATTGGACCATCTTGAACCTGAAGATGTTCTGGTTGCCAATCGAGTGGGTGCTGCCACTCAAATCACCCGCCTCGAATCGGCGCGACTCGCCGAGTGGCTGAAAGACTACAGTCTTGGCCAACTTTGGGAAAAGAACGAATTCGCGGGGCGACCCAATCCGGAGTGACGATGGCCCGACTTCTTGTGCATGTGGAAGGGCAGACGGAAGAGGACTTCATTAACGTTGTCCTTCGAGAGCACCTGTTGCATTGTGGCTATGAGTCAGTTGGCGCTCGGATCATAGGTAATGCACGGCTGAGGCGTAGTCGCGGCGGCATCCGCCCCTGGCTCCCGGTCAGGAAAGACATCATAAATCATCTTCGGCAGGATCCAGGTTGTGTTGCAACTACCATGGTGGATTTCTATGGCCTGCCGCAACACGGAGATCGAGCATGGCCCGGACGCGCGGAAGCCGTCGGCGCGTCGGGTCACCAGAAGGCATCAGTTGTAGAAGAGGCGTTGCGCGATGATTTGGCTCATGAGATGGGGACAGATTTTGATACCACCCGATTCTTGCCCTTCGTGGTGGTGCACGAATTCGAGGGCCTGCTTTTCAGTGACTGCGCTGCCTTCGCGCGCGGCATCTGCCGACCTGATCTGGAACCCAGTTTCAACCAGATTCGCGAAAGCTTTGCCACTCCTGAAGACATTGATGATTCACCTGTCACTGCGCCGTCCAAGCGTGTCGAGAAGCTCGTGCCGAGTTACAACAAGCCTCTTTTTGGCACACTTGCGATTTTGGAAATTGGGTTGGACCCAATTCGCGCCGAATGCCCCCATTTTGATGGTTGGTTACACCAACTTGAATCCCTTGTCGCCTAGAAGACATGCTATTGCCCTTCTATGATTGCGTCTTAACCCCATATCGAGGAACATCCTCTTGGCTGGGGAACGGAGTACTCGTAGAAGAGGCCGTACTTGGCGTCTCGGTTCGGGCTGTCACACGGGATAACTACCAGATTTTCTCCAAATCGAGAGTAGTCCGTATCATCAGTCAGGCGGCTCGTTGATGGCGGCACTTCCTTGTTCCCTCGCTGCGAGAAGGTCTTGGGTACAATCCTGAAGGGCAGGTAATCTCCGGGGGAACAATCTCAAACCCATCGCTCGCGCCACGCCTGAAACATCAGCACATCCCAGAGCAAGTCCGCCCAGTTGCGTTCGCCGGAGAGGTGTTCTGCCCAAATCTTCTGGATGGGCGCGGGATTAAGATAACCTTCGCGTTTCAGCCGGTTTTCATTCAAAAGCGCCTCGGCCCAATCGCGAAGCGGTTGGCGGAGCCAGGCGTCAATGGGCACGCCAAAACCCATTTTCGGACGTTCAATCAAATCCCTGGGCACATAACGATAAAGCACTTGTCGGAGCAGCCACTTGCCCGTGCCATTGCGAATCTTCATCGCCGCAGGAACGCGGGCCGCAAACTCCACCACCCGATGATCGATCATCGGCACCCTCGCTTCCAGGCTGACGGCCATGCTGGCTCGGTCTACTTTGGTCAGAATGTCGTCCGGCAGGTAGGTGATGGTGTCGAAGAACATCATCTGCTGAAAATAATCCGGCAGCGCCGCCCACTGGGAAGAATCGGTGAGGGCTACCATCGGCTCCGTGGATCCCAGCACCAGATCCACTGGCCGTTTGGAATGGGATCCAAAGTGCCGGTAGAGGGCTTCGCGGCTGTCCGCAGTCAACGCTTCCGACAGTTTATACATTTTTTCGCCGACCGTTGCCGGCCGGCCAAATCGATCCGTCCAGGGAGCAAGCCAACTCAATCGACGGTTGTACATACTCAGGCTTGGAGCTGAAATCAGGCTCGCCATCACACGCCGGGCCGGGCGAGGAAGCCATCGCATCTTTTTCCAAAGTGCATGGGACCGGAAGTAGCGGGGATATCCGCCAAACAATTCATCACCGCCATCGCCGGAGAGGCTCACGCTTACGTGCCGCCGCGCCAACTCGGATACGAGATAAGTGGGAATCTGAGAAGAGTCGGAAAAAGGTTCGTCGTAAAAGAGAGGAAGTTTGGGAATCACCGCCTGCGCTTCCTGGGGTGTCACATACAATTCCGTGTGATCGGTCCCCAAATGCGCGGCTACCGCTTTGGCGTGTTCGGCCTCGTTGTATTGTGATTCAGCAAACCCGATCGTAAACGTCTCCACCCGCCGGCTGCTTTGCGCTTGCATTAAAGCGACAATCGTTGAGGAGTCAATACCGCCGGAAAGAAATCCTCCCAATGGGACATCGGCAATCATGCGCAGCTTGACCGAGTCTCGCAAAAGTGAATCCAACTGCTCGACCGCCTCGACCTCCGTTCCGACGAAGGGATGGGCCAGTCCACGCTCGGCGATTTCTTTGGCGGACCAGTAGGGCGACGGCTTGATTTGTGCCGGAAATGAATGATCAACCACTGGAACGCTGAGGATGCACCCGGGGGGCAACTTGAAAGTCCGCTCGTAGATGGAGAAGGGCTGGGGAATGTAGTTGTAGCGCATGTACAACGCGATGGCATTCCGATTGATCTTCGGAACAAAATCAGGATGGGCGCGGAGCGCCTTCAGCTCCGAACCAAATAGAAAAGTTTTGCCGGCCCAGCCGTAGTAGAGCGGCTTGATGCCCAGGCGGTCGCGGACCAGGTGCAAAGTGCGAAGCGGCTGGTCCCAAACGGCGAAGGCAAACATGCCCACAAATTTCATCACCGCCGCCTCCAAGCCCCACTCGGCGATGGCGGCCAGGATGACCTCGGTGTCAGAGTGGCCGCGAAATTTGTGACCTCTCGGTGTAAGCTCCTCGCGCAGGGAGGAAAAATTGTACACTTCACCATTGAAGGCGATTACGAAACGGCCACAGGATGAAAGCATGGGCTGATGTCCGGCCTGGCTTAGGTCCACGATCGCCAGTCGCCGCGAGCCGAGTGCGACTCCGCGCTCGGCATCCACCCAGGCGCCGGAATCGTCAGGCCCTCGATGGGCAATTTGGTCAGTCATCCGGCCGACGATTTCAGTCCATGGTCCGGCGGCAGAGGAAGTCGAGCTGATGAAACCGGCGATGCCACACATTTCGGACTGATTATAGACGGCAATGCCGGAGAATGGGGAAAGACTGTCCCCAGCCATCCCCGGTCCCCGACCGGGTTCAAGATTTTAAAATCGCAGCGGAAATCGAAGCCATCGTTTAAACTCTGAGCGAGATGGTGGATCGCGACCAGCTCTTCAATTCGGCGGAACGCTTGCACGCGCATCTGCTCAAGGCGCATTACAAGCGCGGCCTGCTTACCGGGCCGGACAGCGGCGTCCGATTCAATTTGCGTGCCTGGCGCTTCTTCAAGAGCGCGCTTCCCTTTATTCCCTGGCGGGACCATTTCGTGTTCATTCAAACCCAGGGTTACTGGGTTCTGTCCAACTGGATGTTGTTTGAAGCCACCGGAGTAAAGCATTATCGGGAAATCGCCCTGGGGTGCACGGAGGCGACGCGCCAGTTGCAACAGCCCGAGGGGTTCTGGCTTTATCCGTTGCGCGAGAGGAAAAACCTGGTGGCCACGGTTGAGGGCGATTGGGGCGCCATCGCACTGCTTGCGTCCTACGCCCGTGAACCCCGCCCGGGCCTGCTTCAGGCGGCAGTACGCTGGTACGAATACCTCATTCATCATATCGGGTTTCAGAATCACAGCTCGGGAAAGGCCATCAATTATTATCACCGCCCGCGCGGCAAAGTCCTCAACAACTCGGTGGAGGCCGCCTGGCTTTTTGCAAGGCTTTGGAAGGCGGGCGGCGAGGAGCGATTTCTGGAACACTTTGACGCCCTGCTCGATTTCGTCGCCGATGCCCAACTCGATTCGGGCGAACTGCCTTACATTGTGGAAAGCACTTACGAACGCGAACGCGTCCACTATCTCTGCTTCCAATACAACGCTTTTCAATTTCTTAAACTCGCCTGGGTGGATTCGCTTCGGCCGGGAACGCGAGCGCCGTCCATCATTGCCAAACTGGCCGGCTTCCTTGCCCGCGGCGTGCTGCCCTCCGGTGCGAGCGCCACGGACTGCTTCACCACGGGAGGCGGGGGGCCGGAAGTGGATTACTACAGTGCAGTCTTGGCGGCGGCTTTGCACGAAGGTGCGCAATACGGCCTGCCCGACGCGGCCGAATTGAGCCAGCGCTGCTATGGGCGCTGCCTCGCCCGTCAGCGCCCCGACGGAAGCTTTGGGTTTTCAACCGGCGACTATGGTTTATTGCGAGATACGCGCTCCTACCCGCGCGCCCAGGCGATGACACTGTTCCACTTGTTGCTCCCTGATTGTGGGGATGGATTTGCGAGAAAAGGTGAAAGTCAAAAGTCAAAGGTCAAAAGTTAAAAGTGAGTTTTTGTGTTTTCCTTTATGCTTTTGAATTTTAACTCTTAAGCTGGCTGAGAACTGAAAACTGACAACTGATAACTTCTTTTATGTGCGGCATTTGCGGAATGTTTAATTTTGAATCACGCGCCCCCGCGGACAGGGTATCTCTGAAGCGGGCGACGGACGCGATGGCGCATCGCGGGCCCGATGACGAGGGCTTTTATATTGACGGCGAACTGGGCCTCGGCAACCGCCGCCTGAGCATCATTGACCTTCCCGGAGGGCACCAGCCCATTGCCAACGAAGACCGGACGGTTTGGATCACTTTCAATGGTGAAATTTATAATTACCGGGAATTGCGCCGGAGGCTCGTAGCACGAGGCCACCAGTTCCAGACTTCCAGCGACACCGAGACCATCCTCCACCTGTATGAAGAGCACGATCTTGACTGCATCGATCACTTGCGGGGTATGTTTGCTTTTGCTTTGTGGGACTGCCGCAAGCGGCGCCTTTTACTGGCCCGCGACCGCCTGGGGGTGAAGCCGCTTTATTATCGTCGCGAACCGGGGCGGATTATTTTCGCTTCCGAGTTGCGCGCCCTGCGCGAATTGTGCGGGCAACCGCTTGAGGTCGATCCGCAATCGGTCTACGACTTCTTCGGCTTCCGGTACGTTCCTGCGCCACACACTTTTTATCGAGGCGTTGAAAAACTCCTGCCTGGACACTTTTTGACCGCGGTTGCCGGCGGCACACGCTCCCAGATGTACTGGGATATTCCCGCCGAAGAAGAAGAGCCCGCCTCGCTGGACGCCCTGGCACAGGAAGTGGTGGAACACCTTCGGGAAGCCATCCGGCTCCGCCTGATTTCGGATGTGCCCCTGGGCGCGTTCCTGAGCGGCGGCACGGATTCCAGCGCCGTGGTGGCGCTCATGGCGGAGCTGGGCGCGCGTCCGCTCAAAACCTTTTCGGTGGGATTTCGCGAGCCCGGCTTCAGCGAATTGCCCTACGCCCGGCGCGTGGCGGAGCGCCATAACACCGACCATCAGGAACTGGTGGTGACGGCGGACGACATGGCAGCCGAACTGCCGCGCCTGGTGGCATTCCGCGGGGAGCCCGTGGCCGAACCCACGGATGTAGCTTTATATAAAATTTCGCAGCTCGCCGCACGAAGCGTAAAAGTGGTTTTGGCGGGAGAGGGGAGCGACGAACTGTTCGCCGGTTATCCCAAGTACGCCGCCGACCGGATGGCCGGTATGGTTTCCGCCCTCCCGAAAAATATTGTGGAGGCGATAGTTCGCTGGCTGCCTTACCGGCAAAGGCGTGTTAAATTGGCGCTGGAGACGCTTTCTATTCAAAATGAAGGGGAGCGGTCAGCAACCTGGTTCGCTTCGTTTTCGCGCCCGGAGCGGGAGGCCCTTTTTGCCGCCGAATTTCTGGCGCAAGTGGACGACTCGCATCCGGCTCGTATTTTTCAGGAAACGCTGGAAAAGGCCCGCAGTCGCTCGGCTTTGAAGCGAATGCTTTATGCAGATTTGAAAATCTGGCTGCCGGATAATTTACTCCTGCGCGGAGACCAAATGACGATGGCGGCCAGCATCGAGGAACGCGTACCCTTTCTCGATCACAAACTGGTGGAGCTGGCGGCGAAAATCCCCAGCCGGTTGCTCACTCATGGATTTCAGACCAAAGTCCTTTTGCGCCGCGCCCTGAAACCGTATCTTTCGCCCGAAACTTTGCGCCGCCGGAAGATGGGGTTCGCGGTGCCCGTCGGGCCGTGGTTCAGGAAAGAATTGAAGTCGATGGTGGGCGATCTGGTGCTTTCGCCCCATGCGCGAACGCGGGGATACTTCTCCAAAGCAGCTATGGAAAAGTTTGTCCGGGAACATTTCACCGGTGTGCGCGACCGGCAGAAACAACTTTGGGCGCTGGTTAATTTTGAACTATGGTCAAGAAGTGAGGGCTTGGAGACAAGTCGTCAGAAAAGTTTGCACGGATTTCTTAATGCGTAATTCTAATCTTAAATCTCCGGACACCCCACTCCCTACTCCCTCGGTTTCAATCTGCATCATCGTAGAAAATCTTCCCGTCCCATTCGACCGGCGTATTTGGCAGGAGGCGCGCGCGTTGCGCGATGCCGGTTACGGAGTTTCCATTATCTGTCCCAAGGGAAAGGGATTTGAAAGCAGCTACGAGAGGCTGGAGGGGATTGAAATATACCGGCACAAGCTTTGGGAGGCCTCCAGGCTCCTGGGTTATGTGGCGGAATACACCTGGGCCCTGGCCATTGAACTCTTCCTCGCGGTCCGCATCTATCGGAGGACGCGTTTCCGCATTCTGCAAGCTGCCAATCCGCCCGATACGATATTTCTGATCGGTCTCGTGTTTAAACTCTTTGGCGTACGATTCATTTTCGATCACCATGACTTGAATCCCGAACTCTTCGAAGCGAAATTCAAGAAGCGCGGCCTGTTTTATAGGCTGGTCTGCCTGGCCGAGCGGTGGTCGTTCCGGACCGCGGCCGTTTCAATTGCCACCAATGAGTCCTACCGCGAAATCGCAATGGGGCGCGGCGGCAAGAGTCCCGAAAAGGTCTTCGTGGTGCGCAGCCTGCCCGACCTCAATCACGTTCACCGCGTACCGCCGCACAACGATTTGAAGGAAGGCAAAACCAACTTGATTGCTTATGTCGGAGTGATGGGATTTCAGGACGGGCTGGATTTGCTCCTGGAGTCCGTGGAATACATGGTCAAGACCCAAAATCGTCGCAATACACTTTTTGTCATGATTGGCTCGGGGACCGAGTTACTGCGGTTGAAGGCACTCACCGCACAGAAAGGACTGAATGAATGGGTGAAATTTACCGGCCGGCTTCCCGAGGACGAGCTTGCCGCCTACCTTTGCACGGCGGACGTCTGTGTCGCCCCTGACCCCGCGAATCCCATGAATGATAAATCCACCATGAATAAAATTCTTCAGTACATGGCGTTTGGCCGTCCGGTGGTCCTTTATGATCTTACCGAAGGGCGACGCTCGGCGGGCGATACGGCACTCTATGCCAGGCCCAATGATCCTGTGGATTTTGCCGCGCAAATGATGAAACTCCTGGATTCAGAGCAGTTGCGCCGCGACCTCGGCGAGCGGGCACGCAAGCGGATCGAGGAAAAATTGGATTGGCAAATTGAAAAGAAAACGTTGCTGGCGGCCTATGATGCGGCCTTGGGTTAGCAAGGTTTCTGGGAATCCGGCCTGAGGTATTTGGATGCGCTCAACTTGCACCGCGTCCCAGCAGGACAACGGGGATTGTTTTCAGAATAATTTTCCAGTCTAGCAAAGGCGACCAGTGATCGATGTATTCGAGGTCCAGCTCCATCCAGCGTTTGAAGTTGAGTTGATTGCGCCCTTCGAGCGCCCACAGACAGGTAAGCCCTGGATGCATTCGAAGGCGACGACGCTGCCAGCGCTCGTACTTTTCCACCTCTTCGGGCAGGGGCGGGCGCGGGCCCACGAAGGACATGTCCCCTTTCAGAATATTCACCAACTGGGGCAGTTCATCCAGACTGAACTTGCGCATGAACGCGCCCACCGCCGTGCAGCGCGGGTCGTTTTTGATTTTGAACACCGGTCCGTCCATTTCGTTCAATGCGACCAGCTCATCGCGCAACAAGTCTGAGCCCGCGCGCATGGAACGGAATTTGTACACGGTAAATTTCCGCCCGCCCAGGCCGCAACGGGTCTGCCGGTAGAGAACCGGGCCGCGCGAGGTCAGCTTGATCAGGATCGCCAGAACCAAAAAGAGCGGGGAAAGCGCGACCAGAAATGCCAGAGCCATCATGAAATCCACCACGCGCTTGAGGAGCAGAAGGTCTTCGCTTTCGGGGGTGGTTGAAAAGGTGAGTAAAGACATTTCTTGCAGACGGTCCAATTGGACTTTTGAAATCACGTGGGGCAAAAAGCTGAGAAGCAATCGCGTCCTGACGCCCTCTTCCTCGCAAGCCAACAGCGCTTCCTGCACATTTTCCAGTTCATCCTTCGACACCGCGAAAATGACTTCGTCGATGACGTGGCGGCGAAGTAGTTCGGGAATTTTTTCCAGGGCGTAGACGGGATATTCGCGGCGCAGTCCCGGTGCGGGGGAGGCAGCCGCGTTTCTCGACGTCCCCGCAGCAGGCTCCGCCCCCACCTGGACAAGCGCAAACAGGCGCATGCCCCGACTTTCATTGGCTTCGATAAGCTGCGCGATTTCCCGGGCCTCGCGCGTATCGCCCACCAGGAGAAAATGGCGAAGACCCGCAAATGCCCGCCGCAAAGGTTCACTGAACCGACGGCCCGCCAGTCGGAACAGGATCATGGCCACCAAGTCGAGCGCGGCAAATAAGACCAGCAGCAAACGGCTGATGTACTCAAGTTTAAGTGCGTAGGTAAAGGCAAAGAGAAGCGTGGTCGCGATGAATCCGATTTTGATCGGGTCAAGAAATGCGCGCCGCAGTTCTTCCTCGCGGATTTCTCGGTAAACACCCAGCACAATGCCCACGCCCACCCAGAGCCCGGCGCAAAGGGGAACAATCCAGAAGTAATTGGAAAGCTGATACAACGGGCGCAGGCTGGCCCCATGCAAGCGAATCCAATAGGCCAGCGCGAAGCTCGCCAGGGCGAGCATGGCGTCGACAGCGAGATAAAATAAACCGATTACACGGTTGTGGCGCGAAAACATTGGGCTGCACCCCGAGCCAGTCAACTCGGTTCATATTAACAGAAATGGGCCTGGAGTTACCCTGCGCAGGCTGCTTTGCCTGATGGGCCACTGGGCGGGCAGGTCATCCGTCACCTGGAGGGGCGATAATTCCGCCCCTTCCACGGCACCCCGGAGCCAAACAGACTCCTGTACATTGAATTCAACGCCACGCCGGAATAAAACAGCGCCGCAAGCGGCAAAGTGAAAACATAGACGATGGGCACCCGAAGAAAAAGTATGAGGGGCAAGTAAACCAAAGCACTTTCGAGGCAGGTCGCCACAGCCAGTGCAAATGCGAAGTGGCCACCCGCGAAATGTCCTGACGGAAGGCGCGCGAAGAGCAGGCAGACGGATGCGACCCACGGCAAGACACCCACCCAGATCCCGACCGCGACGCCCCCGAAAACTTTCGCCACCGAACACCCCGCCCCTTCAAAAGCGCTTCGGCTAAGGCCTTCCCATAGCTCGCCCAAGCCGCTATACATCCGGGTTCGGAATAACCCGCGGCTGGCCGCGAGGTAAATGCGCCGGCCGTGTTTTTTGAAGCGTTCAGCCATGCGCAGATCTTCGATTACAACATTCTTGATCGGTTCATAACCGCCCAAGTCTTCGAAATCCTGGCGCCGCATTAAAATGAAAGCTCCCGCGGCAAGGGCGCGCGGAGAGCCCGGACGGTTCACCAGCCGGGGCGGGAAGAGAGACGCGAGAAGCAGGCTGAACGCCGGCAACACGGCTTTTTCCCAAAAGCCGCCCGGTTCCATTTCCGGCATCACCGAGACCAATTGGGCGCCCTTTTCGAGTGCGAGAGAAACGGCCAGCTTCAAAAGTTCGGGATGAAAAACCACGTCGGCATCCGTGGCCAGAATCCATTCGCCAGTGGCCACGCGAGCCGCTAAAGTCAAGGCGTGAACTTTTCCTGCCCAACCGGCGGGTAGTTCCTGGTTGTGAATCACCCGCACCCGCCCTCGACTGGCAGGACTGGCTGCCCACTCGTCCACGATTCGGCCCGTTCCGTCGGTGGAGCCATCGTCAACCACAATTACTTCATAATCCGGATAATCGAGCCCAACAAAGGATGCCATCGCATCCCGGAGGGCGTGTTCCTCATTACGCGCCGGAACGATCAGGGAGACTTTGGGCGGAGGCATGGGAATCGCGGCCGCCTGTCCGGGACGTAAAATGGTGGCGCCGTGGGTGCCCCAAACCAAAAACATGGCCAAAGCCAACCAGAGCAGAAACGCCGTGCCCAGCACGATTTCCAAAATGAGCATGAAACAATCCCCATTCCAAAATTTATGGTGAACTGATTACCTCGTGGCGGGGATTTTGAGATGCCTTTTCAGGGTATGCTAGACTTCGTTTTTTCCCGCGTGTCATTCTCTGTCCTGTCACATGGAGGTCAAGTTTCTGGGATTACCCTGGCTGGTTGAGGTTTTTTCATTTTTCGCACTACTTCTTGCGGCGCAGAGCATCGCCGCACTTCGAGACGGCTTTCGCTTCCTTCATTACGTTCGAAGCAGTCGCCTCCGGCCGGTGCGAAAATTTTCTCCGCGCGCCGCAGTGATCATACCCTGTAAAGGGATGATCCCGGGATTCGAAGAAAACCTTTCGCGGTTTATGACCCAGGACTATCCCGCCTATCAACTGATCTTTGTCGTTGCCACCGCTCAGGATCCGGCCCACGCCGCGCTGCTGAATTTGCTCGAAAACGTGACCCGGGCGGGAGTGCCGCGCAAGTTCCCCCCACCTCGCACGGTGCTTTTGGAGGCTGGGCTTTCCGAGGTTCGGGGCGAAAAGGTGAATAACCTTTTGTGCGGACTCACCGCGGTGGACTCGGAGGCCTCGGTCCTGGCCTTCGCCGATGCCGACGCGCGGCCCGGCGAAGATTGGCTGCGCGCGCTCGTTGCGCCGCTAGCCGACAAGAAAGTGACGGTAAGCACCGGTTTCCGCTGGTATCTTCCCGGCACTGGTTTTGTTTCCCAGTTGCGGGCGGCGTGGGACACTTCCATCGCCACGTTGCTCGGCGAACACCGCGACAATTTCGCCTGGGGTGGTTCCATGGCGCTTCGTGCCGAGGATTTCAAGCGGCTCCGGATCGCAGAACGCTATTGGGCATGCACGGTCAGTGACGATTATGGCGTCTACCGCGCGGTGCGTGACGCGCGCGGCTGGATTCGCTTCGAGCCGCGTTGCCTGGTTGCCTCCCGTGAGGACTCCTCCTTTCTCGAATTCATTCACTGGTCCAATCGTCAGATTATCCTCACCCGCGTCTATGCCGTCCGCTTTTGGACGCTGGGGCTCGCCGCCAATTGCCTTTACTGCGGCACCTTCCTATGGGGGTTGGTATTGCTCCTTCTCCCGGGAATCTCGAATCCAACGCGGATGACGATGGGTGCCATGCTTCTGGCCATCCTGGTCTTGGGTTTTGTAAAGGGCAATATTCGCACGGTGGTGGCGCGCGAAATTTTCCCTGAAGAGCAGCCCGTTCTCTCCCGCCTCGGCTCCCGATATTGGCAACTGACGCCACTGGTTCCCTGGATCATGCTATTTAATTTTATGGTGGCCGGCCTGACGCGCCGCATCGAGTGGAGCGGCAGTCGCTATGAATTGAAGTCAGTGGACGAGGTCAAAGTGCTGGGACGGGATGTTCCCTGAAACAGCCGGCCGCCGTCATTTAACTTTAGGCGAGTTTTTATCCTTTGGCCCCCGGCCGGATCGGGCGGCGGGTGAGGTTTTCTTTTTCTTGACCGGAACTTCTTCCGGTTGCGGGGCCAGCCCTCCGTGTGCCAGGATCTGGTCAAACAGGGTTTCGCGTCCGCCCGGCGGCTTCTTCCTTTTGGCGCCATCCTGATAAAGGTAAGGGTGTTCGGTGAGGCAAGTCTGGCAAATGACCTTCGCCACCTTCCCTTCCATCATGCTGGCGATGGCGTGGTTCAGCAAAAGCTTGCAGCGGGGACAATGATCGTCAATCAAGTCGCCCAAACGCGGCGCCGCACCCATCATTGGCATAGACCTCTAATCGGAGGAGCCCGCAATAATTTCACGGTCAGGATGGCATTATACTGCCCTCCATCCAAAAATCAAATCGATGATGCGTGGAATGCGCGCGGCCTGAATTGACACTCTGCGGCCAATCCGGTTATTCTGACTCTTAGCTTGAAAACGCGCATCTAATCATCGCGGAGGCGAAATGGCCCGGCGGTCCGCGAGACCTGAGCCGGGGGTGGGTTCGTGTTGGCAAGGCTGGGGTTCAAACGAGTGCATCACCGGGTGTCAAATGGGGCGATGGGGTTTTCTGACAGGGATTGAGATGGGAAGAATTAATCATAAAATTAGGTGGCTGGGGCGCCGGATGGGAAGGCTGCTCCTGCTGCCTTTTCTCCAGGGACCGGAAGAAATCCTGGTGGGCGGCCAGGCGGTGATCGAGGGCGTGATGATGCGCTCACCGCACAGTTTTGCCGTGGCGGTCCGGCGACCCAACGGTTCACTGGCGGTCACCCAAGAGTTCCTGGACCGGCCTTCGGATAAACATGCCTGGCTCAAATATCCCGTGCTGCGCGGGCTGGGTGTTCTGGGGCAGGCCATGGTGCTGGGGATCAAGGCACTGCGATATTCCGCCCAAGCGGCGCTGGAAGATCCTAAGGCTGAGGAGTCCGGGCAGAAGAAAGAAAAGAAGCCCGAACTGAGCAACTGGTTGATGACGGTGAATCTCGCCTTCTCGCTCGGGTTCTTTATTCTATTTTATAAACTGCTGCCGCTCTATCTTGCCACGCTGGTGAAGGGCCGCTGGGCGCCCGCCGGGAACCTGGTGGTGTTCAACCTGGTGGACGGAACCATCCGCATCGTGCTTTTCCTGGGCTTTCTCGCGGCGCTGGCACAGTTGAAAGACATCAAGAGAATTTTTGAGTATCACGGCGCCGAGCACAAAGTGGTGTGGTGTTTTGAAAAACTGGGGCGCGCCGATGTTGCCGCCGCCCGCGAGTGCACGCGCTTCCACCCGCGCTGCGGAACAAGTTTTCTTCTGGTGGTGATGGGCATCGCCATGGTGGTCTACATGTTTCTGCCCTTCCAGTCGTTCGCGGGAAAGTTTATCGGGCGTATCGCTTTGCTCCCCGTGATCGCCGGCGTCTCCTACGAGTTCATCCGGTTCGCTGCCAAATCGAGCGGGACCCTTTGGCGGATGGCTTCGCTACCCGGGCTGTGGCTGCAACGCATCACCACCAAGGAACCGAACGACGGACAAATCGAGACCGCCGTAAGGGCTCTGGATTCAGCCATGGAACTGGAAAAGAGCCGGGGCGGGGAACTGGTGGTGGCGTAGGATTCCGGCCTGACTTTTCGAATCCATTTGTAAAACGGAAATGAAAAAGATCCTTCGTCCCGGTTCGATCGGGACTCAGGATGACAGTTCGCCGTAAGGTGATATTCATTCTTAATTTCTAATTTTTAGTACTTGATTTCAATCCCATGCAACAATCGGAAAAACTCGCGGATCTCGAGAAGAAGTATGACGAGCTGACGGCTCAGCTTAGCGACCCACAAGTGTTGGCCGATCCCGCCCGGTATCAGAAAGCCGCCAAGGCGAGCGCCGAAATTCGTGAGGTGGTGGAAAAATTTCGCGAGTGGAAAGAACTGGACAAATCGCTCGCCCAGACCCGCACGTTGATCGGCGAGTCATCCGGGGACCCTGAAATGAAGGCTCTGGCACATGACGAGCTGGAACAACTTCAGAAACGCGCGACGCAGGTGGACGAGGAATTAAAAATCCTGCTGCTCCCGCGCGACCCGAACGACGAAAAAAACGTGATCCTCGAAATCCGCGCCGGAACGGGCGGAGACGAGGCCACGCTGTTCGCCCAGGAAATGTTTCGATTGTACTCGCGCTACGCGGAGGCGCAGGGGTGGCGGGTGGAGGAACTCTCCTCAAGTCTTTCCGGTGTTGGCGGCATGAAGGAAGTGATCGCCCTGATCGAAGGCCGCAAGGTTTACGGTCGCTTGAAATACGAAAGCGGCGTGCACCGGGTGCAGCGCGTTCCCTCGACCGAGCAGCAGGGACGCATCCACACCTCCGCCATCACCGTGGCCGTGTTGCCTGAAGCCGACGAGGTGGAAATCCAGATTGATCCCAAGGATATCCGCGTGGACACGTTTTGCTCTTCCGGCCCCGGCGGGCAATCCGTGAACACCACTTACTCGGCCGTGCGCATCACCCACCTGCCCACCGGAACCATTGTTTCCTGTCAGGACGAGAAATCGCAGATCAAGAACCGCGCCAAGGCCTTGCGGGTGCTCCGTTCGCGCTTGTATGAAATGAAACTTCAGGAACAGCAGAAAAAAATCACCGAAGAACGGCGCTCCCAAATCGGCTCGGGGGACCGCAGTGAGAAAATCCGAACCTACAATTTCCCCCAGAATCGCGTGACCGACCACCGCATCGGGCTCACCCTCCATCAGCTTGACCGGGTGATGGACGGCAAGCTCGATGAAATTGTTCAGGCGCTGATCGATCATGCCCAGAACGGGGGCGGGACACCGCCGGGTGGCCGCGAGTAAATGTGCGCGGAGTCCAACTGGCACGCGGGCCGTCCAGTCATTGTTCCAAGCTTCTTAGTTAGTCCTTGCCCGCAAATGGCTCGGGGCACAAGGGCTTGCTGCCTTGACTGTTTGAACCATGGAAATCCGTGCGGCGTTGCGAACGGGCCTTAAAACACTTTTGGAAAACCACGTCCCCTCGGCCCAATTGGCGGCGGACCTCCTGTTGATGCACTTGCTCGACCGCGACCGCGGCTACCTCCACTCCCATCTGGAAATCGAAATTTCCTCCGAGATCGCCGATAGATACTTCCGCTTGATTGAGGAGCGGGCCAGCGGCAAGCCCACTCAATACATCACCGGCCATCAGGAATTCTGGGGCCTGGATTTTGAGGTCTCGCCTGAGGTGCTGATCCCGCGGCCCGAGACCGAACACGTGGTGGAAGCCGTCCTCGATCTTGCCGCCCCCCGGTGTGTGACGAAAGATGCGCGCTTGCGGATTGTGGATGTGGGCACCGGCTCCGGATGCATCGCGCTGGCGCTGGCCTCGGAGTTTCCGCGCGCCCTGATCTTCGGCGCGGATATTTCGCGTTCCGCGCTGGTGGTGGCTTCCACCAACGCCTTGCGCCTGGCCATGCCGGAGCGTGTGAAATTTCTCGAAAGTGATTTGCTCTCCCGCTTCCTGGACGCCGATTTCTTCTCCTCTTTCGATTTCGTGGTTTCCAATCCTCCTTATGTGGCTCACGATGAGCGCGACAAAGTGCAGCGCGAGGTCCGCGAATTTGAGCCGCGCTTAGCGTGGGGCGATCTCGAACATGGCGACGAAATGTATCGCCGACTGTTTCCCCAAGCCCTCCAGGTGCTCAAGCCCGGTGGTTACCTGGCGGTGGAGATTGGTTACAATATGCGCGAGGCAGTGCTGTCGCTCCTTGAGCCTCAAGTTGCGCCGGCCTTGGGGCCGGCAGGACGAGGTGCCGACCCCTCATGCGGGGTCGGAGCTACTTCGGGCTGGACGGATGTGGAAGTTCGGCCGGACTTGGCCGGAATTCCCCGCGTCGTGATTGCCAGAAAGAGAGCTGGGTGAGCAGGATTGACCCATTGAGTCATTGATGCACTGAGCCATCAGAAAAAGAATTACAATGAGTCAATGATCCAATCAGGTCATGGCCCAACTCCCCGGATTCTCCACGTCGACATGGACGCCTTCTTCGTTTCGGTGGAGGAGCTTGAAGATCCCTCGCTCAAAGGCAAAGCGGTGGTGGTGGGAGCGGACCCGGACGGCCGCGGCGTGGTGGCGGCGGCCAGTTACGAGGCGCGAAAATTCGGAGTCCACTCCGCGCAACCCATCAGCCAGGCGAAAAAACTTTGCCCTCACGCCATATTTCTGCGCGGGCATTACCAAAAGTATTCGGAGTATTCGCAAAAAGTCCACCGGATTTTCGACGAGTTTACTCCTGTGGTCGAGATGGTTTCGATTGACGAAGCCTATCTTGACCTGACGGGCTGCGAGCTTCTGCACGGCTCCACGCTACGCGCCGGCGACCGCCTGATTCGGGCAGTGAAAGAGAAAGCCGGTTTGAATTGTTCAGTGGGCGCATCCACTTCGCACCTGGTTTCGAAAATTGCCTCCGACCAGGCCAAGCCCCACGGCCTGCTTTACATCCTGCCCGGTTGCGAGGCCAAATTCCTGGCGCCTCTCCCCGTGCGGCGTATGCCGGGAATCGGTAAAGTTACCGAACCGCACTTGCTATCGCTCGGGATCGCAACCATCGGCGATCTCCAGAATTTTGGCCTGCCCAAATTGAAAGACCAGTTAGGCAAGTGGGGGGAATACCTTTACACAAAGTCGCTGGGCGAAGACACGGGCGCCTACGCCTATCAGGAAGAGCCGAAATCCATCAGCCACGAAATCACGTTCGGCGCGGATACGGCAGAGGGCGGGGAAATCGAGCGCACCCTCTCTTACCTCACTCAGCTCGTGGCCCAGCGTCTCCGTGATCACAAACTGTTTGCACGCACTGTGGGACTGAAGATTCGCTTTGCCGGGTTTGAGACGCATACGCGGGATGTGTCGCTGGATGAACCCACTCACCTTGATTCCATTATCTTTGAAAATGTGATTCGACTTCTGGACGGCATCTGGAACCGACGGCGAAAAATCCGTTTGGTGGGTGTGAAGGCTTCGAATCTCGAGCGCGAAGTCTTCCAACTCAACCTGCTGGATGCGCCCAAGCGGGAAAAACTCGACCGGGTTCTCGATGCCACCGATAAACTCCGCCGGCGCTACGGGTTTGACGCCGTCAAACTGGCGCGCTCCATCGAGGATCCCGTCGAAGGAGCAGCCCAATCCAAACCCCGGCGACGGTTTTTGGGACGGGAGTGAAAGGCCGGCCACTTCCCGATTTTCTCCAACCATTTCCCCAGTGCGGGAAGGTTGAATCCCTGTTAAGGTAGGTCTGGAACCAAAGCCATGAAGCCCGCTTACCTGGACATTGAAACAAACTACGTTGGCCGGTTCACTGACCAGCGCTTGTTTCGTGACAGCAAGAACCACGAACTGACAGTGGTGGGCATCCGGGTGGTGGCGGGGGCGGACGACTCTTTTGTACAACTGGTGGGCGACCAGATCTCCAAAGCCGCGGTGATGGGAGCGCTTGCCGGAATCGATCGGCTTTTTACTTTCAATGGCCGCTCCATTCCGGACGCAGTGAAAGGCTATACTGGATTTGATTTCCCCGTCATCGCCGCGCAACTGGGCGTGGTACTTGACCGCGAATTTCCCCACACCGATTTGTGCCCGGAATGTTGGAAGGCAGGCCTCTACGGCGGCTTGAAGAAAGTTGAAGAGACGCTGGGCTTGAAGCGCGAGCTTCCCGGCAAAGACGGCCTGTGGGCGCAGGAAACCTGGCGGCAATACAAAGCGTCCGGCAACCCAATCGTGCTCGCCGAATTGCTCGCCTACAACAAGGAAGACGTCTTTATGCTCCGCCGCGTGGAATCGGCGCTCAAACTCCGGCGTTAGCGCCGGGAGTGCGGGCCGGGCCACGTATTGCATTGGGGTCCGCCTGCCCTTGCATTCCCTTCCTGCTTCCTCCCCACCTTGCGTCCTTGGGCGGAATGGGCTGTAATACATTCCGATGGATGCGAAATTCAATTCGCTTGGGCAAGCCGCCCTGGATATTCTGCGCCAATTGCGCCGTGAAGGTCATCAGGCGTACCTGGTGGGCGGATGCGTGCGCGATCTGGTAATGGGCCGCGAGCCCAAAGATTTTGACATCTCCACCAGCGCCACGCCGGACCAGGTGGTGAAACTATTTCCTGAAAGTCTCACCGTGGGGGCGCAATTCGGCGTGGTGATGGTGCCGCGCGCGGATGGCAACGTGGAGGTGGCCACGTTCCGGAGCGACGGTCTTTACGCCGACGGCCGCCACCCGAGCGCGGTCCGATATTCGGAGACGGCGAAGGAGGACGTTGCGCGGCGCGACTTCACTATCAACGGCTTGCTCTACGATCCGGAGACGAAGAAGGTGCTCGATTACGTGGAGGGCCAGGCGGACATTCGCGCGCGGCGACTGCGGACCATCGGCGATCCCGCTTTGCGCTTTAGCGAAGACCGTTTGCGCATGTTGCGCGCCGTGCGTTTTGCCGCCCGATTCAAATTCACACTCGATCCCGCCGCGCTCGATGCGATTCAGAAGCTCGCACCGGACATCGGCGATGTAAGCGCGGAGCGGGTTCGGGACGAAATCGTGAAGATTCTCACCGAAAGCCAGGCGCGCCGCGGCTTCGAGCTTCTCGAAGAAACCGGACTGCTGAAGGAAGTCCTGCCGGAAATCAAAGCTCTGCAAGGGGTGGCACAACCTCCTGAATTTCATCCCGAGGGCGATGTTTGGATTCACACCTTGATGATGCTGGAAGGGCTCTCGACTCCTGTAAACGTGGAAACGGTCACGCCGGCGCTGGCGCTGGGCGTGCTGTTGCACGATGTGGGTAAGCCGCCCACGTTTACCATTCGAGAGCGCATTCGTTTTGACAATCACGTGGAAGTGGGAGCCAAAATGGCGGAAGAAATCTGCGCGCGCTTGCGACTCCCGGCGCGCGATACCGAACGGGTGGCGGAATTGGTGCGCCATCACCTGCGCTTTAAAGATTTTCCCAAGATGAAGCGCTCCACGCAATTGCGCTTTATCCGGATGGAGGGATTTCGAGAGCACTTGGAGCTCCATCGCTTGGATTGCCTCTCCAGCCACCGCAATCTGGAGAATTATGAAATGGCGCGGCGCATGTTGGCAGAGACGCCGCCCGAAGAGGTAAAGCCCGCTCCGCTCCTGCGTGGTGATGATCTGATAGCCCACGGTTACAAGCCCGGCCCGCTCTTCAAAACTATTCTCGCGGCTGTGGAGGATGCGCAACTGGAAGGGAAAATCCAAAACCGTGGTGACGCTCTGCGGCTAATTGAAAACCAGTTCCCGTCGCCGCAGAAATAATATTCCGTAAACTCTTGCAAAGTTATACTTGCTCCTCCGGCAAACACCCCCCTCTTTAAAGATCACCCTCTCCCCCGGGGAGAAGGTGATCCAGCAGAGCGGGTCCGGGTGAGGGGCCCCAGGGCCCTCCTGCCCTCGCTCAGCGGCGCCGTCAAGATGACCCTGTGCGCAATAATTTCTTCCGGCGGCACCTGGTTTGATTTATGCTTTGTCGCGTTGCCAATTATCCTGTCATCATGAATGGGAGGCTTGTCGTGATTCAACTCCGCCGTCTCTGTTTAACCTTGTTAGCTTCGGCCCTCTTGCTTTCGCCGGGGAAGATTGTTCCCGCACAGCAGTATCCGCTGTCGCTCTATCAGGAAATGCACTGGCGCGTCATCGGCCCGTTCCGGGGCGGGCGCACGCGAGCCGCGTGCGGCGTGCCGAGCCGGCCCAATGTCTTTTACGTCGGGCAGGTGGACGGCGGCGTCTGGAAATCGGATGATTTCGGCCGGACGTGGAATCCTATCTTCGACGATCAGCCCACCCAATCCATCGGCGCCATCGCCGTCGCTCCCTCCGATCCGAAGATTGTTTACGTTGCGAGCGGCGAGGGCTTACTTCGCCCTGACCTTTCCGTGGGCGATGGGATTTACAAATCCACCGACGCCGGGAAGACTTGGACGCATCTCGGCCTGCGCGACGGCCAGCAGATTCCAGCACTGGTGGTTGACCCGCACGATCCCAATCGATTATTTGCGGCAGTGCTGGGCCATCCTTACGGCCCGAGCGAAGAGCGAGGCATCTTTCGCTCCACCGACGGCGGCGCAACATGGCAAAAGATTCTTTACAAAAATGAGAACACCGGCGCCTCTGACGTTCAGATGGATCCCAAAGATCCGAAAGTGATTTATGCATCGCTTTGGAACTCCCGGCTCGGGCCATGGGAGGACAACAACGAATACGCGGGACCCGATGGAGGCCTTTTCAAATCCACCGACGGCGGCGAAACGTGGAAACAACTCAGCAAGGGATTGCCGGATGGCTTGCAGCAAATCTACGTGGCCATCGCGCCGAGCGATCCGACCCGCCTCTACGCCACCACGGCCGCACCTCACGGCGCCCTGGGCATTTATCGTTCCGACGACGCGGGAGAAAATTGGACAAAGATCACCGATGACCGCCGCCCCGCGTTGCGTATTGGCGGCGGCGATCTGCCCGTGCCCAGGGTGGACCCCAAGAATCCCGACATTGTTTACAGCACCAGCGTGGTGACGTGGCGGTCCACGGACGGGGGCAAAACCTGGACGGGCATTCGCGGCGCGCCCGGCGGCGACGATTACCAAAACATCTGGATCAATCCGAATTACCCGGGAATCATTTTGCTGGTCAGCGACCAGGGCGCCATCGTGACCGTGAACAGCGGCAGGACCTGGAGTTCATGGTACAACCAGCCCACGGCGCAAATGTACCACGCCATCACCGACAACCGATTCCCCTACTGGGTCTACGGGGCGCAGCAGGAGAGCGGTTCGGCCGGCGTGGCCAGCCGCGGCAATGATGGCGCCATTACTTTCCGTGAGTTCCATCCGGTGGGCGTTATCGAGTATGGCTATGTCGCGCCCGATCCACTCCATCCCGACATTATTTATGGAGCGGGCAGAAGTGAGGTTTCGAAATTCAGTTGGACTACCGGCCAGGTGCAAAACATCACCCCCATTCCGGTGCGCAATGAGATGTACCGTGCCGATCGCACCGAGCCGATAATGTTTTCTCCCGTTGACCCGCACGTGCTCTATTACGCCACCAACGTGCTCTTCAAGACGATGGACGGCGGCCAATCCTGGCAGACCATCAGCAAGGATCTCACGCGCCCACACCCGGGAATTCCCGCCAGCGTGGGCAAAATGGCCGCCAGCGATAAAAGTGCCGACAAGGAGCGCGGGGTGATTTATTCGCTCAGCCCGTCTTTCAAGAACGTGAACACAATTTGGGCCGGCACCGATGACGGCCTGGTTTGGATCACGCGCGACGGCGGAAAAAACTGGAAGGACATTACCCCGCCCGACCTCCTGCCCTGGAGCAAGGTGACGCAGATTTCTTCTTCGCATTTTGACGATCAAACGGCTTATGTTTCCGTCAGTTCGTTTCGCATTAATGACCTTCACCCCGCCATCTACCGCACCCACGATGGCGGCGGATCCTGGCGGTTGATCATCGGCGGCCTGCCGGTCGATTCCCCGGTGGATACCGTTCGGGCCGACCCCGAGCGCAAGGGTCTGCTCTTTGCCGGAACCGAAACCGGCGTGTGGGTCTCGTTTGACGACGGCGACCACTGGCAATCCCTGCAATTGAACCTGCCGCACACTTCCATGCGCGACCTTTGGATTCACGGCAATGACCTGATCGTGGCCACTCACGGCCGCTCGTTCTGGATTCTGGACGACATCACGCCACTGCGGCAGATTTCTGAAACGGCGGAAAAGTCGGAAGCCTATCTTTTCAAGCCCCAGGCCGCCTATCGCATCAAACGCGATACGTGGACGGACACGCCACTTCCTCCCGACGAGCCCGTAGGCGAAAATCCGCCCGACGGCGCGGTGCTGGACTACTTCCTGAGTTCACCGCCTTCCGGTCCAGTCACGCTGGAGGTTCTCGACTCCGCCGGGAAACCAGTGCGCCGCTATTCAAGCGCGGACAAGCCGGAGACGACCGAGGCCGAAATGGCCAGGACGGTCTCAGTTCCTCTCTATTGGGTGCGCATGCCCAAGACTTTGTCCGGCGAAGCGGGAATGCACCGCTGGGTTTGGGACCTGCGCTATTCCGCGCCTAAATCGGACCGGCACGGTTATCCCATCTCCGCCATCCCACACGACACGCCAACCGAACCGCAAGGTCCCGCCGTCTTACCCGGCCAGTACACCGTGCGGCTCACCGCGAACGGGCAGAGCTTCAGCGCGCCACTCACGGTGAAAATGGATCCACGGGTTAAAGTCACGCGCGATGCGCTGGTGCGGCAATTCGCATTGGAGCAACATCTCGTGACCATCATCAACGAGGTTTACGACATGAGTGCGCAGGCGCGCTCGGCCCAGGAACAATTGCACAAGCTCGGCACGCAGGCCAGCGGCGGGACAGGCGAGGCCATCAGTGCGGTGAATGAAAAATTGGGAGCGGTCCTGGGCGGTGGCGGAGGATTCTTTGGCCCCGTTTCACCTGTCCCAACCCTGGGCCGCGTGGCAGGAGGCGCGGGCGCACTTTACGGAGCCGTGGGCAACGCTGATGCCGCACCCACCAAGCCCCAGATCGTGGGGTACGCAGGCGTGGCGCACGACTTCGCCGATGTCACGAAAAAATGGGACGAATTGAAGAAAGTCGATTTCCCGGCGCTCAACCAAAAACTTCGCCAAGCCAATCTGCCCGAAATTAAGCTAGAGCGGGAACCGCAAACTGAGCCAGAGTCTGAGGATGTCGAGTAATACCGGCCAAAAGTGCGTTGAGAAACACGCCTGGGGTGTCATTCCGAGGAGCCCTTGGCGACGAGGAATCTGGCATTGCTTCTCTTTTCAGGGCGAGACTCCCCTCCCGCTTCTGCGGGATCGGAATGACATCGGGGGAGAATGTTTTTCAAGAAGATGTTAATCCCCAACTATAGGATCTGCTTTGGTCGCTGGCCGGTCGTCGAAATTCCAGTGAATAATGCGGTCACTCGAAGTTATTAATCTCATGCGGCAGCCACAATCGGGGCGGATCGGGGTGGCTCTTAAATCGTAGTCCACAGTAAGACTAATGTTCTTGGAACGGATAGGTTCGTACTCAAATCTATAGTATTTCCACGTATGCCAATTTGACTCAAGCATGGGCATCACTGGCGGGAAGCCTTCGCGAGGATGTTTCTCCTTATAAGCTTCCAACAACCCTTGCAAGGTCCGCACTCGTCCAACCGCGCTCGCTTGTATGGCGGCGATACGCGAGTGCATAAAATTTGTGGTGAAGATCGCCACCGCCGTGCAAAGAATCAGAAAGAGCAAAACAATACGTCCCCACCAAGGTAGCAGGAATAAAGAGCTCAAGAACAGCCAAACGAAACCGGCACAAAAGAAAGCAGCCGGTTGGCCGGCCTCAAAAACCCAGCAACCATTATCATTAATTTCAAGAAAGACCAAGAGCGTGATGGCGATCCCTGTACTGAGCAGCAAGGACCTCACCATGCGCTTCGGGCTCA
Source organism: Terriglobia bacterium (assembly GCA_035946625.1). GTDB lineage: Bacteria > Acidobacteriota > Terriglobia > UBA7540 > UBA7540 > DASYXZ01. The sequence continues at coordinate 93,260 of DASYZE010000075.1, read as the reverse complement.
GTCGCTTGTCTTTAGTACCTCGCGCCATATTTCCTCAACAATAACTAAGACTGAATCCCGCCGCACTTAGCTGTTACTTCGCATTATAATGTATCCATATCGGTGTACGCTATGCAGCTTTGCATGCTGCCGAGCAAGAGTATTGCTTGGTCTTTCTGGGATATTATTCTGGCCTGATCATTGAGGCCATATAGGAGCGCGGCACTGTCGCCTACAGCGCTCTCGTTCGGATAAGGGATGACGAATAAGAACACGGGCAAGCCCCAGGGCAGAACGTGGCGTCCCCCATCCCGTGCGACCGAAAAGGAGTTCAATGCTCGACCTGAATTTTGTTCGTGACAATCTGGAGTTAGTCAAGCGCAAGATGGCTGAGCGCGGGTTGAAGGACGCCATGAAGGACTTCGAGTCTCTTGACGCCACGCGGCGCGCGGCACTCGCTGAGGCGGAGCAGCGCAAAGCGAAGCGCAACAAAGTTTCCGACGAAATTGCCGCCCTGATGAAGCAGAAGCAGGATGCGTCCGCTCGCATCGCGGAAATGAAGATCCTGAAAGAAGAGATTGAGGACTTCGACAAAAAGGCGGAAAGCTCGGAAAAAGATTTGCGCGAATTGCTGGCCGGGCTCCCCAATGTACCCCACGCGAGCGTGCCCATTGGGAGACAAACACAGGATAATCAGGAAGTCCGACGCTGGGGCGATCCGCGCAAATTTGACTTCACGCCCAAGGCGCATTGGGACCTCGGCCCCGAGCTCGGCATCCTGGATTTCGAGCGCGCGGCGAAGATTGCGGGAGCGCGATTTGCGATCTATACCGGCATCGGCGCCAGGCTCGAACGCGCGCTGGCCAATTTCATGCTCGACATCCACACCCGCGAGCATGGCTATACGGAAATCCTGCCGCCCTTCATTGTGAATTCCGCCAGCCTCTATGGTACGGGGCAATTGCCCAAGTTTGCCGGGGACCAGTTCAAGCTCGAAGGCACGGACTACTGGCTGATTCCCACCGCTGAAGTTCCGGTGACCAACCTTTATCGCGACGAGGTATTGGACGCCGGGCAACTTCCCGTCAAACACTGTGCCTGGACGGCGTGCTTTCGCAGTGAGGCCGGGTCTTACGGCAAGGACACGCGCGGGATTATCCGCCAGCACCAGTTCCAGAAAGTCGAGTTGGTGAAATTTGCGCTGCCGGAAAATTCCTATAACGAGCTTGAATCACTTACTCACGATGCGGAAATGATTTTGCAGCGACTCGGCTTGCCTTACCGAGTGGTGGCGCTCTGCACCGGTGACCTGGGATTCAGCTCCGCCAAAACCTACGACCTTGAAGTCTGGCTGCCCTCCGCCCAAGAGTACAGGGAGATTTCGTCGTGCTCGAATTTTGAAGCGTTTCAGGCGCGCCGCGCCAATTTGCGCTTCCGTCGCGGTCAAAAAGGAAAAACGGAATTCCTCCACACCCTCAACGGAAGCGGCCTAGCCGTCGGCCGCACCTGGGTCGCCCTCATCGAAAACTATCAGCAAGGCGACGGCTCTGTGGTCATCCCTCAAGCTCTGCGGCCGTATTTGGATGGAATTGAGAGGATCATCCAAGGAGACGGTAAACTCTAGACTGTAGACCGGAGGCGGAATTCAACATACTGGTTTTCCCCTCTGCAGCCTAATGTCTACAGTCTACTTCCTTGCCTTCACTGCCGGCTCCGGCATGTACCGGTGAAAGTCACCCGGCGCGTGGGTGTGCTCAAATTGAATGGTGGTATGGGTGATGCCAAATTCGCGCGCCACCACCTCATTCAACTTGTGGCAGATGATTTCACTCTCCGAGGTGGGCATATCCAAAATTCTCACATGGCAGGAGAGGGCGCGCGACTGAGACCCAAGCGACCAGATGTGGACGTCATGAACCTCGCAGACGCCGGGGACTCCGAGCAATGCGGAGGCTACATTTTCAAGACTCATTCCTTTGGGAAGACTCTCCAGAAGAATGTTCACGGACTCGGTGACAATCCCCACCGCCGACCACAGAATCATTCCCGCAATCAGGAACGCCATCAATGGATCGATAATCGGCTGCCCCGTTCTGCGGATCAGCCACGCGCTGGTAATGATTCCAACACTTGAGAGCGCGTCGCCCAGATTGTGGATGAAAACTGCGCGCAGATTTAAATCGTGCACATCACCCGCCAGGCCCCACGTGACGGCCCCGTTCACGAGCAGGGCCACCACGCCCACCCCAAGCATGGCGCCCGTGGCGATCGTCTCTGGCCTGGAAATCCGCATGTAGCCTGCGTAGCAGAGCAGCAGCGCCACGCCGATCATCAGAAGCGAGTTTACAAAAGCAGCCAACACGCCGGCCCGCTGGTAGCCGAAAGTTTTACGATGGTCGGGTGGGCGATGCTCCCAGTAGATGGCAAGCGCGGCGAGGATCAGGCTGGGCACGTCGGTAAGGTTGTGCCAGGCGTCGGAGATAAGTGCCAGGCTATGGGAGATCGTCCCCACTACAAATTCGGTGGCCACCAGGCCCAACGTGATGGCCACGGCAACCTTCACCACCCAGGACGCCGCATGTGAATGGCTGTGATTGTGAGTGTGCACGCCGATCGCCGGCCTCCCTTCCCGAGGGCGATTGTATGCCAACCTCAATTAAGTGTCCAACGCGCGGAAGAAACTGCGTTGCCGCAGGGTTCAATCCTTCAACTTGTAGGTAAAGGTCCGTTTGAATCATCAGTCTTCATTAGGGGCGGGAGATTCCGCCGGAACGATTTCGAGTTCTTTCTTTTCTGTGTGTCGGATGACGGTGACGGATGTTTTCACCGCCACCCGGCCTTCGGTAAGGAGTCGGTGCAGGTCATCGATACCAGTTACCGGCTGGCCGTTGAAGCCAATTATGATGTCGCCGAGAAGGAGGCTCGCGGCGGCAGCAGGGCTGGCGGGTTCGACCGAGACCACCAAAACGCCACTTTCTACGGGCAGGTTGTGGAAGCGAACCACGCGGCGGTGCAGCAGAACATTTTGCCCGCCCACCCCAATGTAGCTGCGCCGCACTTTGCCGTCCTTGATCAGGCTGCCGGCCACAAATTTGGCAGTATTGACGGCAATCGCGAAACACAATCCCTGGGCCGGAAGAATCACCGCCGTGTTGACGCCGATCACCTCGCCGCGCGAGTTCACCAGAGGACCGCCCGAATTGCCCGGGTTCAACGCCGCGTCGGTTTGGATGATGTTATCAATCAGCCGGCCTGAGCGGGACCGAAGCGAACGGCCGAGCGCGCTGACCACTCCGGCAGTCACGGTACACTGGAATCCGTACGGGTTTCCGATGGCAATCGCCAATTGACCTACTCGAATCGGTTGCGAATCGCCGAGCGGCGCCGGAACCAGATTGGCCGCGTTGATGCGAATCACAGCCAGATCAGTGTGAGGATCATCGCCGATCAAGCTCGCCTGAAACCGGCGGCTGTCGGCGAGGGTTACGTCCAGCCCCGCGGCTTGGTGAACCACGTGACTGTTGGTGAGCACAAATCCGTCCGGGGTAAAAATGAATCCTGAGCCGCTGCCGTGCGCCTCGTGTGGAGCGCGCGGGTCGCGTGAAGATTGGCCATTTTCTTGTTTTAGAACCTCGATGTTCACCACCGATGGGCTGACCCGCTCCACTACGCTGGTGACAGCCTGCGAATAAGCGTCCAGAATCTGGTCCTCGGACATACGCGCGGCCCCGGCAAATCCAAGTTGCTCGTGGTTTCGGCCTTCCCTTGCTATCGATTTAATGATGGCATCCATTTCTCCTGCTCCTGATGGTCGTTCATTCTTAGGCAAGCGATGGACTGAGTGCTCATGTGGCAACGCTGCGCGCGATCCCGCATCTAGATTAGATACATCGAGAGTTGAATCGATGCGCAAGGACGCCAGAACCACGCGGTTTCGTCGTCATACTTATAGGCTTCATGGGAAAGCGGGCTACTTTCTGTCCACTTTTTGAAGTAGAATAGAAGTTGGCCAAGGGTTTTGTAGTTTGCGTGATGAAAGTGGGGAACGTGTGAGGACTCCATCACATTCATATTCAGGCCGGATAGGTCGAAAAGGCTTGACGAGGACAAAGCGCCCTGCCCCGCGCCAGGCCGGGTGGAATGGGGCGGCCCCGTGGGGTCCGGTTTTCGCCGGGCTGTTTATTGCCACCCTGTTCTGGAATTCCTCCGCCGCCGCGCAGCAGGCGGAGTCCAAGTCCGCCGCGCCAGACAAAGCGGAGGTCGCCGCCCATGCCACCCCCCCTGAAAACACCAATACAACCCTCACCAAGCGAGTGAACGTGAACGTGGTCAACGTCCCCGTCACCGTGCTGGGCAAGAACGGCCTTCCCGTAATCGATCTGACCCAAAATGATTTTCAAGTCTTTGAAGACGGCCAACAGCAGGCCATCAAATATTTCCTGCGTGGATCTCGGCCGCCCCTTCGCATCGGATTGATTATGGACACTAGTAACAGCGCGCGACGCGAGTTCCAGTACCAGAAAGACGCGGCGAGCGAATTTGTTTTCAACATGCTGCAAGGTCAAAATAGCAAAAATCAGATGTTCCTGGAAACCTTCGATGCCAACACCTCTGTTCCCCAGGATTTCACCAACGATCCGGATGCATTGAATGAAAAAATTCTGGGTCTGAAGGCGGGCGGGGGGAAGGCTTTTTACGACGCGCTCTATTTTGCGTGCAGGGAAAAAATGCTCAAGTCCGGCCCGCCGTCGGAAAACCGCCGCGTCATCGTGGTGATCAGCGATGGCATGGATGCCCAGAGCACGCACACTATGGCTGAAGTAATCTCCATGGCCCACAAAGCGGAGACCATCATCTACACGCTTGGAAATGTGGCTTGGGGCTATGACAATCCGGGAGACAAAGTCCTGAAAGAAATTGCCGAGGAGACGGGTGGCGCGTCGCTCTTTCCCCAGGAAAAAGAGCCCGGTACGGATTTGGGTACGGGCTATCTTTCCCATGGTCAAATCGGGGATACTTCCCAGAACAAGGGCCTCGGCGCCGGAACGGGCATTTACTCCGCCGAGCGGCTGGAACAACTGGCTGACTCACTGGATGCGATCAGCCGCGAACTTACCGATCAGTACAGCATCGGCTACACGCCCACCAATGACAAGATGGACGGCACCTACCGGACCATTCGCGTGGTCGCCCTTCGCAAGGGTTTGGAAATCCGCTTTAAGCCCGGCTACTTTGCCTCTGCGCAACAATAGTTGATATCGCGGCGCCCGGCTCTCCTCCTCCCGAATGTTTCCTTCACCCAATCGCGTTGCCTGTGGAAAATAATCATTCTCTTCAGTCACCGCAATGTTTCGTGCTGTAGACTTGGTTTAATAGGTTGAATCCAGCGGAAAATATTGTGATCTGAGGCGCGCCAGTGTGTGATGTCCTCATGAAGAGGCCGATAGTGCGCCAAATCTCCCAACTTCGTGAACAGCTTCGCCGCGAGGATGATGCCAAAATGGCGAAGTTAACGCTCGCCGAGCGATTGAGGGTTGGAATTGAGTTTTCAGAATTTTGTCTGAAACTGGGTGCGGCGGGCAGGAAAACACATGCTCAAGAACACCCTTCTCAAAGTCGCATCGACTCTTGAAAAACTCCATCTGTTTTACGCCTTGATTGGCGGTCTTGCCGTCATCGCGCGCGGTGGCGTACGCGCGACCAAGGATGTAGATTTTCCCCCCAACTTCCCGCTTCAGCAGAGTCCGGCCCAGGCTCAATCATTGAATGACAATGGTCGGCCCGCAACCTTTCGTAGAGGTGGTGCGCACGACCGATTGTCGGGGTTATCCACATTACAATTCCCACCGCTTGCAGTGGAAGGAATCGCTATTCCTGTGGTGACTACGGACTATCTATTCCCCCTCAAATTATTCGCCGGTGGGCCACAAGATATATTGGGCGCCGCGCAACGCTTCAAACTTCAGAGCTGTGAGTAGCGGAAAGCCTGGGAAGCCCGCGCTGCCAAAATCGTCAGGTCGCGGGTCTTTGCAGGTTGTCTAAAGTTTTGCCGCCGGAGGAATAGCCGCTGATTGAAACTTTCCGGCGCCGCTGCCCTTCCTTGCTCACCCCAACTGAACGCTTTTCCCCGTTCGCGCCGACTCATAGCACGCCATGAAGATCTTCATGGCGCGCAGACCTTCTTCTCCGGGCATGGCCACATCGCGATCATGCCTAATGGCGTCGGAAAAAGCGACAGCCTCAGAAACGAACTGGTCCCAGGTGGAAGGACCGGTAATAGTGGTCTTTCCCCCCTGGTAGGATTATTGCACCAGTCCCGGATATGAATAGGCCGGGTCCGTCTGCACCCAGCCATCGGGCCCGGTGGCGCGATAGCGGTTCACTCCATCGGCTTCGTAGCTGGAGTAGCAGTTGGCAATGATCCCGCTGGGAAAGGTGAGCGTGAATGCGATGTTTTCTTCGCAGGTGCTGAACTTGACCGGGTCGGACGACCACCATCCAGGTGCAGTTTGGGATGATCCAAATTGTTTTGGAGGGGCAAAGTTTACCGCGGGACATGTGACCGAAAGCCCGTGAGACTTTTTAATTGACAAGCCGCTCCGTCACGCCTTAAATCGCCGGGAAGACTTAGCCAAAGAACACGGAGAACCTGACGATGGACATATCCAAATTTTGCGACGAACTCAGCCGGGCCAACCTGATCGACTTGAGCCAGACGCTGGAAGAGCATATGCCGACGTTCCCGACCCACTCCAAATTCTTCCACAATATGTGGGGATCCTACTGGCACGGCGGCCGGTCGTTAAGCTATCAACTGGTGATGAATGAGCATAACGGCACTCACGTGGACGCGCCCGCGCATTTCATCAGCGACGCCAAGCCGGGCGCCCACGTCACCATCGATCACGTTCCGCTCACCCGCCTTGTGGGCCGGGGTGTTCGGCTCGATGGCCGGAGTTTCAAGGAAGGCGATTACGTTTCCCGGAGTTTTGTCGCCGACTGGGAAACGAAGCACGGTGCTCTGAAAGCGGGGGACGTCGTTTTGTTTGATTTCGGATGGGCCGGGCGCTGGGCAACTCGTCCCAATGACCAGCGCTACACGGCCAACTGGCCCGGCGTGGGCATGGACGCGGCGGAATACCTTATTGAGAAATCCGTGGACGCTCTGGGCGTGGATACGCTTTCGCCCGACCCGCCTGAGGCGCTTCAGAAGAATCCTATACATCCTGTGTTACTCGAAAAGCAGATTTTGATCATCGAGAACTTATGCAACCTGGATCGGCTTCCCGATTTCTTCGTTTTTCTGGCATTGCCCTTGAAAATCAAGGGCGGCTCCGGTTCGCCCATTCGCGCCGTGGCGCTGGTCTAACGGCTGGTCAGTGTGGGGAAGAAGTAAATCAGGATACTATCAGTAAAGCTTTTTCCACAGTTGCCGGCAATTTGATCGCCGCAAAATACGCCGCGGGATACAGGTAGTCTTCTCCCGATTCGTCCACAATGCGGACCAATTTGTGTTTGGCTGCAGATGCGTCCGGGAGCACTCGATAGAGTTTTCTTACCTCCAACGAAGCGGGAAAGTCCTTATTGTTGATGCAAAGGACAAATCTCTGTTCGCCATTCCGATGGTTCATTTTGTTATTCTACCACATGCTTAATTCTGAATTCTTTTTTGCCAATTCCATGCGCTTCGTACCAGTGCAACTTCACTAACATTTCCGATGACCTCAAAATATTCGTCGTTCCCCATGGAAGATTCTTTCCGCAGTAGGTCAAACTTCACTTCGCGGCTGTTGCCGCTTTCGACCTCGGCAACAGAAGAGCCAGCGCTGAACCGAGCAGCAATCCCAAGCTGAGGGCGCCGAAGCCGAACACGAAGTTGCCAAATCGTTTATTCAGATACCCCACTGTAAGCGGGCCGAAGTAGCCTCCCAGGTTGCCGATGGCGTTGATCAGTCCCATGGCGGAGCCGGCCACCCGGCGCGGCAGCGTTTCCGTGGGGACCGCCCAGAACGGCCCATGCCCGCCATAAGAGCCGGCGCCCACCAGAGCGATGAAGAAAAATGAGAGCATGGGCAAACTGCCGCTGAGGAGTACGCCCGCCATCAAAAACAGCCCCCCCCACCCCAGCGCAAATGACAGGTGTCCACGCCGCTCGTGGGTCCGGTCCGAATGACGCGAATTCAGCACCATGCCCGCCATGGTGAGGAAATAGGGTATGGCGTAAAGAACGCCCACTTCAAAATTGGACAGGCCCTTCGCCCCGCTCTCGATGGCGGTGGGGAGCCAGGCCTGATAGCCGTAATTACCGCAATTAATAAGAAAATAGATGACAACCAGAATTAAAACTTCGGGGCGCAGGAAGGTTGCGAGGACAGGTTCCTTCGGCAGGGCGTCAAGTTCCCGAGCTTCCCGTTCCAGAGTGCCTTCCAGGTGTTCGCGCTCCTCAGTGGATATCCAGCGGGCGCTGCGCGGATGGTCGGCAATGTACCAATTCCAGATCAGCAGCCATAAAAAGGGCAGGGCCCCTTCCGAAACGATCATAAAGCGCCAACCCCACCGGCCCAGAATCCAGCCGGAGATGGGCGACGATAGGGCCACGGCGGCGGGCAGGCAGAGCATCCAGTAAGCGTTGGCGCGTGCCCGCTCGGCGCGGGGAAACCAATGCGACAGGAGCACCAACACCGCCGGCCAAACGCCGCCTTCCGCCACGCCCAGAAAGAAACGCGCCGCCAGAAATTCCATTTGGGTGTGGGCAAGACCACAGGCCACCGCACCGATGCCCCACATTACGAGCAAGGTGCTCACAAACCATTTTGCGCTCCACTTCTCGGCCAGGTAGCCACCGGGAATCTGAAGGACCACATAGCCCCAAAAGAAAAGGCCAAACGCGTTACCCTGCTGGGTGGGGTCCAAATGCAATTCCCGCCCAATCTGAGGCATGGCGAGCGAGATGTTCGTCCTGTCCACAAACGCAATGGTATACATGATGAAAGCGACCGGGATGATTCGCAGCCAGCGTTGTTGAGGCATCGAAGATTTTCCAGGACGTCAATGTTTGAAGTGTATTCCCATCCCTCCGGCTTTGAGCGGGCGTGATTATAGCCCGGTTTTCGCCGGGAAGGGAACGCATTAACGGACCGGGGCTCCACTCACTGCCTTTCCCCCTTGCGCTGCTCGCGGCTTGAATTGCATACTCCCTTGGGGGATGGATTTTATATGAGCTCACTCATCGTTGCCCCGCCGCTTTCGGGGCAGGTTATCGGATCGATCGGCGATGCCTTTGTGATTGCCGAATGGCAGGATGCCGGGGGCGGATTCGATCCGCCACGCTTAATTGCGCCACGACACGTCCACCACGCCGATGATGAGGCCTGGTACGTTTTGGAGGGCGCGTTGCGGGTTCAGGTGGGTGCCGATGTTGTGGAACTTGGTGCAGGTGCCGGCGTTTTCGTGCCGCGGGGCACACCGCACACTTACTGGAATCCAAAACCGGACAGAGTTCGATATTTGCTGGTCATGACGTCAAACATTTATCGCCTGATTCGGGCGATCCATGCCATGCCGGAACGCAATCTTTCCGCCCTCCGGGCCGTGTTTGAGAGACATAACTCCCGGCTGCTTGATGGTTAAAGAACCATTCAGGCTTTGAAGTTATAAAAGTCAAATTTCCGCTTACTCAATTCTCCGCAGCTTTCCGAATTATCCCCGCATCATCCATCGTATCAACAGGCCCAGGCTTGCCAGAAGCTTTAATCCATCAAGTCCGGTGTAGGCGCCGTGGAGCAATCCAAAGCGGGCCATTTGCGGTGGCGGGGGATTGCGCGGAACGAAATCAATGCTGCGCCCAAGGGTGACAATCTGCGGAGTGACCACCAAAGTGAGGATCAGGACTATGGCCAGCATTGCCCCGGTTATGGCGAGCGCGGTGGGGTCGCGCGGCGTTTGTCGTAGCAAGAGGAAAAGCAGCGCGATGCCCAAAATGACTTGCGCCCAGCCGTAAGCGGTAAAGAACGTCCGGTTGATTTCAGAAGCGAGGTTGCGCAGGAGTTGGCGGGTTTCCGTGGTGCTTAAAGATTTGGTGATTTTCAAATACTGCGGATTTTGTGAGAGCAGCACTTGCTCCACGGTGGCGAAGCTTCGGCCCGCCGCAAACCACATGAACAAAGTTATTCCAATCCAAACACCCAGAACCGCGATAGCCATCAATTGATTTCGCCCCATCATTCGCGCACTCATTTTACCTGAAACGAGCGCTGCCTGATGCCTACACCACCGGAGTGACGGTCTTCCGCGGCAGGTTGAAGAAAGGCAGTTTGGCAACCGTAACGGAGACCTTGTGGCGCACCGCCTCGACCGTCAGTTCCATCTGAAGCCGCGCGCCGGGCCGGGCGCATTCGGAAGTGACGCTGGCCAGCGCAATCATTTTCTTCAAAATGGGTGACCAGGTTGTGGAGGTCGCTTTGCCGATCTGCCTGCCGCCAATGTAAACAGGCACGGCCACACGCGAGGCGATGCTGGGTGCTTGGGGCGCGAGTCCCACCTTCTGATAAAGCTTCTCCACTTCCGTCCAATCAACTTCCAGCCCCACCAGCCTGCGCCCCGGGCCGCCAGCCTTCTGTTCGGCAAGCAGTGCCCCGCGGCCCACAAAGTGTTCCTTCTCGAGATGCACCAACCGCCCCAATCCGATTTCAAAGGGCGAATATTTCTGCGATTCGATCATCGCCTTCTTGCTGGAGAAATAATCCACCTCAATCAGAATCAAGCCCGCTTCGATTCTTGCCACATCGAGCGCCAGCATGCCGGCGGCATGAACGTCAAACTCGCGGCCACCCTCCATGATCGCGTCCCACACTTTCACCGCGTCATTCCACGGCATCCAGATTTCATAACCAAGGTCGCCGGTGTATCCGGTGCGGGAAATATCCACCGGCAAGCCGGCGATCTTGCCCCGGGTCAGGCGAAAGTATTTGAGGTTGGCGATATCCGCGTCCGCAATTTTATTCAGCAGGCGCCCGGAGGTGGGGCCTTGCAAGGCAAGAGCCGCCATCGATTCGGAAATGTCCTCGATGGAAACTTCCAATCCCAATGCGTTCTGCCTGAACCAGCGCAAGCTTGGGTCGGCCGCGGTCCAGCGATAGGTATTCTCGCTCAAGCGGGAAACGGTTCCGTCGTCAATCACTTTGCCCTGCTCGTCGCACCAGCAACAGTAAATGACCTGGTCCACCGCAACCTTGTGGATGTCGCGCGTGATGACGCGGTTCACCAGTTTGGTGGCGTCCTTGCCGGTCACAAGATATTTGAAGAGGGGTGTGACATCAATCAGCGCGGCAGCGTTGCGGATGGCGTTGTACTCGTGCTCGTGATGCGTCTCGTAGACGCTCACGGTGTAGTAGCCGGACCATTCGCGATAATTCAGGCTCTCACACAGCTTAAAGGTACGCTCGTGTACGGCGGTTCCTATGGGCACCAGTCACCCCCCGCTTTTGCACTCAATCCCGGCGCGATTATAGCCATGCCGGCTGGACTTTGGCAAATGCAGTGGCCGTCAAGGGTAAGAGCGTCAGCCCTCGCTCTATCGGAACACTGCGCCGCCTGGTTCATGGACTCCGCATCCTGATGCTTACTGACAAAATGCCCACACCCCGCTAGAATGAGTGCGCCTCGATGTAAGGTTGGAACTCTTTAGTCACGAACTTCCTGAGTCAGCGGTTGAGCTCTTATGGTTTCCCATTACGACGCCATCGTCATCGGCGGCGGCCACAACGGGTTGGTGAACGCGGCCTACCTCGCGCGCGCGGGGAAAAAAGTATTGGTCCTTGAGCGCCGTCACGTGCTGGGTGGCGCGGCTTGTACTGAAGAAATTATCCCCGGCTTCAAGTTCTCCGTATGCTCCTACGTGGTTTCGCTTCTGCGGCCGGAAATCATTCGCGAGCTTGACCTGCCGCGCCACGGCCTGGAGATTTTGCCGCTCGATGGCACCTTCACGCCCATGCCGAATGGCGACTACTTATGGCGGGTGAACGATCATGCTAAAACCCGCCGCGAGATCGCCCGCCACTCGCGCATGGACGCCGAGGCCTATGACGAGTACGGCCAGGCCATGATGAAGATGGCGCAATTCGTAAAGCCCATCCTCAGTATGACGCCGCCGGACCTTTCCCGGCTTTCGTTGAAGGATTTGAACCAACTGCGCTTTCTTGGCCGACGCTTCCAGGCGCTGCCCGCCCAGGACAAGTACAACCAGATCCAACTGATGACCATGAGCGCGGCCGATTTCCTCGACCAGTGGTTTGAGACCGACGTGCTGAAGGCCACCATGTCCGCCTCCGGCATTATCGGCACGTTCCTCGGGGTGCGCTCGCCGGGAACGGCCTACGTGCTGCTCCACCACTACATGGGCGAGATCGACGGCGCGTTCCGCTCCTGGGGGTTCGCGCGTGGCGGCACCGGCGCGATTTCCAACGCCATCGCGGATGCGGCGCGCGAGGCGGGCGCTGAAATCCGGGTGAAAACTTCGGTGGCCAAAATCCTGGTGAAGAACGGGAAAGCGTCGGGAGTGGTTTTGGAAAATGGCGACCAGATTTCCGCCAATCTTGTTTCTTCCAGCGTTGATCCGAACCTGACTTTTCTCAAAATGATGGAGCCCAGCCAGCTTCCTGACGATTTCGCGGAGGATGTGAGGCGCTACAAATATCGCGGCTCGTCCGGAAAAGTAAACCTGGCTCTGGACGCGCTGCCGGACTTCAAATGCCTGCCCGGTCCGGGGGCGCACCTGCGCGGGGCAATTTCCATTTCGCCCGGCGTCGAATACATGGAGCGCGCGTATGACGACGCGAAATACGGCGATTACTCCCGCCGGCCTTACATTGATATCGTGATCCCTTCCCTCACCGATCCTTCCGTGGCGCCTCCCGGCAAGCACGTGCTCTCCTGTTTCGTGCAGTACGCGCCCTACAAGCTGAAACACGGAACGTGGGACGATCAGCGTGAGGCGTTTGGCGACAACGTGATCAACACACTGGCCGAGTACGCTCCCAATATCAAAAATATCATCGTCGGCCGCCAGGTCTTGACGCCGCTCGACCTCGAACGCGAGTGGGGATTGACGGAAGGGAATATTTTCCAGGGCGAACTCTCGCTCGAGCAGTTGTTTTTCCTTCGCCCCGTTCCGGGCTGGGCGCGCTACCGCACCCCCATCAAGAACCTTTATATGTGCGGCTCGGCCACCCATCCCGGAGGCGGCATCATGGGCGCGCCCGGCCAGCTTGCGGCCATGGAAATTCTGAAAGAGGGTTAAAGTGATGAAGTATGAATTATGAAGTGTGAAAAAAAGAGAGATGGGATGAGCGAAATTCGGTCGCTCCCAGTTTTATCCTTTAATTTTTAATCTTTTTCGGTCTTGCGATACCATGCCATCAAAGTCTGATGTCGTCGTCATCGGCGGCGGGCACAACGGCTTGATTACGGCTTTCTATCTGGCCAAGGCGGGGCTGAGGCCGTTGGTGCTTGAGCGCAGAGGAGTGGTGGGCGGCGCCGCTATCACGGACGAATTCTTTCCCGGCTTCAAGTGTTCAACCCTCACACACACGGGTGGGCCGTTGCGCACCGACATTTTGAAGGACATGCAGCTCGAGCGCCACGGCCTTCAGATTATCCGGCCTAATCCCAGAGTGTTTGCTCCCACGCCGGATGGGCGCGCTTTGATTCTTTATGACGATCCCGCCCAGTCCGCCCAGGAGATTGCTCGGTTTTCGAAAAATGACGCGGCGAAATTTCCTGAATTCCAGCAGGTCCTCGCGCGCCTGGCCGCGGTCAGCAAGCGTATACTCTCGGAAGTGCCGCCTTCAATTGACAATCCCTCCACCGCCGATTACTGGAATCTGATCAAAACTGGAAAAGCGTTACGCGGCCTGGGCAACAAGGATATGTACCGCCTGCTCCGATGGGGCCCGATGGCAGTCGCGGACTTGGTGGCGGAATGGTTTGAGAGCGAACCACTGCGGGCGACGGTGGCCGCCCGGGGAATTTTCGGTACGTTTCTTGGGCCGTGGTCGGCGGGAAGCAGCGCGGTGCTTCTGCTGCGCGCCGCCGCCGACCCACATCCGGCAGGAGCCTCACTTTTCGGGAAAGGTGGAATGGGCTCGGTGACGCAAGCGATGGCCGCAGCGGCCACAGGGGTGGGCGCGGAAATCAGGACAGGTGCGGAAGTTTCGCGCATTGTCGCCAAGAATGGCGCGGCAACCGGAGTGGTGCTTTCAAGCGGCGAAGAAATTGCCGCCAAGACGCTTATTTCCAACGCGGACCCGCGCCGGACTTTCCTTGGGTTGGTCGACCCGGATTATCTTGCCCCTGACTTCCTCGCCAAAATTCAAAATTACCGGTGCAATGGGACCGTGGCCAAGGTGAACTTGGCGCTATCCGGATTGCCCACATTCACTGCTCTCCAACCAAGCGCGGGCGCCGCCAACAGTAATAATGTGCTCGTAGGCCGCATTCACATCGGCCCCGAAATCGATTACCTGGAGCGCGCCTTCGACGCCGCCAAGTACGGAGACTTTTCACGCCACCCTATCCTCGACGTCAGAATTCCATCCCTCTCCGACTCGTCGCTCGCACCGGCCGGGCAGCACGTGATGTCCATCTACGTGCAATTCGCGCCTTACAAGTTGAAAGCCGGGGACTGGAACGCACAACGGGAGGCGCTCGGTGACGTGGTGGTGAAAACACTTTCCGATTACGCGCCCGATTTGCCCGGCCTCATTCTGCATGGCCAGGTGATTACGCCGCTTGATCTGGAAGAAATTTACGGGATGAGCGGCGGCCACATTTTCCATGGTGAACTTTCTCTCGACCAGCTTTTCACCATGCGTCCGCTGCTTGGTTGGGCGCAATATCGGACGCCTCTGAAGGGACTTTACCTCTGCGGGTCCGGCACTCATCCCGGGATTGGGCTCACCGGAGGCTCCGGCGCCAACGCGGCCCGCGAAATTCTGAAGGACCTTAAGAAACGACAATAATTTCGATCTTCATGGCGGCGCATTCAGCCCGCCGGGGCGGCCGGATGATCAATGCTTGCCGCGGCCTTTGCCTGCCCCTTGCTTGCGGCGCCGCGCGAAAACCGATATCCTGAATTCGCCCGCTCCCCCCATTCAATCGTGCTCAAAACTTCGTGCGCGGGCGCCGAATCATGAACCGGGTTTTAATTCTCCACTACCACGAAATCTGGCTGAAGGGCGGAAACAAGAACTATTTTCTCAGCCGCTTGATAGATGCCGTCAAGCGCAGCCTGGCGGATTTACCGGTCCAGTCCCTTCAGTTTGTCGCCGAGCGCCTGGTGCTTTACACCCGGGATGAAACGGCGTTGCCGCAAATCCTGGACCGCCTGCGCCGCGTGTTTGGACTGGCTTACATCGCTTCGGCGCGCGTTGTGCCCAATAACGTGACCTCGATGGGCGCGATGGCCTGTGAATTGATGGTGGAAAAGGACCCGCGGAATTTCGCCGTTCGCGCCAAGATCGCCGACTCCCAGTTTGAAATGAATTCCATGGAACTAGAACGAGCCCTGGGGCGTCTGGTGCTGGACCACTTGCGCGCGCGACGCAGTGACGTTCAGGTGCGCCTCCAAAATCCGGAGGCGACTTGCTGGGTTGAAATCGTTCCCGGGCAGGCCTTCCTCTACACCGATCGCTCGGAAGGCGCGGGTGGGTTGCCAGCCGTCACCGCGGGCCGCCTGGTGGCGATGCTCTCGGGAGGCTTCGATTCCGCCGTCGCCGCCTACAAGATGATGCGGCGCGGCGCGCACGTCACCTTCGTTCATTTCGCCAGCTCCGGATCACCTTCGCGCGGACCGTCGCTTCCTGTGGCGGAACAATTGGTCCGTGTCCTCACCCCTTATCAATTTACCTCGCGCCTCTACACCATTCCTTTTGAGGCCATTCAGCGCCAGGTGGTGGTGAATGCCCACGAGCGCTTCCGTCTGCTGCTTTACCGGCGATTGATGGTGCGCATCACACGTGAAATTTCCACCGTCGAGCGCGCGCTGGGCTTGGTGACTGGGGACAGCGTTTCGCAGGTCGCGTCCCAGACGCTGCATAATCTTGCCGCCATTGAACATGGGCTGGGCCTTCCCGTCTATCGCCCGCTGGCAGGTGACGACAAAGCGGAAATTCTGCGCGTGGCACGGGAGATCGGAACCTACGGGATTTCCTGCGAACCCTTTGAAGACTGTTGCCCGCGGTTCATGCCCAGGGCGCCGGCCATTTTTTCGAACCCCGCGCAATTGGCCGCAGCCGAATCCAGTCTGGATGTGGAAGGTCTGATCACTCAGGGTCTGGAAGGCGCGGGCGTCCGCGACTTCACCTTCGCGGCGGGTGAAATAAGCCTGCGCGAAGGGTTACCCCACCGGTTCCAGAAATTGATCGCCCAGCGCCAACGAAGCGCGATACCCCCACCCGTTGCCCCTCCGGTCCCTGCCGAGATGTGACAAGATTTGCGGCGACTTCAATTCCTTCCGCCACTTCGCGCCTTGACGGTTACACGTTCGCTCCCTATAATTTTTGTTGGGGAACGGGGGACCTCACCAATGAAGAAATTTCCGGGCGTCTTTCTGTTGATCGGGGTCCTCGTCTTTCTGGTCGCCGCGCAAAATCCGGCAGCCAAGAAAATGCCGGACGCGCAAAAGGAGGCCGGATCTGGGCAGGAAATTTCCAGCTCCAAAACGCTAAAAGTCAGCACGAACCTGGTCAATGTTCTGTTTAGCGTTTTCGACAAGAAGAACCGGATGGTGGTGGACCTCACGAAAGATGACCTTAGCGTCACGGAGGACGGCAAACCGCAATCCATTTCATTCTTCAGCCGCGAGTCCGACCTGCCCTTGCGCATTGGAATCCTGATCGACACCAGTAATAGCGTCCGCGATCGCCTGCACTTTGAGCAGGAGGCGGCTATTGATTTCTTGAACGAAACCATGCGCGCGGGGAAAGACCTGGCCTTTGTGGTGGCTTTTGATGTGGAACCCCAACTCATCCAGGACTACACCGACGATGAAGAGAAACTCTCCGACGCGGTTCGCGGCTTGAGGGCCGGAGGGGGCACGGGCCTTTTTGACGCCATTTATTTCTCCAGCAAAGAGAAGATGCTTTATTTTCCCCCGCCCGAGCCCTACTTGCGCCGCGTCATGGTGGTGATCAGCGACGGGCTGGATAACCAGAGCGAACACACCCGAGAGGAATCGCTGGCGATGGCGCAGCACGCGGAGGTGGTGATCTACGCCATCAGCACCAATCGCAGCGGCATCTCCAGCCAGGGAGACAAAGTCCTCACCCGGCTCGCTCACGAAACGGGCGGGAAGGCATTCTTCCCCTTCGCGCCCTCCGACTTGGCTGAGAATTTCCAGGAAATCGCGCGCGAGCTGCGTAGCCAATACAGTCTGGCCTATGTGTCCACCAACACGGCTCATGACGGGACATTTAGAAATATCAGCATTAACGCTCGCGAAAAGGATTACCACGTTCGGGCTAAAACCGGATACTTCGCTCCCACTCCGTAAAATCCGGGGGCAGGGTTGCTCCAACCTTCATCATCTGACCCCGGTGGGTTTATTCGCTGGGAGCGTAATAGCCGCGGCGGGCCTGAATCTTGTAATCCTGATTGAGGACTTTCACCTGAATCTTACGGAAACCGCCGTTGCGCCGGGTGTTCGTAGGCACATAGCCCAGCAGATATTGGGTTCTCAGCTCGTCGGCAATCTCCTGAAACGCGAGGCCGACATCCCGGCTTCCCTTGACTTCAATCACGCGGCCGCCCGTGTCCCCTGAAAGTTTCTTCAATACCGAATCGCCGCTGTAAAACATTCCACGCGACGGATAAAACATGCGGTCGCTGACTTCGATGGAGTAAATGATCAAGTCCGATCTCTGCGCGGCTTCCAACGCCGTTTGCAATTTCTCCTTGCTCCCCTGATCTTCGCCGTCCGTCAACAGGATGATGACCTTGCGCCCAACTTCATTTTTCAGGAGGTCGTTGGCCGCCAGGTAGACGGCATCATAGAGATGGGTGGCGCCCTGGCTTGCTGACGTCGGGAAGGTTCCCGGCAACACTCCGCCCCCTCCGCCGTTGATCACCGTTTCATCGATGGCCTTGGAAAGCATTCTTCTGTCGCTGGTGAAGTCCTGGAGGAGTTCGACGTCAACATCGAAGTGGAGGACGAAAGCGAGGTCCTTGGGTTTGATCACTTGGGCGATGAAACTTTTGGCTTCTTCTTGTTCGATGGATAAAACGCGCTCCTGGCTCGGGCTGGTGTCCACCAGCATGCCCAGCGTCAGGGGAGTATCGGTCTGCTTGGAAAAATAACGGATCTCCTGCGGAACGTTGTCTTCCAGCACCTGGAAATCCTGCTTGTTAACGTCCGGAATCAAGCGCCCCTTCTTATCCTTCACAATTGTGAGAACATTCACGACTTCAGTGGAAACTCTCAAAGTGGGCGTGTTCTCTTGCGTGGGGGGGCTCTGCTGGCTCCGCGCCATGGGCGCGGCGCAAAGCACGACGGCGACAGGAACGAACATGACCAGCTGTCTTGCCCACGATGGTTCCGTCCCGGAATCCGAAAAGAGTTTTTTCATGGCAGTTTTGTTTTTTCCTTCATATCTATGATGCAAAAGGTCAGCGCCGCGTCACCAAAGGTTTTTGACCATCGCTCAAATGTTTATGCGCCAGATCGCGGAAATTCCTTGCCGCCGCACGTCAAGGCGGACATTTTCCACCTCACCTTGATGAAAAGTGGCGGCTCTTCCCTCCGCCGCCCGATTTTCGATTTGCGATTTTTTATTCGCATCGTTCACTTTCCTCTTGACAAGATTGAACGCAAACCCTATAGATGAATACTGAAAACGCGCTCCGCCAGATTCGCTGGCGCGAAAACTCAAAGAGATCGAGAGGAGAAAATAATGGCAGCTAAAAAGAAAGCCAAAAAGAAGAAGAGATAAGTTGCTTGGGCAACCATCTCGAAAGGAACGATCGGGGATGCAGCAATGCATCCCCGAAGTTTTTTGGGGAAGCCCCCTTCCAACCTGCCGCTGATCATTCCGAATCCCTTTCTGTTGATGGCGGCAGAGCGCGGGTCGTTTTCTCCACTTGCTCCAACTCCGGAATTTCCTCCGCCGTGGTCGCCTTCAATTCGCGAAACCGCCGCACGCCGGGCAGCACCTGGTGCTCGAGTGATCCCACCACGCGGTTCCATGACTCCACTGCCTTGTCGATGGCCGAACGCAGGCTGTCCAGGTGTTCCCACAGGGTGTGGACGCGCTTGTAGAGCTGCTTGCCGAGCTCGCTGATCTCTTCCGCATTTTTGTGAATCTCTTCCTGCCGCCAACCGTGATACACGGCCAGCAACAGCGCAATCAGCGTGCTGGGCGTCGCAATCACCACGCGATGCGCCATGCCGTCTTCGATTAACGGTGGGTCACGCTCCACGGCCGCGCCCAGAAAAGGATCGCCGGGCAGAAAGAGCACTGCAAACTCCGGCGCTTTCGGCAGACGATCCCAGTAAGCCTTTGAACCCAACTGCTCCATGTGGCGCCGCACCTGGGCGGCGTGGCGCACCAGGAAAGGCTGCCTCTCCTCTTCGGACTTCGCTTCCATCGAGTCCAGGTAGGCATCGAGCGCGACTTTGGAATCCACGATGATCTGGCGGTCGCCCGGCAAGTGAACCACCATGTCGGGACGAATCGCGCCCTCGTCCTGGGAAGAAACTGTCTGCTGTTCAAAAAAATCGCAGCGATCCACCATGCCGGAAAGTTCCGCCAAACGCCGCAGCGTGATTTCACCCCAGCGTCCTCTGACCTGCGGCTTTCTGAGGGCGGTCACCAGGTTCGCAGTTTCGCGTTGCAGTTTATTTTGGGTGTCGCCGATTTGCGTCAGGTGTTGGCGCAGCGATCCATATGCGTCCCGGCGGCTGGCCTCGATCGCTTTAACCTCGGTCTCATATCGTTGCAGCGCATCCTTGAGCGGTTGAACCAATCCGTCGATGGCTTCCTGCCGCTTGCCCAGATCGCCCTCGGCCTGGGCGCGCAACTTTCCGAAAGTTTCGCTGGCGAGCTTGAGAAAGGACTCGCTTTGCGACAGCAGGACGTCGCTGGAAAGCGATTTGAAAGTTTCACTGAGTTTCTGCCGGGCGTCGTCGAGCAGATGGCGCTGCTCGTCCAGATTTTTCCGCGTCGCTTCGAGAGAGGCCTCGGCCGCGGCGCGTGCCTTCACTTCGGCCTCCAGGCGCGCGCGCAGACCATCAATTTCCTGTTGCAGCTTTTCCTGTTGCTGCCGCAAACCTGCGGCCGTTGCCTCGGATTGTGTCGCGCTATTCCGCGTGATGAGCCAGCCCACCAAGGCGCCCATCGCCATTCCCGCCAGCAACCTCAGCCACTCGTTGGTCATACGGTCTCACCCTTGTGGTGCGGCCAGCAGTATATCGCCATCAACCCGGCGCACTGCCGGCTGGGGAAATAAGATTCGCCCGACAAAATACCCCGCCCGAAATTCATTTTTCATCTTCATGCGCGGGGCAGATGGCCACAAAATCGCACCACTTGCAGACGAAGCCCGGCGTTGGATCGAAGCGCAGGGCGCGAATATTTTCCGCCACTTCGCGAATTTCTTGCAGCGCGCCATCCAGTTCTTTCGACGTCCGCAAGGTGGAAACCGTCTGGTTGTTGGTCAAATAATAGAGGGTCAGGCGCACCGGATCCAATTTTAATTGCCGGCGCGCGGCCAGCGCATATACGGAAAGTTGCAGGCTCTTGTCCGCTTCTTTTTGCGAACGCGGCCGCCCGGTTTTGTAATCCACCAATTCCACCGGACGACCGCCGGGTATCGCGGGGGCAGATGACTTCCCGGATTCCCATGGATTGATCTGGTCGATGCGGCCTTCCAGCGTGATATCGCCACAGTCGAAGGCAAAATGTTCCTCCAGCCTGACGTGTTCAACAGAAACTCCGCTCGCGTTTTGCCTTTCAACGAAGTGGTGAAGCTGCTCCAGGCCGGCCTTTTTGTATGAGTCTTCCTGGTAGGTGTCTTCAAACCCGGCGGCCTTCCATGATTCCAGATAGATTTTCTCAATGTCCTCGAAACGGGGCACGGCTTTGCGGCCCAGCTCAAAATAACTGCGAACGCACTTGTGCATGATGTTGCCGAAGGTAAGCGCCGCCTGCGGGCCGGTGGGAATCTTCAGCAAGTGGCTGAATTTAAATTTCAGCGGGCACTCGAGATACGACTCTACCGCCGTGGCGCTGAGCCGGATTTTCCCTTCCGGCCCCACCAGGCCGTTGGCGGATGCCGTTGCCGCCCACTGGGCCAACGGAGGGTGCTCGTAGCCCGACTCTCCCGCGCCTTCGAAAAGGCTGGGTTGGGTTTCTCTTGTGGCGGAGGGTCTCGCGTGGCCAGCGGGTTCCTTGCCCATTTGCTCCTCGGAAATCTGGGAAACCTCGACGCTTTCGATATCGCGCGTCCGAACCACTGCGCTGGAAAGCAAATCATCCACGAATACGGACACTTTCTTGCCCGCCTTTGCTTTGCCGCCCGCCTGGGCGACACTCGAAACATAAAGCCGCTCTTGGGCGCGCGTCATCGCCACAAAAAAAAGACGGCGCTCCTCCTGCAAATGAATGTCCTCAGGTGGTGTAGGTCCGCGGCGAAGGTCTTCGGGAAATTCGATCACCGGCTTCCGTTCCATGGAGGGAAAGCGGCGGGGCGCAACACTCAACACGAAGACCACGGGAAATTCCAGCCCCTTGGCCGCGTGTACGGTCATCATCTGCACGCCGCTTGCCCCACCCTTTGGTTCCGGGGCTTCGATTTTTCCGTTGGCCTCCACAAAGTAGCGGAAGTATTCCATGAATTCGGGCAGCAGGCGCGATTCGCTCTTTTGCTCCCAGGCGTCCAGGAATTTTCGGAACGCCTCCAAGTACCGTTGATCGATGCTGCCGGGCAGAAAGGTCATCCCCAAACGCCGGCCCATGAGGTCGAAAAGATTGGTCACGGAAGTTTGTTGGGCACGCTGCCGCAGTTCGATGAGAATTTTCTTCAACTCGGCCCAGTTTGTCTTCGCAAGCTCGCTTTGCCCCGGGGACCTTTCCATGGCGGCCAGGGCGTCCATCAGCGAGCACCGGTCCTTCGCCGCCCATTGCCGGATAGTGTAAGCCAGTTCCTCCGGAAATCGCCAGCGCGGGTGAAGAAGAACGCGCGTCAGGCTGATGTTGTCGTGCCAAGAATTAACAAGACTCAAGTACGCCAGCAGGTCCCGCAAAATGACCGTGGAAAGGATGGAGAGCCCGCGGATGGCGAAGGGAATCTTGCGACGGCGGAATTCTTCCACGAGCAAGTCGCGGTAATTGTGGCCGCGGTAAAGCACGGCGATGCCCTCGAGGGGCGTGCCGCGGCGCGCCAGGCGGTCCACTTCCGCCGCGATCCAGGCCGCCTCGCTCAGGTAATCCGGCGACTCGACCAGAAATACGCCACAGCCTTCCCCGTTCTCGGTCTTGAGCGGCGGCTTCTTTATTTCGCGGTCGTTCCTGGAAATCACCGCATCGGCGCAGCGCAGAATTTTGGCGGTGGACCGGTAATTTCGGTTGAGAAAGACCGTCTTGTGCCCCGGGTAAGCGCGGCTGAACATTGCGAACGCGCCATGCGACGCGCCCCGGAAGCGATAAATGGCCTGATCGTCGTCGCCGACTGCGGTGAGATTATTGTCCGGGGCCACCAGTCGTCTCAGAAGTTCCGCCTGGCCGAAATTCGTGTCCTGAAATTCATCGACAAGAACATAGTGGTAGAGCGAACGGTATTCTTCCAGCACTTCGGGTTCACGATCCCACAGGTGGACCGTCTCACTCACCAAGCTTCCCAGGCTGGAGGATCCCGCGCTTTCAATCAGCGTGCGGCTGGTTCGAAACACCCGCGCCAGTTCTTTCTTTTTTTCCACTTCGGCCATCTCCCTCGCTAGTTCGGCGGGATCGAGATGGGCGCGGCGCACGGCAAAATCCTTTTCCACGCCGCGGACGTAGTCATCAAACCCGTCCGGCTCAATCAATTCATCCTGGCACCGGGAGAAGAATTCATTCAAGTCGTGCAGAAAGGCGCCGGGCTCGGCAAGCTTTTGATAAAAATTCAGGCCCAACTGTTCCATCCGTCGGCGAAGGAAAATCCAAACGTCGATTTGGTCGAGCAGTTGGCGATCGAAGTGACGCCGGCGCAGAACGTGATAGCAAAACGCATGAAAGGTTGAAATCATCGGGCTGGCGGTTAATTCCGGCAGGGCTTTGCCGACGCGGCTCTTCATCTCCGCCGTGGCCTTGTCCGTGTAGGTGAGCGCCAAAATTTGTTCTGGCCGAAGCCCGGGAGTGGTCTGCAAAAGCCGGACGATGCGCTGCGTGATCACACGTGTTTTCCCGCTTCCCGGCCCGGCAATCACCAGCAGCGGACCTTCACCGTGTTCGATGGCTTTCCGTTGTTCGGGATTCAGTTCTATTTCGCTCATGAAAGCACTCCGGTTATTATTCCGCGAAGGCTTGCACCGAGGCAAGGTCATTCCCTTGCGGGCAGTGCAATAATGTAGCGCCGCCCTTCGGGGCGGCACGTGCCGGTCCCGCAAATTGCGGGACCGGCTCTATAAAATCACATTGCCTGACGGCCTGCGCTCGCCTTCCTTGACTTGCCGGAAACGCGGCGCCTATAATCGCGCAGGTTAAAAAAATGCGAGATGTGGTGATTTTAGCCGCGGTTCGTACCCCTATCGGCAAATTTCAAGGCACTCTGAGCCTCATGTCCGCCGTTGATCTGGGCGCCTGTGTGGTCCGCGAAGTGGTGCGGCGCGCGGGAATCGAGCCTACTCAGGTGGACGAAATCATTATGGGCAACGTGGTGTCCGCCGGCCTCGGGCAGAATCCCGCCCGGCAAGCCGGGCTGAAAGGCGGGCTCCACCCGCATGTGGCGGCGATGACCATCAACAAGGTCCGCGGCTCCGGACTGAAAGCGGTGGCGCTGGCGGCGCAGGGCATTCAAACCGGGAATTCGGAAATTGTGGTCGCCGGCGGCATGGAGTCCATGACCAATTGCCCCTACCTGCTTCCCCAGGTTCGCCAGGGTTTGCGCCTCGGTCATGGCAAAGTGCTCGACTCCATGATTCAGGACGGTCTTTGGGATGTTTACGAAGATTTTCACATGGGCGTCACCGCTGAGTTGGTGGCGGAGAAGTACGACATCACGCGCCATCGCCAGGATGCCTACGCGGTGGAGAGTCACCGCCGCGCCATCGACGCCATCAGGAATGGCCGCTTTGCGGAACAGATAGTGCCCGTCACCATCCCGCAAAAAAAAGGCGAGCCGATTCAAGTTGCCGTGGACGAATCGCCGCGCGCGGACACTTCCATTGAAACTCTGGCGAAATTGAAGCCGCCCTTCAAGAAAGACGGCACCGTGACTGCCGGCAATGCTCCCGGCACCAATGACGGCGCCGCCGCGTTGCTCGTGACCTCAGCGGAAAAGGCTGAGGCGCTGGGCAAAAAACCCATGGCTCGCGTGGTGGGGCAGGCGGTGAGCGGTCTCGAGCCGCGCTGGGTGATGATGGCGCCGGTAGAAGCCGTGCGGTCACTGCTCCAGAAAATAGGTTGGAAGCTTGAGGAGGTTGACCTCTTCGAGTTGAACGAGGCCTTCGCCGTCCAGGCCATCGCGGTGATTCAGGAATTGGGTCTGGACACAGCCAAGACGAACGTCAATGGTGGCGCCGTGGCGCTCGGCCATCCCATCGGAGCTTCCGGCGCTCGAATTCTGGTGACTCTGCTTCACGAAATGGCGCGAAGAAACGTCCGGCGCGGCGTCGCAGCCCTATGCCTCGGCGGCGGAAACGCTGTAGCGCTGGCGGTCGAGCGGGATGACTAGCCGCGCCCAACCGAATGCCGGTCCCACGATCACCCAATGACAGAATCGTTCAATCACTCAATTCACATCGTCGCCGTCATTGGCGCAGGAACGATGGGCCACGGCATTGCCCAGGTGTTTGTGCGCCACGGCTATGCAGTCACGCTGCATGACGTCTCAAAGGATTTGCTGTCCAAGGCAGGGGAGAAGATTGCGCGCGGCCTGAGCCGGGACGTCGAGAAGGGCCGCCTGACGAGAGAGCAAAAGGACCAGGCGCTCGCGAGGCTCAAGACCACAGAGCAAATTGCGGACTTGGCCTCCGCCGATTTCGTCATTGAAGCCGCCACTGAAAATTTCGACGTCAAGGCTGGAATCTTTCGCTCGCTCGATTCTGTAATCAGAGCGGCCCACCCCCAAGTTATCTTCGCCACCAACACATCGTCCATTTCCATAACCAAACTCGCCGCGGTCACCAGCCGTCCGGAGCTATTCGTGGGCCTGCACTTTTTCAACCCCGTCCCGGTGATGAAATTGGTGGAAGTTGTTCCCGGCCTCCAAACCTCGCCGGAAACGATAGCGGCCGCCGAGGCGCTGGCCAGGTCGCTCGACAAAACACCGCTGCGCGCAAACGATTTTCCCGGATTTATCTCCAACCGCGTGCTGATGCCGATGATCAACGAAGCCATTTACGCGGTGATGGAAGGCGTGGCGGAACCGGAGGCGGTGGACGGCGTGATGAAGCTGGGCATGAATCATCCCATGGGGCCGCTGGAACTGGCTGACTTCATCGGACTCGATGTTTGCCTGGACATTATGAAAGTTCTGCACGAAGGCTTTCACGATTCCAAATACCGGCCCTGCCCCTTGCTCGAAAAAATGGTGAATGCCGGCCGGCTGGGCCGCAAGTCCGGGCACGGGTTCTACACCTATTCCGCGGAAAAAGTGTGAGGACGGACCCAAGGTATCGAACCCTGTAGACCCATGCCAACTGTACATCGAGCGGACCCTTATCGATTCTTCTTTTACGCAGGTGACCGGGAAGAGCCACCTCATATCCATGTAGAGAGAGATGCCTGCACGGCGAAATTTTGGCTCGACCCGGTGAGACTGCAGCGAAGCGGCGGGTTCAGCAGAAGAGAAATTCAAAGAATACAAAAACACGTCGAGGAGAATGAGTTATACTTGTTGACGAGTTGGAATGAATACTTTGGCCACTGAAGTACAACAACCCGAAGCGCAGAACGTTGTCATCACTGAAGACAGTGTCATCGTCGATATCAACGACGGCCGCACAATTTCCGTACCCCTCGCGTGGTATCCGCGCCTCCTGCACTCTGTCCCAGAGGAGCGCAATCGGTGGCGACTGATCGGAAACGGTGAGGGAATCCACTGGCCTGATCTTGATGAAGACCTGAGCGTAGAAAACCTTTTGGCAGGGAAGCCATCCGGCGAGAGCCAGACGTCATTCAAGCGATGGTTTGAGGCACGCAAACGGCAAAAAAAACCCACTTACCGCTCTCTTAGGAAAACTCCTGAAGGGTCGCACCGTGGATCTGAGCGGCAAACGCGCAGGCATTAACAGCGCGCCGCCCCCTGCTTTGCCCTGCCCCCTTCTCGAAAAAATGGTGAACGCCGGCCGGCGGGGCCGCAAGTCTGGGCGCGGGTTCTACGACTATTCCAACCGTGAAGCCTAATCATTGGTTCATTGCATCAAATCGGGGTATGATTGTGTGCAACCCGTCCGCGAACCAAGATTGAATTAAAGAAATGAGGTACTCGAAATGCCGGAAGATAGAACCGAGAAAAACAAGTCCTTGGACATTGCCCTCACCCAGATCGAAAAGCAATTCGGCAAAGGTTCGATCATGCGGCTCGGCAGCAAGGAGGCCCTGGTGCCGGTTGAAGTGATTCCCACCGGGGCCATCTCGTTTGACGCCGCATTGGGAGTGGGCGGCGTGCCGCGCGGGCGCGTGGTGGAGATCTTCGGCCCGGAGTCAAGCGGCAAGACCACGATTTCCCTGCACATCATCGCCGAAGCGCAAAAGCGCGGAGGCATGGCCGCTTTCGTTGACGCCGAACACGCCTTGGACGCCGCCTACGCCAAGCGCCTGGGCGTGGACGTGGACAATCTGCTGGTATCCCAGCCCGACTACGGTGAGCAGGCGCTCGAAATCACCGAGGCGCTGGTTCGCTCCAACGCCGTGGACGTGCTGGTAATTGACTCCGTGGCCGCGCTGGTGCCCAAGGCCGAACTGGACGGCGACATGGGCGACTCACTCCCGGGGTTGCAGGCGCGCCTGATGTCGCAGGCCATGCGCAAGCTCACCGCGGTTATCTCCAAATCGAAGACCTGCCTGATATTTATCAACCAGATCCGCGAGAAGATCGGCATCATGTTCGGCAACCCCGAAACCACCACCGGCGGGCGAGCCTTGAAGTTCTATTCTTCGGTAAGGATTGACATCCGCCGCATTGCCGCCATCAAAGACGGCGACCGGGTGGTGGGCAACCGGACCAAGGTCAAAATCGTAAAAAATAAAATTGCCTCTCCCTTTCGGGAGGCGGAGTTTGATATAATGTACGGAGAGGGGATTTCGAAGGACGGCGACTTGGTTGATCTCGCCGCGGAAAAGAATCTGTTGGAAAAGAGTGGTGCCTGGTTTTCTTATGGCGGTGAACGCATTGGGCAGGGCCGTGAGAATGCCAAGCAATTTTTGCGCGACAATCCCGATCTCCGCGCCAAGCTCGAGAAAGATCTCCGGAAGCTGCTGAATCTTGCAGGTCCGCCGGAACCGGTAAGTGCTGAAACCGCGGTGGCAGGCCGCGGGAAAAAGTAAGAAACAGTCCACAACAAGGGATGGCGTCCACTCGCGGCCAACACTCAGGTATCAGGCCGCGGGCAAGGGTGCATAGGTCGTTGCCCGGATGACCGGCGCCAGGGTCGGAGGGTACGATCTTATTTCCCATTCACAAAGGGGGTATTAAAAACTTTGGCTAAAAAAATTGCCCTCCTGGCAGCGGCACTGTTTTGGCTTTGCGGTACCCACGTTCTTTGGGGCGCGACTTATTCATCTTCCTCAAAAAAGAAGCGCAAGTCTTCCGTGCGCACCACGGCTTCCCGCAAGAAAACCCACTCCAGCAAGATTCTAAAGGCCAGCGCGCATCGTCGCCGCCGCCGCTACAATCCCTGGCGATTGACCTCCTACGGTGATTCCGCTGCGGGTGACAATCCCGCCGGCGAGGACCCTATCATTCGTGAGGCCGCCGTAGCCGCTCTCGGCAAATGGAATGGCGCGGTCGCGGTGGTGGATCCGAACAACGGACGGATCCTGACTTTGGTCAACCAGAAGCTGGCGACGGAGAGCGCGTTTACGCCCTGCTCCACCATCAAGCCCATCACTGCCCTGGCAGCTTTGAAGGAAGGAGTGATCACGCCGGACACCATCTTGCGTGCCGAATATCGTCTGCGGGCCTACGGCAGCAGGAACATTAATCTGACCACGGCCCTGGCACATTCGAGCAACAATTATTTTTCCCAGGTGGGCCGGATGCTGGGCTTTGACCGCCTCACGGAATATGCCCGCGAGATGGGGCTCGGGGAAAAAACCGCCGAGGACATACCGGGTGAATCTGCCGGACACTTTCCCCTCGAGCCCCCCAAAGAAGGTGGAGTGGGCATGGTGGCGTATGATGGCCTTACTTTCGATGTCACCACCTTGCAAATGGCTGCCATGGTATCCGCCATCGCCAACGGTGGTACCCTCTACGAGCTCCAATACCCCCGCACGCCGGAAGAGGTCGCAGACTTTCAGCCCAAAGTCAGGCGACAATTGAACGATCTCGCTCCTTACTTTGCCGATGTCAAAGCGGGCATGGCCGCCGCCGTGCTTTACGGCACGGCTCGTTTTGCCTACGACCCCCAGAATGACATCTATGGAAAAACCGGAACGTGCACCGAGGATGGAGCGCGCCTGGGCTGGTTTGTCTCCTATTCGGGTCAGCAGGAACCCAAGTACGCGGTGGTGGTTCTGTTGCGGGGAGGGCGGTCGATGATGGGGCCGCACGCCGCCGAAATTGGGGGCAAACTCTATCACGATCTGAACGTGAAAAACCAAAGGGCAGAAATGCCCTTGCCGGCCATCACCTTGATTGGCCCTCGAACGCGTTGGTAATTGCCCAGGCTTGCCCTCTCCGAAGGGGTGAGGGCAAGCCCGCCGCCGGCCGCCACTTTCCCGTTAGCGACTACTCCCCAAATTTTCCGCGTGCAGGCCGCACTCTTTTTTGGCCTCATCTTCCCACCACCAGCGCCCCGCGCGCTCGTGCTGGCCGGGAAGGATGGCCCGGGTGCAAGGTTCGCATCCGATGGAGACAAAACCTTTTTCGTGGAGCGCGTTGTAAGGAACATCGTTTTCACGGATGTAGGACCAAATCTGGTCTGAAGTCCAGTTGGCCAGAGGATTGAATTTCACCAACTCGTGGTCCGGCGTCGAGTGGGTGGGGTCGCCCTGCACCGCGGGCAGTTCGTTCCGCGTCCACGGGCTCTGGTCGCGCCGCTGGCCGGTAATCCACGCATCGAGCGTCGAGAGAGCGCGCCGCAGAGGCTCCACCTTGCGGATACCGCAGCACTCCTGGTGGCCGTCGCGGTAAAACGAAAACAAGCCTTTCTCTCGAACCAGTTTCTCCACTGCTTCCGGCTGGGGAAAATAGATTTCAATCGGAATGCGGTAGCGTTCCCGCATCTTGTCGATGAACTGATAAGTCTCGGCGTGCAGCCGCCCTGTATCCAGGGTGAAAACCCGAAAGGGGGCATCATCGAGCGAGCCCTTCCCGAAGATTTTTGACGCCATATCAATCAGCGCCGCGCTGCCCGAACCGCTGAAGCTGATGGCCACCCGCGACGAGTACTCGCGCAGGGCGAACTCCAGAATCTCCCGCGGATGCCGCCCGGCCAACGATTCCGCGATCTCCAAGTGGTTTGCGATGGCTATTCCCATTGTTTTCCTCTGGCCTTTCCTCGAAAAATTTGCCCGTCTTCCCGCCATCCCGTCTCTGAACGATTCTTCCCAACACCGTGCCCGGAAAATAAAAAAGCCCGCTCACGGTTAATCCGTCAGCGGGCTATCGGGATAAGAACTTGGTTGCGAAATCTACAAGCCGGTTATCTCCGAATGCAAAGCGCCGCTAACGAACGGAGTACAACAACACATCCGCATCGCGGCCCATCCCTGCATCGGCTTGTAGCTTGTTCGCATCACCTTTAAAGAAGCAAACTTAACATGGAGTCTGGCAGCTCGTCAAGCAAAAATTATGTGGGGGCGTCACTCGGAATCGTATCCCTTTCGAATTCCGGCGCGGCGGGTCATTCCCGCGAAAGCGGGAATCCACTTCGTGGTCGCATTTCCAATGGCTTGTGGAGTGGATTCCCGCTTTCGCGGGAATGACGTCAGGGGGGAGCGCCCCCGACCAGCAAACGACGCCACCACAAAAAAATACGGAACTACTGGCCGGCGGAAATCACAATGTCTTTCTTGAGGCTGGCCACCACGGTCAACATTTCATCCCGTTCTTTGTCCGGGACTTTGAGCTGCATCATGGCCTCAATGAAGTGGTCCACGGCGACATCCCACTCGTCGTCCGTGATACCCATTCCGGCGTGCGCCGTCTTCATTGACCGGCCCAGGTAAAAGCACGGGCCGCCCGTGGCCCCACACAACTGCTCCACCATCAATTGGCGGATGCGGTGAAGGGAGTCGGTGCTGTGGCCGACGAAGTACTTTCCCAGTTGCGGGTCCTTTACCAAGCGGGGGATAAAGTTGTCCGCCACCGCGGCCAGCGCGTCATACCCGCCCAGCCGTTGGTATAGCGATTGTCCTACGGTGCTCGGCGGCGAAGCCAGGGGCACGGAAACGTGCTCGTGGACGATCAGCCAACCGCGGCCGCGCTTCTCCCAGATCAACGTCCACCGGCCATCCAGCGATTTTGCCGCTCCGCTCTTGGTCTTCATGTCAAAGTGAAGGTCGGCCGTGGCCCAGGCAAGATTGCCGTGCGGGTGGATGCTCACGTCGCTCAGAGTAAACTTGACTGAGGCCAAGTCAGGATAATTTGTGCTCACGCCCGCCGCATACTCCGCCCAACCGTTGTATCGAAGAGGCGCAACATCGAAGTACACGTTGTCCGCCTCCTGGGCGTAGAACGGCGCCGCGTTGGCCGGGTCCAGAGTCTCCCAGGCGTCCAAAGTTTTCCGCATCAGCGCTTTGAAGTCGGTCGCCGGCGGCGCCGCAAGGCCGGATACACTCAATGCGATACCCCCAATGAGAGTGGTCATGAACAGCCGGGTTTTCATCTCGCTCCTCCGCAAATCTTTCTTGTGAGAGTGTCGAGCGCCGGTGGAATGCCTTGCTCAACGGACGGGCATCTTAGTTGCAAGCAAGGTTCATGTCAAATACCCAACTGCAACTGGAAGTTCCCGGGGGCGGAAGGCAGGCAATGGCAGAGAGATTCAGTTCTCAATCTGGTGTAATATTGTTGGCACCATTCTTTTTCGACCGCTGACTGAGTTCTGTCTGATGAATTGGGAGAGGCGGGAAACTTGATTCGAACTGTTCGGCAAAACTTAAGAAGGGGTGTGTTGTCCGTCATGGTGGCGATCTTCAGTGTCGCCATCGGCCTTGCGATGCCGCTCTTGGTGTGGGCGCAAACTCCGCAAACTGGAACGGCTCCCAGCGGGGCTCCTCCTGCTGGCAACGCCGGTGCCACTGGCCAAGCCGCGCCTGCCGGCGGGCAGCAAGCGCCATCTCCGCCCCTATCATACCCGGCGCAGCCGCCCAAGGCGGCCACCCCCCGAACACCCGCGGAAGAAGAAGCAGCAGCACTGGACCTGGCCGTGAACTCCGCGGAACGCAACCCGCAGGCCCTCATTAAAAATCTCGAGCATTTTCTCGAGCAGTTTCCTCAGAGCCTGCGGCGCGAGGCGGTTTTGCGGACCATCTATCGGCAGGCGCTCCAGGCCAACGATCCTCGCACCGCCGAGACTTACGCGGAAAAGCTGCTGGAGATTCATCCCGAAGATCCCAGCCTGCTTTCTTCGCTGGTCGAGTTGCTCGACCGTGAAAACGATGCGGCCAGCCTGGCGCGTGCCGCCGTTTACGCCACTCGATTTATAGACCACGCGGAGAAATTGGCCGTGACGTCTAAGTCTCCCGATATTCCCGAAGAGCGCTGGCAGGAGACCACCGCCTTAATGCGCGCCACGGGCTACCTGATGCGCGGGAAGGTTTACGCCAAGTCGGGCGAGAACGATAAGGCGTTTGCCGATTATGCAAAGAGTTACTCCGCCTATCCCACCTCCCAGGTGGCCGAGAGGCTGGGCGACCTGGCCGCGACCAAGGGCGATGGCGATCGCGCCCTGGATTTTTTCGTCACCGCGTTTGCTTTTCCGGATAAGTCCGCGGATCCGGCGCACCGCGAGGAATTGCGGAGAAAAGTGGGCAGCGCCTACGTCGCAAAAAACAAAACTGAAAAAGGCCTTGGCGATATGATCCTTGCCCGCTACGACCAGTTGAGCGGCTCGCTGAAATCGCGCTATCAGGACTACGGCCAGCCCAATGCCGCTCTCAATGACCCGCTGCAATTCGTGCTCCAGCGGCTGGACGGCTCCGCGGTGCGCCTGGCGGATTTTCGCGGCCGCGTCCTGGTGATGGACTTCTGGGCCACGTGGTGCGGGCCGTGCCGCATGGAAGGCAGAGCACTCGAGCGGGTGCTCCAGGCGTTTAGCAACCAACCGGCGGCGGCCTTTCTGGCCGTGAACGTGGACGAAGACCGGTCCGGCGTTCCCAATTTTGTGAAGGAAGAAGAGTGGAAGATTCCGGTGGCGTACGCCCAGGGCCTGGACCATTTCCTGGACGTGACGGCCTTGCCCACTCTTCTGATCCTTGACCGCCAGGGCCAGGTGGTTTTTCGCGAGGAGGGCATGGACCCGGCGACTTTCGAACCACAGGTGGAAGGTAAGGTGCGTGCAGAACTGGCGCGGCCGCCGGCCACTGCTACTTCCCGATAGAGACCCGCCCCTCACGCCATCGTTGCGGAATTAAGTTCGTTCAAAAGGATTTCCTTTTCGCTCACTGGCAAAAACGACGCGCGAATCGCGTTTTCGGAAATCCGGGCAAGCTGCCGGGGGGTTAAGCCAAAATGCGCGGCGGCCAATTCGAACTCGTTTACCAAGCTGGTTCCGAACAAACCCGGGTCGTCCGAATTCAGCGTAACCACCAATCCAGCCTCCAGAAACGCAGGCAACGGGTGCTCTTGGAACGAAGGCACCAGGCCGGTACACACGTTGCTGGTGGGGCAAACTTCCAGCGGAATGCGGCGCTCGCGAAGTAGTGACATTACGGAGGGATCGCGGACCGCGCTCAGTCCGTGGCCAATGCGCTCGGCGCCCAACAACTCAACGGCGGCGCGAATGCTTTCCGGCCCGGCAGATTCGCCCGCGTGCGCCGTGAGGTGCAGGCCCAGGTCGCGCGCCTCGCGGTAGACCTCCGCAAAAAGCTCCGCCGGACCGCGCTGCTCGTCTCCTCCAATTCCAAAAGCCACCACGCCCTGTGAGCGAAAGCGATGCGCGCAGGCGACCACCTGCCGCCCGCGCTCGGCGCCGAAATGGCGGATGGCATCAAAAATCCATCGCAGACGCAAACCCAGTCGCTCCTCCGCTTCGCGCGCCGCCTGCAGGATGGCCTCAAAGATGGCTTCCACATCCTGCTTTTTCCATAAAATAACCCCGGCGGAAAGTGTAACCTCCGCGTATTTCACGTTTTGTTGCGCCAGCCATTCGCACAATCGCGCAGTCGCCAGCGCGTAGTCCTGGGGTGTGTCGAGCAGCAACGTCAAGAGCTTGAACGCTTCCAGGAATTCCTGCGGGCTGCGGTAATGGAAATTTGTGCGCACGCGTTTTTCAATCCAAGCCTCGGTTTCCTGATGAAGGCGGCCTTTGGCGCGCGCCAGTTCGCGCAGGGTGTCCGGCCGGATGCTGCCCTCGAGATGAAGGTGCAATTCCACTTTGGGCAGGCGGGCGATAAAACTTTTGATGGTGGAATCCGGGGAAGAACTCATCGGCTGGGCAATTGCGGGCGACCCGCATTCAACCACGCTGTGTACCAATAGGAACCGGCATCGTGCGCGGCCGCGTTGATCTGCTGCATGGCGGTGGAGCCCACCCGGGAATAAAAGCGGCTGAAATAATCTTCATTGTAGGACGTCAGACCCTCCAGAGACCGGCGATCCTCGAAGACGATGTGATCCACCCAAGTGTATGCCTCCAGCGCAGTTTGAAATGCGAATTCCGTCGGGTCGTCGATTTTCACCGCTTCCTGGGGCGCGAGGATGAAGAAGTTTGAAAAACGGTCGACCAAACGAATATCGAACCGCTCCTCCAAACCCGGCTGTGCGGTCAACTGCCCGTCGTAATTCTGGGTAGTGTGGAGTGGGTCAGTGGCGTCGGCCATGTAGTGGCCCAGCGCCGCCGCGTCGAGCTTGACCTCCTCCCAATTCTGGGCCTTGAAGGCATTGGTCAACCGCAGGCTGTATTCGCCAATTTGCCAGGGGAGTAATCCGTCGCGGTTGATGCGGCTCTTCCCATATTGATCGGTGGCGGCTTTGAACGAGTGAGGAAGACTGAGAAAAGGGAAGATGCCGTATTTGTCCAGATAGATATAGTGGTGTTTGCGCTCGAAAGGGTCTTTCGCCATCCAGGTGTCCGGATCGTTGGCATGATCAATCAGGAACTGGCGATTGGCTTCAAAGAAGCCGTGCATTTCCGCCGGCAACGTCTCCACTGCCCAGCGGTTGACGAGGCGGTGCGCGGTGGGCCCCCAAGCGTAAGCAGATGTCCCGGCGGCCAGCCCCGGGCTCAGTCCAAGTATGGCGGTGATCAACAACCGCAAAAGCCGCACGCGGTGGATATTCACCATGGAGAAAGCCTGAGAGAGCGTCGAAGCGGATACGTTCATTTGCTTTCGAAATTCATCGGCAGATTCAACAATCCGATGAATTCTACACCAAGAGGCCCCCTCGGCGGAATCAAACCACACGGTTCTTCTATTTCTTCCCGCCGGGCAAAACCGGGGTGGCAGCCTCGCGCGGAGAGCGCCCAAACTCGCTGCGGTGACGGCTGTAAGTAAAATAAATTGTAAGGCCAATCGCCAGCCAGATAAAAAGGCGCACCCAGCTCTCCAGAGGCAGGCTGGCCATCAAAACCAGGCAGCAGAAAATTGCGGCAATGGGAAGCACGGGAACGAACGGCGCGCGAAATCCCCGATGGCGCCCGGGCTCCTTATGTCGCAACACCAGCACGCCCAGCGAAACCAGGATGAATGCGAACAGCGTTCCGATATTCGACAGGTTGGCCAATTCGGGCACATCAAATACTCCGGCGGGAATGGCAACAAAGAATCCCGCCACCCAGGTGCTGACGTGAGGAGTTCGAAAGCGGGGGTGGACATTCGAAAAAAACCTGGGCAACAACCCATCACGCGACATCGAATACCAAACCCGCGCCTGGCCCAACTGGTAAACCAGGAGCGAGCTGAGCATTCCGGTGAGGGCGCCCACGGTGACCCAGCGCTCCACGCCCGTCAATCCAATGGCGTGGAGGGCGTTGGCCACGGGCGCGTCGTTGTCCAGTGTTTTCCAGTGCTGAATGCCGGTCAGGATAACGGCAACCGAAACGTACAGAATGGTGCAGACAATCAGCGAAGCGATGATGCCGAACGGAACGTCCTTTTGCGGGTTGCGCGTTTCCTCTGCGGCGGTGGAAACGGAATCGAAGCCGATGTAGGTAAAGAAGACAATCGCCCCGCCGGTCAGCACCCCCTGCCAGCCGTTGGGCATGAAGGGTTTCCAATTGGCCGGATGAACGTAACGCGAGGCGGCGAAAACAAATATCAAAATCGCCGCAATCTTTATGGTAACCATGATGCTGTTGGCGCCCGCGCTCTCGCGGATCCCACGTACGAGAAGAACGGTGAGGACCATCACCACCAGGAAGCCCATCACATTAAAGTAAGATCCGGTGCGCACGCCGGAACGGAATATGGGTTCGGCAAAATGCCTGGGAATGTGGATGCCGAACCCGTCGAGCAGGCTGTTGACATAATCGGAAAAGCCCACCGCCACCGCCATGTTGCTTACCGCGTATTCCAGAATCAAATCCCACCCGATGACCCAGGCGACGATCTCGCCCAGTGTGGCATAGGTGTAAGTGTAGGCGCTGCCCGCGATGGGGATCATGGAGGCCAGTTCGGCATAGCAAAGTCCAGCCAGCGCGCAGGCGACGGCAACCAGGAGGAATGACAGCGCAATCGCCGGCCCTGCG
The DNA here is from genome assembly GCA_035946625.1 of Terriglobia bacterium. GTDB lineage: Bacteria > Acidobacteriota > Terriglobia > UBA7540 > UBA7540 > DASYXZ01. Next base: position 57,016 of record DASYZE010000075.1, on the reverse strand, counting down.
CCCAGACGCCCGGTGGCCCCCACGGCGTTGTGCCCGTGCAGCAGCAGGTCCAGCGGCGCGGCGTTCCAGATGGAAGGAACGAGTTGCGTCTGGCCCGCCGCCGCCGTGCCGGTCAGAATGAAGATGCCGGTGCCAATGATGGCGCCGATGCCGAGCGCGGTGAGCGACCACGGGCCCAGGGACTTTCGCAGACGGTGTTCCGGGTCTTCGGCGTCCGCCAGCAACTTGTCGATGCTTTTGCAGCGCAGGTATTGAGAAGGCACGCTCGACCTTTCCGGCGGAGGCGTGAAGGCCCGTCCCCGCTCCTCGTCAGATTATTTTCGCGTGGCCACGCCCGGGCCCTTCTTCTTCACCTTGGGCTTCATGGACCCGCGCGGCTCGGTCTGCTTGGGCTTGGGCGCCTGCTTCCGGCGCGCCGCGCGCTTGAGTTTTTTTCGCTCTGCACGATCTTTTATATTGGTGGTGTTCATTTATGTAGATCCCGTTTTGTGAGATTTACTATTTGCAGCGATATTTTGGTTCTTCATGGTTCGAGTAGCATCACGAATTGCGATGCCGCCCCATCATAATAATAGGGTCTTCGCCCTCACACTCTTTCGAGAGAAGCAAATTTCTCCACCAGCTTCTTCACTCCGTACCCCGCAAAGCTGACTACCAATTTCGCATCCTCATCGTCACCATCACATTCGAGGATCGTCCCCATACCGTATTTGGGGTGGCGGACCGTCGTCCCCAGTTTCCAGCGTTTCCGCCGCGGCGCGGGTTGGTCATAGGTCAGCCCGCCGTAACCCGCATTTTTCCTTGCCCCACGGCGGGCGGCGAGAAATTCCTCGGCGCTGGCCACGGAATTGGCGGCGTCCTCCCAGGTGGTGCGCGGCTTCGATCCCAGTGCCCATGGGCTCGAAGGCTCCAGGAGTTCGGTGGGAATTTCTTTCAGGAATCGAGAGGGGCGCGTTCGCTCGTACGATTCGCGGCCGAACAAACGGCGCGCGCGCGCCCAGGAAAATATCAGCCGGTCGCGGGCGCGGGTCATGCCCACATAGCAAAGCCTCCGCTCCTCTTCGATGGCAGCATCGTCCTGAACGCTCATGCGATGGGGGAAAAGCCCTTCCTCGAAACCCACCAGAAAAACCGTGGTGAATTCCAAACCTTTGGCGCTGTGCAAGGTCATCAGCGTGACGCGGGCTTTTTCGTCGTAATTGTCGCTGTCCGATACCAGCGCGGCGTGGTCCAGAAATTCCGCCAGGGTTTCCCCGCGCTCCCCGGCCTCGACGGCCGCGGTCACCAGTTCCTGAAGGTTCTCGATGCGGCCTTCCGCTTCGGGCAAATTTTCCGCCTGCAAAACCTCCAGCATTTTGGTGCGGGCGAGGACGCTCTGGAAGAAATCGCTCATCTCGAGTTTCTCCCGATCCGCCGCCAGGGCGCGCATGATCCCACAAAAATCTTCCAGCGCCTTTAACGACCGCGCCGGCAACCGCCTTTCGTTCACTTCCAGTTCGAGCGTCCCCCACAGGCTTTCGTTGTGCCGGCGCGCCGATTCGCGCAGCGCGTCGAGAGTGGAGTTTCCGATTCCGCGCGCGGGCGTATTGATGATGCGCGCCAGGGCACTGTCATCATGGAGGTTGCCAGCCAGGCGCGCGTAAGCCAGAGCGTCCTTAATCTCGGCGCGCGCGTAAAAGCTGAATCCCCCCACCAGGCGATATTCGATCTGGCTTCGGCGCAGCGCCTCCTCAAACACGCGCGATTGCGCGTTGGTGCGGTAGAGCACGCCGATGCTGGACTCCTCATCCCGTTGCAGCGCGGAAGCAATTTCGCCGGCCACGAACAATCCTTCCTCTTCGGCGTCCTCCGTTTCCACCACTCGAATCCGGTCGCCGTGCCCCTTATCGGTCCATAGTTTCTTCCCCTTGCGCGCCAGGTTGCGGCTCACCACGGCGGTGGCGCCATCCAGAATCATCTGCGTGGAGCGATAATTTTGTTCCAGGCGAATCACCTGGGTTTGGGGAAAGTCTTTTTCGAAGCTCAGAATGTTTTCGATGTCGGCGCCGCGCCAACGATAGATCGACTGGTCCTCGTCGCCCACCACGCAAAGATTGGAATGATTTTGCGTGAGCTGCCGGATCAATCGATACTGGGTGCGGTTGGTGTCCTGATACTCATCCACCAGAATATATCGATAACGCTGGTTGTAATTTTCGCGGACGGCGGGCGCCTGGTCCATAAGGTGCGCCGTCTTCAGCAGCAGGTCGTCAAAGTCGAGAGCGTTGGCCTGGCGAAGTTTCTTTTCGTAGTGCTCAAAAACCGTGGCCAGCTTTTCTGATTCCGGGTCCACCGCTTGCCGGTACATTTCTTCCGGCGACAGCCCGTGGTTCTTGGCGTAACTGATGCGTCCCAGCGCGGCGCGGGGCGAGGTGATCTGTTCGCTCAACCCCAGTTCCTTCAGGCAAACCTTTACGGTTCGCTGCTGGTCGTCCTCATCGTAAATCGAAAAATCCCGGGTGTAGCCGATCCGGTCAATGTTCCGCCGCAGCACGCGCACGCAGAAAGAGTGGAAAGTGGAAATGTGCGGCCAGGTGACCGTGCCCTCGGAGAGCAGCGCCGCCACGCGGGACTTCATTTGGTCGGCCGCTTTGTTGGTAAAGGTCACGGCCAGGATGGACTCGGGCGCCACGCCGCGCGATTCAATCAGGTAGGCGATGCGATAGGTGATTACCCGCGTCTTGCCGCTGCCCGCCCCTGCCAGTATCAGCAACGGGCCCTCGGTGGTCTCCACCGCTTCGCGTTGTTGGTGATTCAGTGCGTCGAGAAGATGCGCCATTGCCGGCCGCGCCCGCGGCCCGTTTCTCCTGAAGGGAATTCAATCCACAAACTGAGAATGGCATTGTACACGATGCGAAGGGAGCGGACAAATAAACGTGCGCCAAGCAGGGTGCTGCAGTTCATTGGTCGGTCGTGTATATCAATCCATTTGAGGTAGACACTCATAGTGATATGCTATGTCGATGCCAAGAAAAAAGATGAAAAGGATAACAGTTGTCATCCCAGAAGACCTTTATCGGCGGGCTGCAAAAGTTTCAAAAAGCGGCCCCACTGCCACCGTTCGCGCTGCCTTGCAGAGTGTCGTTGATGCACAGGCTTTTGGTAGGATGCTCGCCTCGTGTGGAAAATAGGATTTGCGTGCGGGTCAGGCTTTATTTCTTTTTAGGCGGCTGAGACGGGCGCAGCTCGATGCGGCTGGCGAGCGAGCTGGCCGGATACGCATAAAGATCGACCACCGCTTTGGCGATGTCCTCAGCCGTCAGCTTCCAAGCTTCGAGCTTTTTGGAGCCTGGAGCGGCGGCAAAATCCGTCGCCACGCTGCCCGGCATGATGTAACTGACCCGAATGCCGTCGTGCCGCACGTCCTGCATCATCGCCTCACTGAACCCGTTCAAGCCGAATTTGGAAGCGTTGTACGCGCTTCCGCCCGCAAAAGGATTGATGCCGGCCAGACTCGAAATATTAAAAATGTAGCCGCCACCCCGCTGGCGCATCAGGGGAATGGCTTCGCGGCAACAATAGAAGACGCCGGAAAGATTGGTCTGAATAATGGAGTCCCATTCCTCCCGCGAAAGTTGGTCGACAGGCTTGAAGATTCCGATTCCGGCGTTGTTCACGAGGATGTCGAGCCCGCCAAAGCGTTCAGCTGCGCTACAGATGACCGCGGCGCAATCCTCGTAGCGGCGAACGTCGGCGGCAACCCCCGCGACGCGATCGTTTGATCCCGCGCGCGACAGATTCTCCAGCGCGATTTTCAATGTCTCCTCGTCGCGCCCGCAGATGAAAACCTTGGCGCCCCCCGCCAGCAGAGCCTGGGCAATGCTGTAGCCAATCCCGCGCGTGCCGCCGGTGACGACGGCAATTTTTCCTTTGAGTTGTGTGGCCATGGATCATCCTCCCGGAATAGGAATACCCAGGTAGCTTACGCTCGCGGCACAGGGGAGGGCAACCGTCAGACGACGCGGCGCACGGCCGCTTTTTGAGCGCCGCTGAGGGCGCAGAAAACGGCTCCGTAGGTTTGTGCTTTGTCTTCGAGAGCGCTGATTTTGATGGGTGGAGTGATTTCTTTCTGGATGCGCTGCACCACCCGGTTCAGCGTGGCGAGCAAAAGTTCGGGAGCGCCTTTCACCACCCCGCCACCCAGCACAATCAGGTCCGGGTCGAGAATCGCCACCAGGTCCGCAATCCCCACCCCCAGCATGGTGAATACCTGGATGAGAGCCGCCCGCGCCTCAGGATTCCCCTGGCGAAAAGCTTCAAACACGAAATAAGCGTCGCGCTCGGCGGCCAGATTGCCAGGCTGGGCCGCTGCGGCTGCCCCCAACCGCCGGCGGCCCTCGCGGGCAATGCCCATTCCGGAAACGTGAGTCTCAAAATAACCAACGTCCCCGAAATCTTCATCCCACCGGGGCCACTCCACATTCAGCCGGAAGAGTTCGCCCGCCGAGCCGGTGCGGCCGCGCACCAGTCGGCCGTCCACAACCACTCCGGAGCCGATGCCCGTGCCCAGGGCGATGAAGACAAAACTTTGCACGCCGCGAGCCACGCCGCGCCAGCGTTCGCCGAGCGCCGCCATGTTGGCGTCATTCTCAATCACCACCGGCAGGCGAAACTCTTTTTCCAGGGCGCGCGCCAGGTGAATGTTTTTCCATCCCGGCAAATTATTGGCGAAGGCCACCGCCCCGGTCACTGGATCAACCGGACTCGGTACACAGATGGCGATGCCGCGAACAGCGTGAGCGCGTGGGACGCGCTTGCCCATTCCACGCGCGGCGTGTTCCGCGGGATGTTCCTGTTCCACTGCCGACACCTGGCGCCGGATACCCTCCTTGATCTGGCTCATTAGCTTTTCCGGACCGTCTTCGGGGCGGATCTTTTCTGTGGAGTCGTTCAAGATGTCGCCGCGAAAATCAGCCAGCGCGTAGTGCAGGTGGCTGGCGCCCATATCAATCCCAACCACCCAGCCAAAGTCCGGGTTGAGTTCAACCTTCTTGCCCTGGCCGGCGAAGCGCACCAATCCTTCCCGCAAAAGGGGTCGCAATTTTTTGGCGAGAGACTCCGCCCCAACCTCCAGCGCCCGCGCCAGGCCGTTCAAAGAAATCCTGCCGACCCCCGTAATCTTCTCCAGCACATCTTCAAGCCGAACTTCAACCCTTGGACGATTTTTCATGTTTCGATTGTTCTTAACCGCATCTCAGCCCAGATGGCCGAGGCGGAATTCTTCCGCGATGTGATCGCTGGCTCGCATGGCGAGCGTGAGGATGGTAAGCGTCGGGTTCTTCTCCGTCGAAGACACAAATGCCGCGGCGTCGGCCACAAAAAGATTTTTGACGTCGTGGCACTGATTGAATTTATTGACCACCGATTTCTTCGGGTCATCGCCCATGCGCGCCGTGCCCGCCTCGTGAATGCTCCATCCCGGAGGCAAGGCAGTCGTGCGCTCGCTCATCACTTCGATGCCGGCGGCGTGGAACATCTCCTCCTGCGTCGCCACCATGTCTTTGGCCATGGCCAACTCGTTCGGCCCCCACTCGATGTTGAATTTGAGCACCGGAATGCCCCAGGCATCGCGAACTTCGGGATCGATTTCCACATAATTTTCGGGCCGGGCCAGCACTTCCCCGAAGGAACCGATGCTGAAAATAGTGGCCCAATTCTTTTTCACTTCCTCTTTGAACCCGGCGCCAAAGCCGGGAATCTTGCGCGCGAAGCCGGGAAATTCCGAGCTGCCGCCTCCGCCTTCAAAACCGTAACCGCGAATGAAGTCCACTTGCTTCTGCTTCAGGTTGCGGAAACGCGGGATGTAGATTCCCGTTCCGTCGGGGCGCGCATCATCGGCCACCGAACGGCGCCCGCGCAGTTGGGGCACTACGCCCATAATGCTCCCCGCCATAATCTGCTCGCAGAAATGTTTGCCCAGCACGCCGCTCGAGTTGGCGAGGCCGCTGGGGAATTCCTCATCCTTCGAGTTCAGAAGAATTCGGGTGGACTCCATGCAGCCCGCCCCCAGCACAATCACCTTGCCCTGGGCCTCCTGCAATTCCCGAGTCAGCCGGTCCACAAACAGAACGCTTTTGGCTTTGCCTTCCTTGTCGCGCAGCACTTTCCAGGCCACCGCATTGGTGCGCAGGGTGAGGTTGCCGGTTTTTTCCGCGATGGGCAGCAGCACCCCGGCGGAGCTAAAGGACGCGGACACGTTGCAAACCCGCCCGCAATGTCCGCAATAGTGACAGGGCGCGCGGCCGTTGATGGGCTCGGTGGCCGTCGCCGAGCGCCCGTAAATCACCGGGCGGTCGGGAAACTTGGTGCGCATCGTGGAGCGGAAAATCGCCTCGGGGCAGGTGAGCGGCACCGGTTTCAGGAAATGGCTGTCCGGATTATTTTCCAGATGCTCGGCCATGCCGCACACCCCGATCATCTCTTCCACCCGCGTGTAGTACGGCTCCACCTCTTCATAACTGATGGGCCAGTTCTCTCCAAAACCGTCGAAGCTCGCTGCCTTAAAATCGTGCGGGCTGAAGCGCAGCGCCACCAGTCCCCAGTGCAGTGTTTTGCCGCCCACGGCGCGCGCCCGCACCCAGGCAAATTTCTTGCCCGTGTAGGGATGTTCGAGTTCGTTGACGAAGCTGGGCTTGTTCCATTCGTTCACCACGTAATTGTATTTGGCCCGCTCGGTGGGCCGGATGCGCCCCCGAAAGGCAAATTCGTAGGGCTTCATGTGGTGATGAAAATCGGTGGCTTGGTCGAGCTTCGGGCCCGCCTCCAGCAACAACACTTTCAGTCCCTTCAGGCAAAGCTCGGTGGCCGCCATTCCCCCCGCGGCTCCGGAACCGACCACCACAGCGTCATAAATTTCAGGCATATGATTTCCCCTTCATCAATCAAATGAATGAATTGGCGATCCTTTCTTCAAGGCAGGAAAGTCTATCGCGGAATGCGTTGGTTGCAAGCAGAAAGTTGGGAGTGTCAAAATGAAAAGGGAAAAGGCAAAGGTCAAAAGGTAAAGGTTGAAAGCACCACTTCTTTGACGTTTAACTCTTAACTTTTGACTTTCGACTGCCTTCGCAGCCTCACTTCGCAAGAATCAAATCCGAATACGATTGCGGTACAATATCCGCCGCCTTGATGCCAAATAGTTTCTGAAACTTTCGCGCCTGCTCCCGAACTTTGGCCACCCTGCCCCCGCGTGAAATAGCTTCAACCTCCACGAACCTGCCCAGGCCGCGCACGCGGTCGAGATGAATCTTGACGTTGCCGACAAAATAAATCTCACGGCGTTTGTCCACCACCACGCGCACCCCGAGGGCAGCGGCCAGGATGGCGCGAATGGAATTGCGGGGAGGTAACATCATCATTTCAACCTTCGACTGGCGCGCCCGCCGGGCGTTCGAGCGCTGGTAAAAGATCAAGGCGTTTTCAATCCGGCCTTCCCGAATTTTCAGCCTTCCGGCGGGAACGCGAAAATAAGTGTCCACCTGGTGGTCGGTTCCGACGTAGCGCGCGCCCAACTTCTTGAGCGCCGCGCGCACCACGCCGTCACTCTTGAGCCGGGCTTTGAATTCGTAGTTGATTCGCTTCACAGTTTATCAAGAAGGGAACGCAGGGTGCTGACGTTCCGCGCCAGGCCGCCTAGCCTATAACATTTCCCATAAGAATCCTGTAAAAATAATTTCTCTCCCGCCCCCGCGCGCCCTGCTTCCCGCCGCCTGCCTGAATGCTATAATGCGCGCCGGAGGATATATGAAAAAACCTGAATCCGCCGGCGCCACGGGCGCGAAGGTTGGTGTCCGCGAAAAAGCGCAGTTAATGTCATCGTCCGAGATCGAGCGCACTCTGGTCCGCCTGGCCCACGAAATTGTGGAGCGCAACAATGGCAATGCCGGGCTGGTATTTGTAGGCATCCGCCGCCGCGGCGTGCCCATCGCGTCCCGCCTCGCCCAGAAAATTGCCGAAATCGAGAAAGTGGCAACCCCCGTCGGAATTTTGGACATCACTTTCTATCGCGACGACCTTTCCACCGTCGATCAGAAACCGGTGGTCCAGCGGGCCAAGCTGCCCTTTTCCGTCCAGGACAAAATTGTCGTCATGGTGGACGATGTGCTTTACACCGGCCGCACCACGCGCGCTGCCCTCGACGCCCTGGTGGATCAGGGCCGCCCGCGCCGCGTGGAGTTGTGCGTGCTCATCGATCGCGGCCATCGCGAACTTCCCATCCAGGCCAACTATATCGGCCGCGTGGTTCAGACGACCGACCAGGAAGTGATCGAAGTCCGCCTGCACGAAGTGGACGGCGAGGATCGGGTGATGCTCTGCGAGAAAATACAGTAGACAGTAGACTGTAGACAGTAGACAGGAAGAATAGGGACAGACGGGCAGGAAGCTGGTGATTGAAAGATTTGAACAATTGGAAGTCTGGCAAAAAGCCCATGCTTTAGTTCTGCAAGTCTATAAAACAACGGTTGGAATCCCATCAGACCAGAAATACGGGCTTATCTCTCAAATGCAGAGAGCGGCCGTCTCAATTCCTGCCAACATTGCGGAAGGCTTCAAACGCCGAAGCGGGCCCGATAAAATACACTTTTACAATATGGCTCAGGGTTCTCTCGAGGAGTTGCGCTACTACTTTATTCTTTGCCGGGACCTGGCGTACAAGATTGAATACGACCCAATGGCAGATAAGGCTGACGAAATAAGTCGAATGTTATACGGTCTCATCCATTCAGTTCGTAGCCAAAAGTAAAATTAGCTCTTCCTTCCCCCTGTCTACTGTCTACAGTCTACTGTCTACTCATTTCAGCCCCAACTTCGCCAGCACCTCGGGCGGACACCCATTCCACTCGGTCAGCATTTGATTGCCGAGGTAGGGCAGGTCTTTCACGCCCATTTTGCTGGAGAAAAATCCACTCACCACCAGATTGCGCATTTCGTTGAAAAAGGCCACGCCCGCCGCGTCCTCCGGCGCGGCTTGCTTGGGATAAGCGATGCGATCCAGCATCTGTTTTTGTTGCTCTTTCGTGCAGTCTGCAAAATCGTGATGAAACTGCCGGTTGCATTCAAGATCGAGCCAGGTCAATCCGCCGCGAACCTTGTCCAGAGTCCGTCCGCGCTTAAAGTCCAGCCAGTCGTCAATGAATTCCGGCACGCCCGCTTCGGTGGCGCTCCCGCTGCGTTCATCGGCGGGAATAATCCAGTCGCTCAGGATGCGGATGGCTTTCCACTCGTGTTCATCCAGAGCCTTCCGCTTGTAAGCGCCGGCGGCCTGTGCAACCGTGGCCCCCTCCGTGACCGATGGCGGCTCCGCGTGAGCCGGAGCCGAGGCTCCGGGCGAGAGTGACACCAAAGCCGCGGCCGGAACCGCCGTCATAGCTTTCAGCATGTCGCGACGCTTGAAGGTGTGGCGGGATTCGGCCTTCGGGCTTCGGAGTTCATTTCGGCCGTCACCTTCTTGCTTGTCACGGTCAGATAATTCCACAGGAATATTTTCCTTTACTTTGCTCATTTTCACCTCATATCCAATCCAAAATCCAAAATCAGAAATCGGAAATCAGAAATATCAAACGTTCATTTTTTTCACCTGGTCGGCGATATATTCCGAAGTGCGCCAAGCCAGCGCCATGATGCTGAGGGTCGGGTTTTTGTCCGCGTTGCTCACAAAGGGCGCGCCGTCGGTTGCAAACAAGTTTTTACAATCCCACGCCTGGCAATGCTGATTCAGCACGGACTTCCTGCGGTCGTCGCCCATTTGCGTCGTTCCTACTTCGTGAATAATTTCGCCGCCCTTGGAAATACCCCACTGGCTCTCCGCGCCCTCGGAATAGACGACCTCGCCGCCCGCCGCCAGAATGATCTCCCGGAAAGTTTCCTGGCCGTGCTTGGCCTGCAGGATTTCGTCGTCACTCCACTTGAAATGGAATTTCAGCACGGGAATGCCCCACTGGTCCACCACGTTTTCATCAATCTCGCAGTAACTGTCCTGGTTGGGAATCATTTCTCCGCGCACGGAAAAACCAATCCCGGCCCCATAGATCTTGCGGCAGCCGCGCTTCAACTCGACTCCGTACCCCCCGCCCAGGATTCTTTCCGTCCCGTACCCTACGCCGGGGCCCGGCATGTCGCGCCCGCCGCCAAACTCAATATGGTACCCGCGCGCGAAGGGCAGCTCGTTGCGCAATTGTTTCTGGTAATTCCACCACGGCATGTAGAGGTGCATTCCGCCCACGCCATCGTCATTGTGAGGCGGCAGATCCATCATGATAGGCAGGAATCCCCCCACGCTCGTGCCCACCGTGTCCATCAGGTATTTCCCTACCAGGCCGCTCGAATTGGCGAGCCCATTCGGGAACATTCGGCTGCGCGAATTGAGCAGCAGGCGCGCCGTCTCGCACGCGCTGGCGGCCAGCACCACAATTTTTCCCCGCACCTGCACTTCTTTGCGGGTTTTCTTGTCAATGTAGGAAACGCCGGTGGCCCGTCCTTCCGAATTCACCAGAACTTCGCGCACCATGGCGTCGCAGCGGATTTCCAGGTTCCCGGTGGCCAGGGCGGGAGGCAGCAAAACCGTGGGCGAGGAAAAATTCGAGCCCGTCGCGCAGCTCCGTCCGCATTGCCCGCAGTAATGGCAGGCCGGACGCCCATGATGCGCGCGGGTGAGGATGGAGAGGCGCGCGGGAATGCAGGGGATTCCCAGCTTCTCGCAAGTCTTTTGGATCAGCAGTTCGTGGCAGCGTGGCGTGGGCGCTGGCAAAAATTTTCCGTCCGGGGTGTTTTCTTTGCCTTCCTGGGTTCCGAATACTCCGATCAATTCCTCCGTCTTGTCGTAATAAGGCGCCAGATCGTCATAAGTGATCGGCCAATCGAAGCCTTTGCCGTCGCGGCTGTAAGGCTTGAAGTCATAGGGACCCATGCGCAGAGAAATCCGTCCCCAGTGATTCGTCCGCCCGCCCAACATGCGCGCCCGCCACCACATCCAGTCGTTGCCCGGCGCGCTGGTATAAGGTTCGCCCTTCACCTGCCAGCCGCCGTTCACGGTGGCGTCAAAATATCCAAACGGCTTTTCCGGCGTGGAGGCGCCGCGGTGCGGAGCGTTGTAATTCCACTCCATCATTTTCGATTCCTTGGCCGTGTCGTACCAGCTTCCCGCCTCCAGCATCAGGCACTTCGCCCCCGCCTGCGTCAGGACGTACGCCGCCATCCCCCCGCCCGCCCCCGAGCCGACAATCACCACGTCATATTGCTTGGATCGAGATGAAATTTGAGCCATAGAATTGCAATCCTCAGTTTGATTTTCTTTCGTGACGGGCGGAAGTTTATCACAAGAAGACGGACTGGAATCCAGTCCCCAACGATTTCATCAACATGTTCCGCCCGGAGAGAAGAGGAAAACTCAGCCGTAACCACGGTCATCGTCCTTTGTGACCGTGGGTATTGATCACCAAAAAAAGGCTGCCAGTGCCCCCTGGCCCCCTCCCATGCCGTGGAGTGGATTGACTTGAAACAAAACAGCCTGTGTCCAAATTGCAGCGCCCGCCTGGGTCAGAACGGAAAAAGCCGCGCGCCGGCCGCCCCCGCGATGCCAGCTTCATGAACGACGAAGAAACAAACATCTAAACCTCGCCCCTAACCACGCGTTCCTCGAAACGGAATGACTTTCCCGGACCACCCCATTAAAAAGCGCATGAACAGACTTATAATTAAGGTTCCCATACTGTCACGCTGATCCCGCAGCCGCGGGAGAAGCATCCCGCCCTGGCTTGCAAGCAAAGATTCGTCAGGCCGACGCAAAACTCCCCATCCTGTCATGCTGGTCCCGCGCCCGCAGGAGAAGCATCCCGCCCTGGCTTGCAAGCAAAGATTCGTCAGGCCGACGCAAAACTCCCCCTACTGTCATGCTGATCCCGCAGCCGCGGGAGAAGCATCCCGCTCTCGCTTGCAAGCAAAAATTCGTCAGGCCAACGCAAAACTCCCCATCCTGTCATGCTGATCCAGCGCCCGCGGGAGAAGCATCCCGCCCTGGTTTGCAAGCAAAGATTCGTCAGGCTGACGCAAAACTCCCCATCCTGTCATGCTGATCCCGCAGCCGCGGGGGAAGCATCCCGCCCTGATTTGCAAGCAAAGATTCGTCAGGCTGATGCAAAAATCCCCCTACTGTCATGCTGATCCCGCGCCCGCGGGAGAAGCATCACGCCCTGGTTTGCTCATAGAGTTACCTTCTTCGCCTCGATCAGAATGGCACGTCCCGAGGCTTCTTCATCAGCCAGCTCAGAATGTTTGCTCATTAATGGCGAATTTGATATAAATCCGCCTGAACGTAATGTTTCAAAATTCTAAAAAGCAAGGGCCGGTGAATTTCAGGTGAGGTCCCTCCACTCGCCGGGGCTGCGGCGCGGGCTCTCGAGCCGGAACGGCCGGGCGAAATCGGAAAGATTATGACCCTGTGGGACTGGAGAATACACGTGAATAAGATCATGCCAATGAAGTCGGAGAGCGCGATGCTGATGCAACCTAAGAAAGCGCAGGTTCAGTCCTGGGCCCTGGTTGCGCTCCTGTTGAGTTCATGGTCGGTGACGCGGGCCGCTACCATCATCCACGTGCCCGCCGACCAGCCTACGATTCAGGCGGCTATCAACGCAGCGGTGAATGGAGACACGGTGCAGGTGTCGCCGGGAACATACACGGAGAATATCAATTTCAATGGGAAGGCGATTACCGTGACCAGCACCGGCGGGCCGCAGGTAACAATCATCGATGGCGGCGGCATTACTGCGGTTGTGGCTTTCGCTACCGCAGAGGGGCTAACCTCCGTGCTCAATGGGTTCACGGTCACAAACGGACTTTATGGCTATCAAGGGGGTGGTGTCTCTATACAATTTGCCTCTCCGACCATCACTGGCAACATCATCACCAATAATGTTGGATGTGAGGGATCAGGGGTAGGAATTAATGGTGGGTCACCCCTGATCAGCGGTAACACGATCAGTAATAATTTGCAGGGGGCATGCTCCGGAGGTGTTGGAGGTGGGGGTATCGGCATCGTGAACGGATCCGAAGCTCAAATAATCGGAAACGTAATCTCGAATAACTCTGTTTTGGATGGGGCAGGCGGCGGTGGCATATCCCTCTTCAACGGTGGAGGCACCGGTGAACTAAGCCCGACGATCGTAGGCAATATAATCACGAGAAACGCAGCGGGCGGCACGGGCAGGGGAGGAGGGATATTGATTGCCGGCACGACCCCGGGCCTGAACATTATCCAGAACTTGATTGCGGAGAATAGCGCCTCCGAGGGCGGGGGAGTGCAGTGGGACACCCCAGTATCGGTTTTCGTGAGCAACACAATCGCGGCCAATTCTGCTCCCCAAGGCTCCGAGATCTCCGTGGGAGGTCTCGATAACAGCGTTGTAGTGGCCAATAACATCATCGCAGACGCCGGCAATGTCCCTGTTTTTTTCTGCACAAGTTCAATTACGAACCCAGCGAACTTCCAGAACAATGATGTATTCGCGTCCGATGCGTCTGCGTATGGTGGATCGTGCACTGATCAGACCGGAGCGAACGGCAACATTTCCGCAGACCCGAAGTTTTTCCTCCCCGCCAGCGATTTCCATCTCGAGTTGGAATCCCCCGCCATTAACGCCGGAAATAACGCAGCACCGCTTCTTCCCTCCACGGACTTGGATGGAAACCCCAGGATTCAGCAGGGTACCGTTGACATAGGCGTCTATGAGTTTTTCCCTGCCGCCATCAGTCTATCAGCTACAAGTTTCGCTTTCGGGTCGACAGCGTATGGCACGACCAGTGGGGTCCAGACGCTGACTGTTACCAACACGGGGTCCGCAAAACTGTTGTTGGGTCTCGCGATAAGCGGGGATTTTCCCCAGACCAACAACTGCGGGGCGTCAGTGGCAACCGGCGCAAATTGCACCATCTCATTGACCTTTACGCCCACGGCGCGAGGCACGCGCAATGGCACCCTCACTGTCGCGAGCAATGCGTCGGGCAGCCCTAATCTGATTTCACTTGTGGGCACTGGAGTTGCCCCGGTGACCACCCTATCTGCTACCAGCCTGAGTTTCGGAAACCAGCTCCAAGGGACGACCAGCCCGCCCCAGATAATCACGATCGGTAATACGGGTGATATCGCACTTACACTATCGAGCATTTCAATCAGCGGCGAATTTGCTCAAACCAACAGTTGCACCGGTCCGGTGTCTGTTGGCGGCAGTTGTACCGTCAGTGTGACCTTTAATCCAACAACAACTGGAACGACCGTCGGGGCCCTCACCCTAACAGACAACTCGATTGGCAGCCCTCAAACGGTGATGCTCACGGGGTCTGGGATCGTCTATCCAGTACCCCAAGTCTATCAGTTAACGCCGCCTGAAGCTGTAGCCGGAGGAGCCGCATTCACGATGACCGTCACCGGAACCGGCTTCTTTCCTGCCACGATCGTGAACTGGAACGGCAGTCCAAGAACCACCACTTTTGTGAGCAGTACTCAAATTACGGCAGCGATTCTGGCATCGGACATCGCGACTGTGGGCACGCGAGTGGTCACGGCGGTGAATCCGCCCCCCGGAGGAGGCCCATCCACGTTTCCGGCAGGTTTTGATGTAATCACCCCAAATCCCAGTCTCGCATTTAGCAAGACTGATTTTACGGTGGGCCAGAGTCCTAGAGGAATGGCCATGGGCGATTTCAATGGCGACGATCATATGGACCTTGCCATGCCCAACTACTATGATGGAACATTGTCCGTTCTATTAGGGAAAGGCGACGGCACTTTCCAAACTCAGGCGGTCTATGCATCAGGCTTCCTTCCCTTAGTTGCTGTCACTGGCGATTTTAACCACGATGGCAAACTGGACCTTGCTGTCACGAACAGCGGTTGTCCCCCAAGTGGCGACTGCCTTGATAGAGGGTTATCAATCTTCTTGGGTAATGGAGACGGCACTTTCCAATCGCCTCTTCCATTCTCCACGGGACAGGTACCTATCCCCTCTTCTGTTGCGACGGGGGACTTCAACCGCGATGGCAAATTGGACCTTGCGGTTGGGATTTTCGGGGCTTCGGGAGGTGAAGTTGACATCTATCTTGGGAATGGCGATGGAACGTTTCAAGCTGGCGCCACCTATCATGTCGGAACTCAGTACTCGCAGCCGCCAAGCTCGATCGTTGTAGCTGACTTCAATGGTGATGGCAAGCTCGACCTTGCTACCGCGGATTGGTTTAATTCCAGCAGCGTTTCTATATTTTTGGGAAACGGCGATGGGACGTTTCAGAGCCAGGTTCAGTACGCGACTGGCGGATCCCCGTATTCCATGGCATTGGCCGACTTTAACGGGGATGGGAAATTGGACCTAGCCGTAGCCAACAACGACGCCAGGGCCGACTCCGTCTCCATTCTGCTTGGCAACGGTGACGGAACATTTCAAGCGCACGTGGACTATGCCACGGGCGTCAGCCCGGTCTCGGTTACCATCGGAGATTTCAACGGCGACGGCAAGCTGGACCTGGCGACCGCTGATGCAGGCAGTAACACCGTCTCGATTCTCCTCGGCAATGGCGACGGCACTTTCCAAACCAATCAAGACTTTGTTGTTGGAGTAGCGCCAGTTTCAATTGTGGCAAGCGACTTCAACGGAGATGGTACGCTCGACCTCGCCGTCGCCAACGGCGGTTCAAATACCGTCTCCGTTATGCTCCAGATTCCTGCCGTTACGCTTTCAGGCACTAGTCTGAGTTTCGGAAATCAAGCGCTGGCCAGCGCGAGCGCGCCGCAATCTATCACCTTAAAGAACACAGGAAGTGCCCCGCTCGGCTTCCCGTCGAGTATGGCAATCAGCGGCGCCAACGCGGCCGACTTCTCGCAAACCAACACCTGCGGAACTTCGCTGGCGGGCGGAGCAAGCTGCACCATTAGCGTGACGTTTACGCCCACGACGATTGGGACGGAGGCGGGAACCCTCACCATCACGGACAACGCGGCCGGGAGCCCGCAAACCGTGGCGCTCGGTGGCACGGGGATGGGGTCGGCGGTGAGCTTATCGCCCGCGAGCCTCACGTTTGCGGCTCAGTTGGATGCCAGTTCGAGCGCGGCGCAGGCGATCACTCTGACCAACACCGGCAATGCGGTGCTTGCGGTAGCGGGCATCGCAGCCAGCGGCGATTTTGCCGAGACCAACACTTGCGGCGCGAGCGTGGCGGCGAGCTCGAGTTGCACGATCAGCATTACTTTCACGCCCACCGCCGCGGGCGCTCGCGGGGGCACGCTGACCATCACCGACAACGCCTCCGGCGGCTCCCAAACGGCGGCGCTCTCCGGCACCGGCGCGGACTTTACCGCCGTGGCCGCATCGGGATCTTCGACCTCCGCCACGGTCACGGCGGGCGGCTCGGCCAGCTACACGCTTTCGTTCAGCGGCACGCCGGGCTTTAGCGGAACGGTGGCGCTCGCGTGCGCCGATCCGGCCTCGCTTTCAAGCTGCACGGTGAACCCGGCGAGTCTCTCGCTCAATGGCACGACTTCGGCGAACGCTACCATAACCGTCACCACCACGGCGCGGTCGATGGTCGGGCCCGAGAGCTTCAATCGACGGCCGGCGCTGCGCGTACCCCCGACGCTCTTTTCCGTGTGGACGCCGGAGCGCGTGCGATTCGTGATGGCTTGCCTGGCGCTGGTCCTGGTGCTGGGAATGCTTGGAATGCTGGGCGCGGCGTGGCGCCAACGAAAACAATTACCAGCCCAGGGATTTTTGCCCCTGCACGTGGCGCTTGCCTCCGCAGTTTTGTTGGTCGTGATGCTGGCCGCACTCTCCATGCCCGCTTGCGGTGGAGGAAGCAGCCCGGTGCCTCCCGTCGGCAATCCCGGCACGCCCTCGGGCACCTACACGCTGAGCGTGACCGCAACCGCAACGTCCGGGTCGGCCACTCTGATCCGCACCACCAATTTGACTCTCACCGTAAACTGATCGGGTAGGGGCAGGCCTCGTGCCTGCCCTCTTTCCTTCACGCTTTGATCTGTCCTGTTTTCTTCCAGCCTTGAGCAAGGCTTGTTTCCGCCCGGCCTCGAGCCTGCCCTGTGCCGAGTGGTCAATCGTCAATCCAACTTGACGCTGCCCTTCCGCCGCACTCGCGCCCGAACAATGATTTGCTTTTGACCGGGTCGCCCCAGCGGCCGGTAGTGGTGTCATTTGCAAAACGCTGCTGCTCCCCAGTCCAGTCATTCCCGCGAAAGCGGGAATCCACTTCGCAAGCCATTGGGAAGACGTCGCCAACGGAACTGGATTCCCGCTTTCGCGGGACTGACGGATGCTCTCATGGGATACGATTCCAAATGACACCACTACCCAACCGCCGTTGAGCTTGGCCAGCGATAACCAGCCGCCCCAACCGGGGGCGGCCCATCGCTGGAACCGAGGAGGGCGCGGGGTTAAATAAATAATATATATACAAATATATTACTAGTAACTAGATCCGGCCGCCCCGAAATATGTAACACGGGTCACAGGAGTCACACGGGTCACACTGTGCTGTAAGTGTATGAATTCAGTTAGCTTGCACTGCGTTTGTTTTGGTCGAAAAGTTTATTCCGCCGTTTTTTGCCCCTTTTTGCCCCACCCCTAAAAGGCTATTTGAACCTGCGTCGGAAGATGATTTCCGGCGCCAAGATTCCGTTGCCGCCCGCGGCGCCCCGAAAATAGCGGGCTACTTGGAATCGTAAAAGGCGAGCAGATCGGTGCCCACCGGTTTGGCGCCCACTTGTCTTAGCAGCGTGGTCAATTGTCCGCGGTGATAGGTGGAATGGTTCACCACATGGACCAGCATTTGCCACAGCGGGTAGGCAAAGGCCTGGCCGCGAACGTTGGCGTAATTGACCACCGCTTCCAGGCGTTCCGGGGTGAGCTTGCGAATGAATTCCCTGCGATCGCTCTCCACCTTGTCCCAGCGCTGGCGGATGGTCTCCACATCGGATAATTCCGCCGCGCCCAACATGCCCTTGGGAGAAGTCCCATTCCATCGCTCCAGCCAGATCCATTCGGCGGCGAGAATGTGGACCAGTGTCTCTCGAACCGACCGAAAACTGTTCTCCAGATCGCGCGTGAATTGTTCGGGGTTGAGCTTGGAAACCGCGTCCAGAACCCGGGAGTTGGCCCAGCGGTTGTAATCGTAGAGGGCGTGAATCGATTGCAAGTCCATCATTGTTTTTATCCCTTGGACTGGTTTGCCTCCCCGCCTTCCGGCCCGAAAAAAATCACCCACACCACCAGGTCGTCGGAAAAATTGAGGAAACGATGCTCGACTCCGGCGGGAACGAAGAGGAAGTCACCGGGGCCAAAGCTTTCGCGCTTTGAACCGTTGATGAATTCCCCGCTCCCCTGCACCACCACGTAAGCTTCGTCGCGGGTGTGGGGCGATTGCGGGTCAGTGCCGCGCGGCGCGTAAATCTCCACCGCCAGACTGCAGTGTTGGAGAGCACCGGCAAAACGCTCACCCTTCGGTCCAGGTAACTGGGCCAACGCTTCCGCGACCGTTACTTTGTGTTTTTCGTCTGCCATTTCCAATCTGCCGGGTCATCATACCGTGATTGCGGAGAGGTTGTGAAATATGTTCGCCGCCTTAATCGTCGTCGGGCGGCAAGGGGATGCGTTTATCATTCAGGAAGTACGCCTGCTGGAACTGGGCCGGAATGACGACAAAGGGAGTGGGCGTTTGAGTGAAGTCAAAACAATCGGAAAGGTCGTCGGCACGCGCATCGGCGTAACCCAGCGAAGGCAGGTCGTAGACCTCCTCGATGAACTTCAGAATGCTTCCGAAATCGTGCGTGACATGCGAAACGTAAGCCGCCTTGGCATAAGGGGAAACCACGATGAGCGGGACGCGAAACCCGTATTCATAGGAACTATAAATTCGGGGCGCCACGTGGTCGTACCATCCTCCCCAATCGTCCCAGGTGATGAAGATGACGGTGTCCGACCAATAGGGACTGCTGCCGATGCCATTCACAATCGATGCCACCCAGGCCGGTCCGGAACCATCGGTGATCCCCGCGTGGTCGGAGGCCTGGCCGGAAGGCATCACCCAGGTTACCGGGCTCAATTGATTGTTGGCGATATCCAATAACACCTGTTTCGTATCCAGTATGACCTTCGCCCAATCCGCTCCGGACCGAAGATGTTGAATGGCTTCGGGGGCATTCCAGATGGCGTAAAGAGGAGCGGACGGAGCGTAATACCGCCAATCGATCCCTTGAGCGTCCAACTCATCCATCAGGGTGGGATGATCGAAACAAGGGTACGCCTTGAATTGCTCACTGCCTAAAGGACCGATCAAGCGCACAAACGCAGTAAGAGGAGCCGTGCACCCGGTCCCCCCCACGGTGTTTTCCGCCGCGAACAAATTGCTGCTCGCCGAGGGCGCAGAGGTTCCCGCAATAATGAACTGGTGGGCCGGAAAGCTGGGCCCTTGATTGGTCTGAAACATTCGGTCGGCGAAAGTGTACTTTTCGGCCAATTGGAAGTAAGGCTGCGTCTCGGATGGATCAACGTACTTAAACTGGGCGTTGGCGGGGGGACAGCCGGAGGCGTTGGCCGGGCATGCCACGGCCACTTTGTCCGCTCCGTCCATTTTCCCACTATCGTACATGTTCAAAAAAGCGGTATGCGAATGGTCCAGGTCGTAATTGGTGACCAAGGATTCAGGGGTAAGCGTGATGGTGGCGCCGGTAGAATTCAATCCACTGTCCGCGATATCCGCGTTAGGCAAGCCATGAAAGAGATTGTCCGGGGTGCGATTCTCCTGGAAGATCACAACCACGTGCCTGATTTTTTGCGTGACCATAGCCGGAGTGGGAGAAGGATTGCTGCTTCCGCATCCTGCAAATAAGCAAACGAAAATTCCCAAGCTCCCCAGCCAGGGGTTGGTGGAACTGATATTCAGCCGTTTTGTACGCATCACGGGTACTCCGACTTGCAAAGTAAACAAGCCAGTTACGCGGTCCTTCATGGGATGACTTAAGGCTGAAGTTAGTTGCTGTTAATTCGAGCGAAATGAAATGCAGCTACGTAAAAGCTTCCAACTCCGCAACATGGATCATCCAAAATGAAATTCCTACATCTTGCTGAAACTAAACATGCTTCCTGCAATTTGAATGTTTGGCTGTTAGCGTGCACTTGGTCTTTCCTTTGAGCCTCGAATGTCAAAAACAAGGAGCACTTTCATGAAACTAAACCTGTGCGTTGCCATTCTGGTCGCAGCCTGCATGGCCCAGGCGAAAGGCCCTCGATTTTATGAAAAAGGTACGCTGGTGGAAATGAAATCGGTGGATTGCGGCGTTGATGCAAAGGGTGCCGAGGGGGTTGGGGCGATACTGGGAGTCGACGACACTCAACATACAAAATCCCGCCAAATGCTTTGCCAGGAATATTTATTACGGGCGGACCACATGGATTACAAAATTCGGCCCAAGGAAGAAAAGCACCCCGCCCTCTTGCCGATTGGACAGGAAGCCGAGTTCCGCATCCAGAAGGACCGAATGCACATGCTCGTTCCGGAATTGGACAACCACGAACGCGAGTATATAGTTGTCTCGGTCACTCAGCGGACCGAAGCAGGGACATCCAAACCAGCCCACAGCACAGCCGTCGCCCAAAAGTAAACCCTGCTTTCATGCCGCTGCCGGGGAAGGGCTGGCCGCCTGGGCATGACTGGCACTTCGAGCCGCGAACTGTCCTTCGCCTGTGAGGCTACCCTGACGTTGGTGTTCAGGAGTCGACTCTTATCGTCAGACAGAATGTATCTCCGAAGACATTACATGCCTCCCTCATCCGCCGACGGACCGTAGATGGCAGGCACAGGGATGTTGTTGAGCCGCAGGAACACTCCCAGTTGCGCGCGGTGGTGAACCAAATGGTTCATCACCGAGCTGCGCAGAACGTTGATCCGGGAATCAGTGAAGATCGTTTTGTCTCCCACCATCAGCGACCACGGCTTCTTCAGGTGAGCATCAGTTGCCCCCGCGATGGCGGCGCGCCCTGCCCGGGCGTTTTTGTCCAGGATGTCCAACAGATCCTGCCGCGAGGAGACTTTTGAGTAAGCATATTGGGTAATATCCAGGAAATCTTTTTCGATCGTGCTGGTAGCCCATCCGGGGAGGTCGGCCACCAGAGTTGCCAGACGCAACATGGTCATCGATTTCTCATGCGGCTTCCATCCGAATTTGTCTTCAGGCACCCGCTCCAGAGTCTTCCGCGTATGGATGACCTCCTGATCGAACTCGGGCAACAGCATTTCACTCAACGTCATAAACGACCCTCCGTTATTATAATTTGCACCACTTCGAACTCCAACGAGGTGGATATTGGACCACGCGCCGCGAGCGCGTGTCAAGGAGAATGTTCGCTTTTTGTTCGCCTCACATTTAGCCGTTCCTTTCCGGGCCTGGTGGCGGCTGGGTGATGATTCTATGTCAATCCACCCGTGGGAGTAGAGGCAGAATGGTTGTGGTCTTTTCGGTTCTCCATAGCAGCCTGAGGTAGAATCCCACTGTGGCCAATCCCTCCTCAAATGGTCAGGAACCCACTTCGCCCCCTTCACGGCTTCCAGTGATGTTTCGCGCCCTGCGCCACCGCAACTACCGGCTGTTTTTTAGCGGCCAGATCATATCTCTGGTCGGCACCTGGATGCAGTCGGTGGCGCAATCGTGGCTGGTCTACCGGCTCACCGGTTCGTCTCTTTTGCTGGGCCTAGTTGGCTTCGCGGGGCAGATCCCGGTTTTCCTCATGGCGCCTATCGGGGGCGTGGTGGCCGACCGGTACAGCCGCCATCGCATTGTGATTGCCACCCAATCGTCTTCCATGGTGCTGGCGTTCATTCTTTCGGCGCTTACCCTGCTCGGACATATTCGCGTATGGGAGATCATGGTTTTGGCCTCCCTGTTGGGCGTGGTTAACGCGTTTGACATTCCGGCGCGGCAAGCCTTTATCGTTGATATGGTGGCGTCCAATGACTTGATTAACGCCATCGCGCTCAACTCCTCCATGGTGAACGGGGCGCGCGTTCTCGGCCCGGCGATTGCCGGCATCACGGTGGCGGCGGTGGGGGAGGGCTGGTGTTTCTTTGGAAACGCCGTCAGTTATATCGCGGTGATTATCGGCCTTTTGCTGATGATCGTTCCGAGGCGCCAAGACCGGCGCGATTCGACCTCCGGCCTGGTTCGCATCGCGGAAGGATTCCGTTGGGTGGCGAAGACCGCTCCCATCCGCGCTCTGCTGCTTCTGCTTGGCTTGGTCAGCGTCACCGGGATGCCCTATGCTGTTCTGATGCCCATCTTCGCTGACAAAATTCTGCATGGCGGCGCGCGCGGACTGGGCATCCTGATGGGCGCTTCCGGCGTGGGCGCGCTGGCCGGCACATTGATGCTGGCCGCCAAACGCGAGGTTCACGGACTGGGGCAATGGATTACTTTCGCCACCTTCGGCTTTGGCGCCAGCATGATTCTCTTCGCGTCGTCGCGCTCTTACCCGCTCTCGGTGGTGTTGCTGGTTCCGGTGGGGTTCTCCATGATGCTGCAGATGTCTTCCTCCAACACGCTGATCCAAACCATGGTTCCGGACGAGCTGCGCGGGCGCGTGATGGCGGTCTACTCCATGATGTTCATGGGCCTGGCCCCTTTCGGCGCCCTGATCGCGGGCGCGATCGCCAACCACATTGGAGCGCCCATCACGGTGGCGCTGGGCGGTTTTACTTGTCTCGCCGGGTCGCTGGTCTTCGGCTCGCGCTGGCGCTTCATGCGCTCGGAAGCGCGCCAACTGATTGTCGCCCAGGGATTATTGAGCGGCGAGCCGTCGTCGGAAATGACCAGCCAGGCGGTTGCCGTGGAGAAGTAACATCGATCCGTCGGCTCTTTGATTTAAACGGGCCACCCGATGCCACCCTCGCGGCATCCTATTGCAACGTACCGGCCAAGGCGAATATTCATGAGACTTACGGGCCCGATTCTTGCCATCGTTCTCCTGGCGCCTTCTGCCACGAGTCAGGTTAGCCCTCCTTCGGGGATACAGCCACAATTCACGCCCGAGCAATTCTGTACGGTGGAAGGGAACGTTTTAAATTCCCTTACCGGAGAACCGGTAAGGAAGGTGGCGATCACGCTCTCATCCTTCGAGGGGCACAGGCAAGCGCGGCAACATACTACGATAACTGACATTAACGGTCACTTTTTGATCGGAAAGGTGGAACCGGGAAGCTACTCCCTGCAAGCGGGGGGAGGCGGAATTCCATACCAGATTTACGGCCAGCAATTTCAAGACCACCACTTGAAAGTCATATCCCTTGAGGCCGGCCAAAGCGAAAAAGGCATCGTCTTTAGGATTGCCCCCGGCGCCGTGATTGCCGGCACGGTATACGACGAGGATGGGGATCCCGTGATCGACGCCAATGTGCAGGCCTATGCGACGGGTGGCATCTCGCGACGCGGAGGCCCGGGAGGCTCGGCCCAAACCAATGACCGGGGTGAATACAGAGTCTTTGGACTCGATGCCGGGAAATATCTTTTGATGGCGCAGGCCCGCAACCAGAATGAAGACGGCGATGACCTCTATCTTCCCACCTTTTATCCCGGCACATCGGACGAGGCTCAAGCCTCGCCGGTGGAGGTTCAACCTGGAGATGAAATGGCCGCCATCAATCTGATTTTGAGCAAGGCGCATGGGGTTCGAGTTCGAGGCCGCATCATCAATGCGCCCATGTCCAAAAACAGTATGATTTATGTCCAGCTCATACCGGGGGCTCCGGAAAGCAAACGCGTCAACCTGAACTACGGTGCCCCGGCGCAGGATGAAAAAGGAAATTTCGAAATTAAGGGAGTGCCCCCTGGTTCCTACTTTGCCGTTGCACGTTTTAACGACGCCAAAAATATGCTGGCCGGCCGAACCCCGGTTGAAGTGACCAACGTGGATGTCGATAACGTAGTGGTGGTCCTCAATCCCTCGATTGGACTTAGCGGTCGCGTGCGGACAGAATCAGGAGCCCCGCTGGATTTCAGCCGGCTGCGCATCTGGCTCCAGCCCACAGAAAACCGATTTATGGGCGGTGGGGGCGCCGAAATGAAGCCCGACGGCACCTTTGTGATTCATAATCTTTTTGACGGAACTTACCGCCTTCATGTGGGAGGCCATCCCGAAGAGTTTTATGTGAAGTCCGCCCGCCTCGGCGATTCGGACATTCTCGCCTCAGGCCTCACCCTCAGCGGCGGCCAAGCACCTGGGACGGTCCAGATTGAAATGAGCCGAAACGGCGGCACGATTTCCGGAACCGTTCTGAACGATTCCAAGCCCGTCCCCGGCGCCTGGGTGGTTTTGGTGCCCGACCCTCCCAATCGCGACCGCGACGACTTGTATAACTCCAAGCCCGCTGACCAGTTTGGACGTTTCACCATGCTTGGCCTTCCGCCCGGCGACTTCAAAATATTCGCATGGGATTCTGCGTTGAACGTGAACATTCGGGACCCGGAATTTTTGAAATCATACGAGGACCGAGGCCAGTCTGTGCATGTCGAGCAAAAACACCAACAGACAGTGCAAGTGGAATTGATCACCCCCAAAGATGAATCCCAATAAACCAGGGCGAGGAGAGCGTGAACTCTGCCCAGGGCGATGCTGAATTTCTTCCCGTCCCCAAAGTGTCGGGCCGGAAAAAAGCTGACGGCATGTCTGCTTCCAAAAATTTACTTTTGTTCCGCCATCGGTTTGGCAAGTTCATCGAGCAGGTCGGGCTTTCCCTCCACGCGCACCAGGTGCGGATATTGCGGCCCGCCCTGATAGGTCACCGTGTAAGTTTTGTAGTAATCATCATTCACGGTCAGGAAGCGAATGGTCTGCGGACTGGTCTTACTCGCCTTTAGTGCATCATTCAGCAGGGCGGGAGTGAAAGCGCGATCGTCAATCGCCACCACCTTCATTCCCGGCATAATCCCTGCCTTGTAGGCTACTCCGCCCACCAGGGAATCTCCCACCTCGCCATCGCTTGAAATCCGCAGCCCGAGCGAGAAGGTGGCGTTCACGCCTCCACCAAATCGCCCCCCGGGGCCGCCTCCGCGATTTTCGGGCGGCTTGTCGTTGAGTTCTACTTTCCAGCCGCCCGCCTCAATCCCTCCCGTGGGTGATTGCGGTGCGGTGGAGGTGAGGCGATCATGGAAGAAACCAGCCCAATCGTAGGGCACCACCGTATTGAGCGTTTGAACCATCTGGTTAAAAGTGTAGGTTTTAAGTTCCGGGCCGTTGTTGGGGCCGCCATGAAAGAGGTGGCAGAAATCCGCAATGGACTTCTTGCCGTGGCTTTCGCGTTGGATGATCATGGAAACTTCCAGCCAGATCAAATCGCCTTCGGGATAATAATCCGCGCCGCGCTTCCAACTGGCTCCGCCGAAACCACGGAACATGCCGGGAATGGCGTCGGCGGTGTCCTGCAAAGGCCGCCAGGTGCGGCCGGGTCGTCCAGGGCCAAGGTCGGCGGCGATGTTGGCCAAATTGTCCCGATACTGCTCCGGGGTCCAAAGCCCGCTGCGTGCCGCCAGCAGCGGCCCGAGGAAATCGGTGAGACCTTCGTACACCCACAGCAAATCGGTTTCCATGGGCTTTTCGAAATCCGGAGTGGTCAAGTCGGCAGGGCGGCGGAATTTCCCGTTCCAGGAATGCATGAACTCGTGCGAGAGCAGGCCGCCCACGCCGCGCTGTCCCTGGGGGGTCAGCAAGGCGCGCTCACCGGTGCGGCTGTCATCCGATTCGTGATGCTCGAGGCCGAAATGCGCCACGTGGTCGCTGAGAGTCAGCAGGAAATGGTAGTCACGGTAATGGCGGGCGCCGAAAAGCTTTCCTGATTCCGCCACCAGGTTGGTGAATTTCTTCTGCGACTCAGGACTCATATCGAGCGCCTCGGCGCTGTCCGCCACGATGTCAATCTCGTGGTGGATGGGCTCGCCGGGCGGGGTCACGTCCACGGCGCGATAGTATTCGCCGGCAATCACGGGGGAGTCCACCAGTCGGTTCAACGCCACCGGCTTGAAGGTGATCTCGTTGCCGGCCGCATTCTCAATGGGGAGCGGGGTGCCGTATTTCCATCCTTCCGGCACCCGCAGCGTCGGATTAAAAGTGATGGCGGAAGCGGGCTGGCCGGCGGGGTAGAGGAGATCCTGGTTCCAACTGACAATCACCAACTTGTCGGTGGCCGAGGCGCCGCCGCTGTAAGGGCCTCCCGTCGGCTCCAGATATTCGAATGTCGCTTCCAGGCTGTCTGCGCCCGCAGGCACGTCCACATGGAAGGTGAACACGTCCAGCAAATCGCGGCGCCAGGGAATGGTCTTTCCGCCGGCCGTGAACTTCAGCCCCGCCACGTTGCCCACCGGGCCCGACGGTTCGTGCTCGCCCGGAATCCACTTGGGGTAATATAACGTCAGTGGGCCGGGCTCCACCGGAATCACTTCACGCGTGCGGATGATTTTATCCGCGGCTTGGGTTGCATCGACGGTAAGAGTGATGGCGGCATTGGCCGGGGTGGGCGGGAGGACCGCGCCCGGTACAACGAATGCCATGAGAAGCAGGGATAAACGCAAACGATGAAAAGTCATTCTGATGCTCCTTTGCTGGAGGGAAGTGGCAACTCCTCGCGCGCTGTCGCGCAGGGAGAAGTTCCAAATCATAGGCCCGTCGCGCGCAGAGTGCAACAGGTTAAAGCGCGAAATTGAAAAGGAGATATTGGAAAGCGGGAGGATGAATTCTGAATTGAAGGCCGCAATTTTCACCCACTCGACTGCGGCCCTTTGGTTGTTGATTATTCAATATTCATCATTCATGGTTTCCCCAGGTAACCTTGAGCAGCTTCACGGCGTCTGAGTATAATTCCAAGGGAATATGCGAAAAGCGTTGCCACAACCCCTCCGCGAACAGAAGGCCGGCGCCCGGAACCCGGCGCCTTCCTCCGGTCTCCTTCGCGGGGCAGGAGGAGAAATCTCCTCCCTGTGACGGTTCTCGATCTATCCGCATACATTGGCCTGGGCGCGGTTTTTTTCGCCACCCTGAATATTTGTATCGGCCTCATGATCTGGGGGCGCTATAGCCCCGTCCGTTACTGGCCCCACCGGCGCTTTGATATTTTCCGTCTCCACCGCTGGACCGGCTACCTCACGCTGGGATTGACTTTGCTCCATCCTCTTCCGCTTCTGCTTTCCCGCCAACCCGCGTTTCGCGTGCTCGACATCGTCTTTCCTCTCTGGTCGCCGCAACAGCCGCTGGAGAATAGCATCGGCGCGGCGGCACTCTATCTGCTCCTCATTATCATTGTTACTTCTGTTTATCGCGTTCAGCTTGGCCGCCGGCTTTGGAAACGTCTTCACTACCTCACCTACGCCGCCGCCGCGGGTTTGTTCATCCACGGCATCCTCACCGACCCCACTTTGAAACCCACGCCCATCGATCCTCTCGATGGCGAAAAAGTTTATATCGAGGCCTGCCTTGCCCTCATCCTCGCCGGAACCGCGTGGAGGCTCTGGTATACCCGAAAGAAACGCGCCCGCGCATTGATGAAAATTCAACTCGCGTTTGAGGCCAGGGTAAGGCCCCGAGGATGATTAGATGGCCCCGGCAACCCGATGCGCAGATTTCGCGGATTAACGCCGATCGGAAAAACCAATGCCTCGGCGCCATCGGTGGACGCTGACCGCGAGCGGGTAAGAAAAAGATTTCACCACCGAGGCACGGAGACGCACTGAGTAAGGACAGGCTCGTTGCTCTTGACTATTATCTGCTGACTGCCGTCTACCGGCTTTCCCGCCGACCACTTACGACCCGCCACGTGCTGAATTCTCTTCCCGTCTACCGTTTGCTCCCGCTGGCCGCATGCCATTGACCGCTTGCCACTTTGTTTGATTGGATGCTCCTGACGGCGAAAGCAATGATTGCAGAAAAGAACAGCCCCATGTTACCGATCGAAAGACGCTGGCCAGTTGAATCCTTTCCAACTTGACAATGTTTATATTTATAAAGATAATCCTCCGCATTAAATCGTTGAGTCGGATGAGATTTATATGGTCAATTGGTCAGCATCGGGGTTGGGAACCGCTTCTTTATTGAATTAATTTTTGTTCCGCCCCGGCCAGTTGATGTCCTCTGGACCGCCGTACTCCGCTCTAACGATTCGCGCTCGCCGCGTCAAAGGCTCAGTCCCTGTCAAGTTGAGGCCGATAGAGGCTCAACGGAAGGATTTATTGCCTGGGGGGACAACATGGGATGTAAGCTGGCGAAATGCTTTTTATCATTCGCCGTAGGAGTTCTACCTGTGCTCCTGGCAACTCTGGGGCCGTGCACCTCAGTGGTCAGCGCGCAGGACTACCTTTTCGGAAGGGCGGACTTCAACGGCGCACCCTCCGCCAGCGCGGTCGCCGTGGGCGACTTCAATGATGACGGAATACCGGACGTAGCATTTGCGCTGAACTTTGGCAACGCGCAGAACCCGGCTCCGGGATTGGTGGCTGTTTTCCTCGGCAAGTCCGACGGCACATTTCCGAGCACCCCCCCTCACTATATTGAGAGCGCCTACCCCGTCGGCAACGGTCCATATTCGCTGACCGTCGGTGATTTCAATGGGGATGGAAATCTGGATATTGCTGTCGCCAACTCGACTGACAATACGGTTTCGATTCTTCTGGGAAATGGAGACGGAACATTTCAGCCTCAATATACACTCGCTACCGGACCGGCGCCTCTCTCGATCACATCGGGCGACTTCAATCATGACGGTAAGGTGGATCTTGCCGTAACCAGCCGCGATAACTTTACGGTGAGCATCATGCTGGGGAACGGAGACGGCACGTTTCATGCCAGGGTTGATTATGCTACTGCTTCCTACCCGGATGGAGTGGCGGTCGGAGACTTCAACGGTGATGGCAACCTGGACTTGGCGGTCGGCGCCATCAGTGCAATCTCGATTCTTCTCGGTAACGGAGACGGCACGTTCAGCCCACATGCCGATTTCTGTGCAAGCAGTTGCGGCTATAACATCGGATGGGACGCCATCGCTGTGGGCGACTTCAATCTGGATGGCAAACAGGATGTTGCGGCGCTCGGTAGCAATGGTGGCGGCATCCAAATGTTCCTGGGGAACGGTGACGGCACCTTCGCCACTGGAGCGAATTATGGCGTGGGCCCTCTTCTGAACTTTTCGGTCGCCGTCGCTGACCTGAACGGCGACGGAAAGCCTGACTTAGTGGTCACCAATGAGGGATCGCCCGGAGGGTACGGCCCTGCCTTCCAAAGTTCGGTCTCGGTGCTCCTAGGTAACGGAGACGGGACGTTTCAGCCCCATGTCGACTACCCGACCTGCAACAGCCCTGATGGAGTAACAACGCTCGACGTAAACCGCGACGGCCCGCCTGACATTATCGTGGCGTGCGGGGGCTCAACCGGCGGTGTGCTACCGCTCAGCAACACATTTTCGGTGCTGTTGGGCAACGGCGACGGAACTTTCAATCGGGGCGTTCAGTCTCCTACGGGGGTGGTGAATCCGGGCCAGATTGTTGCCGCTGACCTGAACGGCGACGGCAAGCTCGACGTGGCCGGACTGGACATCTCTGGACTGACTTCCGCCACTGGCTTCGTTCTGCTCGGAAAGGGCGACGGAACCTTCCAAAGTCCCTTGACGTTTCCGCAGGGAACCTATCCTGCAAATCTCCTAGTCGGCGACTTCAACGCCGATGGGAAGGTTGATCTTGTATACAATTATTCGCTCTTCCCGGGCAACGGCTATGTCTCCGTTTTATTGGGGAACGGAGATGGCACGTTTCTATCACACATTGACACATCGCTGCCTGCCTTTCCCACCGCCATGATTTCCGGCGACTTCAATAAGGACGGCAAGCTGGACTTGGTGGTACGAGACAGTTTTGGGAATTCGGGCATCGGTCTGCTGTTAGGAAACGGCGATGGAACATTCCAGACTCCAGTCCCTATCGGCTCCGGATTGGATGGCTCGCCCGCCGCCGCCGACGTGAACGGCGACGGCAAACTGGACCTTTTGATTGCCGGCTCTACGCTTACGGTATTGCTCGGCAACGGCGATGGAACATTCCAGGCGCCGCGCACATTTGGCTCAAATCTTTTGGGCTACATAGCGGTTGGTGACTTCAATGGAGATGGCAAGCTGGACGTGGTGGTGGGCGCCTGGACTTTTATCGGAAACGGCGACGGGACTTTTCAAGGGCCCATCAGGTCCGGCGCGAATATAAACGGCGCCGCTGCTGTCGCTGACCTCAATGGCGATGGAAAACTCGACCTGCAAATAAACGGCTCAGTTTTCCTAGGTAACGGCGACGGAACGTTTCAGGATGCGAGAAACTACGCCCCAGTCCTTGAGGCAGGTCTCCCATCTAGTTCTGTTAGCGCGGTGCCAGGCGACTTCAATAATGATGGTGCAACGGACCTGGCCATTTCCGCCGATTACTCAGCCTCGGTTTCGGTTCTTCTGAATACGCCATCGGTAGGGTTATCGGCATCCAGTCTATCTTTCGGATCGCAACTGGTGGGGACCACCAGTGCCGGCCAACCGATCGTCCTAAACAATCCCGGTAGTATGCCGCTCATGCTTGCGGGCATTTCCGCCTCGGGCGAATTCGCAGAATCCAATATCTGTGGCGCGAGTCTTTCCGTTGGAGCCAGTTGCCAGGTCAATGTCAACTTCGCTCCCACAGTCGCCGGTCCGGGAATCGGCACGCTGGTGGTCTCCGATGCTGCCCCAGGCAGCCCGCAGACGGTTCCTCTGGCTGGCACTGGTATTGTCCCGCTGGCGGGAGTGAGCCCTAGCATTCTGATTTTTACTAGCCTTCCGGTGGGTTCGGCGAGCGTGGCGCAGACGGTGACGCTGAGCAATACCGGGACTGCGGCTCTCACCATCAGCAGTGTTGCGACCAGCGGCGATTTTGCGCAGACCAACACCTGCGGCGCGAGCGTGGCGGCGGGAGCGAGCTGCACCATCAGCCTGACGTTCACGCCAACCGCTGAGGGAAGCCGCACCGGGACTCTGACGATTACCGACAACAATAACGGCGTGGCCAGCAGCACACAAACTGTGGCGCTGAGCGGCACGGGAGACGGCGCCGTGGTGGGCCTCGCGCCGGCCAGCGTCACTTTCTCCGGCCAGCTCGTGAGTTCGACAAGTGCAGCGCAGACAGTCACTTTGACGAACTCCGGCAACGTGACTCTGGCGATCAGCGGGGTTGTGACAAGCAGAGATTACGCACAGACAAACACCTGTGGGGCAAGTGTGGCTGCGGGAGCAAATTGCACGATCAACGTCACGTTTACACCCACGGCAGCGGGTTTGCGTGGTGGGACATTAACGATTACGGATAACGCGCCGGGTAGTCCGCAGACGGTGACGCTCTCGGGGATGGGTACGGACTTTTCGGTGGCGCTGGCTTCGGGATCTTCAAACACGGCCACGGTGACGGCGGGCCAGACCGCCACGTTCAATCTCGCCTTCAGCGGCACGGCGGGTTTTAGTGGGACGGTGGCACTCACTTGCAGCGGCGCTCCGGCTTTGGCCACCTGTTCTGTCACGCCCAATTCACTCGCCCTGAACGGCACCACCCCGGCCAACACGACGGTGAGCGTAACCACCACGGCGCGGGGGATGCTATTGCCGCAGTTTTACGTTCTTCCACCGGCGCCGGGCACGCACGAGGGGTTGCCCCTACTGATCGTACTGCTCACTCTGGCAACCCTGGCGGGGATGGCCTGGCGAAGGCGGGGAGGGCGAGCGCCGCTCGCCCCTACCCAGGCGCTTGCGGTAGGGCTGCTGTTGATGGTGGTGCTGGCTGCTGCATTAATGCCCGGTTGCGGAGGGGGCGGCACAACCACTCCCGTTCCGCAAACGCCGGGCACACCGGCGGGAACTTACACACTGGATGTGGCAGGGAAATTCACCTCGGGCACGGTAACCACCACTCACGACATCAAACTTACTCTGACGGTGAACTGATCAAAGCGAATGCCACGGGAGCCTTGCACGGCGAGGCTCCCGTCACTTTCCCCCTTGTGGTCAGCGCACAATTCTGGCATCCGTCGAGCGCCCGCGCCGGAGTCCGTCATCAGCGGCCGGGAATCCTGGTGGCTTCCTGCCACACTTGATAGAAATAGACAAAGGCAATCGCCAGGCCGTAGAGGACGGTGAGGATGGTGAGAGCCTGCCCCCAGTGATCGATGGTTTTAATTCTTTTGACGGCCTGTTTCTGGTCCGCGATCACGTGCTCATCCTGCACCATCAGGTCCAGGGAGCGGTCATCGCGGCGGGCGAGGGTGATTCGATAAACCCCAATCGCCAGCACGACCAGCGCAAGAACCGACCAAGTGGAAATGTAGGGAATGAAATTCATAAACATTCTCCTGATCTGAAATTCGATCGGGCCTCCGGCAAGCGGGCGAACAATCCCCGGCACTTTTCCGGGCCGGGTTAATGCACTTCATTCTTATTTGCCTGGCGCCAACTTACACGCGAAGAATACGATTGAAGGCCCGGCGGTTCAGTGTCTGTTATCACAATTGTTTGTGACCGCCGTCACAGGGGCTTGGGCGCGGGAAATTTGAACGCAAGAGGCGGCGAATCAGGGTTCCGATGGATGAAGAAGTTGGCGCCAACGAATAATTTGGGAGGGGGGAAACTAAAAGATGGCGGAAGGAGATCGCGGTGAGCCGCACATCCTTACGGGGCTACCGAGCGCAGGAACCCTCGGCACGCTCTCACAACCTCCAGCGGCCGCCGGGGTGACTGTTTCGATCTCACCTTCCGCCACCAGACTTCCTACTTACTGCCAGTGTGAGCATCGCTCCATTACGGTTTGCTTGCAGTGATTTACATCACACCTTTTGGTGATGGATGAAATTCCCAGCTTTACGCTTGTGGCTCTGTTTGCCGTAGACCTGACCCCGCCATGCGGGGGGCCGTGCGCCAGAGAAAACCAAGGCGCCGATCCCGCCTGCGGGCCCGGCGCTACGTGGAGGCCCATTCGAGCTGCGACCCATCAAGCAATGCGTGGCCGAGATTGGGCAGGATCAACGGCCATGCCCCGCTTTCTTTCGTTCCCCCGCAATACCCGACAATGCTATAGTCCGCCCAGGGAATTTCATGTGAGCGCAGAAGCCAACAATTTCAATGTGGAAGAATTAACCCTGCTCTATCGCGTGGCGCGAACCTTACTCGGCGAGCGGGATTACGGTGAGCTGCTGGCCGCGTTGCTCGACGTGACCATTGAAGGGCTGGCGGCCGACCGCGGATTTGTGGTGGTGCGCGAGGGCGCCGCGGGCGAGGCCAAATTTCGAGCTGCGGTGGCGCGCAACTTCAAAAGCGAAGCACTCGCCCGCACCGAAGAGGAAGTGAGCGGATCGATTTCCGCCGCTGTGGTCGAGAGCGGGCGCGCCATGAGGGTGGGCGACGCTCTGGCTTCGGAGCGCTTTGGCGAGAACCCAAGCGTCAAGCGACTGGGCTTGCGATCGGTGCTTTGCGCTCCGCTGGTGGTTTCCAACCAAGCCTTCGCGCTCATCTACCTGGAGAATCGCGATGTCACTAACCGCTTCACGGAACGCCAGCGCGAACTGCTGGACGAAATATGCCGCCTGGCCGCGCCCCGTTTGCGCACCGCCGTGGCCATCGAGTTGGCACGAAAGCACGCGCGAGAAATGGAGTCAGGCCTGGGCGAGACGGATGGCATTGTCACCGCCGACGCCGGAATGGCTGAAGTATTAAAGACGGTGCGACAGGTGGCGCCCACCGAGCTCGCGGTGCTGATTCAAGGCGAAACGGGCACGGGAAAAGAGTTGATGGCGCGCGCCCTTTATCGCCATAGCGCGCGCGCCCAGGGACCTTTTGTGGTGCTCAACTGCGGCGCCATTCCCGCCAGCCTGATCGAGTCTGAGTTGTTCGGGACCGTGCGCGGCGCCTATACGGGCGCCAACCGCGACCGCGTGGGGCTGATCGCCGCTGCCCATCGGGGAACGTTCTTTCTGGACGAAGTGGGCGAGTTGCCGCCGGAACTCCAGCCGCGCTTGCTTCGAGTTCTGCAGTCCGGCGAATTCACCCGACTCGGCTCAGTGCGCGCGGAGACGGTGGATGTGCGATTTGTGGCCGCCACCAACAAAGATCTGGCCCGCGAAGTGGAAGAGGGAAGATTCCGCAGCGACCTTTTTTACCGTATCTCAGGCATCACACTCAAAATCCCGCCGCTGCGCGAGCGGCCGCACGACGTCCAACTGCTGGCGGACCAATTCCTGCGCGACTATGCCGCGCGCTACGCTCGACGCGCTCCGCACTTGTCGGGAGATTGCCTGGCGGTGCTTTCCGCCTACACTTTTCCGGGCAACGTTCGCGAACTGGAAAGTGAAATCGCGCGGCTGGTCGCCGTCTCGCCGCCAGGCGCGACCATTGAATCAAGCGCGCTGAACGAGAGGATTCTGGGCCTATCGCCAACCCCCGCCGCCATGGCGGCGCAGACTCAGCCGCGCGCCCAGACCTTGGCACCCATGTCACTGGCGGAAATGGAAAAGCGGCTGATCCTTGCGGTGCTTGAACACACGGGGGGCAATCGAACGCGCGCGGCAGAAGTATTGGGGATCAGCCGCGAAGGGCTGCGGACGAAAATGCAGCGTCTGGGAGTTTCCGAGGGAGCCGCTTGGTAGCGGCGATCTATGATCGGCGTGACACAAAATCGGCGCTCACAGAGCCCCGCTACAAAGTCACTGCGACCACTGGCATCTGGTTTCAATCGTTAATCGAACATCAGAAATCCCACCGGCGGGACGCCCGTGCTACGCCGCCCGGCCCCGGGAGCGCAGCACTACGAAGAGGTTCACCGCAAATAAAACCGCCGGAGCCAGATATACCCAAACCCAACTCGGATTAATCAGCCTGAAAAGATCCAAGGCAGTATTCGTGCCCGGAACTCCATAGGCAAGGGTTGAGGGTGTCGCGTCCCCCGTGAGCAGGTAGCAAGTTCCAATAAAAAAAATGAGCAAAATCTGGAGCACGAAGTAGGTCCAGGCGATGAGAACGAGCCCGCCGAAAACGTGCCAGGCCGGCGAAGTACCGGGAAAAAGCACTTCCCATGCGGGCTGCCGCCTTCCCGGCGGCTGGGATACGTCGCGCATGGGCAAGAGAAACAGCAACCCCACCGCATAAAGCAAAAGAATAACTGCAATAATTGTGGGAATCATAACCACCTCCACCCGAGAAAATTCCTTTGCAGCTCAAAATCAGGACCAAAACCACCTGTCGAGAAAGGCCCTTCTAAAGCTCGCAGAAAGACCATCGCGGTGGATCCTCCCATCAATGCATCTACGATATGGGTCCCTCCCGGTGGGGCAATCATGGGCCGGCCCGGCAGGTATTTCTGATGTTGTTCCGTCCAGAAGTCGCCTGGCGGACGCCCCAAGTTGAGTGCCGCCTCTGCCATTTTCGGATCGAGCTCAAGAGCTTTCTCGAACGCCGCCTTGGCTTGCTGGTCCTTTCCCGCTGCCTTTAGGATCACCCCCAGGTTATTCCAACTCTCGGCAAACTGGGGAAGCAGTCGATAGAGAGATTCCGCTTTATCAAACTGTCCATCCTGCTGGTAAGCATCGGCGAGCAGGAGGTCCCTTTGGGCCGATGGACGCAGGTGGTTTTCAAATCTGTCGATGGCGAGCGGACCACCAAAACTGCCTGCCCCGGCGCTGATGGGCATAGACGCTCGCCGCAAAATTGCCTCAACATATTCCCCGGTCAGACCAATGCCGAACCATCCCACCAATACGATTATGAAGAAGACAACCCTCTGGCGCCGGGACCAATACTCTGTGTTGAAAAAGGCAAAGCCCCGTGTTATTCCGGCGGTCCGCTCGATTGCCGCCAGATCGAGCCGGCGCTGGGGCCGGTATCGTGCAAAAAGCACAAGCATATAAAGTAAGGCAGCCCACACCGAGCTAAAAGTGAGCAAGAGCGAGCGATCCGTCTGTATTCCAAATTTGCCGAAGAAGCCGGCATTTTGCTCGGAATCCTCAGCGCGCGCCCGCCAAAGCCGAGCATCATCGGTTGACCCATGCGCGGCCAAGTAATCGGCATAAAGTTGCCAGGCAAATTGAGATCCCTCTCCGTAAGGCATCAGCTTGTACGAGCGCTCGATCAATTCCCGACCGTGCGGCGTGGCAGGATTTCCCCAATCACTTCCTTTGGGAGAATAGACCATAAGCCGGTCGATGATCGCCGAGAACAATCTGGGGTCGTTGCCCTTTTGCCAGAAATCCTGATAGCCGCGCTCAAAGGCAGC
Organism: Terriglobia bacterium; assembly: GCA_035946625.1. Classification (GTDB taxonomy): domain Bacteria; phylum Acidobacteriota; class Terriglobia; order UBA7540; family UBA7540; genus DASYXZ01. The sequence continues at coordinate 20,643 of DASYZE010000075.1, read as the reverse complement.
GCGGGCCAGGTCATTTTCGCCCCTGGAATCAAAATAAGTTGAGATGGGGAGAAGCTCAGTGAAGTCCGTTGCGGGAGTATTTATGGCTTCCTGAAATACTTCGGTGGCGCGGGGATCGCCCATATCTCTCAAAACTCTGCCAAGCCCGATGCGAAACCAGGGTGTGAGTGGATCGCGCCGCACCGCTTCTTCCAGTTCGGGCAGAATCTTTTTGGCCTCTTCGGCTGAATTTTTCCCTGGCCCACCTACGTTGATAACCGACGGCCAAAGCATCCGTCCCTCATTCAGAGGTATTCCATAGAGCATCAAGAAGTCGGTCGGCCAGTAAGGAACATGCGGATCGGCTGGGTCAAGTGTCAATTCGCGGTGAGCCTCATGCGCGGGATCTCCCTCTTGGATTTCCACCTGAATCTTGGCGCCCTCGGGAGTGAGATTGACGATTTCTGCCGGAAAATGCCACCGACCGATGACCAATCCCTTCTGAGTATCGATCCATCGCAGCCATCCGCCATAACTGTACCAGGCACGGTTTCCTTCGCTGGCGACGAAATGTGGCTTGAATTCGGCCAGCATCGTTCCGTACCGAAGTCGCCAAGCGTCCTTCCCGCTTCCGCCGCTTATCTCCACTTGAGTTTCCGATACTTTGTTCAAACTGGCTTCTGCGGCCTCCATCGGTCCAACCGCCCATAAAACTGCCACCATTGCCGCCAGAATTCTTGGCGTTAGGAACCTCATCACGTGCTTTATCTTTTGGTTTCTCATAGGAATCCGGCTCATCGCCACTCCTTGACTCAATTCACCATCAGCTTGAAAGGCACTTCAATTGCCAACCCCGCGTTGTACTTGGTGGCGCGGCCTTCCAGTCCGCCGGTGGTGCGAAGGTTTACAGCCCAAACGTTACGGGCAGGATGCCCGCGCCACGCCTCAATTGCATCATTTCGTTGCCAGCGCTTGGCGCAATTCTTGCGCGATTTCTGCCGCGGTCTTCTGCTCGCTATTGAGCGCGTCCTGAGCTTCGACGGTAAACGTTTCGCTCCACACCATGAATCCCGTGCGCGTATTGGCGACCTCCACGTGTACCTTGAATTTGCTGCCTTGCGAGCGCACGCTTCCGTCCAGCACCGCGTCCACGCCAAGCTGCGCGCCCACCTCGCGGGGTTTGGTTGCGCCGCCCAAATCCAGAACGCTCTCGTGCGAGGCGATTTGCAATCCTGTTTTGGAAAGCGCGGTGCCCAATTCTTCCGGCAAATCCTGCGCCAGTGGCGCGGCGCCCTGGTCATCGGGTTCGTTGCGGAAATTCATCACAGCGATGGACCGAACAGGAGTAACCCGGCTCACGCCGGTAGGTGACGAACGTAAACGCCACGCGGCCACCCCGAGAATCGCAGCCATCAACGCCGCCCCAATGGCCTGCATCCAGCGCGGCTTGTGCCGGATCAGGGGCAGGGTTTCAGCCACGCCGGCCGGCGTGACTCCTGCTGACATTGCTTGCTTCAACTCCGCCGAAAGCTCCGCGCCCGAGGGATAGCGCTGGCTAGAATCTTTTTCAAGCGTGCGTGCTGCAATGGCACTCACCGCCGGCGGCACGGCCGGTGCCTTGGCGCTTACACTCAAAGGTTCCCTGCTTAGAATGGCGGTTAGCGTGTCCATCGCCGTCTCAGCTTTGAAGGGATGCTCTCCCGTCAGCAGTTCGTAGAAGACAATTCCGAATGAGAAGACATCGCTGGCGGCGGTCACTGGGCGCCCGCGCGCCTGCTCGGGAGACATGTAAGTAAGCGTGCCCACGATGGCGCCGCTCTCGGTTGTCGCGCTTGCTGGAGCCACCCCCGCGGTACTCGCTTCGGCCCAGGGAACCACTTTCGCCAAACCGAAATCCATCAGCTTCACCAGGCCATCCACGCGAAGCATAATGTTTTCCGGTTTCAAATCGCGGTGGACAATTCCGTTGCGGTGCGCGGCGGCAAGGCCGGTAACGATTTGTTGCGCAAGCTCCAGCACCTCATGCAGCGGCAACGGAGATCGCTTTAGCCGTGTGCGAAGGGTTTCTCCCTCCACGAACTCCATGGCCAGGTAAGCGGAGTCCGCCCCTTCGCCGACCTCGAAAATAGTAACGATATTGGGATGGTTCAGGGCGGAGGCGGCGCGCGCTTCGCGCAGCAAATCACGTACCGGCGAAGAGCCCGGGCGCTGGGCGGCAATAAATTTCAGCGCCACCACGCGATTCAGCCGCGTGTCGCGCGCCTTCCACACTTCGCCGATGCCGCCTGCCCCCAGCTTCTGCATCAGAACGTATCTGCCCAGTTTCTGCTCGGGGGCGAGCATGGGCGTCGAATGGCGGGTTTCTTCGCCACCCTGGGTAGGTTCGCCGGTTTGCCCGTAAACTTCGGATCCCGAGCTATCCATAGCGCGTTAACAGCCTGAGCAATATTTCCCAATGAATTGGCTGCAATTATTGTGCCAAAACTACGTTGGGTCAAGTTGGAAGCGTCGTGAATTCCAGGCTGGGAGGTCGCGATGTGTGTTCTGCAAACCAAGGAGATCTTGGTGCGCCGGTGCAACGCACGCGATTGGGTGATAGTGTTTCTATGGAGGCTCACCATGTATTACCCGAAACGAATTCTGTCAGTGGTCATTTCGCTTAATTGTCTTTTTGCCAGCTCGCTCGGAATGCCCGCCTCCCCCACAGACGTGGCCAAGCCCACGGTGGACACCACGATTTACAAACACGCGGCGCACATGGGTTGGGTGGTGAAGGACCTTGACCCAGTGTTGGATTATTGGGAAAAGCTGGGGATTAAGCATATCCAGCGAATGCCGCCACGCGACTTTCCTCACATCACTTACCGCGGCAAGGTTACGTCGCTAACCCTCAAAATGGCCTTCGCGGACTTGGGTAGCACACGGATTGAGTGGATTCAGCCGGTCAAAGGTTGGAGCGTTTACAACGAATTCCTAAAAAAACACGGCGACGGAGTTCATCACTTGGCGTACGGCATGAGCAGCGCTGAACAACTTAAGGGGCAAGTGAACTATTTTAAAAGTAAGGGCGTCGACGTCATCCAAAGTGGAAGCTGGGAAGGGACCAAAGGAAATGGCCAGTTCGTCTACTTGAACACCGCCCCCAAGGGAGGAGGGATCACGATCGAGCTGGTGTACGATCCCGATGCGGCTCCATCCGATCCCACCCACATTGCCGCGAACGAATACCCCTTCCAACGAAATACGCACTTTGCCCCGGTGGTGCGGGATGTCCATAAAGTGGATGAGTTCTACCAAAGTCTCGGCTTTGGCGGCATGAGCATCGATCACAATATCAGCCTGAACCGGATTTATCGCGGCCAACCAGGGAAGTTTGAAATGGACTTGGGCTGGTGGCGCTGGCCAGACCCGTATTTCGAATGGATCCAGTCGCTCGTCGGACCGAGCGTCTATGACGAGTATTTGAAAGCCCACGGCGAAGGGCTTCACCACATCGCGTTCGAAGTGAAAGACATGGACGAAGCGATCGCTCTAATGAAGACTCGGGGCGCGGCTGTTTCGCAGAGCGGCGGGTGGGACATGCACGGAAGCATCGGCCGCTTTGCCTACCTCGACACCGAGTCGCATGGCGGGGTGACCATCGAACTTCTCTGGAACGCACCCAGGAAATAAGTGGCGGAAGCGGGTTGGAGAATTTCAGGCCGGCTCGAACCGTCGCATCTTGGTTGATTGGTGATGCTTGTCACCACCTTGGGTGACAGGCATCACAGCCGGTTCGCCTCTCGTGCCATAGTCTGAGCGTCGTGGGGGGTGGGGAACGGCTCCAGACTTCTTGTTAATGAAATGGAGTTACACCCTGGAAGGTAAGAGGACCAACCTTCCGATAGCAGCAGGAGATTGGCAATCGCCCAACCAAATGGGCGGCTCAAAATTGCCGCGAGCTGGTCCGCATTTACACCGAAGCGGCCAAAGATTTATCCGCCCTTGCGAAGTGTCATGAAGGATTCGCATCTGAGGCGGCGAAAGAAGGGTTGTCGGAACAGCCGCCCAAATGATGAGAAGGAGAACTCGTCGGGGCGGACCAACGCACAACAACCTTTAATCATTTACCAGGTTCAAAACTCGTGCTAGGATTCAAAAAGCAGAGGAAGGCATGAAGAGCAGGCGAACTAAAATCCGAATCGCAATTCACAGGAAATCGGTCCTGTGCCTGTTTCTCGTGGTTGCGACGGTGGCGCTGCCGCTGAGCATGGCACAATCCTGCCAAACCAGCGCAGCCGCGGCCGCCGCCTGTTGCCGAGCCATGCGCTTTGCTTGTCACTCCAGCAAAACGCCCAACGCTTGCTGCCTGCGCAACGCTCCAGTTTCCGAGCCGGGAGCGATGGCCCTGCCGGTGGGCAGGACCCCGGTCCATGCGCCGGATTTCACTGTGGCTTCCATGTTACCGGCGGCGTTTTCTGCTTCGCTTCAATTATCCTGCCTCCGATCTCGAAGTCCTTTTGGAGGACACTCACCTCCGGGGAAAGTTCGCATTTTCCTCCTGCATTCAGCCCTGCTGATTTAATCCTTTCTGTTTAATCACGCTCGCGATGTCATTGAATTGTGTCCGTTGGCGTCCGTGCTTTCCAACCCGCTGATGGAAAATCTGGAGAGGCGGTTTTACACCGCCATCTTGGGGTGTAAGGGTTGAGGGTTGGGTGGGATAAGCCCGACGCCTCGTGGCTCGCTCCGGATCTTTCATCGACGTGCCAGAAGTCTCATAGCGGACGGCAACCACCGAACGATGCCGGAGCAAGGGCGGGAGCTTCCCGCCTTTGCTCCCGCACTCAAACGCTTCTTTTCCGAAACTGGAGGTAAAGTCAGTGTTGAACAATGATTCCCGTTTTTTTCGATGGGGTCTGATCGCTGTATGGCTTGTGGCCGCTGGAATCCCTCGTCCGGCGCTTGCCGTCACGCCTGTGACACCGCTCGCCGGCGGCGAAACCGACACCGCGCTCAACTGGCAATCGCCCGCGCGTTTGCACCATGGCCTGCGGACGGCGCGCGGAACCTTGATCTTTAACGCCAGCGGAGTTGAATTCAAATCCGAGAAAAACTTTTCCCATGGCTGGCCCTTCGTTGAAATCGAAACCTTTGATCTCTCACCACATCATTTTGTGCTGACGAGTTATGAAAACCGCGGCAAGCACCTCCCCGGTGACCGCCGGTTTCGATTTGATTTCAGCCAGGACGTGCCGCCCGGCGTCGCCGCACAACTCGCCCGCCGAGTGGCCAAGCCGGTGAAAAACGGCGCGCCTGACTCGAATGCTCAGCGTTTCGCCACCCTTCCCGCGCGCCACACCACGCGCACGGGAGGCAGCAACGGGGTGCTTCGCTTTCGCGATGATGGCATTGATTACATTACAGCGACCAAGCGGGGCGGGCGCAGTTGGCGCTGGTCGGATATTCAAACACTCGCCCATCCGGACCTGTATCACTTCCGCGTGGGAGCCTACCGCGAAACTTTTGAATTTGAACTTAAAAAGCCGATGTCGAAAGAACTATTCGACAAGCTGTGGGACTACGTTTATGCGCGCGACATGGACATTAAGCCGTTGAGTGGAGGGGAGGAGCAATGAGAGATCATATCGCTGAAGTCAGAAAACAGAAGGTGGAAGGGCGAAGGCGTCCAGCTCTCACTGGTCTGAGCCTGCTTTGTTTTTGCTTTGTTGCCACCGTGGGCAAGGGACAAGACTTGGTCCAAACCCCAACGGCCACACCGCCGCGGCAGGACGTCTCACGCCTGCAAGATTTGGTGAATGAGGTGGAGCGGAGTAATCCGCAAATCCTGGCGGCGCGCCACGGCTGGAAAGCCGCCACTCTGGTCCCTTCCCAGGTTTCCACGCTGCCCGACCCGGAGTTCATGGTGCAGCAATTCAGCGTGGGCAGTCCGCGTCCTTTCGCCGGTTACAGCAACAGCGATTTCGCTTATCTCGGCCTGGGAGTTTCCCAGGACCTGCCCTATCCCGGCAAATTGCGTTTGAAGGGTGAAGCGGCGCAACGCGAGGCGAAAGGCGCGGAGAAGAATTTCGAATCGGCGGTACGGTCCGTCGTGGAGCAACTGAAGGCCGCGTATTTCCGCCTCGCCTACCTGCAAAAGACGCTTACCGTGCTGGACCGTGACGGCAAGCTTTTGGAGCAAATTGAAAAAATCGCGGAAGCTCATTATCGCGTCGGCCAGGGCAGCCAAGCAGACGTGCTGGCGGCCCAGTTGCAGCAGACTCAACTACTGCGCGAGATTGCGATGCACCACCAGGAAATGTGGACGGAGCAAGCTCGACTCAAACAGATTTTGAACCGGCCACCCGACTCGGCGGACGTGATGACCGAAGATATTTCCGAATCATTACTGCCGTACACGTCCGAGGAATTGTTGGAGCGAGTGCGCACGGAAAATCCCGCAGTCGCCGGCGAACAGGAAATGGTGCGCCGCCAGAGCACGCAAGTGGAAATCGCCCGCAAAGATTTCTACCCCGACTTCAACCTTCAATATATGTGGCAACACACCGGCCCGCAGTTCCGCGATTACTACATGCTGACGCTGGGCGTGAAGGTACCCATCTTCCGCAGCCGGAAACAACAACCCGAGGTGGCCCAGGCCGTGGAAGAACTAAACCGCTCGCGGCGAGAATACGAAGGGGCCGTCCAACAAGCCTACTTCGAGGTGCGGGACCAATTCCTGGCCGTCCAAACGGGCGCCAACCTGCTCAAAATTTATCGCGAAGGGATGATTCCCCAGGCGACGGCGACCTTCCAGGCCAGGCTGGTGGCTTACCAGTCGGATCGAACCGATATGGAGTCGGTGCTTACGTCTTTCCACGACGTCTTGAATTTTGACGAGGAGTATTGGCGCACGCTGGCCGAACACGAAACTGCCCTGGCGCGATTGGAGCAATTGACGGGGATCAAGCTGCACTGACCAGTTGCAGGGCCGGCCCTGCAAAGTGTGAGGATTTTTGCCATGAGAAATTATCGCAACGCATTCTGGATTGTCCTGGCCGTGAACATCCTTTTGATCGCGGTCATCGCGGCGAAGTGGTGGCGCGCGCGTACCTTGATAACAAGCGGTAGCTTGCAACCTGCCGCCGCGGCGGGACAATCTCCAGCCGGCACACCACCTTTGCCCAACACTTCGGAAGAGTCTGCCGGTAAAGCCGGCGAGCCGGCAGCGGCTGCTAACTTTGAGGCCCAACTAGTACCCATCCAACTCTCGACCCAACGCCTGCAAAGCATCGGCGCCAGGACCGGCCAGGTGGAGATGAAATCGATTCATGACGAGATTCGGGCCACGGGTAACGTGGAGGTGGACGAAGAGCGGCTGGCTTATGTCCAAGTGCGGTTTCCCGGCTGGATCCAACGCGTTTACGCCAGCGCAACCTACCTTTACGTTCGCAAGGGCCAGCCGCTTTTTACCATCTACAGTCCCGACCTTGTCTCCTCGCAGGAAGAATATCTGCTGGCACGGAAAAACGGCGGGCTGCTGGCGCAAAGTTCGGTGCCGGGAGTGGCCACGGGCGCGGCATCGCTCGTCGACTCCGCTAAAGAACGGCTCAAACAATGGGGGATTCCGGAGCGGGAAATCGCGCAACTCGAATCCACCGGCAAGGTCCGGCGCGAATTGGAAATCGATTCTCCGGTTTCGGGATATATCACGGAGCGAAACGCACTGCCCAACCTCTACGTCCAACCGGAGACCCGCCTGTACACCATTGCTGATCTCTCCACGGTCTGGGTGAACGCCGAGGTCAACCAGAACGATATCGGCAAGTTAAAAGCAGGCGACCCGGCCACCGTCACCGTCGACAGCTATCCCGGACGAACTTTCAAAGGCCGAATGGATTCGATCCTGCCTCAAGTGGATATGACAACACGGACGGTACGGACGCGCCTTGTTTTTTCCAACCCCGGCCTGGCCTTAAAGCCAGGCATGTATGTGGATGTAAGTTTGGACTTACCCCTGGGACGCCAACTTGTGATTCCGGCCTCGGGCGTGTTCCAGTCGGGCACGCGCCAGATTGCCTTCATTGATCACGGCGGTGGGAATCTCGAGCCGCGTGAAATTCAACTGGCTCGGCAGGTGGGCGAGGAATACGTGGTGCTGAAGGGCTTGCGCGCCGGAGATAAAATCATCACTTCGGCGAATTTCCTTATCGATTCCGAGAGTCAACTCCAGGCCGCCTTGGGATCGTTTGTGCCCCCACCCCCGGGGGCAGGCGCCGCCGCGGCCATCAACGCGCCCGCGAACGGGGCAACCGTCGATTTCAGCACGGTTCCTTCGCCTCCGCGTCGAGGCAGCAACACCTTTCGAGTAAAGCTGTCGGGCAGTGACGGTGCTCCCGTCGCCGGCGCCCAGGTCACGGTCACTTTCTTTATGCCGGCCATGCCCGCCATGGGCATGGGGGCCATGCGGGTGGTCAGCAACCTCAGCGACCAAGGTGGCGGCGTGTACGAAGGACGGGGAGAGCTGGAAAGCGGAGGAACCTGGCAGGTCACCATCGTCGCGCAGAAAAACGGACAAACTCTCGTCAACAAACAATTGCACGTGGACGCCGAGGGGGAAATGTAACCATGATCTCCCTCTGGATCGACTGGTGCGCCCGCAACCGCTTCCTGGTTTTCACCGGAACACTCCTGCTTGTCTTGGCTGGAATCTGGTCCTTGCGCCACATTCCGTTGGACGCCCTGCCGGACATCTCCGACGTCCAGGTGATTATCCATACTTCGTGGGAAGGGCAGCCGCCCAATATCATCGAAGACCAGGTATCGTACCCCATTGTGACCACCTTGCTGGCGGCGCCCCACGTAAAGGCCGTCCGTGCCCAAACCATGTTCGGTGACTCCTACGTTTTTGTGGTTTTCGAGGACGGAACGGATTTGTATTGGGCGCGCTCGCGCGTCCTGGAATACCTTCAGCAGATCGCGGGACGGCTTCCGGCGGCGGTTCATCCCGTCATTGGCCCGGACGCGACCGGGGCGGGCTGGGTCTATGAGTACGTTCTGGTGGATCACAGCCACCAGCATAGTCTGGCCGACTTGCGCAGCCTCCAGGATTGGTATTTGCGCTATCAACTCGAAACCGTTCCCGGGGTTGCCGAAGTGGCGACGATCGGCGGGTTTGTTCGTCAGTATCAGGTCAAGCTCGACCCCAACAAGCTGCGTGCTTACAACATTCCATTGATGACAGTGATGACACAGGTGCAGGCGAGCACCAATGAAGTGGGAGGCCGAGTCCTCGAGATGAGCGGGGCCGAGTACATGATCAGGGGCCTTGGGTATCTGCGCTCTCCGTCCGACCTGGAAAACGTTCCTGTGTCCTCCAAGAACGGCACGCCGGTGTTAATCCGCGACCTGGGCACCGTATCGTTCGGCCCGGACATCCGTGAGGGGGTGGCGGAATGGAACGGCGAGGGCGAGACGGTGGGGGGCATCGTGGTGATGCGGGACGGCATGAATGCCCTGGCGGTAATTAATGGGATCAAACAAAAGCTGAAGGTGATCAAGGCCTCGCTTCCTCAAGGGGTGGAAGTGGTTGCAGGTTACGACAGATCGGGTCTGATCCAGGCATCGATCGCGACTTTGCAACGCGATCTGCTGGAAGAAGCCTTTATCGTCAGCCTGGTGATTATTGTTTTTCTCTTCCACTTCCGCTCGGCGTTGATTCCCATCCTCACTCTGCCCATCGCGGTGGTGGCTTCATTTATTCCCATGTACTACCTGGGTGTGAGTTCCAACATTATGTCGCTTGGCGGTCTCGCGCTGGCCATTGGCGTGCTGGTGGACGCCGCAATCGTCATGGTGGAGAACGGTTACAGGCGGCTATCGGAGGCTCAAAGCGCGGCTCACGAGACGGGATTCGAGACTGGGGTTTCAGGGTTCAGGGGCGAGAACGCGCCGCCATCGAACCCCGAATCCCGAATCCCAAACTCCGGCATCACCGAGCCGGAACGCTGGCGAATCTTGCTGGCCGCCGCAAAACAAGTGGGGCCGGCCATCTTCTTTTCACTGGTTATTATCGTCGTCTCCTTTATGCCAGTATTTCTTTTGGAAGCGCAGGAAGGAAGAATGTTTCGCCCCCTGGCATGGACCAAGACGCTGGCGGTGGGCTTTTCCTCCGTGCTCGCCATCACGCTGGTGCCTGTGCTGATGGTGCTTTTCATTCGCGGGCGGCTGCGGCCAGAATCCGAGAATCCAATTTCCCGCATCACCCAGGCGCTTTATCTCCCCGTGCTGCGCCTCTGCCTCCGCTACCGCAAAATAACCCTGCTGGTTAACCTGGTCTTTTTGGCAGCCACCTTTCCGCTGGTGTGGCGAATCGGAAGTCAGTTCATGCCGCCCTTGTACGAGGGCTCGTCGCTTTACATGCCCACCGCGCTGCCCGGCGTCTCGATCACCCAAGCCTCACAGCTATTGCAGGAGCAGGACAGAATCATCAGAACTTTTCCCGAGGTGGAGAGTGTTTTTGGCACCATCGGGCGCTCGGACAGCGCCACCGACAACGCACCTCTTGATATGTATGATACTACCGTTATGCTTAAGCCGCGCAGAAAGTGGCGGCCCGGGATGACCTACGACAAACTGATCCATGCCATGGACGAAAAGCTGCAATTCCCGGGGCTCTCAAACACTTGGACGATGCCGGTGGAGAATCGCCTGGACATGGAGCTGACCGGAATCAAGACTCCGGTGGGGCTGAAGATACAGGGGCCGAATGTGGAGGGGATCCAAAAAGTTGGAGCACAGATGCAACAGATTCTCTCCGCCCTTCCCGAGATGCGATCCATTTTTGCCGAGCGAGTGGCGGAGGGCTACTACATCAACGTGGAGGCCAACCGCCTTGAATCGGCGCGTTATGGACTGACCGTGGCTGACGTTCAGCAAGCCGTCACCAGCGGAATCGGGGGAGAAAACATTGCCCAAAACGTGGAAGGACGCGAGCGCTATCCCATCAACGTCCGTTACGATCGCGACTTCCGGGACAACCTCGACGAGTTGCGCCGGGTTCTGATCGCCACGCCCAGCGGGTCGCAGGTTCCCCTCGGAGAGGTGGCGAAGATTTCCTTCTCGCGCGGCCCGGCCATGATTCGAGATGAAGATGCGCTGCTCACCGGCTACGTATACATTGACTTGAACACGAAAGACTATGGAGGCTTCGTGGCGCGAGCCAGCAAATTGCTGGATGAGAAATTGAAACTGCCTGCGGGTTACTCCTACAAATGGTCGGGCGAATACGAATTCGAAGTGCGGGCCAAGGAGCGCTTGAAGATCATCCTGCCGCTGGTCTTATTCGTGATCTTTTTCCTACTCTACATGATTTTCCACTCCGTCACGGAGGCGGCCGTGCTTATCTTTCCCACGTTCTATGCCATGACGGGGGGCCTGATCCTGCAAAAGCTGCTGGGCTACAACTTCAGCGTCGCGGTCTGGGTGGGCTACATCGCCTTGTTTGGCATCGCCGTGGAAACAGGAGTGGTGATGGTGGTTTATTTGCACGAAGCCCTGGACCGCCGCTTGGCCAGCGGAATCCCGCTGAAACATGAAGACATTGAAGCGGCCGCCATTGAAGGCGCGGTGCAACGACTGCGTCCCAAATTGATGACCGTCTTCGCCGTGCTGGCCAGCCTGGTGCCCATTCTGTGGGAGACTGGAATCGGGTCAGACGTGATGAAGCCCATAGCCGCGCCCATTGTGGGCGGCATGATTACGTCCACCATCCATGTGCTGATCCTGGTTCCGGTGTTCTTCGCCTTGATGAAAGAGCGCGCGCTGCGGCGAGGCACCCTGCGTCACTCACAAGAATCCGTGAACCTTCAGGAATAATCCAAAGCATCCGCGGCATCGATCCCGCAAGAAAAGGAACTGCGACGCCCGCCTGCCCGGCCATTCCCTCCGTGGGCGATGCAATCACCTTAAACCCGTGTTATGTTGCTGCGGGTGGAAGAGGAGTCTCACCCCTCCCTGCTGCCGAGGCTACTCTTGCAATTTAACGAGCGAATCACGCAATGCAATTCAAAGCGCAAACCTATTGGTTAGACACCGTTCAGATGCCAGGGGCGGAAAAGCGGCGCGCGCTGCCCGAGAGGACTGACGTGGCCGTGATCGGCGCGGGGTACACGGGGCTGGCGGCCGCGCGGGCCCTGGCCCGGCGGGGCGCCACCGTGACGGTGCTTGAAGGGAACACCATCGGCTGGGGTGCCAGCTCTCGCAACGGGGGGATGGTCTTGACCGGGCTGAAGCTCAGCCCGCAGGCGCTGATCAGGAAATACGGCCGCGAATTAACCCATCATCTTTACGCGGCATCAATGGATTCCATTAATTGTGTGGAGCAGATGGTGAAGGAGGAAGAAATTGCGTGCGATTTCTCGCGCACCGGACATCTGGAAGTGGCGTGCAAGCCCGCCCACTTCCGCGCATTTGCGCAATCGGCGGAAGTGATCGCGCGCGAGTTCAACCGCCAGGTGCGCATCGTGCCCCGAGACGAATTACGCCAGGAAATCGGCTCGAGCATCTATCACGGCGGATTGGTGGACGAAATCAGCGCCGGCGTGAACCCGGCTCAATTCGTCGCCGGACTGGCGCGGGCGGCGGCAAAGGCGGGCGCGCTGCTCTACGAACAAACACGGGTGGAGCGGATTGAGCGCGAACAGAAAAATGGCAAGGCGGGATTCCGGGTGAGCACTTCGCGGGGATCTCTTTGGGCGGGCGAGATTTTTGCCGCCACCAGCGGATACACAGGGCCGGCGACTCCCGCATTACGCAAAAAGATTATTCCCATCGGGTCCTACATCATCGTCACCGAGATTTTGTCCGCGGACCTGGCGCGCGAGGTGAACCCGCGCCACAGGATGATTTACGATTCGAAAAATTTTCTCCATTACTACCGCCTTACGCCGGACGGCCGCATGCTCTTTGGCGGGCGTGCCGCTTTTTTCCCGGAAACCGAAAACACCATCCAACAGAGCGCCGCGATTCTTCGCCGCGATATGGTGACGGTATATCCACAATTGCGCGACGCGAAGGTGGAATACGCCTGGGGGGGCACGCTCGATTTCGCTTTTGACATTATGCCCCACGCCGGGCGGGTGGATGGGATTTACTATGCCCTCGGTTATGCCGGGCACGGAGTGGCCCTGGCCACCTATCTCGGAACTAAAATGGCCGGAACAATTTGCGGTGACAGGGAAGAAATTCCGTTTGCAACGGTGCCGTTCCCGGGCGCGCCCCTTGGACTTTACAACGGCTCGCCGTGGTTTCTGCCCCTGGCCGGGCTTTGGTACAGGTTCCTCGACGTCATCAGTTGATGTCACTCTCCCGCCGCCACCGGGCAGGGGGGCGGTCAACGAAAAAACCAATCGCCGGAGGTGCGTGACGAAGTCCGAACTCAGGAAGGCGAGCCTCTTTTATCTGGTGTTCGTCATGTTTTCCTACACCACGGGCGGACCCTTCGGGCTGGAAGACGTGGTCTCCAAGTCGGGGCCGGGGATGGCGCTGGTTTACATCCTGGTTCTCCCTTTCTTCTGGTGCATTCCCATGGCGCTGGCCTCCGCCGAACTTACCACGGCCCTGCCGGTGGAGGGCGGGTTCTACCGTTGGGTGCATGCGGCGTTCGGTGATTTCTGGGGCTTCCTGGCAGGCTGGTGGAATTGGACCGCGGCCTTCCTGCTTTGCAGCGCCTACGCCGTGCTCTTCGCCGATTATCTGAGATTTTTTTTCCCCAGCCTGGTGGGCTGGAAACATGATGGCGCATCCGCCGCCCTGATTGCCGCCATCGCTTACATCAATATTCGCGGCATCCGCATGGTGGGCGCGGTCGCCACCGCCCTCGAAATTTTTGTGTTTCTTCCCGTGATCGTCCTATGCGTCATGGGGGCCGTAAACATGCGGCACAACCCTTTTCTGCCGTTGGTGCCTCCCCGCCGTCCGCTGTTTGAAATTTTCGGCGTGGGGCTGGCGCTTGCTCTCTGGAGCTACTCCGGATACGAACAACTTTCCACCGTGGCCGAAGAAGTGGAGAATCCGCAGCGCAGCTACCCGAGGGCGCTGGCCTGGGTGGTGCCCCTCTCGATGGCCGCGTATTTGCTCCCCACTTTTTTCGCCCTGGCGGCTCTCGGCAACTGGCAGGAATGGAAAACAGGTTATTTTCCCATCGCCGCCAACTTAATAGGCGGGCCGTGGCTGGGCGTGTGGATGACGCTAGCCGCCACCGTCACCACCGTGGCCCTCTTGAACAGCACCGTGCTCTCCACCACTCGCATGCCCTTTGTATTGGCGCAGGACGGCTATCTTCCCGCCGCCATCTGCAACCTGCATCCGCGTTTCGGAACGCCCTGGATAGCCATTGGCTTCTCTTCTCTCATCTACGCGCTGTTTTCTTTTCATACCCTGACCCAGCTCATCAGTGTATATATCTGGCTGCGTATTGCCACCTCTGTGATGACTTTCCTTGCCGCCTGGCAACTGCGGCGGTCCATGCCCGGCCTCCCGCGCCCCTTTCGAATCCCCTGGGGCCGCAAAGGATTGGCGTACGTGGTGGGCGCCCCTCTTTTCATGAGCGGAGTGGCCTTGCTCGGCAGTGACCGCTTTGGCCTGCGCTGGGGTCCCGTGGCCCTCCTGCTTGGTCCTCTCGTTTATTTGTTGATCCGGCGGCGGTCTATATCACCCCGCCTCAAGTCTTAGGAGCGGCCCATTTTTTACTCATTAGCGGCCTTAGAAAGTATTTCCATGTCCGACGCAACCAATTCCCCATATCCTCCCATTTGGGGACCTGGTGGCTGGGATTTGGGGACGCGGCCAGACGTGTAATTAATTCCTTCACCGGGCAATTTTTACTTTGCAAAAACTATACGGATCATTTTTCCCCATAGTAAGTTCTTGATACCGAACACGGAATAATTATCTCCCCATCTGGAAATGAGATTGCTCGCTTTCGAACCGATCAATTAAAAGGCTGACCGCACAATCTTTGTTGACGGCGCAGTTTAGAGACACGTACGTATTCACCACATCGAAGAATCAGTATTGTACTGGATTGCGCGAATTCCTGTTTTGCTGCACAGTGAGGCGGCTCTTCTTCTTTTGAATTTGTCATGCGGATTAGATTCGAGAGGAGGGCACTAACAGACATATGGGTGGTTGAAGAGCGCCATTGCTGCGGTTCGAATGTGTAAGCCACCCCAATCGGGCTGCGATTCATCCTGAGTTCTATTGGTTCCGGGATGACGAATTTCGATCTGCCCTGAGCGCCTGCAGGGAGAAGGGGATCACGCGGCGATTTAATATCAGAGTCACTGAATTTGGATTGGCGAAGCGTGTGATCCAGGTCTTAAATGGACGCCGTTAGAAATGTACGTTGGTTCTATTAAGTTGTATTCCTCATTTCATAAAACAAATTAGCGTTGCGTTGCTCACTTGACGAATGAAACGCCAAATGATATGTAGTTCACTTCATTCATAATTGCTCTTATAGTTCTTTATGACGTTCCGTCAGAAGGTATCTCCAGGAGGTGACGTAATGAACCGTTTAAGTCATTCGGCGCTTGCAGTGGGCGTGTGTTTGCTGTGTGTCATTGGAGTATATGGTCAAGTTCAAAGGCCCAACAGGGTACGGGCGGGCGACCAGGCCGCGACGGTGCAGCGGCCTGTGCAACCGGACTCGTCCGCAACCAGCACGGCTGTGGCGGCGGGCCCTCAAGCCGTAGTCCCGCGGTTGATGAAGTTCAGCGGCAATCTGCTCGATGCCGCTGGCAAGCCACTCACCGGCACGGTCGACGTCACTTTCTCTCTTTACAACACCGAAGCGGGCGGTAACCCGCTCTGGTTTGAGACGCAGAGCGTGCAGGCCGATGAGCTGGGCCGTTACACGGCACTGCTGGGCGCCATGCACGCCGATGGCCTGCCGATTGATTTGTTCACTTCCGGCGAAGTTCGCTGGCTGGGCATCCAAGTTGGATCGGACGCCGAGCAGCAACCGCGCGTTCTCTTGGTGAGCGTGCCTTACGCTCTCAAAGCCGGCGACGCTGAAACATTGGGCGGCAAGCCCGCCTCCGCTTACATGCTCTCCGAAACGCAGAGTGGCTCGACCGCTGCCACCACTTCTTCGGCGGCAACAACTAATACGTCGACCGCGTCGAGCAGCAATACTCGGAAAAGCCAGTCCACCAGCAAGTCACCACTGACGGCGTGCAGCAGCGTGACCAGCAACGGGGCGGCTACGGTGAACTCCATCGCGCTCTTTACCACCGCGTGCAACATCCAGAGCGCAAACCTGGTTCAAGTCAGCGGCAACCTGGGGTTCGGGATTTCAACCCCAGGAGCCCGGCTGCACATCTTTGGGCCCGACAATACCGATGCGGACGCCCGCTTTAATTTCATTTTAGGGGACAGCACCCCGGCCACCGCGGGCGTGGGCGGAGGCATACTTTTCTCCGGGTATTACAACGGGACCACCAACAAGGCGGGCTTCGCCAACATCCGGGGGATAAAGGAAAACAGCACGCAGGGCAATTACGCCACCGCCATGGTCTTCGACACGCGGGCGAATGGCGGCAACCAAACGGAGCGGATGCGAATTTCATCGGTGGGCCACGTCGGCATTGGAACCTCCATGCCGGCGGACCCCTTACATGTATTTAATGGGAGCAGCGGCTTCGGGTTTGGGGCACAGAATGGGATTGCGGCGGAGACTAACCAAGCCAACGCCGGGGCGGTGGTCGCCGTCGCCTCAAATGGTTCCAGCTATGGGCTTATCGGCTACGGGGAAAAAGCGGGTGACGGCGGTGTGTTGGCCAGCTCCGTGGGTGGGAGGGCGGCAATTAGTGGTTTCAACAGTGGAACAACCAACGATGGTGTGGACGGGTATGCGACGAACGCATCAGGAACGGGGTATGGCGTTTATGGCGAATCCGACAGCGGCTCCGGCTATGGGGTTTACGGGTTATCCACAGCGGCGGACATTGGCGTGGTTGGGGTAGCAAATGGCACAGGCGGCTATGGCGTGTACGGTTCAGGCACGTATGGAGGGGTTTTTGCAGGAAACGTCTTTACCAGTGGTTATGTCGAAGGGCTAACTGGCAACGGTACAGCCCTCTACGGATTCAGCACCAGTACAGTCGCCTCCACGCCCACCCTTTACTTGGAAAATGATGACTCCACCAGCGCCGGCGATTGGATCTTTGACGCCGTCGGTGGAAGTTATGGCGGCCAGTGTACCATCGACGTCAGTGGCAATTTTTTCTGCACGGGAACGCTGGGAGCCGTGGCCGCTACACCCACCAACGCCAAGGTAGGGCTGTTCAACGTGCAATCGTCTGAGAACTGGGTGGAAGACTACGGCTCCGGCGCGCTCGTGAACGGAGTGGCCAACATCCAGATCAGTCCTGACTTCGCCGCCACCGTGAGCACCGGCGCCGGCTATCACGTTTTCCTGACCCCCAACGGCGATTGCCAGGGGCTCTTCGTAACCCAAAAGGGCCCTACCTCCTTCCAAGTACACGAGATGAAGGGCGGCAAATCCAACATTCAATTCGATTATCGGATTGTAGCTCACCGCATGGGATATGAGACGGCGAGGCTGCCCGATCTGACCGCGAAGTTCCAGAGGAAGGCGCAGAAGCCGGCGAAGCCTTCTCGGACTTCTCCTGCCGCCTTGGCGAGCCG
Organism: Terriglobia bacterium; assembly: GCA_035946625.1. Taxonomy (GTDB): domain Bacteria; phylum Acidobacteriota; class Terriglobia; order UBA7540; family UBA7540; genus DASYXZ01. The sequence continues at coordinate 2,973 of DASYZE010000075.1, read as the reverse complement.
GAGATTACCTGCCTCGCTGCCGGGAGGGCGATGAGAACGACTAACTTGTGCTCTGTTGCTTGCGGAAAGGCCGGGCCTTTCCGCACCGCCAGGGCGGAACGGTTGGCAACGGTATAGAGTTTGGAGTGGCTTCAACGCTGATGTAGTGTTAGCGATGTTGCTGGACAGCCCGGGGACGTAGCGCCGGGCTTCAGCCCGGCAATGCCGCCCTAAAGGACGGCGCTACGTAAATCCCGGACACTTAGGGAGTATTAGTAAGGCGACAGCACTTGGCTGCAAAGGAGAAAAGATCATGGCCGAAAAGAAGAAGAAGGGGTTGGTCTACTTGGCGATGGTAACCGTGTGTGTTGGCGTGCTTTTCGCCTTTCTATTCACGGCTTCAACCGACTCCGCCCAGAACGGCGTCGCCCGAGGCGGGGGCGAATCCCTTGGTGGAGCCTCCCGCGTAGCGATGGAGGGTGGAGCGCAGTCCGGAGATGTGGGTCGAGGTGGGGAAGCTCAGAGTGTTAACTTGGGCGCCTTGCCTCAGGCCACCCAGCAGTCGTACAGCAATATGCCCGTGATCCGGCACTATCGCCCACTGGATGGCCTCACGGACGCACAGTATGCTGCCAAGAAGGCCGCGGCCAGAAAAGGAGGAATCAAGGGTACGCCCGGCAACGCCGCTCCGGCAGGTGGCAAAAGCGGAATTCAGTCGGTCGGCTTTAGCCGAGGTTTTTTTGCGCAGCAGGAAGTCTGCTGCACGCCGCCGGACCATGCCCTGGCCGTGGGGGAAAACTTTGTGGTGCAGTTCATTAACACTTATATTGCGGTGTATGACAAGAATGGCAATCTCCAGTCGGGATTCCCCAAGGATGCGGACACCTTCTTTGGACTCGCCGGAGGCACCTACACCACCGATCCCCGCGGCTTCTACGACTGGTCGAACCATCGCTTCGTCTTTATCATGCTCACCGAGAGCAGCCCGAGCACCGGGACCAACACAGGGGCGCTGATGGTGGCGGCCAGCCAGACGGAAGACCCCAGGGGTGGGTGGTGGGTTTACAGCGACACGGTTTCATTCCCCTCCGGCGAATGCCCGGATTATCCCACGCTGGGCCACGACTCCAATAATTGGGGAACCTATGCGACCAAGGGCGGGTTTTACGTTGGCATCAATGAGTTCGGGGGCTCAGGCCACTGCAACGGCGCGGGATTTATTCAGAACTATGTCTACTTTTTCCCCAAGGACGCCTTTTATTCTGGGTCAGGTTACAGCTATTGGTACGAATACGGTTTCAGTGTTAATTCTACATTGGTGGATACACTTCAGCCGGCCAACATGACCGATCGCTCCGACCACCCGGACGCCATTTACCTGGTCAACTCCTATAATATGTTGTTCGGCGACCCCAGTAACGGCTTGGCGGTTTGGAGCGTCTCCGGCCCCACCTCCGGTAGTGTAATCGCCCCCAATAACCCCTTCGCGTTCCTGCAAGGGGGAAATGGCCCGGTGTTTACGTTGGCGACCGTGGGTACCTCTCATAATTACACCTTTCCTCCCAACGCCGACGAACCAAACGGCAGCGGGGGCGTCTGCTCGGGCTGCATTGACACCGGCGACAAACGCATTTCCGGGTCAGTGAAGTATCACGCCGGTGAGTTGTTTGGCTCCATGAATACCGGCGTAGCCAACGGTACCGCCGGCCCCATCTGGTTCGAGATTCATCCGGTGTCGAGCAACACTAACAGCACCATTAGCTCCGTCGATGAGCGCCAGGAGGATTGCTTTGTGTGCGGCGGCTGGGCCAAAAATGGCTCCGCTTATTACGCCACGCTTCAGCCGGACCAGGAAAACAATCTGGTGATGGTATTTGAATACTCCACCGACACCGTCTACCCGAGCGTGGTCTACACCTCCCGGCGTGTCTCCTATGGCGACAACCTCATGAATGGCGTCGGGAATTACCTTGCCGGCGGCTCGGCGTACTACAGTCAAGGACGCTGGGGAGATTACACCGCTACGGCGCCCGATCTTACCATCGCCAACTTCCCCACCATGTGGTTCGCCGGTATGTACGCCAATGGGTCGGGCAACTGGGGGACGGCCATAGGCGAGGCCAGATACCATTACCCGAGCGACCAATAGCCGCGGCCCCCTGGGGCAGTTCCTGAATTTAAGCTTCCGAGCCGCCCAAACTTATTTTAAATAACCGTTGATTGAAGAGAGAGGGGGTGCAGACTCCCTCTTTCTGTTTATGGGTCTACCGGCGAAAAAGGCGAGGCTCTCCCGTTGGGACACCGCCGCAGCGGCCTAAATATATCGTTACTCAGGCAAAACCAAGCTGTTTTCCGGCCAGTCGGTTGAACGGGTGGACGCCGAGAGGTGCTCCCCGGTATTGCGCCATGACCAACCAATGGCCGAAAGCCTAGGAAGTCGAGGCGGTTATGCCGAAACATCGGCAAAATACTGTCGATAGTTGAAGTAGGGGTAGGGCTTGCCCTACCCTCCGGCATCCTAGGCAAAGCATAAAGGGTACGGCAAGCCGTATCCCTACTTTATGCATGCCGGGGATGGCTGCCCGGAACAAGGCACGCGTCGCGCGGGTTGCCATCGATTCAGCGCAAATGTAAATTTTTTTGTCTCGTAACCTCGTTTGCTAAATGCATTTATTCGGAGGTGACGCTATGAACCGACGCAGAGTTTCGATGTGGTTGGTGGGAGTGTGTTTGCTGCGCGCTTTTGGAGTGTATGGTCAAGTTCAAAGGCCCAACAGGGGGCGGGCGGGCGACGAGGCCGCGACGGTGCAGCGGCCCGTGGAGCCGGACTCTTCCGCAACCAGCACGGCTGTGGCGGCGGGGCCGCAGGCCGTGGTCCCCCGATTGATGAAGTTCAGCGGCGTATTGCACGATACGGCAGGGAAGCCTTTGGTCGGGGCGGTCGACGTCACCTTCTCACTTTATAACACCGAATCCGGCGGCAGCCCGCTCTGG
>DASYZE010000074.1:0-100943 GCA_035946625.1 Terriglobia bacterium | reverse complement strand
GTGGGCTGAAAATTAAAAATTCAAAATTGCAAATTTCAGAGTCGTCCCTGTGCGCGTGGGGGTGGGCTGAAAATTACAAATTCAAAATTGCAAATTTCAGAGCCGTCCCTGTGCGCGTGGGGGTGAACCGTTGGTGGTGTGAAGCGGCGCCGTGTATCGAGTCAAATTAGATTCCCGCTGGCGCGGGAATGACCAGGGGGCGGGAATGACGGCTTGGTGAGGCAGGAACGAAATTAAAGGCAAATGACACCAGCGCCAGTTGAGGGTAGGGGCAGGAGAAGTGGCGGGCGGTTGCCAAAGATTTTGCGCCATTCGAACGGCGGGAGAAGTAAGATGTTGGCGCTGGTTGACAAGGAGGCCCATGATGAAGGAACCCAACCGCCGCGACTTTCTGAAAACGGGGGCAAGAACCACCGCCGGGCTGGCCGCGCTGGGTGGGATCACGTTTCTCGCGCGTCCTGAGCGCGTATTCGGCGCCAACGATCGGGTGCGGGTGGCCATCTGCGGCGTTCACGGTCGGGGCATGGATCACGTCCATAATTATGCTCAGCTTCAAAATGTGGAAATCGCGGCCGTATGCGAGGTGGACGAGAATGTTTTGCGCGACCGGGTGGCGACCATGGAGAAGCATGGCATTCCCAAACCCAAGACCTACGTTGACATTCGCAAGCTGCTGGAAGATAAATCCATCGACGCGATATCGATTGCCACGCCCAATCACTGGCACTCGCTCATGGGCATTTGGGGTTGCCAGGCGGGCAAAGACGTTTATGTGGAAAAACCTTGTTGCCACAACTTGTGGGAGGGCCGTCAACTTGTGGCCGCGGCTCAGAAGTACCAACGGATGGTGCAGCACGGCACGCAGATCCGCTCTGCCACTGCCATCCGTGAAGGCATGCAAAAGCTTCACGAGGGGCTGATCGGAGATATTTACCTGAGCCGCGGATTGTGCTTCAAGTGGCGCGATACCATTGGCCACGCGGCCGTCGAGCCCATCCCCGCCGGCGTCCATTACAACCTCTGGACCGGCCCGGCGCCCGAGCATGCGTTCACTCGCAACCGGTTCCATTACAATTTCCACTGGTGGTGGATGTATGGCAACGGCGATCTGGGCAACCAGGGCGTTCATCAGGTGGATGTGGCGCGCTGGGGACTGGGTGTGGGATTCCCGAATAAGGTATCGGCCGTGGGCGGACATTTTATGTTCGAGGACGATCAGGAAACGCCCAACACGCTGAATTGCGCTTTTGAATTTGACCTGCCCGGCGGCAAACGCAAAATGATGGAAATGGAAGTGCGGCATTGGATCACCCATCACGAAGCAGAAATTGGGACGCCGGAGCTGGGCACTCCCGAACCCAAACGGAAACCCGGAACCCCCAAGCTGGGCCCGATGGCCGGCAGTCACAACACGGTGGGCGATATTTTCTATGGCTCAAAGGGTTACTTCGCCACCGGCGACGAAGATGCCGACACGTACAAGGTATGGCTGGGCGCGGACCAGGAGCCGCAGACAAGCGTCCATGCGGGCGCGGAAGTGGCCCACTTCAAGAACTTCATCGATTGCGTGATCAGCCGCAAGAAAGAGGAACTGAACGCGCCCATCGAAGAAGGATATATCTCCGCAGGACTTATTCACCTGGCCAACACATCTTACCGGCTGGGACGGACGCTGAATTTCAACCCCGAGACGCAACAGGTGATCGGTGATGAAGAGGCGGCGAATCTGCTGCGGGACGGCGACCGCGGCTATCGCGCGCCGTTTGTGGTGCCGGAGAATGTTTAGGGCGTTTTACCGTCTATTATCCTGGCACGAGAGAGGACCCGGTTCATGAATGGGATCGAGCCCCAGGCGACCCTGCGGGTGGGAACGCTCAAGGTGAAAGTGTACCGATCGACGGGAGAAATGGGACGCGCCGCCGCCGAGCATGCCGCCGGGCGCATGATCGCACTGGCGGGCGGAATGGACTCCCTGGCGATGATTTTCGCGACAGGAGCTTCGCAGCTCGCAATGCTCTCCGCCCTGACGGCCGCGCCGGACCTGCCTTGGAACAAAGTGGTCGGCTTTCACATGGATGAGTATTTGGGCATCAGCGAGAACCACCCGGCCTCCTTTCGGCGCTACTTGCGCGAAAACCTTACCCGCCGCGTACCCATGCGCGAGTTCCATGGAATTGACGGCACGCCGGCCCAAGCCGAGCAAACGTGCCGCACCTACGCCGAATTGCTGCGTTCGCACGCACCCCGCGTCTGCCTGCTCGGCATCGGTGAAAACGGCCATCTGGCTTTCAACGATCCGGCCGAGGCGGATTTTAACGACCCGCTCGATATTAAGATTGTGGCGCTGGATGACGTTTGTCGCCAGCAGCAGCACAGCGAAGGCTGGTTTTCCAGCCTGGCCGAGGTCCCGCAGCGCGCGATTACCCTAACCATTCCCACCCTCTTTCGCGTGCCGGAGCTGATTCTCTCCGTTCCCGGGCCGCGCAAGGCGCACATCGTCAAGCGGACACTGGAAGAGTCTATATCCACGGCGTGCCCGGCCACCATTCTGCGAACCCACCCGAACGCCACCGTCTATCTCGACCGGGATTCGGCGGCCGAATTAAATTTGTGACGAGAAATTCGCCCGGCTGATCCCAAGGCAACGAACCAACAATCGAAGGACAGGTGTGCCATCACCACGCGTGGAAATACAGCAAAGCTCGACACGACAACAGGGGAGGACTTCACAGCCGCACCAGTACTCCAGAGTATCCATGTTATTCTCGCTGTTCTTTAGCGGGCTGATGAAAAATAGTGTAGAGCCGCCCTTTAGGGCGGCATGTCGGATTGTATGTAGCTGGAAACAAGATGCCGGGCTAAAGCCCGGCGCTACGAATTACGGCAATATTCGAATATTTCAGCATCCTGTTAGGTTGTTAAGGAGCGGCGGCGGTATCAATCCAGACTTTCATTTTCTTTTGGCCGCGATTGCCCCACACGCAGTAGGGGATGGCCTTGATGGTCACGGGCGCACCGCTCGCCGCATGGATGGGGCGATAGAGCGCGTTGTCCCAGCCGCCGTCATCCTTGGTGCGGCCTTGTCCGGTGATCACGGTGACGCCGCCCAACAGCCCGGGTTCAAAATGTGAGGACAGCCTTGCCGTGGTGGGCAGGGCAATCTTTTCGAGGGCAGTTTTATTGTCGGGTTGTTCCAGGCAATAAATTAGCGGGCCGCGGCGCAGGGCAATTTTGCCTCGCGATTGCAGGACTTTGGGATTGGCTTCGAGCATTTCGATTGGCATGGGAATGGAAAGCTCCAGCACGTCGGTGGCCGCCCACCTTCGGGTGATGTGGGCGTAGCCTTTGGTAACTTCAGGGCTGATCTTCTTTCCATTCAAAGTCAAAGCCGTTCGGGTGGCCCAGGCGGGCACGCGGACGTGGAGTGTGAATTCCTGGGGCTGCGCGGAGGCTACCTGCAACTTGACGCGGCCGTCCCAGGGATAATTGGTGGTCTGCCTTACGGTGACCTTGTCGCCGTTTTGCAGAGTGGTGCTGGCTTGGCCGCCGATGTAGAGATTCACCCACAGTCCGTCATCGGACGTGGCGTAGACGTAGCGCCCAATGGAGGGGAAGAAGCGCGCCGCCGTGGTGGGACAGCACGGGACCTGGAACCACGGCTGGCGCTTGAATTTGGCATCGCAGGCCAGTGGGGTCGCATAGCAAAAGGACTCGCCTGCAAGGGAAACTCCGGCCAGGACGGCGTTGTAGAGCGACTGCTCCATCAGATCAACGTATTGCCCGTCGCCGGTGAGCTTGAACATGCGGAAATTCCACAGCACCATGCCAGCCGAGGCGCAGGTTTCCTGATAGGCATTTTCATTGGGTAAATCGTAGTCATCGGTGAAGCCTTCGTTTTTCTCGGAAGGCCCGATGCCGCCGGTCACATACATCCGGCGCAAGGTTACGCTGCGGTGCAATCGGTCCAGGGCGTCGATCAGCCCCTGATCGCCAGTCTCATAGGCGACGTCGGCCATGCCGGAATATAAGAACATGGCACGCACTGCGTGCCCGACCGCGACGCTTTGCTCGCGCACGGGCAGGTTGTCCTGGGCGTAGCTGGTGTTGAAGGCGGGAGGATGCGAGCGGTACAAAAGATCCTGGAGCCAGCGCAGATTCTTGGGTTGTCCGGGAAACCATAAAACGGTTCGATCGGCGGGCAGCTGGTTGTACTCGATCTCGAAAAGCGAGGGCTTGCGGCCGCGATCGTTCAGGTAGGATTCAGCCAGCTCCAAATAGCGCCGGTCGCCCGTGGCTCGATAGAGGCGCACCCACGCCAGTTCAATCCCTTCGTGGCCCGATATCCCCGGGCGTTTTCCGGGGCCAAAGGTTTCATAAAAACAGTTGGATAACTTGATGGCCACGTTCAGCAGAGTCCGGTTCCCCGTAGCTTCGTAATTGGCCACCGCCGCTTCAATCAAGTGGCCGGAGCTGAAATCTTCGTGGAAGAAGGCGAGGTCGCGGAAGCGCATATCGGGCTCTTCAATCTGGACGTGCGTATTCAAGTAGCCGTCGGGCTGTTGGGCGGCGGCAATTCTGGCGATCAAGTCGTTGACCTTGCGCTCGAGTTCCGGGTTGGGATAGTTCCCGAGAACGTAGGACGCGCCTTCGAGCCACTTGTAAACATCGGAATCCGCCCACCACGGTCCCCCGAAGGTTCCCTTGACCTTGCCCGCCGCGATGTCGAAATTGCGGATGCACCCGGTGGCTTCGAGCTCCTGGTAGACGTGGTCGAGCGTTTTAGTGCGGTTCACCTCCAGGCGCGGCGACCAGAATTTGTCCTGGATGGTGATTTGCTTGAGCGGGATTTCGGCAATCTTCCCGGAAGGGGCGGAATAATTGTCGCCCGGAGATTTTCCGGCGGCGAAACAGGATGGGCGGGCGAGGAGTAAAATGGCCAGGGCGCTGAGGGCCACCGCCCCTTTCCTCCACGGTGTTGGCAAAGAGGATAACATGGTTCACCTCGCTTCCGGCCGGTTTCCGGGGAGCCCGGGGATGCAACCGGGGGCGGATTATGATAAAACGTTTAAGCGTGCCACACCATTGTTCATATCACCGATGCGGCACGCATTGCAACCGCCAAGTGAATGCGCCAGTGATTCCGGCTTGCGTGCCGGCACGCGCAGGGGGCGGAGCGGAAATTGCAGGCGTTTTGTCATAGCAACTGAGCTATCCTGAGGGGCAAGCTTTTTGAGGAGCTACTCGATGGCGGATTCCAAAGCGGAGCAAGTGCAACGGCTCCGCAGCGCGGTTCATTCCAGACGGCCCATTGTGGGCGCGGGCGCGGGCACCGGCATTTCCGCCAAGTGCGCGGAGGCGGGAGGCGCCGACCTGATCATCATCTACAATTCCGGGCGCTATCGCATGGCGGGGCGCGGGTCGCTGGCCGGCCTGTTGGCGTACGGCGATGCCAATGCCATTGTGGTGGAAATGGCGCGCGAGGTTCTTCCCGTGGTCAAAGCAACTCCGGTGCTGGCCGGGGTAAACGGCACCGATCCTTTCCGGGTGATGAGCCGATTCTTGCGGGAACTAAAGGATATGGGTTTTTCAGGAGTGCAGAACTTTCCCACCGTGGGCTTGATTGACGGAGTGTTCCGCGCCAATCTCGAAGAGACTGGAATGGGTTACGATTTGGAAGTGGAGATGATTCGCCAGGCCAGCCAGATGGATCTGCTGACGTGTCCTTACGTGTTTGATGAAGAGCAGGCGCGAAAGATGGCGGCCGCGGGAGCGGACGTGATTGTGACCCACGCCGGGCTGACCACGAAGGGATCGATCGGCGCGAAGACCAGCCTCACGCTCGATCAGGCCGTGGAACGCATTCAGGCGATGCGCGACGCGGCGGTGTCGGTCAATCCGGACGCGCTCATTATCTGTCATGGGGGGCCTCTGGCCGGGCCTGAGGACGTGGAATATGTGCTGGACAGAACGCACGGCGTCCACGGATTCTTCGGGGCATCGAGCGTGGAGCGGCTTCCCACCGAGCTCGCCATCACGGAGCAGGTGCGGCGATTTAAGTCCATCCCTGTAAACCAGCAATCCTGACCGCATTCGATGTTTAGGAGGAGATATGACCGACATGCCTGGACTCAGATTTATTCATCCGTCCGACGTCGAGACCATGGTATTTGATTGGGGCACCATCAAGTGGATGAGCGAGCCTCGCGTGACCAGCACACGCGGCTTCAGCATGGGCGTGGTGCTTCTGCAGCCGGGCAAGGGACACGAGCGGCACAATCATCCCGGGTGCGAAGAAATTTTGTACATTGTTTCGGGGCGCGGCAATCAGATGATCGATGTGGACGGCGAAAAATGGCGGCCGGTCAGCGAAGGTGACGTGGTTCACATTCCCGCCGACGTTTATCACGCCACCATTAATCTGGGCTGGGAACCTTTGAAGATGGTTGCGGTTTATTGTCCGCCCGGCCCTGAAGCTCTTCTGCGCACGTTGCCTGGCGTCAGGTTGATTCCACCGGGCGAGATGCCAGGTTAAATGGCCATTGCATTGGACTCGAAAGCCGGGGGCGAGCCCCGGCCCGACCTCCAATACACAAAATATCGATGACCCGGAAAACTGTCGCAATCCTCGGCACGCTGGACACGAAAGGGGAGGAGTTCGCTTATCTCCGTAAGCAGATCGAGTCCGCCGGGCTTCGGACACTGGTTATTGATGCGGGCATTCTGGGCCAACCGACTTTTGCACCCGACATCATGCGAGATGAGGTGGCTCGTGCGGGCGGGCAGGAATTGAACGGCCTTCTAACGGCCAACGATCGCGGCAAGGCGGTGGCGGCGATGGCGGACGGGGCTACCGTGATCATCCGCGGGCTGTTCGATGAAACACGGATCGACGGACTGATCTCACTGGGCGGCTCCGCCGGGACGACCATTGGGACAGCGGCCATGCGCGCGCTGCCGGTGGGGTTCCCCAAGGTTATGGTTTCCACCCTGGCCTCCGGCGACACCCGACCCTACGTGGGGACCAAAGACATTACGATGGTCCACCCGGTGGTTGACATTGCGGGGCTGAACGTCCTCTCGCGCCGAATTTTGGGGAACGCGGCGGCGGCCATCGCCGGGATGGTGAAGCGGGAGGAGGCAACGGCAGCCGCATCCAAACCTTTGCTGGCAGCCACCATGTTTGGAGTGACCACTCCGTGTGTAGCCGCAGCTCGTCGGATGCTGGAGGAGCAAGGTTTTGAGGTGTTGGTATTTCACGCCACCGGGTCAGGCGGGCTGGCCATGGAAAGTCTGATTACAGACGGCCTGATTGACGGCGTGCTCGATATCACCACCACCGAACTGGCCGACGAATTGGCAGGCGGCGTCATGAGCGCCGGTCCCCATCGCCTGGAGGCCGCCGGACGTAAAGGAATTCCCCAGGTGGTTTGCCCGGGCGCCATAGACATGGTCAACTTCGGTCCCATCGATTCGGTCCCCGCGAGATACCAGGGCCGGCTGCTCTACCGGCACAATCCCACGGTTACGCTGATGCGAACTACTGCGGAGGAATGCGCGCAATTGGGGAGGATGACCGCGGAAAAGTTGAACCGTGCGCAAGGCCCCGCCACCTTCCTGATGCCCCTGCGCGGCGTCTCTGCCCTTGATGTGCCTGGAGCAGCTTTCCATTCGCCGGAGGCAGACCGGGCTTACCTGGAGGCGTTGAAGGCCCACCTGAACCCGCGCATCCGGGTGCTGGAAGTGGACGCCAACATTAACGACGACGCATTTGCGCAGCAGGCCGCAAGCTCGCTGCTCGGAATGATGACACCGTTCAAACCAGCCCGGGCTGACGGGGCATGATGCCGCGGGGTGTCCACACAAGAATCGCAGGAGGGGCTGCGGGCTTCAGTGCCCATGAGCCGACCTCGGCTAATGTTTATCCTGACCGGCCGGAGGCGCCGAGGTTCCTTCGCGCACAATATTTCGGAGAGTGACCTGGGGCATGGCATCCCGTTCTTCAGTTTGCATCTGGCTGACTCGGGCCATCAAGTCGCGGGCTTTGGCGTCCTCACCTTTGCGGCGGTAGGCCTGGGCCAACAGATAAAGGGGGCTGGTAGCGGCGGGGTTTAACGCAGCCGCTTTTTGCAACTCCGCAAGGGCACGATCGACCTTGCCGAGAGCGAGCAAAATTTTACCCAAGTCCGCCCGCGAGTGCCAGTAACCTGGATTCAATCGGACTGAGGCCTCGAGGGCCTTCAGCCTTTCCTCCCCCTCTTTCGAATCCGGCGCTGCCCCCGCCCGCTCCAGAGCGTCACTCAACCAATATTGGGCGTAATAATTATCGGGATGCCGATGGGTGGCGTGGCGGAGGTCTTCGACGGACTTATCCAGGTTACCCATTTGCATGGCGATCAGCCCCAGGGCAATGTCAGGAAGGGCGTCGTTGGGCCCCAGGTCCGAAGCCTTGGAAAAATCTTTTTCCGCTTCTTCAAACTGACCCTTCATGGCGCGCATGACGCCCCGTTGCAAATAGAGTTTCTCCGAACCGGGCAGGTAAGTCAGTCCAATATCCGTAATTTGAAGTCCCAGATCATACTTTTCTCCATCCAGGGCAATATCGCATAATCCCAGGTACCCCTCCTCGCTCTTAGGGTCCAGGTGAGTGGCAAGCCGGAGCGCGTTATAAGCTTCCTGCGTCCGGCCCGTTTTTCGATACGCGGTGGCAGCCAACTCTGCCAGCTCGGCGGTTTGATGCCCTTCTTTTAACAGCTCATTGGCAGTCTTTAGGGCGGCGGCATAATCCCCGGCGTTAATCTCCGCCAGGGTTTCGTCGTAACCGGCAACATAGGGGTTCGAATAAGTCGGGCGCGCCAGGTGGAAATGTCGGGCTGCGGCAGCGTAGTCTTTTTGCTCCACCAGCATTTCCCCGGCAACAAAGTGGCTTTCGCCATCATCCTTCTGCAGGCGGGCCAGGATGCTTAATGCTTTTTTTTGGTCCCCGGCTTTCATCGCCTGGCGCGCGAGTCTGAGGATGGTTTGCGAGCCAGGGCGGCCTTGCGGCGCGGTCCAAGGTTGCCCGCCGCGGGGCGAGGAAGCCGGACTCTCCAGGGCGAAGATGGTCCCGGGATGCAGAAGTGTCCGGAAGGTTCCGCTCGCCAACAAAATGCTGACGAGGACGCGGGAGGTGCGCCAACCGCAAAAGTTTTTCCACGTTCCCATAATGTCCTTGACGCAGAATGGCACCGGAAGCAATTAAATTCAAGCGGGACGTGAACGCGGAAAAGTGCGGCGGCGGCCGTGAAAAAAAGGGAGCCGCAGATCCTGCCTTCTGCGGCTCCCGTTAACCCGGAGAAAACCTGCAATGAAACGCCCAGTTAAAACTCTATGCGGAGGCCAAACTGAATGTCCCGAGCCGGAAACACTCCGCTGGCTTTCCCGAAATTGCCACCGGCCAGGTCCGAGCTGACTCCGGTCAGGTTGACGTTGTTGAAGACGTTAAAGAATTCGGCGCGAAACTCCATCTGGGCGCCTTCCTTCCCCACGAACCATGGAATTCGAGTCTTCTTGGCCGCGGAAAAGTCAGTGTTGATGTACCCGGGCCCTATAAAAGTGTTCCGGCCCAGGCTTCCATCCAGCCCCGGACCGGGCGCGGGAAACAGATTGCCGCACATGGCGGCGGTGCAATTGAAGATTCCTGTGTTGAGGAACTGATTCTTGCTGAAACCGCTGGTGGGAACCCCTCCCACCACGTCGGGGCGGTCGTTGTTCATCCCGTCCGCGTTGTAATCGCATGTGGGGTAGGATGCTCCACAAAACACCGTAAACGGAGATCCCTTTTGCAGGATGGTGATATTACTAAGTTGCCAACCATGCAGGAGCACATTGGCAAAAGTCGAGTTGCCTCCGAAACGCGGAATCTGCCAAAGGGTGCTGAAGGAGAGACGGCGGGAAATGTCAAAGTCTGCCAGACCGCGTTCAAGTCCGAGGTTGAGTGGATCGACGGGCTCAACTCCAAAGGTTGCGGCTTGGTCGGTGACCTTGCCAAAGGTGTAGGCGGCCTGGAAGTTGATTCCGCGTTGGAAGCCCCGATTGTGAATACTGAGGGTTCCCCCGTTGTAGGCCGAGTTGTAATTCGACTGGCCGTATTGGATGCCGCCGAAACTGCTGTTGTAACCGGTGACACCTCCATTTTGGATGATGTCGCCGCTAAACCGATTGACGTCGTAGGCGGAATAGAGGTGATGGCCGACCGAGCCGAGGTAGTCGCCCTCCACCAGCCAATTGCTGAAGACCTCGCGTTGCACGCCCAGCGACCAGTTTTCGCCGTACTGGATATGCAGATGCTCATCCGTGACCACCTGGTAGGTTCGAACGCCAATCAGCCCGTTCTGGGCATTCAATCCCGTGGTGGCGATTCCGGGGACGGCGGGAAAGTTGTAGGGTGACTTGCCCGTGGCGCCCAGGCCGTAGACAGGCGTGCAAGCCGGGGCAGACAGGAGGGAGCATGACGCGTTGGCAACCAAGGGGAGGTTGTTGCGGTCACCCGTGTACAACTGGTTTTCCGGTCGGTCGTAAAACAGGCCAGCCCCGCCACGCACAGACATTTTGCCCTTCTTGGTTGGATCCCAGGCAAAGCCCAGGCGCGGGGCCAGGTTGCCCACCGGTGTATGCCAAAGTTGGGGGACTCCCGCCATCTTCATAGAGGCAATCTTTTCCTGCCAGGTTCCAGTATTCGAAAACACACCGTTGTTCAAGCGATCGAATCTCTCGGTGGGGCCGGTAAATGTTTCCCATCGAAGCCCCATGTTGACGGTGAAATTGGGTTTCATCTTGAAGTCATCCTGAATGAATGCGCCCATCTCGCTGGAGCGATAGGCAAAGTCAACGTTGACCGCACCCACCTGCCCGGTGCGGGGGTCGAATTGAATATTCGATTCGTTATAGGGAGTATCGTTGGCGAATTGCAGCAGGTTGGCGAATTGGAAAGTCGGGCGCCGAGTGGTGTCGGTGAACAATTCATCGTCGTGATGGCGGGCGAAGTTGGCGCCAAACTTAAAATTTTGCCGGCCCTTGACCAGGCTCGCCACGTCCTTCCACTCGTAATTATTCTGCTTGAAAACACCCAGGAAACCGTTTCCGGGGAGATTGCTTCCGGTATCCACACCTTCGGCGGGGACCTGGCAGTTATCGCAGGGCGCGTCTCCAAACGTTCGGGTATAGGACGCCGTCATCTGGTTGACGAAGTTTCCGCCCGTGGAGTGGGTCCAGTTGAGATTCAACAGATGGGTATATTCGGGCTCGGCGGGACTGAAATTGGGAAAGTAAACCGAGGGCGAAGCAAACTCGACCGTCTGCCGGGTGGTTCGATAAAAGCTGCCGTACAACCGATCCTTGAAGTTGTTCCAGTTGTGGTCAATGCGCGTGCTCCACTGAACCCCGTTGCGGAAGACGGTGGTGGAAAAGTCGCCGACGCCGCTCACCGGAAGATTGCAGGGCGTTGCCGCAAGGGGATTGGCAGCCGTGATCGACCCGGTTGGCCCGATGGGGTTGCTGCCAGTACACGTGGAACCCACTTCAGCTCCGGCGGTCTGGAAACCGCTGGTGGGAGTAAACGACAGTGGGAAGGAACTCAGCACGCCGGTGGAAGTGTTATTGGGAACAGTCGCTTTCAGAAAGGAAACAAACTGCGGGGTGGGGATTTGCGCGGGAAAGGCCGTACCCACACCCGAGCGAAGCATATCGATCGAAGCGAAGGCGAAATCCTTATCCTTGCGGATGGGTCCCCCCAAGCTTCCGGCGAACTCGTTGCGAAGGAACAGGGGAGCTCCCTGGTTATTCAATCCCCCTGAGTTCTGAAAAATAGTACGCGAATTCAGGTGGGTATCGGTGTGGAACCAGCTCAAGGTGCCATGAAAATCGTTGGTCCCGGCCTTGGATTCCACGTTCACGATCACCGCCGCGTTGCGCCCGTATTGAGCGGAAAAGTTGTTGGTCTGAATCTGAACTTCCTGGATGGAATCGGCATTGGGCGTCAAGTTGGTAACTCCGCCGCGTGGATTGCCGTTGGTGGTGGCCCCATCGACAGAGAAACTGTTTGATTCGCTGCGCTGCCCGTTGGCATTGAGGTTTACGCCCAGCTCGGCGTTGAAAATGTCCGCCGTTGCCTGGGCATAAGCCTGGCCGCCGCCGCTGGGCAATCCCGTCACGCCGGGTGTCAAGATCACCAGGCTGAACATATTCCTTCCCACCAGAGGCAATTCATGGACTTTGGTTTCGTTAATCTGACCCGAAACTGCTCCGCTGGCGAGGTTGACCGGGGTGACCTCGGCCGTCACGTTGACGGTTGAGGTTGCGGCCCCGACCTTGAGATTCACGTTGAGGACGCGGTTTTCAGCCACTTGAAGGGTGATCTCATTGATGGTCACCGTTTCAAAGCCGGCCGCTTTCACCGTGAGAATAAATGTACTGGGCGGCAACGCGGTGAATTGATAGATGCCGACCGAAGATGTTGTGGTGCTGTGCTCGATTCCCGTACTCACTTCGTGGAGGTTCACAACCGCATTGGGAACGATGGCTCCGGTAGGATCAAAAACAGTTCCACCCAAGCCGCTGGAGAATTGGGCCATCAGACTTGATGTGCCCAGCAGGATGAAGAAAACCGCCAGGCTGGTTACAGCGAGAATCCGAACGAACCTCATTTGATTAGCCTCCTGATCGTTAAGCCGGCAACGCGGCTTTTTTATGTCGGTAAACCGACGAGAACAATTCGCCCTTTTGCATAGCCGAAAAGATGTCCGCGCCGGACCGTCCTCCGGGGAGTGGCTCTTAATGGCCCAATCTCCTTACGGAACCGGCCGTAACCCCAAATCGTGCCCTAAAGTCTGATCCCAAAACCCGACGCACTAGACGTTGTATCCACGTTCGTATCCAAAACTGTGTAAACGTTTAACCTATCTCTGGAGGGCTTGTCAAGCCTTTTTTTTAAGCGATTAATGCAAAACTATTATGGTGCTTCGGCGGCAAGCCGGGGAAGCGTGTATTACGGGGCCTGATTTGACCATTATTCGGCCCTGCTCCCTGGGGGCTGTGAAAGGAGCATAATAGAAATCAAGGAGGGCGGAATTTCCAAGCATTTGTGCGGGCGGGAAGTGGAGCAGTTTGCTGGAGCGAGAATCCCTTGACGGCGGGACCGGCGCTACAAAAAGACTAAATTGGGACGCGATTCAGGAACTGAAATTGTTGTCGAGGTCATCGACCGTCTCCCCGCAACCTTTCAATGCTGGGGCGCGCCAGCCTCTTGCGGCGCCGAACTTCCCAGAGCTTGGCGGATGTGGTCAGCCAGGGCGGATATCTTATCGCTATCGCCTTGCCGGCGGTAAATTCGTACCAGTGCTTCAGCCGCGGGCAGCAAAAGCGGATCTAATTTGAGAGACTGCTCAAGATGCTCTACGGCTTTGTCCAATTGCCCGGCTCGCGCGCAGGCACTCCCGGCGTACATCTCATTCATGGCCGAATCCGGGCCCAGCTTTAAAACACGCTCAAAAAGTTCGGCAGCGGGCGCGGCTTGATTTCCAAGCAGGAGAACGCGGCCCAAAGCGGTAAGCACCATGGGGTCGTCTGGAAATTCCTTTTGCACATCGATCAGCATTCGATAACCTCGAAGGCCCTGGGCCATCGATCCGCTTTCCAGGCCCGCCTGGGCATAGGCGAGGGCGAGATTGCGTTTTTGCAACGCGGCCGGCGGTTGACGCCAGGCCACCAGATCGATTTTTGCCGGGGCTTCACCGCCTTGCGCCCCGCCCTGGGGGCGTGAAATTCGATGATCGGTGAACACCGTGTGCCCGCCATCTTTGGCGTTGAGTTTGAGCATGTGGCAGCTGATGCAATCGCCGCTCGATCCTTGGGGATGGGATTGGGCCAGCTTGCCCGCATGACAGGAGAGGCAGCGAGCGCGGTAATATTGGGGAGGCTGTTGGGCCTGGTCGTGGGGGTTGTGGCACGTTCCGCACCACAAACGCCCGCCGCTCTTCCGCGCGCACAAGCTCAAAGCGAGCTGTTCCGAATGGCTGATGACTTTGAGTCCCTCCGGCGGACTATCGGGTGAGGTAGGTGTGGTGTAAATTGTATAGACTTGCTCCAGGGGTACACCGGGATGGAAATCCTCGAACCTCTTTCCGGGATTCAGGATTCTGACGATTCCCTTCAGGTGGCACTGCTCGCAAACGCTGTCGCGAGCCGAGGGAGAAAGGTTGGCCGGATTCACGATGGAGCCGGGCAAAGGAGCTTTGAGGTGGTTGGTGGGGTCACCGTGGCAGCGGTCGCAGGAAATCGATTCCTGAGCAAAGGCGGGGGTTTGGTATTCGCTCAGCGTGCCCGCAATGTGCAGCGGCTTGCCGGAATGGCAGAGCAGGCACTCCACGGCCACTGGACGGATAAAATCCGGGGCGCGATAATCCTCGTACCCAGGGGCCATGTCATAGCGTTTGAGCCGGGTGTAGTAACAAATGGGGGATTGGAAAAGGTGGGTGCCAATGCGGACCAGATATCCGGAGGCGTGGTTACCCGAGCCGACGACGTATTCGACGCGATAGTCCGAGACGTCCCC
This sequence comes from Terriglobia bacterium, assembly GCA_035946625.1. Classification (GTDB taxonomy): domain Bacteria; phylum Acidobacteriota; class Terriglobia; order UBA7540; family UBA7540; genus DASYXZ01. The sequence continues at coordinate 86,356 of DASYZE010000074.1, read as the reverse complement.
ATCACGTTCCATTCTTTGCCACAACTCGCCGGATTTGGAATAGATGGTGAACTTTGTGCCAGAGACAGAGTGGACAAAGGACCCTTCAGGCTCCTTGCCCGCTTGCCGTAAAGACCGCGCCATGGCCGAACGTGAAAAACCTTTTACCTCCTCCGGGTGGCAGGCCGCGCAACGATTTACGGGATCGCCGGGGGAACTTAAAGGGAAAAGGAAGAGGCAACCTTGCAGGAATAATGTTATTTTCAGCAATCGCCCTTGGATTTTCATTTAGAACGCCCGGCATCAACCACGAAATTACGGCCAGGCGACATCATAGTCGCGTGGCCCTAGGGATGGCAAACTGGCTTTGAAGGACGGAGCGGAGGGATGGCCGCGATGCGGATGTGTGATTCTGTCCCCCGCCCAATGGCATTGCCCAAGGGCGGCCTCTCCGCCCTTTGAATTGGCAACTGATCATCGAAAAAAATTCCGCTCAGACAGCGGGTTGTTTGCAATGACCTCATGAGGCGGGAAACGCGTTGGATAACGGGCTGGGCCGGCATGGCCTTGATGGCGGCCGGGAGCCTGGCGGGACCTTGTTGCCCGCCGGGACGAGCGCAGAGCCCTCTTCATTCAACCGCCGTTCGCCACCAGCAACAGGGCGTGCAATTCCTGAATCAGCACAACCTGGAAAAGGCTCTGGAGGAATTTCGAGCCGCGGTGGCCGAGGCTCCTTTGGATGCGGCCTCTCACGATGATCTGGGCATCGCACTGGTTGAGTCCGGCCGGAATGAAGAAGGGGTGAAAGAATTTGAGCGGGCGATTCGCCTTGCGGATGATTTCTCCCCAGCTCATTTCCACCTGGCGCTGGCCTATGACCGCCTGGGCCGCGCTTCCGAAGCCATCAGCGAGTACGAGGCAACGCTCCGCCTTGAGCCCGGGGCGATCGACGCCCGCTATGCTCTGAGCGCGGACTGCTGGAAGCGCGGCGATTGGGATGGCGCCATCCAATTGCTCCGGCAAATTATCAAAAAGAATCCTCCCTTCGCCGGCGAAGCGCACTACAACCTCGGGCTGGAGCTGAAACAAACCGGCAACATTGATGAAGCCGCGGCAGAATTAAAGGATGCGGTCAAACTGCAACCTGATTCGGCAAAGTTTCAATTGGGACTGTCACAGATTCTCACCGAGAAACTGGATTTTGACGGGGCGCTCGCGGCCGCCCGCGAGGCGGTTCGCCTGGCCCCGGACAATCCGGAAGCTTATTACGATGGGGCGGAGGCGCTGCGGTTAAAGGGCGATCTTGACAACGCGCAAGCGCAATTGGAGCAGGTCCTGAAATTGGATCCGGGAAACGCGCTGGCGCATCGACAACTGGGATTGGTGCTGCGCCAGAAGGGATCCTATGAAGCGGCGGCGTCCCAATTGCAAGCGGCTGCCCGGGAGAATCCCGAAGATGCAGAAGTCCATTATTACCTGGGCTCAGTTCTTCTGAGGTTGAATGAAACGGACCGCGCCTTGGCCCAACTTACGGAAGCGGTCCGACTGAATCCATACGACTCGGCAACCCTCATTACCCTGGCAGGAGCTCTGAACAAAGTAGGAAAAGGACCCGAGGCGCAAGAGGACCTTCAGAAAGCTCAGGCACTGGATGAGATGAAGGCCAACGCCGGCCGCTCCCGAATTCTTCTTGCCTCCGCCGCCGCCCATTCGGAAAGAAATGAGATCGATGCCGCGCTCCACGATTTACGCCAGGCCGTTTCACTTAGCCCTGAATATCCGGAGGCTCACTTCCAGCTTGCCCTGGCGCTGGAAAGGAAAGGAGCGCCGGCTGCCGACGTCGAAAAGGTTCTGCAACGGGTGATTGAGTTAAAGCCGGATGATGCCCAGGCCCATTTGCAGCTCGGGCTATGGCTCGCCAGAAGCGGCCCCAAGGACGAAGCCAGCAAGGAATTCCGGCGTGCGCTGGACCTTGCTCCAAGTTTGGTGGAGGCTCATCGGGCCTTGGGCAAGGCCGCCCAGGCGGCACACAATTGGCCGGCCGCCGTCTCTGAGTTTGGCGCTGTCCTGGTGTGGAAGGAAGATGACGGCGAAGCACGCCGCGATTTGTCAATTGCCCTGGCCCGGCGCAAGCAACCACCGAGGTGATGGCTGAGTTGTCAGATCCGTCGCACCGGCGGGAAAGCGCGGGGAATGATGCCGGTACCTTCTTGCACGGTAATAATCCGGTTGGCGGGCAGGTGGCCGAGATTGGTGGCCATCCCGCTGGGCCACTGAATCGTCACGGATTCGATGGTCTCTTCTTTCCCCAGGCCAAAGTGCAGCCGCGGATCCTGCGCCGATTGGTAACTCATGCCACCCTTGCGCTGATCGTAGAGGGTAAGGTTGCCGGCCACCACTTTAACCCGCGCCCCCACGCCATCGCGGTTCGATTTTGTCCCCACCAGAAAGATCTCCAACCAGTGATTTTTGTTGCCGCCGTCGTTGCGGAGCAACTGAGGCGGCTGGCCATTGTTGTTCACCAAAATGTCGAGATCGCCGTCGTTGTCAAAATCGGCTAGGGCGGCGCCGCGACTTACCCGCGGGAATTGAAAGTCGGCTCCCAGCTTGTTGCTGACATTTTCAAACCTGCCTGCTCCGGTGTTCCGGTACATCAACTTGGGTTCGGCGTACCGAACATCGGCATGGATCAGCTGAATGTTGTCCAGGATGTGTCCATTGGCCATGAAGATGTCGCGAGCACCGTCATTGTCAAAATCCATAATCCGCGTTCCAAACCCGCTCAGGTGGAAAGTGGCAAACCCGAGTTTCGCTTGAAAGGTTGCATCCTCAAAATTCCCGCCTCCCCGGTTGCGGTAGAGGCGTGCCTGCTCAAAATCCAGGTGGGTGACAAACAAGTCCAACCACCCGGAGCCGGTGGTATCGGCGGCGTCGGTGCCCATCCCGGCCTCGGGGCGTCCGTCGCCGCTGACGGCCACTCCCGCCATGTAACTGACCTCAGCGAACGTCCCGTCGCGATTGTTGTGAAACAGAAAGTTGGCCATGGAATCGTTGGCAATAAAGATGTCCTGCCAGCCGTCATTGTCATAATCGAAAGTCACCACACCCAGTCCGTTGCCCGGCTTCAAGCCAACTCCGGAAGACTTGCTGACGTCGGTAAATGTCCCGTCGCCGTTGTTATGGTAAAGGGTGGGCGTCTGTCCGTGATAGACATCGGGGTGGCAGTAGCCGCGGTAACCTTCCTGGTGGGGACCACACCATCGGTTATTGTCCGGCGACCAATCAACGTAATTGGCTATCACCAAATCAAGCCGTCCGTCATTGTCGTAATCAAACCACGCCGCGCTTGAACCCCACTTCCCCTGATTGTCCACTCCGGCATGGGCGGTGACGTTGGCAAAAGTCCCGTCACCATTATTGCGATAGAGGATGCAACGGTCATACCCGAGAACGTAGAGGTCGGGATAACCGTCATTATCATAATCACCCACGGCCACGCCCATTCCGAACAGGCCTTCCGCGCCCACGCCGGCCTGGTCCGTGACGTCGGTAAAGGTGCCGTCGCCGTTGTTGCGATAGAGCGCGCTCCGCAAGGGGTAGGATGGCTTGTAGAGGCGGGTGGCCGCGCCGTTGACCAAGTACAGGTCGAGCAGCCCGTCCCGGTTGTAATCAATCCAACCGCATCCCGAGCCCATGGTTTCAATCAGGTATTTCTGAGCAGTGGCGGCGTTATCGTGATGGAAGGCGAGGCCGGCGGCGTGCGCCACGTCAACATAATTTACTGGAATGGAGGCGGGCTTGGCGGAGAGCATCCGCGCTGCGGGCTTTTGCGCCAGCGCGGCCGTCAGGACCTTGATCAGCTCTCTTCTTGAAAATGCAGGTTTCATCCGAGTTTCGTAGAACCCTTGGATTGTATCCTCTCTCTATCCGATGCCGATTGCGAAACTCGAATGAGAATTGATTTTCCCGGAAAGAATGCCGGACATCCAGCCGCACCCTGGAAGAACCTTGATCCCGGTCTGATGAGCGAAAGTGAAAATCTGAAGCTTAAAGACGAATGCTGGCCGGCCGCCCAGTGAAGCTCACTTGATGTCGAACGTTCGTAGAGGCGACGCGAACCAGGAATTGCCTGGGGCTCGAAGCGATGGGGCGGGAGCCTTGGACAAGGTTGATGGTCAACCGGCGCTTACGATCATCCCAAGCCAACCGAATCCGGGTGGATTGGCCCTTCTCATAACCAAAAGTCAGGCCATCGTCTTCGTATAATTTAAATTCCCCATCACGGCCCGGATAAATAGTGAGCGTGGCAGGCTCATCCACTTTTTCAGTTGCGTACTGCTTCACGGGGCCGGTGGGGATGATCGCCCCGGCGCGAACGAAGAGCGGCAGAGTGGCGAGATCCACCGGGCGCGCCAACTCAGCGCCGCCTTTCGCCCCGCTCTCCGTCCAGAAATCATACCAGGTTCCCGGGGGCAAATAGACCGGTCGCGAAGTTGCCCCTTTTTCGGTTACGGGCGCCACCAGAATATCGCGCCCCCAAAGGTATTCGTCGGCGCGGCCTGTGGCGGCGGCATCGTCGGGAAAGTGCAACCACAAAGCGCGCATGATGGGCAAGCCCGTATCGTGCGCTTCGCGCACCGCCGCATAGAGGTAGGGCAAAAGGCGGTAGCGCAATTCAAGATACTTGCGACAGATGGGCTCCACCTCGGGATTGTGCAGCTCCCCGGGGTCTGGCAGTCCGGCTTTGCCGCGATAACCTCCCAGTTCCTGGGGACCGTAATCCCCGGTATTCCAGCCCCAGGGGAGGCGGAGCTTCCACGTTCGTCCATGCGAACGGAACAGCGGGCAGAACGAACTGAACTGAAACCAGCGAACGTAAAGCTCACCGGTTAATTCCGGCGTGGTCACAAAGCCGCCGGTGTCAGTGCCCCAGAAAGGCATCCCGCTCAGGCCGGTGTTGATCCCAACCTTCACCTGGGCGGTGAGAGTTTCCCAGGTGGAATTGATGTCGCCCGACCAGAGCCAGCCGTAACGCTGCATCCCGGCGTTTCCGTTTCGATGCAGGGCGTAGGGGCGCAGGTTGGGGCGATCCTTTTGCGGCCCTTCCCAGTACATGCGGTTCCGCACCAGGCACGCCGCGGGACTGAGCCAATCACCTTCGTCAGGCCACCATCCATCCATGCCCAGGCGGAACACGCCCAGATGAGCCGCCCAATACTTTGCGGCATCGTCATCCGCAAGGGCCGCGGCGCCCGTGTCGTAAACGCTGCCGTGCAAATCTTTTTGCCGGATGACCACGTGTACGGCAATTTTGAAATGCTCGTCGTGCATTTCCTTGATCATTTCCTGCGGGTCCGGAAAAACGTGCTGGTTAAACGTAAATGATCCGTGTCCCGTGTTCCAGCCCGACGGACAAAACCCCGTTCCGAGATAAATCATCAGATCGCAGGGAAGTTTTTTCTCGCGGAAAGTTTTCAGCTCCCCCATCACTTCTTCGCGGCTGTCGAGCGTGCGGTGCGATTGCTGGTAACCCAGCGCCCAGATGGGCGGCATGTGGGGAAAGCCGGTGAGCTTCGCGTATTCTCGCAGGATTTCGGCGGGGGTTTGGTGAAGCACCAGAAAAAAGTCAAGGGGAAGCGACCGATCAGCAGATTTAGGGATGAAACGATCTTCGCTCCCGGTCAGATCAATGGTTCCAAAAGGCTGATGGAAAAAGATCGCCCAACCACCGGTACCGATCAAAAACGGAATTGACACTCGTGCACCGATGTCGCCTAGCAAGGGTCCATGCTGCCCGTGCTCCATCGGATAATTCGAACCGCGACGATCAAATTGCGGCCCGCCCTCGCCCAGGCCCAGGAGCGGCCCATGACCGGAGTCGAAGCTTACACTGCCATCTTCCGTATCGATCTCCAGGATTTGGAGTTGTTGACCATGCTCGTCGTTGATCGTCAGGGCCAGAGGGTTGAAGGAAATGAAAATGCGATTCTTTCCCCACGACTTCGCTTCGGTTTCTCCAGTTGTTCTAAGTCTCAGAATCGGCTCCGGCCAATCCTGCCTGACCAGGACCAGATCGTCCTCAATCCTTCCGGCCTCGCCGTTCTCAAGCACAGCTTGCACGCAGATGCGTAGCGTGCTCAGATTGACGGGGATCACGGAAAGTTCCACCGGGCTCCCGGCGACGGTGAGGGCGCGGGAAGGACGTCCGGGGCCAGAATGGGCAGGATTTTTCCTTGTCGTCATCAGCGCCGTTGCCCCGGCGGTACTCAAGCGCGCAAGCGCGTCTCTGCGAGAAATGCGTTGGCTCATCACCCAATCCCGATTGCCCAAGGGCATCAGATCCCGGCGCGCTCTTTGGCACGCGAAATTATCGCCGTCATGATGTCCCGGTGCCCGTCAAACGTATCATCCACCACCGTGAGGGTGGGGATCTGGCGGTCGTTCAGTGAAAGAGATTCGGAATTAAAATGGCCGAATCCCGATTCGTGCACGCCGCTTGAGCCGCGTCCCGGTGCGGGCAGGCTCAAGTGCTGGAAGGCCCGGCAGTATTTGTTGAAGGCGGCGGGATAACCGGATTCGGAAAAGACTTGGAAGAGAGGAATGCAGGAGAGCAAAGCGTCAAAAGACATTTCGCCGCAAGCCAGCACCTGGGGATACTTGCGGCGCAAATCGGCAACCATGCGCCGGGTCCCTTCGTGGGTATCGGCCTGGGTGTTGTTTTCCCATCCGCCGACAATATCGAGAAAGTAGGCGTCCACGTGGAACCGGTCGATCACCTCTGAAATTCGGTCGAAGAGCCACTGGCGCCAGGAATCCACTCCGATGTTCATGTAGGGGCTCCACCCTTCATTGTGCCGGTCGTTGTCCCAATCCACCCAGTTGAGGTTGAAGGCGTCGCCATCAATCTGGGCCAGGCTGGCGTCGGCATAATGAGCGTGGGTGGGCAACAGGCGGTTGGCGGAGTTGGTGCCGAACATGGGCATCATGCGGAAGCCCATGCTCCGGGCTTTTCCGATCAGGGCGCTGAAGCCGTCGGCGCCGCCCAGGCGCGGATCGGGCTGGTAGAGAGGGTAATTCCAGTAATAGCGTCCATCCCAGGCGGCCAGGAAAACCAGCACGCGCTGGGCGGGAATCCGGGTGGCCACCCATTCCAGTATTTTAATCATTTTGGCATAATCATTAAAAATATACCCCGACCAGTGCATACCGTGGAGCGCGACCACCAGGGCGTTGTCGCGGAACCAACCGGGAACGTCCGCGCGTTGCTCCCAGTCCGGCAAATGGAAGGTTCGCTCCACATGCTGGTAGTGAGGCCGAAACGCGTCTTCGACGCTGGAGGTCCGGCCGGCGCGCCACACCGGGCTGTGGATGGAATGGCTTTTTTGCCATCCTTCGCGCTCGTAGGTGAGTTCGGCGCGATAACCTTGATCTCCAGGCTGGAAATAGAACCGGTTGGCGCGCACCTGGTGGTTGAGCGCGGAAAGAAAAAAGAAGTCCTTCTCCCCCGACTGAATCACCGCCACCGGCGAATTCATTCCTTCGGCGGTAAAAAGCGAGCCTCCGCCAAAGGGATAGCCCAGGAGGACCTCATTGTCCTGGTGATCGCGGAAGGCCTGCCCGCCGGCGGAAATTTTGCCGCGCGGCACACCCCTCACAATGGCGGCAATTGACTTGATGGGCTGTTCCATTTCCGCCACCGCGTCCCATTCGATAAACGAACCGTTCTTTCGTATCCGGGCCCGCAACGATCCCGGAGCCTTTTCCTGCCCGCCCGCCCAAATTAAATTCGCGGCACGGATTTCCATGGAGGAGTTGGATTTTTCCACGCTCATTCCGTCGCGATCGAGCCCATAGGTATTTTCAAAGGTGTAGAGCCGAAAGGAGAGCCGCAGGCCCTCAAATTCAACCGAGGGCTCGGGAAAATCGAAACTGAATTTCATGAAGCCGCGGCCGCGCGGTGGAATATAAACCTCGCTGGTGGAGGTGAGCGGCAGTACGGTCCCGCTGGCAGTGAGGGTGGTTGCGGCAGGTGCTGCCCTGGGCAGGGGGCGTTCCGTGCCGCTCGCCACCAGGGGCGCGGCAGCGGCGCGCTTCAGCCAATCGCGGCGGGAGATTTTTCCCTTCATCAGCGGCTCCAATCCGTCCGACCAGCCCACAGCGAGTGGCCGGAAACCCGCCTTCGCTCTGATCGGAAAAAGTCTAAACCGCCTGGGTGTTCACTTTCCAATACACGGCGTAGCGCTCGCCGGACACCTTGTGGAGCGGGATGAATTCGATGTTCTCTTCCCGGCCGGCGGTTCGGAAGGTCAGCGCCTGGCCGGAGTCCGGCTCCACCCACCCTGCTCGATCATGGGACGGGTTGGCGATGGCGGGCACCGGAATGGGATCTCCACCCGGCGCGGTGTCGTAGCCCGGATAGGTCAGTGCCGGAGTCAAGCCCCGCTGACCCAGGCGGCCGGCCAGCACCAGCGGGCCATACATCATGGCCTGAAGCGTGGGATCGTCCGGCATGGGGTGAATGTGCAGGCTCATGGGCAGACTGACTTCCACTTTGTCTCCGTCTTTCCATGTCCGATGGATCGAGAGATAGCTAGATGGACTTGAAAAAACCGGCTGCGCGGCTCCATTCAATTTCACCGCGCCCCCGCGCGTGGCCCAGTAGGGCACGCGGATGTTGAGCGTCATCTCCACGGGTTGGTGGGTCCGAAGAGTGAGCGTGGTGGCGCCTTCCTCGGGGAATTTCGTCTCCTGCCGGACCCGAACGCCCTTTTCCGTCCAATTCACCTCGGAGGGAATAAAGAGGTTCACGAAGACCCCGCGAGCATCGTGGAAATAAATCGAATCCGCGAACTTGGCGAATTCCTCCGCGCCCGTCCCGGTGCAGCACCAGAAGGAATCGAGCGGCGAGTTGTAGTATTTCCAGTAGCCCGAGCCGAGGGGCAAAAAGTAACTCTTCATGCCCTGCGCGTCCTGGGTGCCCAGACGATGGTTGTAAAGCGTTCGTTCGTAATAATCCATGGCCCGCGCGTCCGCGCTCCAGCCAAAAACGTGCCGGGTCAGTTTCAGCATGTTGTAAGCGCAGCAGCATTCTTCCGTGTATTTGCCGAGTTCGGCGGCCAACTTGCCCGGGTCGGTGCGCCAATGTTCCCCGTTGCTGGTTCCTCCGGTGCAATAAGCGCGCTCGCTGGTCACCTCGCTCCAAAAATAGTCAGCGATAGCGCGAAAGCGCGGATTGCCCGTCAATTCATAGAGCCGTGCCGCCCCAATCACCTGCGGGATGTGGGTGTTGGCATGGAGGCCCTTCAGTTCGTCGCGGTGGGCGGCCAAAGGATCAAAAAACATTTTCTTTTCGAAGCGGTGGGCCAGATACAAATACTGCCGCTTGCCCGTCACGGCATAGAGGTTACCCAGCACTTCCATCATGCCGCCATATTCGGTCTGCAAGATGCGCTGAAGGTGCTCGTCACTGATGCTCTCGCCCCAGTGCCCCACCCAACCGGCCATTTTCTCCGCCGTGTCGAGCGCCTGTGGGTTGCCGCAGTATAAGTACATGTCCAGGAGGCCCGCCATAATTTTGTGGTAGGTATAAAAGGGCGCCCACACCCGCCTCTCCTCGCGCAGTCGGTCAAATTCCTCCTCCGGAAAGGCGCTCAGGTAGCCGCTCTTCAGATTTTCCTGGCACTGCGCCAACTCGGCCACCATGTTGTTGGCCTTGGATTTTATTTCGTCGTCCCCGGTGGCCGCGTAGGCCAGCGCGCAGCCGGAAAGATAGTGGCCGCCGGCAAAATGTCCCCTCAATTCACAATCGGGCTTTTCCCAACCGCCCAGCGGCTCGGCCGATGATGATATTCCTGCCGTGATGCGGAATGAATGGAGCAACCGGTCGGATGGGAGAGAGACCAGCCATTTGTGATTGATTTCCATGGCGTCCTTGAAGGGGCCGTCCAACAGGCGAACCTGCTTTAAGGCAAACGGCTCCACCCGCCAGGGGACTTGCTCCTGGTTTTCGGTTTTCCCTTTCACTGCCACCGCGTCCACCACCGGGTCCTGGCCCGCGGCGGCGGGTGGGGTGCGTAAAAACAAAGCTCCCGTCGCCGCACCGGCGCCGGCCACAAACTGCCTTCGAGTCACTCGACGTAATGAATGCATGGAACAATTCCTCCTGGACCACGACTCAACCCAAGGTGGGATTCATTCGCCCCTGTATTCTTCCCATGCCATCCTTGCATGGTCTATTCCCTGGATCAATTTGGAAGCCTGCATGTGAAATCCCGTTGCCCGCCCAAGGGGAAGGGCGGCACCGCGCGAGCATTGGACAAGAACCGGTTTCTGCACGGAGACGCCTTAGGTTGATTCTCCGCTTGGTCAAAACTGAGAATTGTTGTACGATTAGCCCTTTGTATCCGTAATTGTATTCATCCAGTTTAATCGTTTAACCCATCAGGGCGTAACGTGTCAACTAATTTCTCTGGTTACTCCGTCACAGGAACAGAATTTCGCGCTCCCGGGCGGAATTTAGCCGGATAATGAAAAAAGTTCCGCCCACCTTTTATCCTGAGCGTAGCGAAAGATCGCCGCATTTATTTCCAAGTAAATAGAGGATGCGTCGCAGGGCATGTCAATTTTGGTTTTTTCAGCGTCCGGTTAAAGTCATGATACATTAACAGCGCGCGGCTTTAAACCGGAGCGCGCGACCTCGACGGAAGAGATGAGCCACCGGCACATCACCATCCTGGACGTAGCCAGGGCAGCGGAAGTATCCACGGCCACGGTTTCCCATGCGTTCAATTCGACCGGGCGCATCAAGCCGGAAACGCGCCGCCGCGTTCTGGCCATTGCGCGAAAACTGAGGTATTATCCTAATAGTAATGCCCGAAGCTTGGCGGCCCACAGCAGCCGCACGCTGGGAGTGATCGTTTCCGATATCCAGAACCCCTTTTTTTCCGTGGCGATCCGAAGTTTTGAGGCCCGCGCCCAGCGCTGGAGGTACGACGTTATCGTCAGCGAAACCAACTACCAGCTTCCGCTCATGCGGCGGGCGGTGGAACGCATGCTGGAAAAGAAAGTGCGGGGCGTGGCCATCCTGACCTCGGAAATGAGCCCCTCGTGGCTGAATGAAATCGTCCGCCAGAACATCCCGATAACCTGTTTCGATTTGGACTTCACCAGCAAAGGGGCGACCAACATCAAGGTGGACTACCTGATCGGCATGCGCCAGGTGATTGAACACCTTTACGGGCTTGGGCACCGGCGTATTGCCTACGTCGGCGGGCGGCACACGTTTAAGAATATTCTTTCGCGCCACCAAAGCTACGTGGCCACCATGGAAGCGCGCGGACTTGAGCCCTGGCCGGTTATCAATGGGAATCAAAGTCTGGATGGAGGGTACGCCGCCGGATTATCCCTTTTGAAATCTTCCCCCCTCCCCACCGCGGTGGTAGCGATGAATGATCTGACGGCCGTGGGCCTGATCAAAGCTTTCAGCGAAAATGGTTTGAGTATTCCCGCGGATGTATCGGTGACCGGATTCGATAACACTTATTTGGCGGAGTATTTTGTCCCGAGGCTGACTACCTTGGATATGCATCCGGACATTTTGGGTGAAACAGCGGCCGAGGCTCTGCACGAAATGTCGACTTTACCCGAGGCTTCCGGCAAGGAATATCATATCAAAATTGAGTTGGTGGTGGGGAAGTCAACCGGGCCGGCCCGGGGGGCGCTGTGATTTGAGTGAGAATGAAATTAATCGCGGGGCCGACCCGGCTGGCATTCGCTCGAACCGCAACCAACTTCCTCAACCAAAGCCGGAAGGCACATCGGCCATCTTTGAGAGGGCTTGTTTTTACCAACTACCGCGCTCGCCGAGCGTCTCAATCACTCGGACCAGTCTCTCCGCTCCGTTTTTCCAATTCATCAGAATAGCGCGCTCGGCTCCGTCACTGTCACCGTTCTCGATGCATTGCATGATCACCATGTGTTCGCCAATGGAGATGCCCAACTGATCCACGATGGCGCTGGCATACAGCCGCCAGTAACGCTCGGCTTGAGGTTTGGTGGCAGCGTGAATCGCGCCCAGACGGGGGCCAGCGCTTGCGTCCACAATGGCCTGGTGAAAATTCATGTCCAGATCGAATATCCGATTGGGATCGGACCGTCTGGAATCCGCCAGTTCGCGGAGCCCGTCATTCAATTCCTTCAGCCTTTGAACCAGCTTGCACCGTACCAGCGGCTCAAGCTGGGCCGTCGTTCTTGCCGCCAGACCTTCCAAATGGCCGATGATTTGATACAGCTCGCGCGCATCGTCGTGAGTTAAGGGTGCAATGGAGAGCCGGGCTTTACCGCCACCGCCCATGGCGACAAGAATATATCCTTCCTGTTGCAGTCGGTGGAGCGCGGCGCGGATGGGGGTTCGGCTCACTCCAAGCCGATCGGCGAGATCGGCCTCTACCACCCGGCTGCCCGGCGCCAGCTTACCCCGCACGATCAGCTCTCGAACCCGGTGAAACGTGGTTTCGCTGATGTTGATGTTGTCCAGGGAAACTGGCCCTGTGCTGAAGAGTCGTGCGGTATTGCCAACACTTCCACCCATGACGCTAGATCCTTCCATTCTCCTGGGTTGCATCCGCCCGTGGTCTTCGCTCGAAAACGCCTGAGTATACGCCAACCGACGCCGTCAACTCCACAATTGGTTGAAAAGCCCGACGAATGGGTCCGCGCCGCCAGCCAGTTCCAAGCTCTATGCCACCTCATCTCAGCCTGCGCCATGGGCATGCCGGGAAGGGATCCTCATTTCGCAGAATATCATTTTTAGGATACTATTTGGCGTTCAAATTTGCATTTTGATGGCAAATCTGTTTTAAACGTGAGCCTTGACTTTGAAGTCGTGCACCCTTGGAGCCAGCGTGGGTGGCAGGTAGTGGACGAGCCGCCGCTGGTCCGCGGCAGACAAATGAAGGAGAAAAAGAAATGACGATGACCCTGGTCCTTCGAGAGCAACAATCTTTGGCGCCATGCCGCAGACAAGAAGTAGCAACAGTATTGACCTGCCTTCTTTGGGTTGTCGCCATGATACCCTCCATCGCTTACGGCCAGACTCTTCCGCTGGCCCCCCACGCCCAGGTAGCGGATATCACTCCGAAGGCGGGGTGGTATACCGAGCCTTCCATCGCCATCAACGCCCGCAATCCCATGCAAGTGGCGGCCGCCTACCAGGACAATGCGCACATCGCCTATTCCATTGATGCGGGAAAGCACTGGGAAATCGCTGCAGGAACCGAGCCTCCGAATTACCGTGTGTCCGGGGATGTCTCCGTGACCTACGACAAACACGGACACGCGCTCCTCTGCTACATGGCGTTTGATAAATTGGGTACATTCAATTATTGGGCTCACAACGCCTCGCGCAGCGGGTTGTTCGTTCGGCGCTCAATGGACGGAGGCAAGACCTGGGAATCGCAACACATCCCCATCATCGAGCACGAAACCACGCCCGGCATGCCCTTTGAAGACAAACCTTACATCGTGGCAGACGACTCCACCAGCTCTCACTCAGGGAACTTGTATGTAGGGTGGACCCGCTGGACAATTGAAGATTCTCAAATCCTTCTCTCCCGCTCGACCGACGATGGGAAGACGTGGTCCGCGCCCCTGGAAATTGATCATCAACGCGGACTGCCGCGTGATGACAACGGCGCGGCGGAAGGCTTCTCCGGAGTGGTGGGTCCGGACGGCACGTTGTACGCGGTCTGGGCCTTGAACGACCATATCGTTTTCACGTTGTCGAAGGATGGCGGACTCAGCTTTTCGAAACCTCAGAACATTATTCCCGTGGCGCCCATCATGTTCCACGTCAATGATGTGGCGCGGGCCAACGGATTCCCGGTGATTGCGATGGATCCTCGTCACGGCCGGCTCTACGTATCCTGGAGCGACTATCGCAACGGTGAAGTGGACGTGTTTTGCTCAAGCTCGAACAACCGCGGCCGCACCTGGACGCAAGCCGTGCGCGTGAACTCTGACGCGGTTCACAGCGGGGCAGACCATTTCTTCCACTGGTTGGCCGTTGACCCCGCTAACGGCGATTTGGATGTGATTTTCTATGACCGCCGCGACGATTCGGCAGACCGGAAAGCGAAAGTGGTGCTGGCGCGGTCGACTGACCAGGGGAAAGTATTTACCAACTACGCCTGGACCCAGGAACCATTCGACCCGGGCGGCGTTTTTATGGGCGACTATACGGGCATCGCGGCGCTGGGTGGGCGCGTGTACGGCGTGTGGACGGAGAAGCCCTCCAACCCGGGGAAATCGCGGGACACCATCGTGCGCGTGGGGGTGGCGGACTTTGGAAATGGCAATTCACAAAAGCCGGAAAAGGAGGGAACCCCATGAACCCGGTCAAGAGTCGCATCCCAACGCTTCTAACATTCATATTCCTTGTTCCATTTCCGGTTTTCGGGCAGGGCACTCAGGCGGATTATGAGCGTGCGGTAAAATTCCTGCCGTCGAACGTGCGACACCTGGTGGCCGAAGCGGACGTAACTCCCCACTGGATTGGGAACTCATCCCGCTTTTGGTATCGCCAGGAGGGTCCGCAAGGAAAGGAATTCTTTCTGGTGGATCCCGCGGCGAAAACGCGCCAGCCAGCCTTCGACCATGCCAGACTGGCCGCGGCCCTTCCGCGCACGGCGGACCATGCCTACACCCCAGACCATCTTCCCTTCAACTCCTTCGAATTCACGGAGGACGGTGCGTCCATCCAATTCAGAATCGGGGACGCAGCGTGGGTATGCAATCTCTCGAATTACCAGTGCCATCAAGATGCGGCGGCTGAGGCGCAACGGTGGGAGGCTGTTTCGCCCGACCATCAATGGGCCGCGTACATAAGCGACTACAACCTGTGGGTCCGCAACCTATCCACCGGCGAGGCGGTGGAGTTGACTCACGACGGAGCCCGGCATTGGGATTACGCTACGCCCCTGCCTTCCTCGCGCGCGATGGTGGAACAAGGCACGGAGAATGTGCGCGAGCGCGCCGCCGTTTTTTGGGCGCCCGACTCGAGCAAACTCGTCACCTACCGAATCGACTCTCGCTTTGTGGGCCGTTTCACCACGCTGCAATTCGTGCCGCCCGGCCAGCTTCGCCCCAAGGCCTATACCTACGCCTATCCTTTGCCGGGAGAAATTCTGTCCCAGGCCGAGCCCCTTATTTTTGACATTCCCTCGGGCAAGCGGATTGAAGTGCTGACTGAGCCCCTGGCGCTTGAATTTCAGGGCGGGCCGGACTTCGAATGGTTCAAGGACAGCAAGCGGATTTATTACCTGTTCCGGTCGCGCGGGGAAAGGAGCGCAGAGTTGCGCGAAGTGGATCCCGAAACCGGCAAAGAACGAGTGGTGGTGCACGAGGAATCCACCACCTACGTTGATCCGGGGGAGAATCGGATAAAGATGGCTGGCGATGGGGAGGAAATTCTTTGGACTTCGGAACGCGATGGGTGGAATCACATTTTCCGTTACGACGGAAGAACGGGCCGGCTGGAAAATCAGGTGACCCAAGGGCATTGGGTGGTGCGCGGCATCCCGTACGTGGATGAGAAGGCCCACCGGGTCTATTTTCTTGCCTGCGGCCGGGAGACTGGCGAGGACCCGTACCTGACTCACCTCTATAAAGTTAATTTTGACGGGAGTGGACTGAAGCTGCTCACTCCCGAGAATGCCAACCACACCGTAAGCTTTTCTCCGGACGGGGCCTACTACGTGGACACCTACTCGCGGGTTGACCTTCCGGGCCAATCGGTGTTGCACCGGACCGCGGACGGCTCGGTGGTCCAAGTCCTGGAAAAGGCTGACGCCAGCGCCTTGCTCGCCACGGGTTGGAAATTTCCCCAGCCTTTCCAGGGCAAAGCTGCGGACGGCCACACGGACATCTACGGACTGATCTGGCGGCCTTCCAACTTTGACCCGGCGAAAAAATATCCCGTCATCGAGCAGATCTACACCGGACCGCAAAGTTTCTTCGTCCCAAAATCTTTTTCTGCCTATCGCTTCCCGGAACAATCGGTGGCTGAATTAGGGTTCATGGTCGTGATGGTGGATGGCCGGGGCACCACCGGGCGGTCGCGCCCCTTCCACGAATACTCTTATCGCAATCTGGGCGGCGTATTCGATGACCACGTGGCGCTGATTAAACAAATGGGCGCGAAATATCCTCAAATGGATCTGACTCGCGTTGGTATTTACGGAACCTCAGCGGGCGGTTACGGGTCCGCGCACGCGATGCTGGTCCATCCTGAGTTTTATAAGGTCTGCGTCTCCATTTCGGGCGATCATGACGCCCGGCTGGACAAGGCTTGGTGGAACGAACTGTACCAGGGTTATCCGATAGGAAAAGACTACGTTGACCAATCCAACGTCACGCTGGCGGGACACCTGGAAGGTCGCCTGCTTCTCGTTCACGGCGATGTGGACGAAAATGTGAATCCTGTGGAAACCATGCGGTTCGCCGACGCTTTGATGAAGGCCAACAAGAATTTTGACATGCTGTTTGTCCCCAACATGTATCACGGCGAGGGCAGAAATACCTATTTGATTCGGCGGCGCTGGGATTATTTCGTACAATATTTGCTGGGGGTGACGCCGCCCCAAGGTTTCGCGATCCACTTGGAAGGCGACTCTTCGAGTCGATGATTTCCGGCGGCCGGTACAAGGAAACGCCGGCCACAAATCCTCGTGCTGAATAACGGAGACTCAGCTCCATGGATGCTGCGGCCACACCAGCGTGACAGTGGCGTGGAGCGGCGACCCCGGCAGCATTCCGGCAGTATCATCGCGGCGAACGGTAGAATGGAGAAAAAATGCGCGACCATCGTGGTGTCACTTTCGCGGGGTTCTCGATCTTCCTGCTCCTCCTGATTTGCCCGCCGTT
Organism: Terriglobia bacterium; assembly: GCA_035946625.1. GTDB lineage: Bacteria > Acidobacteriota > Terriglobia > UBA7540 > UBA7540 > DASYXZ01. The sequence goes on along the minus strand of DASYZE010000074.1, from coordinate 69,457 downwards.
ATTTGACGGCGAAACCACGCATGAGGCTGCGGACCGGACCCTTCGCGCCCCGGTGGTAAACCGCGCGCCTCTTCGGGCCAATCCTTTTTATCCCTTGCCTCTCACCTCCATCAAGCCCGCCGGTTGGTTGCGGCGTCAACTTCAAATCCAGGCCGACGGCCTGACCGGCCACCTGGGTGATTTCTGGGCGGACGTAGGCCCCAACAGCGGCTGGCTGGGCGGCACGGGAGAAAGCTGGGAGCGTGGCCCATATTACGCGGACGGGCTGGTTCCACTGGCATATCTCCTGGGCGATCCCAAACTGATTGCCAAGGCCAGGCAGTGGATGGAGTGGACGCTCACCCATCAGAGGCCGGACGGCTCGATTGGGCCGGAAAAGAATAAAGACTGGTGGCCCAACATGGTGATGCTGAAATCCCTCACTCAATATCAGGAGGCCACGGGCGACGCGCGCGTAATTCCCCTGATGCAGCGCTATTTCCATTACCAGGCGGCGAATCTCGCCGGGCGCCCCCTTCATGAATGGGCCCGTTTCCGCTGGGCAGACGAGGTGGTGAGCATTCTCTGGCTTTACAATCGCACCGGAGATAAGAGCCTGCTTGATTTGGCGGGAATGCTCAAGACGCAGGGGTATGATTGGCGGGGCGAATTTGAAAATTTTCCCTACCAAACGAAAACGACCAAAGACGAGATCCGCGTGCAGCCCGGAGGCAATAACGACGTGTCGCTGAGCGCGCATGGAGTGAACAATGCGATGGCCATCAAGACTTCGGCGGTCTGGTCGGTGATTTCCGGCGACGAATCGGACCGCAAGGCCGCCGCCCATCAGTTGAGCGAGTTGGACATGTATCACCTGCTGCCCAACGGCATGTTCAGTTGTGATGAGCACCTCGCGGGGCGCGACCCCTCGCAAGGCACGGAGCTTTGCTCGGTGGTGGAGGAACAGTTTTCGCTGGAACAACTGATCAGTATTCTGGGCGATCCTGCCTACGCCGATCATTTGGAACGAATTGCCTTCAATGCCCTTCCCGGCACATTTTCAAAGGACATGTGGGCGCACCAGTATGACCAACAACCGAACCAGGTATTGTGCTCGCTGGAAAATCGCGATTGGACCACCAACGGTCCGGAGTCCAACATTTTTGGTGTGGAACCCAATTTCGGTTGCTGCACCGCCAACCTGCATCAGGGCTGGCCGAAATTTGTGGCCAGCCTGTGGATGGCCACCGCCGACAATGGCCTGGCGGCGGTCGCCTACGGGCCCAGCGAAGTCACGAGCGTCGTGAAAGACGGAGTGGCCGTCAACATCAATGAAGAAACTGGGTACCCGTTTAAAGGAGAAATCCGATTGACGGTGAATCCCTCGACATCCGTCGAGTTTCCTCTTCAACTCAGGATTCCGGCTTGGGCCGAAGGCGCGAAAATCACCGTGAACGGGCGCGCGGTTGGTGCCGTGCGCCCGGGAGAATTTCACCGCATTGAGCGGAGGTGGAAAATGGGAGACCGGGTGTGGTTGACGCTTCCCATGCGCGTGCGCACTTCCAGGGGGTTCCATAACTCGGTGGTGGTGGAACGCGGCCCGCTCGTCTTCTCCCTGAAGATTGGGGAAAAGTGGCGGAAGATTGTAAAGGGAATGTCGAAACCCGCGGCGTCCCCGGCTGCCGATTGGTCCATTGAACCCACCACACCGTGGAATTACGGCCTCATCATAGATCGGGATCGGCCGGAAGCATTCGTTCAAGTCGCTGAAAAGCAGATTGGTGAATATCCATTCAGCCCCGAAGGCGCTCCCATCTTGCTTCACATCAAGGGCAGAAAAATCCCGGAATGGAAGTTGGCACATGGCTCGGCCGGACCCTTGCCGGAGAGCCCGGTATCGAGCCGCGAATCAATGCAGACGCTTACTTTGATTCCGTATGGCAGCGCCAAGCTGCGCATCACTGCTTTTCCGCAGTTGACCAAGTGAGGCTCGGGCTGACCCGATGGGGCTCCCATGGCCATAATTCCCGGTTGGCCAATGCTGTGCACGTGAACTTTGTTTCCGGTGGCTGATGCTGGCAACGTGGCCGGCCGCGAACCCTTCTTTACGGCGTCCAGAAGAGCGGAAAGTAAATAATACGGTAGGCCCGAACGGACTCGAACCGTTGACCTCTACCTTGTCAAATAAGAGGCCTGCCCTAATCCCTGCACGCACTTCCATATATTTCCAACAACTTGAGTTCACCAGTTTGCGGCACAAGGCGACACAAAATGCCTCGAAACCCGCTGTTTCCTGACACACGTAACTGACACACTTTTCGCAGACTTGAACATCCCCTCCGTAATAGCACCTGGACCTTTAGGTGCGAAAGTAATGATCAGAGGAGGGCGGTAGAATGCGCGAGCGCTATCAGGGGGGATACCTTCGGCGCGGCCTCCGAAGGACAGGCCCGATTCCTCGGGAGTTTCTTTGGTGGGGTACCTAAGCCGCAGAAAGGCTTGTCCGACGAATGGCTGTCATCTGTACAGTCGGGCAACATCCAAATCCAGAGGACGCGTCGAAAGCCAGCAATGGACTGCGAGTCTCGATCAACGAATTAGGGAACCGCCAGCGAGACAAAATCGGCGGCATTAAAAAATCCCGGCTCCGATTGTTGAGGAAGGAATGTTTTCGCCATGTCTTCCTTGTGCCATAATCAACTTGTGGGTTCGAGTAATATCGCGAATATTCGGACACGCTCCGAGGATCACTCCGGTTGGGCTAACCAATTCAATAAGTTCCAGGGGTTTTTAAATGGCTTTTACTACCTTTGGCCCCGCTCCCAAGCCTGACGGAAAATTCCACTGTCTCTCAGTCTGTCTTTCCTCTCCATTGACTAATTCGTTCGTCGCGCAGCCTCAGTCCCAAGCCCGGCTCACTGTATAAAACCACGGCTCCGTTAAAGGCAGTTGGCTCGCCCTCGAAGATTTCCCAGAACAGTGTGTCATCGTCCAGCGGAGCGCCTTCGGCGGGACCCGGGAAGTACTCGGCCATGGGAGAATTCAGGTTGGCCATAACCAGATGGTAGTTATGGAGTTGACCGGCATGTGGAATCACTGCCAAGTTATTCGCGGCCGCCATAGCCCAGATTTTCCGCGCTTCGGTGATCCCTCCGACCCGGTTGACGTCGGGTTGCAGGATGTCTACAGCTTCGCGCTTGATCAGTTCATTGAATCCGTATCGACTGAACTCGTGTTCGCCGGCGCTGATCGGCGTCCGAACTGAGCGGCGAAGGAGTGCGTAGCCGTCGATATCATCGGGAATGAGGGGCTCTTCGACCCAATCAAGGTTAACGCCGGCGTCCTCCAACATGCGAATCATCTTGATGGCATACGAAACATTCCAACCCATGTACGCGTCAGCCATGAGGGCAACGTCAGGTCCCACGGCGTCCCGCACGGCCCTGACCAAAGCAATGTTTCTCCGCATGCCCGACATGCCATCCTGAGGGCCATATCCGAAGCGTTGTTTGAGGGCAGTAAACCCCTGCTTTACAAAGCCTTCAGCTTTCCTGGCTAGCGCGTCAAGGTCCTTTTCGGCGTAGAGGCGGCTCGCATAAACACGAATCTTGTCGCGCGTCTTCCCGCCGAGCAGGTTGTAAATCGGCTGCTTAAGCGCCTTGCCCATGATGTCCCACAGAGCAATGTCTACGGCACTGATCGCTTCCAAAACGACGCCTTTCCGTCCGTAGTTCAGGGTGCTCCGAAACATCGTCTCCCAGAGGACCTCGACATCGAACGGATTCTTCCCGAGGAGGATGGGCCGGAGATGCTGCTCGATGATGTAGACCGCGGCCCCAGAGCCAACTCCGACGCTTCCGATTCCACTGATTCCATCGTCGGTTTTCACTAACACGATGACAGCGCTAACCGGGCCTGACCGCAGCCCGACGAAGCCGGCTCCCAAGACCTCCTGTACGTTGGGCAGGGCATGCAGAGGAGTGATCAGGAACTCGCCCTCAGCCGCCTGACATGCTCCGGTCGGGCATTGCAAGGGAATGGCCTGGACTTCGCTTATTTTCATAACGGGCGCCTCACGTGTAGCTCCACATGACACAGATTTCTCTTTACTCAACTGCGTTTACAAAATATACTCCAGTGTTTCGTTGCTTTGCAAGGTCAAGAGACGATAGGGAGGTGCAAGTGGGTACGTGCGTTGGCGCTCCTTCAGGAAAGCTCTGCGGCATTATTCCGGTGGTACCCACACCCTTCACAGCCGGCGACGAGGTCGATCTGGAGGCGCTTGCGGCCTTAATCGAGTTCGCGGCAGGCGCCGGTGTTCCCGCGGTTTGCTTACCGGCTTATGGTAGTGAGTTTTACAAACTTTCGGACAGTGAGCGGCGGAAGATCGTTAACGTTGCGATCAAGGAATCCCGTGGCCGAGTGAAGGTGGTGGCGCAGTCCAACCACCCCTCAACTCGGCTGGCGGCAGAACTTGCCCGATTGCACCAGGATATGGGAGCCGATGTTATCTCGTTCGCCATCCCCCGGCAGTTTGCCCTTGGGGAGGACGACATCCTGCGCTATTGTGAATCGGTCGCCGGGGCAGTTTCCGTGCCTGTGTTGATTCAAGATTTCAATCCTGGGGGCCCCAGCGTCGGAGCTGAGATGGCCGCGCGGTTAGTGCAGGCCGCCGGCAACATTCGCTACCTCAAACTGGAGGAGCCCCTGATGGGCGCCAAGGTCCGTGCCATCCGCACTGCCACCCATGACCAGGTTAGCGTGCTTGAAGGGTGGGGAGGTATGTATCTTCTAGAGCTCATGGCTGACGGGATTGCTGGAGCAATGCCTGGCCTCAGCATGTGTGACCTGTTCGTCCGGGTGTTTTCACTGGCATCAACGGGCGACATGGAGCAGGCGTTTGAGCTTTACCGTTTCATGCTTCCGCAGATCGTCTTCAGCCTTCAAAACATGGAACTCTTTCATCACTGTGAAAAACGTTTGCTGCATGCCAGAGGGCTTCTTGCCTCGGTCATGGTGCGCGAGCCGCAGCTTCATCTTGATTCAGAGATGGAGCATTACAGCGAGGTTCTGAACCGGGAGATTTTGAAGGTGGCCGCTCGACTGGCGTGACAAGGGCTTCTTACCTGATGTTTGGATGGTCAAAGAACTGTCGGTGCAAAGAGTGTCTGGCGCCGTGGGGGGAATCGGAGTAATTCAGGGTTGAGCGTCGGAGGCTGCCTGGGCGAAGAGGTAACCAGTCCCGGATGGATATTTGCTGAGGGGACGGCGGCGCTGGCGCGGGCATTGTGGATGGCACGCCCGGTCTAATGTTTGCCACATGGAGTGTATGAAGGAAGTGCCAATTCGGATTTCGGTGAAGCAAGTGCTTCGGTTAAAGATGATTATCCTGGCGCTTTTTGGGCCAGGGATTGCAGTCTCCGCCGCCGCATTGGGTCCATGCCAGCAAGGAAAAGCGGTGGAGGCCTGGATGCGGCTTGCGAACAATACGGCCAGCCCGTACAAGGATCGTGGCGCCGCGTTTCAGAGCGCTATTCAGCTTTGCCCATCGGACGGGGACCTGTATAAAGAGTATTCGTCGATGCTGCTTGAGAGCCATTATGTGGAGGCTGCACTGGTCTGGATCAAGCGCGGGTTAAGGGTTGACCCGAATAGCCCGAAGCTGAAGCTCAACCTCGCAGTTGCCCTGCTTGCGAGTGGGAAAGCGCGCGAAGCATTGGAAGGACTGAAGCGGCTTAAACCCTCGGGCGCAAACCAGTTCTACCTCGGAATGGCGTATCGCGGTTTGGGCGATCACCAGCGGGCAAGAGAGGCTTTTTCGAAGGCGATCGAGTCGGGATACCCTGATCCTTACGTTTACTATGTACTGATCGAGCAAGACCACGCTTTGGATGATAAGGATTCTGGAATGCGGGATTTCGCCAACTTTAACGAGCGTTTTCCGAATTCGTCCTGGCTTCATGTGCTGCTCGGGGACGCTCACCTTTCGCGCAGCGAAGATTCGAGTGCGGAGTCCGAGTATCAACAGGCGCTGAAACAGGATCCCAACCTCCCGGTCCTCCAGTTTCAACTTGGTTACATCGCCTTTAAGCGGGCCGACTACTCCAAGGCGGCTGTTTACTTCAGAAGAGAAATCGCAATCGACCCCGGATTCTCGGACGCTTATCTGTACTTGGGTGCCGCCCTTCATCGGCTTGGCAAAACCTCTGACGCCATCCCTTTCCTGGAACAGGCGGTCGCGCGCGAACCCACTACCGCCTTGGCGTACCGGGAACTCGCTGTTGCCCAATTTAGCGCTGGCGGCCTGGAGGCGGAGGAACACACTCTGCGGGAAGGAATCAAGCGATTTCCCAAGGAAGCAGCCCTGCATGCTCAGCTTGCGCGACTCCTTACCCAGACGGGCCGGGAACGCGAAGCCCGGCAGGAGGCCGGCGTTGCCGAGACGCTTGGGCGCCGGAACAATCCGACCAATGCCGAAGTCAAGACTTCCGATGTTTTGATTCAGGCCGAAATGGCCGCGCCCGAAAATGCGACGGTTGTCAATGGAAGCTCGCCCGACAATGGCGCGCATCCACTCGCTGAGGCTCGGCAATGCCTGGAAAGCCACAATGCCGCTTGCGCTTCAAGCGCGCTCAGCAAAGTGACCGACCCTACAGTGCGGGACAGTCCTGATTATCTGGAACTGAAGAGCAGAGCGCTTGCCTTGGAGCACAAGAATGCTGATGCCCTGACTGCAATCGGTCTCGCCATCAAGAAGGACCCCGGGCAAGCCCGGTATTTTATCACTCAAGGTTCGTTTTTCCAGGAATTTGGTGACCAGGTTTCGGCCATTCAAGCATACGTAAATGCCCAAAAGCTCGATCCCGGGTCGCCGGTCCCACTGTATCTCATCGGGATGAGCTTCTGCGCGTTGGGCGTGTACTTCAACGAGGACGATTACTACAACAGGGCCGAGCGGCATTTTAAAGCCGCCCTCAAGCTGGATTCGAAGTATAGCAAGGCTGAATTCATGCTGGCGGTGGTCGATGAGGTCTTGTCCCGGACCGATGAATCCCAGCGCCACTTCGAACGCGCGATTCAGATGGAGCCCGAAAACTCTTACTACCACCTTCATTACGGCATCCTGATGAGCCGGCTGGGTGACGATACCGTGGCACTTCGTGAAATGCTACTTTCCCAACGCCTGGATTCTTCCTACGCCCTAACTCACCTCAACCTGGGCTCTCTCTATGCGCGGATGCAAGACTATGTCGATGCACGGAAGCAACTGGAAATAGCCGTTCGACTCAACCCGAACCTCCCGGCCGCCTTTTACAATCTTGCGAGCGTCTATCATCATCTATCCCTCCAGGACAAATCCATTAAAGCCTACCAACAGTTCCAGAAGGTGAAGGCACGCGAGCAACAGGAGGCCGCCGACCCGGTAGAACGCATAATTTCCTCGCCCTCCCCAGGCGCCCTGGGAAACCGCCCATGAGCGCTGCATCCAATACTGGTTTGGTAATCGTCTGGATACTGATTGCCGGGATCCTGCAAGGAGCATTTGCGCTCCCCATGGGCTACGCTCGGAAATGGAAGTGGGAAAATATCTGGCTCAGCTACTCCGTGCTTGCTTTCCTGGTTCTTCCCCTGGCGATGATTCTGGCCACCCCCTCGCACTTCCTTGATGCCTTGCGTTCTGCGCCGCCGGCGGCGACGCTTCGAGTCGGCCTCTTTGGCTTCGGATGGGGCATGGGCGCCGTATTTTTCGGACTCGGCATTGAGTATGCCGGCATGGCGCTGGGCATGAGCGTCATGACCGGGCTGATTGATGCCCTGGGAACACTCATCCCCATGGCAATCCTCTCGCCTGGCGTGCTTGCGGAATCCCGCGGCAAACTGATTGTACTTGCCACGTTGATTACGATTGTTGGAGTTGCCATCTGCGGGTACGCCGGCCACCTTCGGGAGCGGGCAGTCTTAGACGCGCCCGCTACCACTGATCCGAGGAAACCGCTGACCAAGGCGCTCGCAATATGTGTGATGTCGGGAATACTCTCTGCAATGTTCAATTTTGGATATGCCTTTAGCGGTCCCGTCACGCAGGCTGCGGGCCGCGCCGGCGCGACTCCGGACGCGGCCTTGAATGTTGTATGGATGGTGATACTTGGCTGTGGCTTAATTCCCAACGCGGGTTACTGTATTTTCCTACTCCAACGCAATAAGAGCTGGCCGCATTACTGGAGGAGGGGTGCAATGGGGCACTGGGCGCTGGCCCTGATCATGGCGGTGATGTGGCTGGGCGGAACCCTGCTCTACGGTGTGGCAGGAGATCGCCTGGGCGAACTTGGCCCGTCGCTCGGGTGGGCCACGTGGAATGCAGTGATGATCATCGCCTCCACGGGCTGCGGTTTCTTGGTTGGGGAGTGGAAACACGCTGGTCGCCGCGCCATGCACTTTCTATGGATAGGTGTTGGAGTGCTGATACTATCTGTCGTCCTGTTAGGGTTCGCGGGAGCGGGGAGCATGTGAAGGCGCGAAACACCCATGAGCGGCGGAGGTCATTTCCGACCCAGGTTTTGATGAAAAGTTCCACCCGTCGCGTGGATGATCTCGCCGGTTACATAGCCCCCGTCGGGTGAGACAAAGAAGGCCACGGCGGCGGCCACATCTTCCGGCGTGCAGAGCCGTCCGAGTGGTGTTGTGGCGGCAATCTGGGAATAGATCTCCTCCACCGTCATTCCTGACGACAGCGCTTTTTCCCGGATCCCCTTTTGTAGGAGGTCGGTGTCAACTGCGCCGGGCGAGACGGCGTTGACCGTGATGCCGTAAGGCGCGAGCTCATACATAAGGCACTTCGTTAGACCCATGACCGCGTGTTTGGAGGCTTCGTACACTGACGAATAGGGCGTTCCCGATAGGATGGTGACAATATTCACGATGCGGCCCCAGCGCTGCTCCTTCATGTATCGAGCGGCGGCCCGGAGACAATAAAAAACGCCGCGCGCGTTGACGTTAAATACATAACTCCAGTCGTCGTCCGTGTAATCGGTGATGGGCTTCACCAGGTGCACGCCGGCGTTATTCACGAGAATTTCCAGGCGACCATAATCCTTAATGACGGACGCGAACGCGCGCTCGACCTCAGTGCTGTCCGTCACATCCAGACGAAAGGATTTCGCCTGGCCTCCGGCCTTTCTGATCTCCTCGGCAGTTTGCTCGGCCCGGTCAGCGAGAGCGTCAGCGACCATGACCGTGGCGCCATCCCGAGCCAATCGAGCTGCGATACCTCTGCCAATGCCACGAGCCGAGCCCGTGACAAGGGCGATCCGGTTATCGAGAGCCCGCATCCTATTCTCCTTTTTCCGACCGCAGTGGAAACTCGACCCTCAGGCCAGGGACTAATCGGACCGGGCCCAACAAGCCGGCCGGCCAAGGCTCTGGATTAAGCCTCCAGTCCTCGGGGTAGGGAAAACGCTCCCCGTATGTCGCGTTCAACTCAGTGTAGTCGGGGGGCGGCTGGCCGAGCAGCGTATTGATCAACAGATTGGCGACTGCGATCTTCAGTTGATTGGCGCCGGGCCGAAGCCACCGACCTATTTCCAGACGAAAAGGCTTTTGCCAGGCGTCGCCGGCCAGCTTGCCATTCACCCAGACGCGGGCCGCGTCGTCCACTTCGCCGAGGTCAAGCCAGACTAGCTTGCCAGGACCGCAGTATGCCTCCGGTACCTGGAGCTTCGCCGAATAAGTAGCCGTACCTGAGAAGTACCGAGTGGATGGGTCAAGGGTCCAAGACTCAAGGTCAGCAATCTTCCGTGACACTTTGAGTCGGGGGTTGAAGTCGAGATTCCACGGACCGGGTACCGTCAGGGAGGGCGGCAGCGACGGCACAGTCCGCTCCTTCCGCCCTTGGGCGGTCTGCGCGAAGTAACTACCTGCCGCCGCCACGTCGGCGGACGCCACAGATTGGTTCCAAGTCATCAACTTGAGGTTGCTTGAGGTCACCGGCGCCACGCGGCGAGAAACTCCGAAGTAGACGACAAGTGACCGGCGCGGTCCAACAGGCACATCGAGGGAGGTCCGGCCACCCTGGAAAGAATAGGCGGCCGGCGACGCCACCGAGCCGCTTTCTAAATCCCAAAACTGAGGCTGGCGATGGAAGATGCGGAATGAGGCGTGCAGTAATTTACTTTGATCGCTGGTGTTCACGATAAAGTAGTAGTCGGCATTTTGGCCTGCAGAGATCCGGAGGCGCCGGTGAATAAACCCGATTTCGACATCGGGGCTGGAAAGTGAAAGGTCCGGCGGGCGCACTTGCGCCAGCGCTCGGGCAAGTTCGCCTTCATCTTTGGCGAAGATGCCATGACCCCGGCCGTAGGGGTGAGGATGGTTGGATTCGGTTGAAAGGCCCCAAATCTGCTCAATCAGAAACCTCAGACGACTGTTCTCTGCTGTAGCCTCTCTCCCGCCATAGATGCGCTCGGGCAGCCGTCCCAAGGCAACGGCAGTTCCTCCGGCGCGAACGAAGTCCGCGATCTTTTCCAGAGCGCCCAGGCGCATGCCCCTGAGTCGAGGTAGCAAGACGACACTGTAAGAGCCATCGCCCACCGAAATGTGGGATCCGTTTACCACTCCGCGCTGCTGCAAGATGTCGCCTGAGATGCCGTCAAAGGTATACCCGGACTTTAAGATTGTGGAGAGCAAAGGAGCTTGGTATGAAAGAGCGTTTTTGAGGCCGAACTCGGGAATTTCATTTTCTTTCGCTTGGGCGAGATCGTCGCGGACACGGAATACGGTGTGCAGGCTTCCGGGGGCAGCCGAGGCCTCAACATCCTCAACCGGCAAATAAAGGAGGACATCGCTGACGGGCTGGCCTTGTTCCAGTATGAAAGATGCTCTCTGCACGTAGGCCGTGAGGTCGGGGAAAAATGGCCACCAAGTCTGATTGAGCCCAAAAGCCGCGCCAGAGTAGTCCTGCCAGCCAGGAATACCAACAGAAGGCGGAGAGTAAGGCAGTGTCGAAGCGCTTAGTTCGGTCATCCCGGTCAAAAACTGTAAGTCCGCGATCAACTTGAGGTCGTCGAGGGTGTCGGTAAAGCGATTGGGAATGCCGGCCCAAGTCGCGTACTCAGCCAGGACACGCTTTTTGCCGTAAAAATGCGCGGCCGAGCTTGCCCAACGGCCTTCGGTAAATTCCTTCCAGTCGTATTGCTCGCCGCCGGGAAGATCGACGTCCGCGTAAGCGCGCTGGGGGACGGCTGGAACTCCGTAGGCCTGAACCTCCAGCGCGAGGCCTTGCCGGTGAGCCCACTCGTGAAGTGGTTGAATGTACTCATCGGTGAACAAGTCTGCCGCGGTCTCCCAGAAGTCGAAGCGAACGTCCTCAGTGTGGGAGGCGTTGTTCACAAAAAGGTACGGCAGAAGGGGCTCAAGCGCGTAGCCACGGCGCCGCTGGAACTGCTGAAGAAAGTCTGCTGTCCAGTCAGAGCCATAGACCTCAAGGCTATCCGCGAAGAGGCTGCGCAAGTCCCCTTGCGGAATGTCGGACACCAGCTTGTCGAGCACCGCCGTGGAATATTGGTGGAAAGCGGAAGCAGACAGATGGTCAAGCACATAGCCTTCACCGCCCCAAGCGGGGCGCTTCACTTTCATGCCAGTTGTAGCCGAGACCATGACAAGCATTTGGCTTCCCGGCTCAGAAAGCGAGTCGATTCGCTTTCCAACTCTCAAGTCGGAAGTCACATTACGGAATGAAGGCATCGCCCTCTCAGGCTCACCGACGAAGGCCCCGATAAGCTTCTCTCCGGGCTTCAGCAGGCCGTTATCTGGCAACCTTCCGTTCGGAACCGCGACTGCTCGCATGAGAATCCCGTTTGACGACTGGTCGACGCTCACGGACGGCCCCCCGTAAGGCCAGCCCGACCCGCCAATCACATCGGCGCTCATGCCCAGATGATGAGCCGTCTGCACCGCAAAGCGGTAGACGTCCAGATAGGCTGGCGAGAGAAACCGGACGTTCTTGATTCCCAGGGCGGGATCGTCAACATGTTGGGGATACTCCGGGTAGATGAGCACCCCACCCAATCCTGCTGCGTGCATCGCGTTTAATTCCCTGAGCACCTCGGGCTTGGTTTCGGCGGGTCCGTACCAGATCCACCATGCGATCATCTTGCAGGCAGAAGGAGGATTTTTGAACGAGACGGGATCAGCAAACCTCGAACCTGAGCAATTCCCGCCGTCGGCCGCCAGCATGGGCGTGCTGAACACCAGCGCGAATATCAGAGGAGAGCACCGACAGAATGTAAGGCGAAGACTCATACAGGCCCACAGTGACCAGAGTGTATGTTCCTTATTGCCAGGATCCGATGACCGGCACACGGTTGAGTCTACATCACGGCACTGATGCCACCATCCGCAAGATAGAGGCTCCCAGACACGAAAGACGCCTCATCGCTGGCGAGGAACGCGACAACGGCAGCGATGTCTTCGGGCTGGCCGCGACGCCGCGCGGGGCAGCGATTGATATAACGTTGGATCTCCTCAGGGTTGGCTTCGTCCCATTCGCGCGAAATGTCGGTTGCGATGTCGCCGGGAAGGACGGCATTGACGGTAATACCCAACGGCGTGAGGACCGCGGCCAGGGACTTTACAAACATATTGATGCCTGATTTCGTGGGGCAATAGTGAATTTGCGTGGGTGTCCCGATAATGCTGGCAATCGAACTAATGCAAATAATGCGCCCTCCCGCCTTTCGATCGACCATCGTCTTCGCCACGGCCTGGGTGCATAGGAAGACGCTTTTCAAGTTAACCGCATGCACACGGTCCCATATCTCTTCGGTTAGATCGAAGAACTCCACCATCGGGCAGATTCCGGCGTTATTCACCAGGATATCGATGGGCCCGAGCCGCTCAATAGTGCTATCCACCATGCGGCGCACCGCGGCGGAATCAGACACGTCGGCTTCAACCAGCATCCCGTTGACCCCATAAGAGCGAGCGAGTTCCAGGGCTTCTTCCGGCGCGCCTGGAAACTTCGCATCAGCGGCGCTGGAGTAGTTGACGGCGACATGGGCGCCGCCTTCGGCCAGCTTCTTGCAAATAGCCCGGCCAATTCCGCGTGATCCACCGGTGACGAGCGCAACCTTTCCCTGAAAACGATTCGTTGTCATATCTCCCCTTTCAAGCTATGAGCGGTTCATGACGGAAACGAACAGAACTACAAAACCACCTGCCATTTACAGTTTCAATTCGCGATGTCCCAAACCTGGCTTAAACCCTTTCCACTTCCAACCCAAGCAGGGAAGCCACCCAAAGAATTTCTACCGTCCAATCGCCGAGGCTCAACGCGGCGTGGTGTACAGCTCCTGCCTCGCACCAGCGCTCAAAACCGCGAAGAGCGGAGCAGCCGGAAAAACGGAAGCGGTGATGATACAGCTTCAGTCGGTCGAGCTGGATAGCTTCAACCGATCCCGCAGCCACAATGAGTCGTCCCCTGAAGCTACTGTGGCTGGGAGTGTAACTCAGCAGGGTGGCTACGCCATCCTGTGGCACAAAATCAAATGATGCGCCCCTTCCGTGCAAGCCTTTGAAGTTCTGATTGCCGACCACCTTCGGCTTTCCCTTGGCCAAGGTGAGGTCAGCCTCGCCACCGTTCGCCAGCAACACGAAGTCGCCAGGCTCGTCCAACATGTCGAGCTCGACGTACTGGCTGGTCCCGGAAAGGGTCTTAAGCAAATGCATGGCAACTGCCGTGCACAGGTCGCCCGTGCAGCTAAACGGACAGCCGGCACTGGTTAGGAGTGAAACCGCGTAGCAGGCTGTCACCCCGATTGCGGGATTCTCGATGCAATTGGCTCCGTGACAGTTCAATGCTCCGGCGCTTAGCTGATGCTCAACCGCCAGGCTATCCAGCGCCACCAGCAGGCGCAGCGATCGGTCCATCTCCGACGGCGCCAAGTCTTCGGTGGCAAAATGATGTTGCAGTTGCCGGCGAGCTTCGATCACCTCATGGTCCTGGACGCCCGCGCATCGTTGCGCTAATTCGTCCGCCGAAACTGTGACAAAGCTCGCGCCCAAAGTATCTTGAAACGCGACCGGATTTAAGATGACATCCGACATTTCGGCAAAGGGCTTGCCGATGACCGCGATCCGCGCGGTTCTCAAGGCTGCGGCGGCACGCGCGGCAGCAAAGAGACGCGCCAGCGCGGGAGAACCGCTGGCCGCCTCGCCGGCGCTACAGATTACCCTGAATTTTTGCCCGTTGCGGACTAGAGTATTGGCAAGGGCGGTGGCCCCCAGTGTCCCGCTATTGCGAATCAAAGTCGGAAGGTCGTAGTCAGATGTGACGCGGGAGTCGAGCTGGAGGCTCCAGATCAAGATAGGACATTCAAGACGTTGTACGCACGCGAACGATAGCGCGCCGAAAACAGCTACCAAAGGGATTACCACAACTATGTCCGGCCTCAAATCTTGTAGTCTTTGGTTTACCTCCTCAGCCTGCCCGGCGGTCGCAACAGTCTCGTTGAGGACAACCCGGCCTTGAGTCTCCAGAAAGGTCACTGCTCCCGTAAAACACCGCCGCTTCTCTTGCTTAACGTCAGCAATCGACTCATAGAAATCGACGTAGACTCCGACCACGGCGAGGCGCAACGGGCTCGCGTAGCTATGCCACCTCAAACCTGTGCTCTGGGGGGCGGCGTCGGACGTAACGTTCATGCCACCCGCCCTTCGGGATGGCGATGGAAAACCTCCGGATCATACAAAGGAATCACAACATCGGCAGATCGTTGGAGTCGGTCATAGGCAATCAAACACTCGCGATAGCTCTCGGCAAGGCCGATCGGGATCTTCTTTTCCAGATTCTCATAAGTAAAGCAGCAGTCGGCAAACCCAACGATGCCAATCGAAGTCCGAATCAAATAGGCCAGGCTGCTTCGGTGATGCCCGCCCGTCCAGAAATACTCGAGGCCCGGGAGAATCTCACCCTCTTCATCGAGCCATCCAATACGTGGTCGGCCCTCGCCCACCAGGCAGGTGAGGCTCTCCGGCGGAAAAATGAGATCGCGTGGGAGTTGAAGGTCAAAGGGATCTGGAGCCCAGTAATCAAGCCAGACGCGCCGGGAGAGCCAGTATCGAGCCTTGGAGAAGCTGCCGAGGCAGCCGGCTGTATAGACCGTCAGGGGAGTAAAGATCATAGTGTCCACATGGTCCGGCGCAATTCCAATCTGCCCCAGCCTGTTTTCAATCTTGTCTTCTTCGCTTCGGGACACGCTCGCCTGCGCGCACCAGTCCTGAGTGAATTGGGCATAGAAGGAGAAGTCTGCCGGCAAGCCTGAATTCAGCAGGATTGTGTGGCCCCCTCCTTGGATGACGGCGGCATAGTAATTGAGCTCCGTCCACTTACCGAACCGATCGTTCCAGAAAACAGAGGAGCTTGGGCAAACCTCACCTCCCACTTTTAGAACTCGAATCGAGTACGTTGTTTCTCCCACTGTTCTCACCTCGCTCGCTGGTATCAGTCGATTATTTGCCGGACTGTGCGCCGCGTGGAGAAGACGGAGGCTTGACTTTGCCGATGCGGGCATAAAACTCCGCAGGAATATCGTCGGGATTCTTGTAAATGTACCAGACGCAGGGGTCGCCAGGCTGTTTCGGATACTCGGTGATGCGGTTCGGATACCCGAATTGCTCAATGGGGAGAATCTCATTTACCAATGAACAGTGCGCGCAGTAGAGGCAGACCCCTTCCTTGCCCCAAGTCCAGTCGTGCGACTGCCTCGCAACGGCGAGTTCCTTGCCTTCGGCTTCAGCCTTTCGCCGTAAGACGCCGCCACTGCCGCACGGATCCCACTTGAAGACAAATCGATCAGACTCTTCCGTGACCGTGAAGTCCCCCTTGCGTTCTGGCCCGTCGAGGTGGCACCTCATGCCCTCTGCGGTGAGCTGCAGCTTCTCCTCCAGGTCGAGGCGGTTATACGCATCGTAACGCTCTTTAAACCACTTACCGAGAGAACCGCGAAAAGCTGCCTCGACGGCGCTCTCCCCGTACGTCTCGGCAATATGCGCCAACAACCCCTGAACGTACTCGACGTAGATGTCATGAACGATCTGCATCTCCTGGCGGAAATAATCGACCAGAGCTTTGGCCTCTTCTTTTCGACCCGCATCGATCGCTTCGTTGATTTTCGTGATTGTCGAAACTGAAAGCTCCTGTAGGTTCTCAGTCCGAATATTTCGCTTGAGCTTGGTATTGTAGTTGAGCTCAACCATGGCTTCCACCCCGGAGAAAATGATTTACTGTCTGCTTTCTTTTCCCAACGGCTGATCCGAGTACTTGGAGATGATCTCGGGGCGTAGTTCGATGCCGAGACCCGGGCTTTGTGGGACATACATATAGCCGCTTTTGATTTTCGGCTGTTGAGCCGGTAACTCGAACCACATGGGGTCACGTGCTGGGTCCGGAAAAATCTCAACATAAAGCCCGTGGGGAATACCCGCCAGCAAATGAATGGAAACCTGCGGCTCTTCATGGTGCGCCATCGCGATGCCAAAACTACTGGCGAGAGCTGCGATGCGTCGCCATTCAGTA
This sequence comes from Terriglobia bacterium, assembly GCA_035946625.1. GTDB lineage: Bacteria > Acidobacteriota > Terriglobia > UBA7540 > UBA7540 > DASYXZ01. The sequence goes on along the minus strand of DASYZE010000074.1, from coordinate 52,908 downwards.
ATGCCCCCAGCGATGGTCACATCCACGTTGAGAATGTCCACTGCTTCGTTCAAAATCAGATCGCGGCAGCCGAAGCGCGAAATTTCTCCCTGGCCGGCCACCACCGGAATCCCGGTTGTCTCGCGCACCCGCCGGAGCTCGCGAAGCTGGTCATACCACTGTACGGGCTCTTCCAGCCACCGGATATTCAGGTCTGCCACAAGCCTCGCAAAACGAATGGCTTGGTCCGATGTCCAGGCCATATTGGCGTCGCAGGCGATCACGAATTCGTTTCCGACGGCCTCGCGAGCCACTCGCACGCGCCTCGCGTCCTCCTCCACGCCCTCTCGCCCGACCTTAAGTTTAATCCCCGCCAGTCCGATTTCCCGATAAGAACACAACTCCTCCCCAAGTTCGGAGTCTCCCTTTCCGGGCGCGTAGTACCCGCCAATAGCGATCACTGGCACTTTGTCTCGAAAGCCACCCAGCAGCTTGTAAACCGGCGTATTTAAAGCCTTACCGATAGCGTCCCAGAGGGCGATGTCAACCGCCGCTATCGCCTGCATCACGACTGCTCGATTGGCCAGATCGAGGGTGTGAATACCACGATTCGGCAGCTTCGGATCAGCGTCAAACATTTTCTGCCAAAGTCTTTCCACGTCATGGAGATCTTCTCCGAGGAGGAGCGGCTTGTAACAATCCTCAATCACCTGCACGATCTCGGCCTGGAGTTTTTCCTCATCGCCTCCGAAGGACCGTCCGACAATACCATCGTCGGTCCAGACCTCGGTCACCAGTGTATTGCGGCAAGTGATTTCGTAGGTCCCCCCCATATACCTTTCATTGAGACGTCTCATCAGTGGTATGGCGCAAACATCGATGATTTTCATGGGATTATCTGTTACCACCTCGGTGTCGTGCTCTCAGGACGCTCGGCTCCTGCTGAGGAGACGTGTAAACGTTTGGCTATTTAGCGGCATCCTCGGCAATCATGCCGACCACTGATCCACAATCGACACTCCCTTCCCTCACGACGATCTTGGAGAGAACTCCTGAGACCGGGGCCGAAACCTCCGTCAAAGCTTTATCCGTCTCCAACTCGAAGAGTGGCTCGCCCTTTTCCACATGCTGGCCCTCACCCTTCATCCACTTCAGCAAAGTGCCGCCTTCCATAGTTAACGTCAGCTTCGGGATGGTGACCGTTGTCATAGCAACTTCCGCCAGCAGGCTTTCCAAGTGCTCCTTTTTCACGAGATCGCGCTGCGCAAGGGCTGCGCGGTTCGGCTCCTCCTATTGAGCGAAAACGTCTTCCGACAAGCTCGCTTCCGACGGACGGGGCGATGCGAGGGCAAACTCCACTGCTTCATGCACGATTCCGGCGGCCCGCTGCTCCCTTCCTTGAAGTTGGCTTTCCTCCGCTCCCAGCCCTATCAGCAAAGCTCGAAATCGCGGGATAGGGTCAGCGCGGCGCCAGCGCTGAGCTGCCTCCGGATTATCATTTCGGCCCGCGGAGAACGCGCTGTGGCGTTCCCATCGCACCGTCTTGCATTCAATCAACGTCGGCCCCTTTCCTTCACGCGCGTAGGAGGCTGCGGACGACACTGCCTCATGGACGGCAAGTACATCGTTGCCATCCAGTTTTATGTTTCGCATGCCAAAGCCCAGAGCCCGATCCGCAATGTCAGGGGTGGCCTGCGATTTGTTAATGGGCACCGAGATTGCGTATTCGTTGTTCTCACAAACCAGGACCAGTGGCACTTTCCACAGCGCAGCCATGTTCAGTGTCTCGAAGAATTCACCCTCGCAACTAGCCCCGTCGCCAAAAAAACAAAGGGTCACCTGGCCGGTGTGTCGGAGCTTCGAGGCCAAAGCGACCCCGCCAGCGATTGGAATATGCGCGGCCACGATCGCATTGGTCCCCAGAATCCCGCGGCCTACATCGCACAGATGCATGGAGCCACCCTTACCCTTGCAGCAACCGGTAACGCGCCCTAACACTTCCGCCATCAGGGCTTTCGGGTCAGACCCCTTGGCGATACACACCCCGTGCCCGCGGTAGGTTGCCAGCACGAGATCCTCGGGCCGCAGGGCGCTGCACGCGCCCACCGCCACCGCTTCGGCTGCGATGGCGGGATGCGTTGACCCGCTGATCATGCCCTTGCCGAACAATTCGATGGCGCTTTCCTCAAATGCCCTGATGGTAAGCATTTGTTCGAACCATTGAAGCAAGACCCCGAGCTCGACCGTCGGGCGACTCGTCGCGTTGGTATCGGCTGTTTGCATAGCTCCCCTAAACTCTCTTGCTGGGCTATCGAAGGTCCGGGAGAGAAGCTATAGGCTAACCCTTCCCCATCAACTCCATGGATGCCTTCACCAAAGTGTCACAATTCGGCACCATTGCGAGGTGAAGGTCGCCCGAAGTCACCGGCACATCCTGGCCCGTCACGCGAAGGATAGGCGCGTCGAGGTAGTTGAAAGCCTCCTCGGCAAGCCGTTGCCCAATTTCTGCACCGACCCCGGCGGTCCGGTAGCCATCGTGGGTTATGAGCACTTTGCCTGTCTTGCGAAGTGATCCGGCCAAGGTCTCGATGTCAAACGGATTCAGTGTACGTGGGTCAACAACCTCAACTGAAACTTCCTTTTGCGCCAGTTGATCGGCGGCTGCCAGAGCGACGGGCACGGTTCCAGAGATCGCCACCATTGTCAGGTCGCTTCCTTCACGAAGGACACGCGCTTGCCCGAAAGGGATTGAATAATCGGTTTCAGGGACTTCGCTTTTGGTTGAGTAGAGCCTTACATTCTCGACGAAAAGTACCGGGTTTGAGTCGCGCAAAGCAGTTTTGAGCAGGCCCTTCGCGTCATATGCGTTTGACGGGATCGCAATCTTCAATCCGGGGACATGCATGAACCATGCCTCCAGGCTCTGCGAGTGCTGCGAGCCCATTCCCATGCGGCTCACGATCGGAGTGCGGATCACCATGGGAACATTGATCTGGCCGCCAAAAAAATAGTGCATCTTGGCTGCCTGGTTGACAATCTGGTCCATAGCAACCGTGACGAAGTCCATGAACTCCAATTCGACGACGGTCCGCATGCCGTTGATTGCCGCTCCGATGGCAAAACCGACGGTGGCCGACTCGCATAGGGGACCGTCACGTACGCGGTCCTCACCGAACTCCTCAAAGAGGCCACGGTAGACCCCGAACGTCCCGCCATACGGCCCGATGTCCTGGCCGAGAAGGATGAGGGTGGGCTGGCTCCGCATCTCTTCACGGAGTGCCTCGTTAATGGCCTGGCTCATGGTCAGAGAGCGCATAGTCCTGTTCCGCACACACTAAATAACCTATGGCAAGTCTTGTCAAGCCATTCAAGAATGGTTTAAGGCATCAGCCAAGCTTGCTATGCAAGGCCAACGCACATGGTTCCGCGGATTCGCCTTCAAAACTGAAAGCGAAGCGCAATTTCAATAATACGCGGGTCTGCGGCGCCCGTGACCTGCCCAAAGGCTCCGGACCCGAGAGACGTTGAGATGCTGTTAAAATTCGCGTGGTTGAAGGCGTTGAAAAACTCGCCGCGGAGCTGGCTTGTCAGATGCTCGCCAATGTGAAAGTCCTTGCTGACGGCCATATCGAAATTAATGGTTCCGGGGCCCAGGATGGAGCCCGGCCCTGCATTGCCGAAGTATCCATACTGGGGCGCGCTAAAGGCGCTGGTGTTAAACCACTCATTGATGGTCTTCGGTCCCGTTATGCTGGTGCCAGGTACCTTGTCTGGACGTATGGCCAAGCCGGGGTTCGAAATGCTCAGGCCGGCATCGCGTGAGAATCCACTTTGGATGGTCGTGATGTCGGAAAGCTGCCAATCCCCTAGCGCCAACTCCTTGACCCCCCCCACCTTGTGGTACCAAGGCAGATTCCAAATGGCGCTCACACCCAGGCTCTGAGGGACGTTGATATTGGAGTTTCCGTAGTCATTTCCCGGATGATATATATCCTGAACCCCGGTGGCGTTTTCGAAGAACAAAGTGCCACGCGTATCGGACAATGAATGTTGCCAGGTATAGGCTGCGGTCAAGAACAAGTTGTGTCCGACGGGGTGCCGCAGATTCACTTCCAGGGCGTTCCAGCGCAAGTTTCCGTTGCTGACGTTTGTGGTTATTGATGCGTACCCCTGATAGGGCGAGTACAGATATGAAAAGACGGACCCCGTATTGATAATAGGGTTGAAATTGTACTGCCCGTCGGGCAAAGGTTGGTTGACGTTGTAATATGTCCCGACGTGTTCGGCCCAATTCCCGGCCCAAGCAATGGAGGAGTACCAATTGCTCCCAAATCGACGCTCGAGGGTCAAACTGTAGTTTTGCACACGCGCGGGCTGAAGGTTATTATCCTGGCTGTACAGCGTGGGGGCTCCCACGGGTGCCGGTTTTCCCCCCAGTGCGTTAGGAAAGCTCGGAGTAATCAACGTAATCGACTGCACAAACGGGGGGTTGTTGCTGCAGAAATAACTGCAATCCCCACCGGTGGGAACGCGGGTGTATGTTATCTGGTAGCCGCCCCGCAATGATGTGGTGCCATCTCCAAAAACATCCCAGGCGAAGCCGACGGACGGGGCCAGGAAATTCTGGTGCGCGGTCGTGAAGTTGGGCGGAACCCCATTCACTCCATTAATGATGAGCCCGTTCAGGGGGTCGTAATTCGGGGTGGCCGTGATGGTTCCGTCCGTGTTGACAATGGGTGTATGCGCGGGATTGTATTGCTGAGGATTAAAGATACTCACATAACCGTGCTGAGCGTGCGGCACGGGTTCAAAGAGATAGCGGATACCCCCCGTTAGCGACAAGCGGCGGTTAATCTTCCAGCGGTCCTGAATATATGGAGAAGCCAAGGTGTATTGCGAATAGGGGCGTGTCTCGCTGCTGTACTGATTCAAAGAGGCAGCATCGCCCAGCAGGAAGTCAGAGATGGGGTCGCCTGTGAATTGCCCGCTGAAGAACCAGTCACCGTTGCTGGCGGAAAAGTTCGTTTGCCGCTTTGTGCCAAATAGGATGCTGCCACCCGCTTGGATGTAATGGGCACCCTTGACCCAGCTCAGATCGTCAGTCAGCGTATCTTCAAGGTCGCTGGCATGGGTCAAAGGCATGATGGCCGGCACGCCCATCGAGGGATAACCTCCGGAAAAGTCGATTTCGGGCAAACGGTCAGTGCCAAAACCTCCCGCGAATGGTAGTTTTTGGCTAAAGCTGGGGATCTGGCTCAATGAAGACAGGCCTCCCACAAGGTACCCATCAATGTAGCTGCTGGTGGCCACACTCGTGATATTCACAAGGTTCGGGCTCAGCATCTGGGTAAGTTGAATCTGAGCAATCTGGTTGTCACTATCATCCCGCCAGTTGTTGGTGGTAAAAGGCGACCCCAGCCAATCCATGGTGGGATTATTGAGCGACTGATGTTCATCAAGATATTCCGCCATCAGCCGCAGTCGGCTGCTGAAATTGTAGTCTCCCTTGATCTGGTCGTCCCTCTGCCGGCTCACCTTCGGATCGACGTTGATGTAGTTCTGGAATCCGCCACTAGGGTTGTTGGGAAGGGACATCAACGCGTTCATGATAGCCAGAGAATTAGGTTGAATCATGGCCTGCGGGATTTGGTTATTCAAAAAAGGATTGCCCGTAGCGGGGTTGGTCAACTGAACGCCTCCAGCTGCCAGAGCCGCTGGCGTGCAAAGCCCGTTCACATCGTAAGCGCTGCACAGATGAGATTCATCCCCGGAGCGGGCCGCGGCCGTGGGCGTCGCTCCCTGGATGACGTTGGGGACGTCTTTGCGCACCCACTGCTGGCTCCAAAAGAAATAGGCTTTATTTTTGTCGGTATTAAAGTGGTGCGGAATGAATAGCGGACCACCCACCGAATAGCCAAAAATGTTGGCCTTAACCGGGGATACGGTGGGACTGAAGAAGTTACGCGCGTCCAGGGCATCATTCCGGAAATAGTCGTACGCGCTGCCGTGGAAACTGCTGGTACCGCTTTTGGTCTCGAGGAGAACCACGTTGGCGCCCATCAAGCTGTATTGGACGCCGTAATTGTTCTGCAGCACTCGGACTTCCTGGACAGTATCCGGGTTAGGAGTAATCGACAGGTTGTTCATGGCTCCGGCGTCGATGTTCCAGATCCCATCCAGAAGGTACAGAGAGCCGCTGGGCCCCATCCCGTTAATCGACATTGCGTTTCCCTGCTCATCCGCGCCTTGGCCGAAGCCTACCCCGGGCTGGAGGTTGGTTACGCCCGGCATGAGAGCCGACAAGCTCTGGAAGTTGCGCCCATTGATCGGCAGCGCCGCGGCTTGGGCGCCGGCCACTTGCCCGGCTACTTCGGAAGTACTCGTCTGCACCTCTACCGCGTTGGCTTCAACCGTCACCTGACTGTTCGTCGAGCCAACTTTCAGCGCGGCCTCCAGCGTAAAAACGGTGGCCGGATGCAGTTCCAAACCTTTGGTGACCGAGGTCTCAAAGCCAGTCTTTGAAACGGTGACCGAGTAAGTTCCGGAGGGCAGCCCGGGCAGGGCGAAGGTACCATCAGAATTGCTTTCGGTGGTGCGAATGTCTTTCGTTTCTGAATTTGTGGCCGTGATCGTCGCGCCCGACATCACGGCGCCACTGGCATCCGTAACTGTCCCGATGACAGTCGACGAGGTCGTCATTTGGGCTCGAACATTTCTCCCGGCCATCATCATGATAAGAATGCTAAAAACCAGAGACAGTCCGGTCCGAATCTCCGCTCGCTGCAACATGGCAGCCTCCTTTTGATAATCTAATTCCCGATCCAACCCTGTGATGGGCCGATTTAATACCACGATGCTTGTTGCGTGTCAAGCAAAATGTTGAGTGATTTTCAACTCTATGTCTGCTCAATGGGCGAAGGGCTTTCCATGTGCGCTACCATCCATCATACATTGATAAACACCCGCTTATATCAACTCCAAAGCGCACCCAAAAACAAGAGGCCTGAGCCAATATACAAACCCGGTGTTCTTAATTCTTGGAATGCGGAAGGTTTTCAAACATTTTGTTGCTCAGCTGGAAACATGTTAAAGTACAAGGTGGGTCAGGGGCCGCTAGGTGGCCATCCGCTCTTTCCGTCTCCGCTTAATCGATTGGCGCGCCCGAGGGAATTATGGAAATTGCCGAGCAGCTGATAGCTAAACGAATCCGCGAACTGCGTTTGACCCGTCGCTTAACCTTGCAAAAGTTGGCGGAGCGGGCAGGTTTCAGCAGGAGCTTTCTTTCCAAGCTCGAGCATTGTCACGTCTCGATCAACGTGGCGACCCTCTCCAAGCTTGCCGATGCTTTGGGGGTGCCTCTCGGTGGAATTTTTCAGATGAACGAGCCGGAGGCTGACGCGATCTACGTGCCTCTGGGCAGTGGTCGCTCTGTTTCCGGCAATCTACGCAAGCTCCCCTACGAGTATGAAGTACTGGTCCCGATGGGCGGCCGGCGCCAGATGGAGCCGGTAATCATCTCCATCGACGGGCGCAAGGCCAAGTTTGAACTGCGCGAACACCCCGGCGAACAGCTAATTTATATGCTTGAAGGAGAGATGGGCTATGTTTGTGGAAACCGCTCCTTCGTTTTGCGTTCCGGCGACTGCCTGTATTTTTCCGCCGCAACGCCGCACGGCCCCAAACTTCGGCGCGATCAGAAGGCACGGTACCTTGTGGTAATCACCCGTAGGCTTGCGCAGCGGAGTCGACAGTAATATTAGCGGCCTGGACCGGATAGTAGACCCCGCCTATGTCCGCCCGGAGTGCAAGTTGCCCAACTCCCTTCTGAGCGTCATCAACAACCTCTTCACGGTCGGTCAACCGTGTCGGTCCCCAATGTATGGCATCGCGGAGTAGTTGCTGATAGTCGAGTTGGCTGGGAGGCATTTACTACCCCACCCCGAGGGCGAAAAAACATCCCTTGGAGGTTGCGCTTGCAGAAACAAGTGTCATCATACTACACTTCCGACGACGCACCATCATGGCGTTCATACATTGGTGAAGGTTTTCGGAGCGCTGCATCACTACGTCACGGAGCAAGCGATTCCAGCAGGAGGAGTGGGGGATGTGCATATGAAGAAAGGCTCATGGCTGTTCATGGCGATCCTTTTCATTTCATTTTCATCTTCTCCTGCCGCGAGGACGAAGGCGACAGACTCGACTTGCACCAAACCGAGTTCGTGGAAGCATCCCCCTCCCTCGAATCGGATGATTGCCTGGTGGATGTGGTACGGCCCTGCCGTCACCGAAGTTGAAATCCATCGCGAGCTCCTGGCGATGCATGAAGCGGGGCTGGGAGGAGTGCTGATCTACCCTTCCTACCCACAGCATGTCGACGACCCGAATTTAGGCATACGAAATTTGAGATTCTTGTCTCCAGAGTATTTAAGAGTTTATCGCGACGCAGTTCGTTTTGCGCATCGTCTCGGCATGACCGTTGACGTGGTAGGGGGGAGCGGCTGGCCCTTCGGCGGACCATCGGTAAACATCAATGAGGCGTCGCATTCCGTCCGCATCGTGAAAGTTCAAGCAGTCCAGAATGGAGCAATCAAAACTCCTGAAATTACATCGGATGAAAAAATGGTTGCCGCCTTTGTGCTTGAACCAACATCTCAAGGGGCAACCTTCCACGATGTTACCGCCCGGCTTTTCGGCTCCGGAAATACTCCCTGGCTAGCCAGTCACAGAAAGGAGGTTTTTTTCTTCATTAACTCGCCCACTCGGATGCGCGTTAAGCGCCCCTCCTTCGGAGGTGGGGGTTATGTATTAAATCATCTTTCTTCCAGAGCTCTCGCGCACTATGAATTCAGTACTCTCGATAAATTGACCAATGGGTTAACTCCAGGCGAATTGCGTGCCATTTTTACTGACAGCCTGGAAGCCTATGGGTCGGACTGGACGGACCAGATCACACTAGAGTTTAGGAGGCAAAGAGGATATGACCTTATCCCCAACTTGCCCTACCTTTTCCTGGAGCTTGGTCGCCGCACGGAGGACGTGCGCTTTGACTTTTGGGAGACCGTCTCTCAGCTTTTCGTCGATGATTACGCCGGACCCCTGCAGAAGTGGGCACACGAGCGCGGAATGCAGTCGGAAATGCAAGCCTATGGAGTGCCTGCCGTCCCACAACGCGCCTATGCTCGAATGGATTTGCCGGGAGGCGAGGCGTACAGTTGGAAGGAGTTTACTTCGGGTCGCTGGGCGAGTTCGGCGGCGCACTTCTATGCCAAGAATCGAGTGCTCGCTGAATACGCCACCTGGGCGGGGATGCCCAACCGTTTTACCGACACCTTGGATGACCTGAAACTTGTGGCCGACCTCCAGTTCCTTACCGGCTTGACCGAGCTGGGAGCGGCTACGCTCCCTTATTCTCCACCTTCAGTCGGCATTCCGGGATGGCAGGACTATGCGGGGGCGGCATTCGGGCTGAATCAGACGTGGTGGCCGTTTTTCCACGACCTCACTTCGTACGTTCATAGAGCCTCCTTTGTTTTGGAACAGGGAAGCCCGGTAAGTGACGTGCTTCTCTATCTCCCGGTCGAAGACGTGGAGGCTAGCGCTCCGCCCGGAAACTTGGACACTATGTCAGGAGTGCTTGACCGCCTGGCGGCATTGCAAAAGCACATACCGAGCTTCGGCTTGTCCAATGCGCTCGCGTATTCCGCTCCAGTCGTCTCTGCGATTCTCGATAATGGTTATGCGTTTGATGGAATCTCGGGGGATATCCTGGCTTCACGTGGGGTCGTAAAAGACCGACGGCTCCACGTGGGCGAGGGTTCATACGCTCTTGTCGTTCTTCCTCGAATTACGGGCATGCGCTTCAGAGCACTTGAGAAAATTGCCGATTTTGTGCGTGCGGGTGGGGCGGTGGTAGCCATTGGAAAGCTGCCCGGGCGGGTGTATGGGGGAACGCAACCACTTCGCGAGACAAAGCGCCTCCAGTCTCTGGTCGGGAAGATTTTTGGCGGTGCAACCGCAAATTCGCCTAGCAAGCACAAATATGGACTGGGCCTGGGAATTTACATCAAGAATGAGAGGGAGCTTCCGCAAGAACTGAATCGAGTATTGCCTCCCGACTTTTCACTCCCGAAAGCCGATCCGCACATCGGTTTCGTTCATCGGCGCGTTCGCGTGCCACCGCCCGGAGATGAAGATGACTACTTTGTCGTAAATACGGGAGACGATTCCAAAACCCTGATGGCGTCCTTTCGTGTTGACCGCCGGCAGCCACAGCTTTGGGATTTGGAAAAGGGAAGTTCATCCGTTCCGGCCGATTATTTATTCCAAGGGGATCGAACCATCGTGCCGCTCGCCCTTCTGCCGCATCGATCCATCGTGGTCCATTTTGGTCCCTCGAAAGCTCCGTCCCAAATTCTCGAAACCAATTTGCCGGTGCCGACTGTCACTGGTTCTGAGGTCTCTGGAGTTATCAGCAGCCCAGGTCAGTTTTACGTAAAGGAACGATTAGGGAGAGTGCAAAAGTCAGTAACCTCAGTGCCAAGCGCGACGGCGGTTTTGGGCCCATGGAAGGTTGAGTTTGGACTCCCGCTCAAAACCTCATCGGTCTTCACAAGACTTAAATCCTGGACGGATGATCCCGAGACGAAGTATTTCTGCGGCGTCGGAACCTACACAACAGAAGTGGAAGTCCCCAAATCGTTGCTGGGTCGAGACAAGTTAGTTTGGTTGGACCTCGGGGAAATTCGGGACGCCGCCCGAGTGTGGGTCAACGGGCATCGGGCTGGTGATGCCTGGCAGGCTCCCTTCCGATTGGAAATCGATCATTGGCTACAGCCGGGCACAAATCACCTTCAGATCGAGGTGGCCAACATGCTCATCAACTGCCTGCTCGGCCAGAAGCCGCCCGACTATGCCAAACTCAATGCTGCGTACGGTGACCGCTTCCCTCGCCCGGAAGACTGGAAGGTGAACCCTAATCCTTTGCCCGCCGGCCTGCTTGGGCCGGTTCGACTTGTCTTTGGGGAAAGAATTCACTTCTCACTTTCGTCCGAGGGTCGGAGCGTTGCCAACGGCCTGCCCTGATGGTGATACACCACTGAAGAGTTGCTCGGTGCCGCAAATTTGGAACATGACCCCGCGCTTAATACGATGGGCCTCGATTTCAATTGGCAGGTCATCTCCAAATGGTCGCATATTCCTCTCCGCCGGTTACAAGATACGAAAAAGTCCACGACTACTCATCGGAAGATGCGAATTGCAGAATTCGATTGAGCTCTAAATGGGCCGACTGACTTAGCCTTGACCTCCGTGGAATACCTCGATCATCAAAAAGAGAAAGCGAAGTGATTCGAGCAACTCGATCCGAGGACTTGAGAGTTTATCGAGGAAGTGGAACGGTTCGAGGGAGCGAGGGTGTCTCTTTTTTCTACGCGTTTTGATTTCCGCAGAATTATAGACCGGAGGGAGTGGTGAATGACTTCTTGCATTTTGCTCGCCGCTCTCTCTCGGAGCGATTTTGACAGATGAAGTTGACCTCGGGAAAACCATAAAGGCGCGCCTGATCATCAGCCAGCTTTGAGCTGAACGACGAAAAATGATTCTCATTGATTTACCAACTATCTCGGGAAGTCAGTGGGCACAGGAAATGGCGGGCAAATTGTTTCTGCTATCGGAAACTTTCGATTCCGGCGCATTTAACGCCCGCAGGAAGGCTGGTTCCACCCATCAGTCTGAGGACACAACGGGCATGACGAACTGCTTTGACAACTTCGCGCGAGCACAGGAGGAAGCTGTCGAAAGTGTAACATGGGACCTCGTGGTCATCGATGAGGCGGATCGGCTCCGCAACGTATTTGAGAGTGGCAACAAGATCGCTCGCGCGATATAAGGTTGCCCCTGCCGTTACAAAATTCGCCCAGCAAGTCGAACCGCTGGGCGATGTCGCGCAAGGCTCGGTCGCCGCGGTATTGCTCGCTGCCCGGTTGAGAGGAAACCGATACGTCGAAAGGCGTGGTCGGCTTGTCCGGCCCAAATCGGGTCTCCTTGTCTTTTTCGTCTTTGGGGATATCCTCGCACAGGGAACAGATTTGAAGCGGGCGTGTCGCAGTATAGCGCGGAGTATTAAAGTCCGGAAGGGGAAAGTTTGCTCCATTGGTTCTTTCGATAGCCTGAGTGAGTTCGGAACAGACATAAATCGAATGGCGGGGTGGCTTTATCGAATGGATGAGGGTCCGCCCCAGGTTGGCCAATACCGGGAAGATAGATTGACATTACGCTGCCGGGCTGAGGAGGGGCGCTGGAGGATACGCCGGGCAAGCGGTTCGAGGAAATATCTACTGCCTTGTCGCCTTATGCTTACCTATGATCTATTCCGCCCGGATAACCGCGCGCTCGGAAATATCCAATGATTCCGGCCTCGCCGGTCGGGCAGCCAACCGTCACTGTGAATTCCCACAGACGCGGGAGTGTAGTGACGTTGCTGAAAGTGGCTATCACCCAGATTTTTGCTCCGACGCTCTTACACGGTTCTTCATGTCCCCACGAGCTCGGATCATGAGTTTCACGCGGCAATACTCAATGGTCCATCATGGTCTTCCGTAACGGGCTTCGCGGAGCCATTTGGAGCCTTGGGGAGAGCGCCTACGGCAGCTAACTTGCTGGAAGATATGGTAGGCCCGAACGGACTCGAACCGTTGACCTCTACCGTGTCAAGGTAGCGCTCTAACCAGACTGAGCTACGGGCCTGAGGGATCTATCAAAACTAACCCAAACCTTTACGAGTGTCAACGCGACGATATCCGCGACAATATCCGCAGCCTCAACCGACAAATGTGCTGGGGTGAACGTTTCATCGCAATGTAGAACAGGGTTCTCTGCAAGCCCTTGTACTGTGGGCCGGGCGGTGATAGGGTATTGCGCGGTGAACGAATTCCTAATGCGCCGTTTTTCACCGGGCCAAAAGGGAAACAGGAAATCCCGATGAATGAGAAACCAGTTTTTGAAGTACTGCCCGAGAAAATTATTGGAAGCTTGCAATGGCCGCGAGGTATTGGGCGTCGCCAGGCCGTGCGGCGGTTGCTCGCAGGGGCAGGTGGGGCGCTGATGGCGCCCAGCTTGGCCGCCGCGCATCCGATGCACAAACATCTGGCCGACGCTGCCACCATGGCGGCAGCGGACGCCAAACTTGCCGCGGCCGATTGGGCGCCCGAATATTTGGATGCCCACCAGAATGAAACCCTTGTCGCCCTCGCAGAGCGAATTATTCCAGGCGCCACCAAAGCCCAGGTGAACCGGTTTATCGACCTGTTGTTGACCGTGGACTCTCAGGAAAACCAGAAGAAATTTCTGGCCTCCCTGGGCGCCTTCGACGGCGATTCCATGACCCGCTTCGGCCATCCCTTCGTGGCGTTGACGGAAGAGCAGCAGCTTAAAATTTTGGATGCGGCCTCGACTGAAAAATCAGGAGGTGGAAGCAACGAAAATGCCACGGAGTTTGCGCCTCCTGCCTCCACCTCTTCCGATCCGGCCCGGATTACGATGCGCGACCATTTTGAGAATTTGAAAGGCTGGATCAGCGGCGCCTACTATTCCTCTGAAATCGGAATGCGCGAGCTGGGATGGACGGGGGAGTATTTTTACGAAAGCTATCCTGGGTGCGAACACCCGGGCGGTCATCACTAAAGCTGGCTGCGGTTCACAATTCCAATCACCGGATCAGCGCACCTTCGCCTCGAATTGCAGTCGATGGAGGTTACCACGCAGCCGGATTTTCTGATATCCTCCGTAACCTCCTCTGCAACGGGAAGGAGCGCGTCCTTGGCCGCTCCCGCGATCCTGGCCGGGATGCTCCAGGCAGTCAAAACCTTTCGAAATAAGAGGCGGATAAATCTCCGGTCAATGATGCAAGACCTGCCGTCGCAACACCAGCCAGGCGCCACGAGCAATCTCGATGCCCGCCGAAAAAAACATTTATGACGTTTGCGTGATTGGCTCCGGCCCCGCCGGTGGCGTGCTCTCCAAGGAATTGGCGGAGGCGGGCGCCAAAGTGGCTTTGGTGGAGGCCGGACGCCCCATGACGGCGAAAGATTTTCATTATCACGCCTGGCCCTACCAGTTTCCCAACCGACAAAAGCCCGAGCCGTTTTATCCGCCGGAAGTCCGTTCGTCCATTCGCTATGAAGATTGCGACGACATCAGCGTTGACCGCATTCGCGCCGTGGGCGGCCGCAGCATCCACTGGAACGCCGCGTGCTTCCGTTTTTCAGAGCGCGATTTTCGGGAGCACAGCCTGGAAGGCGTGGAGGAAGATTGGCCGCTCACCTACGAAGAATTGGCCCCCTATTACTCCTACGTGGAAAAAATGATCGGGGTGTGCGGGACCAGGGAAAATCTGGACGTGGTGCCGGATGGAGAATACCTGCCCCCTTTGAAATTCCGTTGCTCCGAGGAAATCGTCAAGCGGTCCTGCCATAAGGTGGGCATCCGCATGATTCCCACTCGCAAGGCCGTGCTCACCGTGCCCTACGATGGCCGGCCGCCCTGCCATTATTGCGGCCACTGCATGGAAGGCTGCGACGTGGGCGCCATCTTTACCGTACCCAATTCAATGATCCCCAAAGCTGAAAAGACCGGGAATTTCACCCTCATCCCAAACAAGCTGGCGCGGGAGATTCTGGTGGACGCGGAAGGCAGGGCGCGCGCAGTTTCGGTGATTGACACGGTCACGCGCCAGGAAGAAGAAATACGCGCGCGGCGTTTTGCCGTCTGTTGCGCCACGGTTGAAACCGCGCGCCTGCTGCTCAATTCCCGCTCGCCGCGCTTTCCGAACGGCCTTGCCAATTCGTCGGACTGCGTGGGCCGTTATCTGGCCGGGCACGCGGCGATGGGGATCTATGGGTATCTCGAAGAGCTGGTGGGCACGCCCTCGATCAACAATGACGGCGCCACCGATCATTCTTATATTCCGCGTTTCAATCTCGGCCAAAAGAAAAAAGAATTCGTGGGCGGATACCAATACCAAGTGCAGTTTGCAAGTTTCATGTACCCCCACCATGCGCCCCACGTGAGAGGTTTCGGCGAACAATTCAAAAAGCAGGTCAGGTTCTTGCAGCCGGGATTTTTCCAGATGGGCGGTTTCGGCAAAGTGCTGGCGCGGCCTGAAAACCGCGTGACCGTCGATCCCGATCATCCGGACGGATTCGGCTTCCCGATTCCCGTGGTTCATTTTCGCTTCGGCGAGAATGATCAAGCTCTGTGGAAAGATATGAAGGCGCAGGCGGAGGAAATCCTGGACGCCGCAAAGTGCCGCCTGATCATCAACGACGATCCCGCGCCCTCAGGATTCGCCAGCCATGAGACGGGTACGGTGCGGATGGGCAATGATCCACGGACTTCGGTACTGAACGCTTACAACCAGGCGCATGACGTGAGCAACCTTTTTGTGGTGGACGGCAGTTGCTTCACTACTTTCCCGGAGAAGAATCCCACTCTCACTATCATGGCGCTGGCCGTGCGCGCGGCACGGCACATGGCGGGCGAAGTCCGCAAGGGTGATTTGTGAGTCACGGGGCGCATCCTCTGGGGGTTGTTGAATTGCGTTTCCGCAAACTACATTCGGAGAGTGTTGAATGAAGAGGCGTGACTTGCTCAAGTCCGCCGTGGCCGGCACGGGAGCGTACCTTGCCGGGCTCCAAGCGGAAGAGTCGGCCGGCGCAAGCCCGCCTCCCGCTCCCGCTTTTACTCCCTGCATCAACCAGGCGACGACCATGAAAGCCGATTTCAAGACCGCTATGGATGCTTATAGCAAGGCCGGGTTTCAGCAGGTGGAATTGTGGTTGGATAGCGTGAATCCGTTTCTCGAAAAGAATTCCGTGGCCGTGGCCAGGCGCGTGATGGCGGACCTTGGGCTGGTCCCTCGTTCCGCGTGCTGTGAGTGCGAGAACCTTTTCTTTCGCGGCGTTCCTGACCGGGAGAAAAAATGGGAGGTTTTCAAGCGCAAGCTGGACTTGAGCGCTCAACTTGGCGCCCATCGCTTTGTGATGTGTTCCGGAATTTCCGCGCCGGTTCAGCCCGACGATTACACCGCCGCCGTGCCCATGTTGCACGATGTGGGAGAACTGGGACGGCAGTTTGGGATTGTGGTCGGAATTGAATTCATCCGCGGCGCGAAATTCCTGGGTTGTGTCGAAACCACGGCGAACCTGCTGCGCCGGGTGGGCCATCCCAACCTTGGCGTCCTGGTGGACACGTTTCATTTCTATGCGGGCATCAGCAAACTCCGAGACATTGAACGGCTCAAGCCGGGCGAAATTAGTTGGGTCCACATTGATGATGTCCCGCCCAAACCGCGCGAAATGCTCGAAGATACGGACCGGGTTAACGTGGGTGATGGTGTGCTCCCCCTGGACGAAATATTGCCTGTGCTCGCCAGGGTCTACCAGGGTCCGGTTTCATTTGAAGTGTTCCAGTATGCCAATCAAGATCCGTACATCGTGGCGAGAAAAGGCTACCTGGGACTGGCAAAGCTCCTGGCTAAATTGAATGGCGCCTAATCAATATCAGGGAGAAGAGATTTTCTGCTTATGTCTGAAGAGCGAGATCAGGTTGGCCGCTTGACACGCCGCAGGGCGCTGAAGAAAATCGCCGGAACAGCGGGCGCCGCTGTGGCTTTTCCGATCCTGAGCACTGGAGCCGCGCCGCAAGCAGCGATTTCGAGTGCAGGCGTTCGCGCCGCAGCAGATGCAACCCGTTACGCGCCCAAGTTCTTCCACACAGACCAAATGGAAACCATTGCTTCGCTGGCGGAGATGATTATCCCCGCGGACGAGCACTCGCCGGGCGCTCGGGCGGCGCGGGTCCACGAGTTTATCGATATCATAGTTGCCCGATCTCCGCAGGCTCGAAAAAATTCCTGGATCAGAGGACTTGCCGCCGTGAATAAGATGGCCGTTCGGAAATATCAAAAGCAATTTGTGCAATGCGACCGGAATCAGCAGGCGGAGTTGCTCCAGACGATCAGCGCCCATGAGGGCCATCCCGCGACCAGGGAAGAACATTTCTTCGCGCTGATCAAGAACGCCACCATTGAGGGCTACTACACCTCGGCCATCGGCATTCATCAGGAACTGGAATATCAGGGGAACACAGCACTGGGGGAATTCGAGGGCTGCACCCATCTGCCCGACAAAACGGAAAGCAAGTAGCGCGCTGGAACATCCCGTTACAGACTGTTGTACAACCGGCGCTTGAGGAATTCTCCCTGACCCGCCCGCCCCACGAATTGGTTCTGGTCAATCAATAATTGTCCGCGAGAGAAAACCTGCCGCGGCATGCCTGTCACTCGAATCCCTTCGAACATGGAATAATCCACGCGCATGTGATGGGTTTGAGCGCTGATCACGTGTTCGGCATGGGGATCAAAGATCACCAGGTCTGCGTCTGAGCCGATCGCGATCGTTCCCTTGCGCGGGTAAAGTCCAAAGAGTTTGGCTGGAGTGGTGGAAACGATTTCCACAAAGCGGTTCACGGAGAAGCGTTTCTTTTGCACGCCGCCCGTAAACACCAGGCTCATGCGATGCTCGATGCCCGGACCGCCATTGGGAATTTTTGTGAAATCGCCGAGGCCGAGCTCTTTTTGCTCCTTGTAACAGAACGGGCAATGGTCAGTAGAGACAACCTGAAGATGGTCCGCGGCCAGTCCTGCCCAAAGCTTTTCCTGATGCCATTTTTCGCGCAACGGTGGAGTGAAGACGTACTTGGCGCCTTCAAAACCGGGCACGTCGAAATTCTCAATGGAGAGATACAAATATTGCGGGCAAGTCTCGGCATAGGCGGGCAGGCCGCGGTCGCGCGCCTCGCGGACTTTTTCCAGCGCCTCATTGCACGTCAAGTGGACTATGTAAACCGGCGCTCCCGCCATTTCGGCAAGCGCGATGGCCCGGCCCGTCGCCTCTGCTTCCGCCGTGGTGGGGCGGGTGAGGGCATGATATTTGGGAGCGGTCTTGCCTTCCGCCAACGCGCGTTGAACGATCACGTCAATGGCGCTGCCGTTTTCGGCATGCATGCAAATCAGCGAACCAGTTTCCGATGCTTTCAGCATGGCCTTGAAGATCAGGCCGTCTTCAATCATGAACACGCCGGGATAGGCCATGAATAGCTTGAAGCTGGTGATGCCTTCGCCGACGAGAGCATTCATTTCTTCCAGGCGCGCGTCGGGCAGATCGGTAATAATGCAATGGAATCCGTAGTCAATCACCGCCTTGCCTTCGGCCTTCTTCCACCATGTGTCGAGGGCGGTGCGCAGGGTCTGGCCTTTGTACTGAATGGCAAAATCGATGAGCGTGGTGGTGCCGCCGAAAGCCGCCGCCTTGGTGCCGGACTCGAAATCATCCGCGCTCTTGGTGCCTCCAAACGGCATATCCAGATGCGTGTGTACGTCAATGCCGCCGGGGAATACATAGTTGCGTTGGGCATCAAAAGTCTTCGTCGCCGATTCGACGGGCAATTCCTGGCCGACGGCGACAATTTTCCCTTTTGAAATTCCGATGTCCGCAGGATAAGTATCCGTCGCGGTAACTATCATTCCGTTTTTGATGAGCGTGTCGAAGTTCATATTAGGGTGTCCGTGGCCAGAGGCCAGATGTCCGTTGCGTTGAACCTGTGAGCCATCCCGATTGTATATCAAACTGACTGCTGACATTCGAGTCCTGCTGCTCTACAATACCGGAAATGCCATTGGTTAATATCGCTCCCAAATTATCGGCGCAGGAGTATGAGCGAAACTTCGCCGACATGAGCCCGCCCTTCACCTCACAACAAGCGATGATTGAGGCGAACCGCTGCCTGTATTGCTTTGACGCGCCCTGCATCAAGGCGTGTCCCACTCGAATCGATGTTCCGTCATTCATTAAAAAGATCAGCACCAACAATATGAGAGGCTCGGCGCGGGTTATATTGAGCGCGAATATACTGGGAGAAAGTTGTGGGCGCGTTTGTCCCACCGAAGTGCTTTGCGAGGGGGCGTGCGTGATGAATGGGTCGGGTGAAAAGCCGATTGAGATAGGACGATTGCAGCGCTACGCGGTGGATCACGTCCTCGACCATAACATCCGGCTGTTTGAAGCTGGCGCACCCAATGGCCATCGCGTGGCATGCTTGGGATCAGGCCCGGCTTCGCTGGCCTGCGCGGCCGAACTGGCCAAATGGGGATACGCAGTCGATATCTACGACCGCAATCCGATGCCCGGCGGACTGAACACTTATGGCATTGCCGCTTACAAGACTCGCGCGGCTGACAGTTTGCGGGAAGTGAAAATGATTGAAGACCTGGGGGTGAAATTCCATCAAGGAGTCGAGGTCGGCAAGGACATCACGTTGGAAGAAATCGAGGGAAAGTTCGACGCTATATTCCTGGCCGTGGGTCTGGGTGAAACCTGGGATCTGAAGCTTCCCGGGGAAGAGTTGGACGATGTTTACGGCGCCCTGGAGTTCATCGAACGGACCAAGATCGAGCGCTTTGAAAACATCGACGTTGGGAAAAGAGTGGCCGTCATCGGGGCAGGAAACACGGCCATCGACTGCGTCACGGCCGCTCGAAGACTGAACGCCGAGACGGTTTATATGATCTATCGCCGCGGTCCGGAGTCCATGCCTGCTTTCAAGTATGAATACGAATTGGCGCAGAGAGACGGAGTGATCTTTCTTTGGAACACCCAGCCTCTGCAAGTTCTCGGGCGCGGGGCGACAGTTCATGGGTTGGAATGCGTGAGAACAAATGTGGTGGGGAAAGGTCGCGCCGCGCGAGTGGAAAACACTGCCGGATCTGAATTCACGCTAGACGTCGACATGGTGGTGAAGGCCCTCGGGCAACAGCCGGCGATCGATCTCGTAAAATCGATTCAAGGGTTGGAACTGAATGCCGGGCGCGTGGTCGTCAATCGTGAAACGCACCAAACCGGCCATCCCAAATATTTTGCCGGCGGCGATTGTGTAAACGGCGGCAAAGAAGTGGTGGACGCCGTAGCCGAGGGAATGCGCGCCGCGCGCGGAATCCATAAGACGGTAGGTGGTAGGTAGCATGTAGTAGGTAGGGAGAAACCGATATTCAGCAACCCCCACCTACCACATGCTACCTACCACCTACTTTTTGCGGGAGAATTCCATGGCAAACCTTAACACCAACTTCGCGGGCATAAAAAGTCCCAATCCATTCTGGCTGGCGTCGGGGCCGCCGACCAACACGGCCGGGCAGGTGATGCGCGCATTCGACGCTGGATGGGGCGGCGCGGTGTGGAAGACGGTGGGCGAGCCCATTATCAATACGACTTCGCGCTATGGCGGCATTGACCTGGGCTCGCAAAAACTGATGGGCTTCAACAATATTGAGTTGATTAGCGACCGGCCCATTGAAGAAAACCTGCGCGAGATTGCCGAAGTCAAGAAGCGCTACCCGCACCATGCCGTGATCGTTTCACTGATGGTGGAATCGCGGCGCGAAGCCTGGCACGAAATGGTGAAGCGCACCGAGGATTCCGGGTGCGATGGTTTGGAATTGAATTTCGGCTGCCCGCACGGAATGAGCGAGCGCGGCATGGGCGCGGCAGTGGGTCAAGTGCCCGAGTACACCACCATGATCACCGAATGGGTGAAGGAAGTGGCGCGCACGCCGGTGATCGCCAAGCTGACCCCGAATATTTCCGACATCACCAAGATCGCGGTGGCGGCGGAAAAAGGCGGCGCCGACGGCATTTCCCTGATCAACACCATCAACAGCCTGATGGGGGTTGACCTGGATACTTTCGCGCCGCGCCCCACCGTGCGCGGCAAGTCGTCCCATGGCGGATACTGCGGCCCGGGGGTGAAGCCGGTCGCCCTGCACATGGTTTCCGCATGCGCCAAGCGCGTGAAGATTCCCATCAGCGGCATTGGCGGGATTTCCACCTGGCCCGATGCCGCTGAATTTATAGCGCTGGGCGCCAGTTCGTTGCAGGTCTGCACGGCCGTAATGCACTACGGCTTCCGAATCGTGGAAGATTTGCTGGACGGATTAAATGATTATCTCGACTCGAAAGGATTCCCCGGTCTCGACAATTTGCGCGGACGTGCCGTCAACAATGTTGCGGACTGGGGCGACCTCGATCTGAATTACAAAATCATCGCGGACATCAAGGCGGATCTTTGCATCGGCTGCCACCTTTGCTATGTAGCTTGCGAGGATGGCGCCCACCAGTGCATTGAAGAATTTCCGGCCAGCTCTCCGGCGGTGCAGCTGGGGATGTTTGGAAAAACTGATGGAAACAAGGATCGCATCCCGCGCATCATTGAGGATGAATGTGTGGGCTGCAATCTTTGCGCCCTCGTTTGCCCGGTGCACGGTTGCATTACCATGAAAGAAGTGGAGACGGGAAATCCCATCATGTCCTGGAATGATCGCACGAGACAGCAGCGGCACGCAGAAGGCACGGCCTCCACTCCATCGCTTTGGGGGAACGCCTGATGCGCGTCACGCGATGCTTGACTTCTTCGACTGCGCAGTAGAAGAACCCGTGGTGACGACCTTCGCTTCCGCCTTGGCCTTCATTCGCTGCTTGTAAGTTGGCTCTTTGGTTTCGATCTGACGAGCACAGTATGTTTGCCACCATATGTCCGGCACCTTCCCTGCATTTCGCAACTGATTGATGGCAGTTGTTGGATGCACTAACAGCACATATGCGTACTGCTGATTGCCGATTTGCTGGACTTTGATGAATCCGTTCTTCTCCAGGATCTTCATGCGCTCTTGCCACGTGCGAACACCGCGATTGCCGACATAACCGGCGGCATAGGCGTGATCCCCTTCGTGTTTCATTTCGATGATCCCACCACTAAAGTGACGCGACCAGAGTTCGAGGTACACTCGGGTTGGATCGCATCTGCCGCTCAAATCCTTGGACGCGATCAACCCGAGCACAAGTGGCAGAGTGCGTGGCGCGAAAAACCAGCCGCGTTCGTCCGAACCGGTCCACGCATCGGCACCCGGCCAGAATTGCTTCCTTAGCTTTACTCGTTTTTGATGCGCTTTTGTCTTTTCCATCAAATTCCCTCTCAAAAAATTGTTGCAGGGTCAGCGGAGCGCTCTCACTGACCCCGTCTTCGCAGCGTGTGCGCCGATACAAAGGGCGGCCATCACTGTGATGGCCCAAATTGTGAAGCATCGTGCGTGCGAAATCCAGGTCGTAGATTCAGCCAAGTCGCGCTACTTGCCGCAATAAAATCACCTAATTATATCCGAGGTTGCCGAGAAATTGCCCGAATTGTCATACTCACGGCGATTCCTCGCAGGGACCTCGAGGGCTAATTCGAAATCACCTGTATTTTGGGGAGTGGGGAGGCCAGAAGTAAGGAATAACTGTATCCTGCGTGTCCTTGTTTCCGGTGTCTTCGTATCGCTGGTGTCTGTGGTGTCTCCCGTCTCGACCGGGGGATGCTCACGCTAGTGGGCGGTCTATTGTGAAGGCCTCACAGCGAGCGCGACGTGCATTAGGAACGAGACGCCGAACCCGACGAACCAGGCGTAATCGTAAAGCAATCGCAGTTGGGGAATGATCAGGCCGACGAGTGCAACGGCGATTCCCATAGCCAGCGCCGCGATCGCTCGCCAGTTGAATCCGCTGCTGAATTCATATGCCCCGCCGCGCCGGTAGAGGTCATCGACGATCAGGACCTTCTTGCGCACTACAAAATAATCCGCAATCAGCACTCCTGCAATTGGGCCCAGCAAACCGGAATAGCCGACCAGCCATCCGAAAATATAATTGCCGTAATTGGCCAAGAGCTTCCAGGGTTGCATCAGCAATCCAAGAAAGCAGGTGATGAGCCCGCCGATTTTAAAACTAATGCGTCGCGGGTAGAGATTGGAGAAGTCGTTGGCTGGGGAGACGACATTGGCGGCCACGTTCACGTTGAGAGTAGCCATCAAGAGCGCAATCATCGCGATGACGACCGCCAGAGGATTTCCCAATTTGCTCAGGACGACCACCGGATCCCAAATGGCTTGGCCATACATGATGGCGGTGGCGGATGTCACGGCTACTCCCACAAATGAATAGAAAGTCATGGTGGTGGGAAGGCCGAGCGCTTGGCCCATTATCTGGGCTCGCTGGCTTTCGGCGTATCGCGTGAAGTCGGGAATATTCAACGCCACTGTGGCCCAGAAGCCAACCACTCCGGTAAGTGATGGAATGAAAAATCGGAAGAACTCGCGGAAGGTCTGAAATTTGGAGGGTGTGGAAAGCATGGGCCCAAATCCGCCTGCGTGGGCGCGCGCCCAAAGCAGCAAGGCGAGTCCAATCACCAGCAGAAACGGCGCACTGATGCCTTGCAGGAATCGAATGGTTTTGATTCCGCGCAGGATGACTGCCACGTTCAAAAGCCAGAAGAAGCCGAAACATATCGGCACGCCGATTTCATAATTCTTCCAACCGGGCGCGAGCGCCACCACCATGGCGTTGATGGCCTCGCCGCCAATCCACGTCTGAATCCCGAACCAGCCGCAAGCCACCAATGCGCGCAGAATGGCGGCGACGTTCGAGCCAAGCACTCCGAAGGCCGAGCGCGCAAAAACCGGAAAGGGAATGCCGTACTTGGCGCCGGCGTGGGCGTTGAGCAACATGGGAATGAGCACCAGGACGTTGCCTAGGAAAACGGTGAAGATGGCCTGTTTCCAATTCATGCCGCCGGCAATCATGCCGCTGGCCAGCATGTAGGTGGGAATGTTGACGCTCATCGCCACCCAGAGCGCGGTGTAATTATAAGTGCTCCACCCGCGGCTTTCGGGCGGAACGGCGGCAAGATCTTGGTTCCAGAGCCAACTGGTCTGAGGTTGGATTTGCGATTTTGGATTTTGGAGTGCGTTCAAATTGCGGTCCGTAATCGGTGGGCCACTCCTCATCATTGATGAAGAGCATTCGCCGCGATAACTCAATATCCAGAATCAGTAAAGCTTGCCCTCACGTTTCCGACCTGTGTAATCCACATACACCACTTTCATCTCGGAATAGAAATCGATGGCAGTGGATCCGGTTTCGCGTTCGCCGATTCCGGTGGCCTTGGTGCCGCCAAAAGGCACGTGGGCTTCGCCGCCAACCGTGGGCGAATTCACGTGGACCATACCGCATTCGAGGCGCTCCACGGCCTGGAAGACGCGGTTCGAATCCGTGGTAAATATCGAGGCGGTCAATCCAAAGGGGACGTGGTTGGCCGCCGCGATCGCCTCTTCAAAGTCCTTGACCCGGATCACCGCCAGCACCGGCCCGAAGATTTCTTCCTGGGCGATGCGCGCCGTGGGTGCGACGTGGTCAAAGATGGTGGGCGCAATGAAATAGCCGTCCGGGTCACTGCCTTGCGGGGGTCCGCCGCCACAGACGACCGCCGCCTCGCTCTTGCCCAGTTCGATATATTCGAGGACTTTTTTGTATTGGGCTTCGTCCACCGACGGCCCCACGCTGATTCCCGCCTCCGCCCCGTTCCCCACTCTAAGCTTGCCGGTGCGCTCGACGAGCATGTCCACAAACCGGTCGGCGACGGCGTCCTCCACAACCACGCGGCTGGTGGCGGTACAGCGCTGGCCGGTGGAGCCGAATGCGCCGGGCACGGTATTATCGGCCGCCAATTCAAGGTCAGCGTCGGCAAGAACCACCACCGGATTTTTCCCCCCCATCTCGCACTGCACTTTTTTCATTTGCCGGGCGGCTTTGGCGTAAATGCCGCCACCCACCTCGCACGACCCGGTGAACGAGATGGCGCGCACGGCGGGGTGCTCTGTCAACTCTTCGCCCACCTCGCTGCCCCGGCCATGCACCATATTCAAAACGCCGGCGGGCAACCCCGCCGCGGCAAAAAGTTCCGCGATGCGGCGTGAGGTGAAGGGTGTAAGCCCGGCTGGTTTCCACACCACGGTATTTCCGCAAACCAAGGCGGGTGAAATTTTCCAGACCGGGATGGCCACCGGAAAGTTCCACGGGGTGATCAACCCCACCACGCCCAGCGGCTGGCGCAGGGTATAAGCAAAATTCCGTGGCAACTCGGAGGGCAACGTCTCGCCCGTCAGGCGGCGCGCCTCGCCTGCGGTGAATTCCATGATGTTGATGGAGCGCAGAATTTCGCCCAGTGATTCGGCAATGGTTTTGCCTTCCTCGCGCGTCAACAGAGCCGCTACGTCGTCCTTTTGTTCTTCCAGCAACCGAGCCGCGCGCATGACGATTTTGCCCCTCGCTGGAGCTGGTGTGTCGCGCCACGCCTCCCGGGCGCGCTCGGCAGCTTCTATCGCCTCCGCCATCTCCCGGCGCGAGCTCAACGGCGCATGTCCAATCAGGTCGGTGTGACGGGCGGGATTACGCCGCTCGGCGGTGAGACCTGAGCGCGACTGCGACCACTTCCCGTTGACGTAATTCGGGCAAATAGTTTGTTCGCCCACGTGAGTAGTAGTGGCCATGATTCTCCTCCGAGTCCGTGCGTGGGTCAGTATGTCGGTCGCCCCAATTTCACGCCCGGGTTACCGACGTACTGAAATACTGATGTACTGACTACTTTGCGGCAACTTCCCCGAATGATTTATCCAGCACGCCCACCGCCTCGTCCACATCACTCTCAGCGATATTGAGCGGGGGCGAAAGTCGGATCACGTTGCCGAAAAGGCCTCCCTTGCCGATCAAGAGGCCGTGGGCGCGGCAACGCTCCATCAGTTTCGTGGTCGCTTCCGGGGCCGGTTCTTTGGTTTTGCGATCTTTCACAAGCTCCAGCGCCTGCATCAGGCCCATGCCGCGAACGTCGCCAATCAGCGAATATTTCTCCCGCAATTGTTCCAGCTTGCCGCGAAAATAAGTGCCGACACGGTCGGCGTTATCCAGCAGCTTATCTTCCTCAATAACCTCGATGGTTGCCCTGGCCGCCACCGAGGTTACCGGATTGCCGCCAAAAGTCGAGATGGTCATGCCTTTGAAGCCATCGGCCACTTCGGGGGTGGCGATGCACAAGCCCACCGGCGTGCCGTTGGCCATGCCTTTGGCGCCGGTGAGCATATCCGGTTCGACTTCCCAGTGCTCGATGCCGAACCAGGTTTTTCCGGTGCGACCGAACCCGGTTTGCACTTCGTCGGCAATGAACAAGCCGCCGTACTTTTTAACAATGGTGAATACGATCTTGAAATATTCCTTGGGCGGGACGATGACGCCGCCCACCCCCTGGATTGTTTCAGCCAGAAAAGCTGCGATGCTGCCCGAAGTGGTGGTGCGGATCGTTTCCTCCACGTCGTAGGCGCACGCCACTCCGCAATCGGGGTAGGTGAGGTGCAGCGGGCACCGGTAGCAATACGGATTCACGGCGTGCGAAATGCCGACGCTCACGATGCCGGCGCGCCGATAGGGCGCGTGGGCGGTGAGGGATTTGGCCAGCAAAGAATGGCCGCTGTAACCGTGGCGGAGGGCCACCACGTCAAAATGCCCGGTGGACATGCGCGCCAGCATCACGGCGGTCTCGTCCGCTTCGGTGCCGCTGTTGCAGAAGAAGCTTTTCTGGAGGCGGCCCGGAGTGATCTGCGCCAGCTTTTCCGCCAGGGCGACGATTTGCTCATTGGGATAAACGGTAGAAGTGTGTTGCAGGCGGTCCACTTGTGCCTTGATTTTACCGGTGACCTTGGGATTGCAGTGACCGACGCTGATGGTGAGTATACCGCCGAAGAAATCCAGATAGCGATTGCCTTCGATGTCCCACACGTGTTGACCCAGGGCGTGATCGGCCACCAGCGGCTCGGCGTAATAGTTGGTGACGCAAGGGAAAATGTATTCCTTGTGTTTGCGCAAAACTTCCTGCCGCGCCAGTGCGGTTTCTGCTTTGTCCCTCGGCTCAGCCATGATGAGGACTCCTGATTTCGGTTTTGAAGATCGACGCGGTGAAGATGAGTCGCGCCTTCCTATCAACCCTTCGAAGCATCCGTCAACTCCGCATACGTTTCCGGGCGGCGATCGCGGTAAAACTGCCAGGTGGACCGCACCTGGCGGATCATTTCCAGATCGAGATCGGCGACCAGCAGTTCGTCTTGGTCGCGGCTCGCTTGAGCCACGATTTTTCCGCGCGGGTTGCAGAAATAACTCTTCCCGTAGAATTCGCCGATGTTCCATGGCTTCTCGCGCCCCAATCGATTCACCGCGCCCACAAAGTAGCCGTTGGCCACGGCGTGGGCGGGCTGTTCCAACTCCCATAAGTATTCGGAGAGTCCGGCCACCGTAGCCGAAGGGTTGAACACAATCTCGGCGCCTTTCAATCCCAAAACCCGCGCCCCTTCGGGAAAGTGGCGGTCGTAACAAATGTAAACGCCGATTTTAGCGTATTGGGTTTCAAAAACGGGATAGCCCAAATTTCCCGGGGTGAAGTAAAACTTCTCCCAAAAACCGGGGTGGCAATGGGGAATATGGTGCTTGCGGTATTTGCCCAGGTAACGCCCGTCGGCGTCAATCACGGCGGCGGTGTTGAAATAGTAGCCGGGAATCTCTTCTTCGTAGACGGGGGCGATCATCACCATCCTGTGCTTTTTTGCGAGTTTCATCATGCGCTGGGTGGTGGGTCCGTCGGGCACGCGTTCGGTCAGATCGTACCAGCGGGCGTTTTGTTCGGCGCAAAAATAAGGGCCGTAGAACAGTTCTTGCAGGCAGAGAATCCGGACTCGCTTTCGGCCCGCTTCCTCGATCAACCGCAAATTCTTGGCCAGCATCGCTTTTTTGATGGCTGCGAGCGTATGGCCTTCGGGCGAGAGATCGCACTTGGTTTGAATCAGGCCGCAGCGAACCGTTCTGGACATGAAAGAAGCCTCCGCACAGACACTCGCCAAGCCCATCTGATGAGACGGGGCTGAATTCGAGACGGCCATCATATCCCGAATCACGGGTGGCTTCAATCCTGTGAGGCAGTGACCGAAATTCTGGATCAACTTGCCGGCAAGAATTCGATACGAGCCTTTTCCAGGATTCGAAAACGGCAGGAGCAATCATCGGCCCCACAGATGACCGGCTGATTCCCAAGGTATTGGGGCAACATAATCAGGCCGAGGATGCCGCAGCAGGGGCATGAAAGGACAGCGAAGAAAACCGATTCCACCATGGGCCGCAGGACTGCGGACTCATCGAGGAAAATCAGATCGCCGGCGCGCATATCAAGGAGCGCATCTTCGCTTACGGTGTTCAATCTTGTGGGCCGCGGGCCTGGTTCCATTTTGGGAAAACGAGCGACAGCAGGCGCGCCAGACCGCTCGTGGCCTTCGGATTTGCGCTCTTGGGAAATTGGATGAGCTTTCATGGTCAGGGATTTTGACTTCACCTTGCTAACCCCTTGTCAAATCATGACCCAGCAAAATGCCACACCGTGTGAGTAAGGAATATTGCCGCAATATAAAACAACCGAAAATTGCCCCGCGAACTTCCGCTCTGAGCGAGGCATGAGGCCGGGACGAGCCCCGTTCCATTTTGGGACGAGTTCAAAATTGTCAACCAGGGATTTTGGAGTGAGCCGATTATCATGCTTCCACCCAGCCTGCCTTGGCCCATCACTGTTCTTTCGGCCTTTTCGACGCGTCCCATGAGGGGACACCAAAAATAATTCCTGACCGCACCAAACCCGCTCTGGGAGCGGACATGGTGCCTCCCATGGGCGCCGTGATTTCGAGCCGGAGGGGGAAAGAAAGGGCCGCGCATCCGGCCCCCGCATTTCATTTGAACGAAATTTGGAAGGCCGGCAACGGCCTGCCCGCGCGACTGGCGGAGGCGGGCGGTCCATGGGCGCTGTCCCGTTTTGGAACGGGCCCAGTGGGATCACGGTGTGGGAAATTGCCGGGCGGAAGAATTCCGACATAAATTTTGGCGAAAAACTCGTTAGCGCAAGGGAGCGGAACAATTCGATGGCGGGCGAGTCCTGGCTGCCCGTTTCGCGCTCAAATCCACGCGTCCATGCCTTTGAATTAAGGAGAGTTCCAGGCAAGGCCAGAGGCGCGGACGCGCGGGTGAGATTGGCGAACCGCCATTTCGGTATTTTCCCTCTGCCATCTGGCGCACCGGCCTTAAGCGCGGGGATAGCCGGCGCTTTTATTAACCCTTCAGCAAACACGGCACGCCGCGTGCACAAATCAATGCTGCGTGGGTTAATTCCTGAAAGCGTAAATGTCATCGAAAAGCGGAAGCAGGCCGTTCCGTGTGGACGACGGCACAGTTTCATCGAGGGGCGGGCGACTTTGAAATGCGACAGGCGCGCGCCCCAACTTTTAATCGAAAGGGGCACTGAATGGGAACTCAATTCGCAACCTCGGAAAGCCATTATCGCGGCAGCAATTCCACCGGCAGATTGCGCCCTGCCGGTTTTCAAACTTTGGACCAAGGGCGGAAGTTTTGCGGGCAGCCGGGCGGCGAGGCGTGTGCGCCGACGAACCGGATGGGTCGAATTGAAGCGGACCAAAACCAGAGCGCGGCCGACCTGTTCCCGTTGCTGCAGCGGGTGGCAAGAAAGATGCGCGCCCACCTTCCCGCCCACATCGAAGTGGATGACCTGGTGGGCGCCGGGTCGGTGGGCCTGGTGGATGCGGTGCGGAAGTTTGACCCGAGCAAGCGGGTGAAGATCGAAAGCTACGCCCAGCATCGCATACGCGGAGCCATCCTGGACAGCCTGCGCAGCATGGACGGCGCCTCGCGCGATCTGCGCCGAAAGATCAAGCAAGCGGAAAAAGTTCACAGCGAATTGGAAGCGCGGCTGGGCCATCCGGCCGGCGACCAGGAGATGGCGCAGGCGCAAGGCATCAGCCTAAAGAACTGGTATAGAAGGGTGCGGGAATTTCAGCCCCTGGGCATTGATTGGTTGCGACCCAGGGGGTACGCGACGGAGCCGCAGCCCACGGCGGAAAGCCTTCCTGCGAAAAGCAACGAAGATCAATTCGCCCTTTGCTATCGCCGCGAGAAAATCGATATTCTGAACCGCGCCCTTACCAGTCTTTCGGTACGCGAGCGCTTGATCATATGCCTGTACTACGCCCGCGAGCGCACCATGAAGCAAATCGGCTCGCAATTGAGAATCGACGAATCGCGCGTCTCTCAACTCCATTCTGCCGCACTGGTTCGCCTGCGAAAAGCCGTCAAGTCCCTTTCCCGCGAGCCCCAGCGTTGCCCGGGTCCTATGCTGGATGGGTTGAATGCTGTGTGACGGAAAAACGGAAAATGGAAATTTGATCCATAAAATTTGAAATTCTTCCTCGTTAAATTGCCTGCGCCTCCCTTAGATTGTGTTTTTCTCTGCTTTTCAAATGCTCCATCCACTCCGCATTTCAGGCGCTCCTTCCGGTCTTGCCATCGTGCGGGCACGATTGTATGCTGTGGGCAGCGAGGGCATAATCCAAAGGGATCATAGAATTCAATGACCACGGAGAACTTCTGCGGTGGACAATGAGGACCAGAAGCCGGGTCCGCCAATCGCCGATGGCTCTGACCAGCCGACGATAGGCGATCCTTCGCTTCCGCTATCGCCAGCATCTAATTCCAGCCTGGCTGACCCCACTCATAAGCCGTTGCAGCAGCGCTACGACATCCTCGCCGAACTCGGGCGGGGTGGCATGGGAGTTGTCTACAAAGCTCGCGACCGTGAGACCGGCGAAATCGTCGCTCTCAAAGTATTGAAGCCCGAGATTGCCAGCCTTCCCGAAACCCTGGAACGCTTCAAATCCGAATTGCGCCTGGCTCGTAAAATCACCCACAAGAGCCTCTGCCGGACGTACGAACTCCTTCGCTTCGAATCGACCGTGGTCATTGCCATGGAGTACGTGGGCGGCGACAACCTGCGGCAGATTCTCGCCCGCTTTGGCGGCGTCCCCCTCCGGCGGGGCCTTGAGTGGGCGTCGCAAATCTGCGGCGCGCTCGCCGAGGCTCACGCCCAAGGTGTCGTCCACCGCGATTTGAAACCGGAAAACATCTTGATTGATAAACAAGGCACGGCCAAGGTGATGGACTTTGGGATAGCCCATTCTATCGGAGGAGGCGCCACGCAAACCAGCGCCCACATTGGCACGCCCGCCTACATGAGCCCCGAGCAGGCCGAAGGCAAGCCCGCCGACGCGCGCAGCGATATTTATTCACTCGGCCTGATTCTCTACGAGATGTTCACTGGCCACCGCACCTTCCACGCCGACACCCCGGCGGCTTTCCTGCACAAGCACGTTCATGAAACACCCACGCCGCCGCGCGAAGTCGAGCGACTGCTGCCCGGCTTCCTGGACCGCGCTATCTGGAAGTGCCTGGAGAAGAACCCGGCCAAACGATTTCAGTCCGCCCAGGAACTCGAAGCGGCGCTGAACGAGACGCCGGAAGCGAAGCCCTCAGTGAGCGAAGAAACCGAACTCCCGGTTCACCTCACTCGCTGGCAACGAAGCGATTGGCTGCTGGTGGCCGCCGGCATCGCCGGTCTGGCACTCTTCTTCCCCTTCTTCAATCGCACCAGCATTGCGCAGCGGAACAAGGTTTCTTTCGACAGTAGCGTCTTGCTTCGCATCGCTCAGGAGAACTTGCAGAGACTCGGCGTGTCCCCAATTGGGGTGAG
Organism: Terriglobia bacterium; assembly: GCA_035946625.1. GTDB lineage: Bacteria > Acidobacteriota > Terriglobia > UBA7540 > UBA7540 > DASYXZ01. The sequence continues at coordinate 21,333 of DASYZE010000074.1, read as the reverse complement.
AAAGCTTAACGTCTGGGGGTGTGAGGTACAGTATGACTATCTCGCCAAGACTGCGGGCGCGCCGACAGCCCTTGAACTTCTTGGCGGCACGGCGCCATGCTGGTTATGGGAGCTGCATTGGATTGAAAAGAAGTATTACACCGGCGGCGAGAAGGGAACCCAGGTCGTAATAGACAACCGTGGCGCTCTTCAAAAGTTTGCGGGCGACTACTCCAGTACGGCTGCCAGCGAAAAGCTCTCAATTGAAGAGGCGAGGCCACTGGCGGAAAACGCCATCAGAAACTTTTTTGGAGTTGACCCGTCGCTTCTCCGCGCAGATTCCGCAGAGAACGACATCTCTTCCGGGCCGGCGACCACCCTGTTCACTTGGGTGGACGCGAAGAATTATCACGGACTCAAGAAGCGCTACGAAGTTCGCCTGGTAGGCCATGCGATCCGCTATCTCAATTCATACTTTTCGGCGCCCGTTGACTACGATTTCGATTATTATGCCCGTCAGGTTTCGTTGGTGGGGCTCGTGTTTTTCCCCGCCATGATCATAGGTTTTATCCAAAGGCGTCGAGCTAATTGGATGGCTCACTGGCGAGTGGTATTCATTGCCGGGCTGATTGCTTGCTGGGCATGGAATAGCTGGCGCGGGCTGCCTGACGAGCCTTTCTTCCCACTGCTCGTCTCGCAACTAGGTCCGGCCATTGTGATAACTTTCATTGGTTTCTGCGTGTCTGTCGCCCTCGAATGTGCGGTTCAAAGAGCGGCCCCGGCCAAGTTCTTAAGCTTGACTCGGCGGCTTGCGGGAAAAAATGCACCGCAATCTTTAGGGCTTGCTGTTCTGCGCGGGAGTCTCCTCGGGCTGGCCTTACTGGGCCTGGACTCTCTCATGGTTTGGGCGGGCACCACCCACATGCCCATGCGGCTGGACAGTTTCAATCAGATCATTCAACCGAGAACCCAATTTCTTAATAGGTCGTGGACAACCGGGGGCGTCGCCCTTTGGGCGTTTTGGAATGGAATGGCCATCTCCTTTTCGCTTACGTTTACAGTTTCCTTGATCTCCCGGTTGTTACGACGCGCCTGGGTATCCGTGCTTGCCGCCTCGGCGCTAACTGCCGCCCTACTGTCCGGCCCAATAATTTATCTGGGAGCGGTTCAGCCCTACCATTGGAAGGTCGTGCTCCTGCTCATCGAATGCCTGGTTTTGTCGCTGTGCTACCAGCGTTTCGATATGTTGACCGTCTTTTGGGCTGTTTTTACTCTTGTATTCTGCTTGCAAAACTATCGCCTGCTGGTCATGTTCGAGCCGACCGGCTCGCTTGAACAATGGATTGACTTTGTGGTCCTGGGATTGGCCATCTTTGCTGCGGCCGCGATCGCATTTCAGTCGTCTTTACGGACCGGCTACCAGCGCGCCAAACTGGCGTTTGAATAGAGTTGTAGCGGCGGTCTATGACCGCCGGAACGGAAAAAGACCGGCGGTCATAGACCGCCGCTACAAAAAAGATGGAAGGAATTCGACAAGACTTGCGGTTTGGCTTGCGGGTGCTGGGGAATAATCCTGGCTTCACGGCCGTCTCGGTGCTTACCTTAGCGTTCGCGATCGCGGCCGTAACCAATGTCTTCAGCTTCGTCAACGCCCTCATTTTGCGCCCCTTCGCTTTCAAGAATATTGACCGAATCATGAACGTCTACGAAACGGCACGCCAGCAGCAAGACCAGGATTTCGGCTTGTCGGCCGCCGATTTCCGCGACTGGAAAGACCAGGCTAAGGGATTCGAAAAGCTCGCCGCCTATCGCCGTTGGAGCGTGAATCTCACCGGGGCGGGCGCCGCCGAGCGGGTGATGCGGAGTTATCAGGTTTCAGCCCAGTTCTTTCCGCTTTTTGGAATCCCGGCGCAGCTAGGCCGGCCGATTTCCGCCCCTGATTTCCAACCCGGCCATGTGCCCGTAGTGGTCCTCGGCCATCAATTCTGGCAACAACATCTGGGCGCTGACCCTTCCGTAATTGGTAAAAGCGTGCAATTGGACGGCGAAAAATTCGACATCGTGGGCGTCATGCCGGAGGAAATGGATTATCCTCCGGGGACCGATATTTGGTCTGCATTCGATTTCACCCCTGCCGAGCAGGCGGACCGCGCCAATCAGACTCTGCAACTGCTTGGCCGCTTAAAGCCGGGAGTTTCCGCCTCGCAAGCGCAGGCGGACCTGGAGGCGATTGCGGCGCGGCTGGAGCGCGAGTACCCCCAGACTAACGCCGGCCATGGCGCCAAAGTTGTGGGCCTAGTCGATTCGCTTACCCAGGGAACCGGGCCGCAGCTTCTTCTGGTGCTGGCGGGCGCTGCCGCTTTTGTCCTCTTGCTCGCCTGCTCCAATGTAGCGAACTTGCAGTTGGCCCGCGCCACGACTCGCCAGAAGGAGATTGTGATGCGGCGCGCGCTGGGAGCCAGCCGATGGCAAATCGCGCGGCAATTGCTCGTGGAAAGCATCATGCTTGCCATAGCGGGCGGGCTCGCAGGCCTTGCCTTTGCCGCCTGGGGATTCAGCCTCCTGCGCCGAACCTTCCCGCCCATGATCATTCAGAACGTTCCGGGGGCCAGCCACATCGAAATTGACTGGAGAGTCCTGGCGTTCACGGCCTTGGTCGCTGTTCTTACCGGGATCCTCGCCGGACTCTCGCCGGCCTTGCACCTCTCACGCACAGATCTCAACGATGCGCTGAGGGAAGCCGGCCGAGGGACAACTTCGGGAGCTGGTGCTCGCAGCCTGCGCGCGATGCTCGTGGTCACAGAAGTGGCTCTGGCGCTTATCCTGCTCGTGGGTGCAGGACTCATGGTACGGGGCTTTGGCGAGCTGCTGGCCAAGGACCCCGGGTTCGATCGCAGCCACGTTCTCTCTTTCAACGTCGCCCTCTCCGGAGCGAAATACCGTGACAATGACCGTAGAAGGAATTTCTACGATGAGGCGTTGGAAAGGTTGAAGCATCTCCCCGGCGTTGAGTCGGCGGCCAGAGTCACCAGCTTGCCTGCCGACTATAGCTGGAACACAGACTGGGAAGAATATACTGTGGAAGGCCAGCCTCCCCTCGCTCCCGGAGAGAGCCGCGGATCCCTTGTGGAGGATATTTCCCCTGATTACTTCCGCACCCTGCGCATCGCCCTCCTGAAGGGGCGAGTGTTTACGGCTGAAGACGGACCCGATGCTCCGCCCGTGGCGATCGTCAGCGCAAATCTGGCTCGCCGCCTTTGGCCTGACCAGGATCCCATCGGCAAGCGCATCAAGCTGGGGCGGGAGGAATCGCATCAACCGTGGCGGGTTATTGTGGGCGTGGCAGCGACAACCAAGACGTTTCCCATCGATGATCAGCCGGGTCCGGTCATCTACTTTCCCTTTACACAAGCGCCGGGACTTTTAACCGCTTTTGTAGTCCGCACCCATGGAGATCCCGCCGCCCTGGCCGCATCGGCCCGCGCGGCGATCAGGAGCATAGACCCCGACCAGCCCGCTTACGGCATCAGGACATTGAAGCAACTTTTTTCAGATAGCGTTTTTGGACTGAATTATGCGGCTGACATGATGGTCGGCATCGGGGTTGTCGCCCTGCTGCTGGCGGTGGCAGGGATATTCGCCGTCATGACATATTCCGTGGCCCAGCGAACGAATGAAATAGGCGTGCGCATGGCGCTAGGCGCGCAGCGCGTGGATGTGGTCAGGCTCGTGGTGGGCTACGCGATGAAGTTGACTCTCGCCGGGCTTGCCATTGGTGTTGCTTGCGCTTTGGCTTTAACGCGCGCACTGGGCAGTCTGCTTTTTGGCATCTTCCGCCTGGATTCGCTCACGTTTCTGGGGGTCACAGCATTGCTGTTAATTGCCGCCGCGTTCGCGGCCTATCTCCCTGCTCGCCGAGCGACGAAAGTGGACCCCATGGTGGCATTGCGGTGCGAGTGATTTTTATTTTCGACAATCGATTCGAAAAGTATTTGCGCGAACTTCCCCTAATTGGATCGAAGCCAGACGATCTACTAAGACAAACCCGCAGCATAGGGCAGAAGGTTGGCGTCAATAACGATCACTTGCGCAGCGGCCCTTCTATTTTATCTAAAAGTTTTTCAATGTTGTCGTAGTTTAAACCCGGACGCAGCCCCAAGGGCCTGGCTTTGACTACAAAGGGCTTTGACGCGCTCGCCTGAGATTGAGCGTTGATTCCCACGCGGAGGCGATCGTTGACAACGTACTTGAAAGGTTTGCCCGACCTGCGGACTCCCGCCCGAAGCTTTGCGTTGACGACCGGGTCGAGGGTGATTGTTATTCGCACCTCTTGACGCTATCCGCGTGGCATCATGATGTCAAGCAGCGAATGAGCAGCGCGCTAATCCAGCCCCGCCGCCCGCCCGGCGGTCAGCCGCTTCAACTGGCGCAGCGCGGCCTCGTATTTCGGGAATTGTTTTTCGGCCTTGCGAAACTCGACGGAGTGGACCACCCGCCGATGGCCGTTGCGGGCCGTGGGGAAGCGCATGTGCAGCATCTCGTGAAAGACCACGTACTCCACCAGAGTTCGCGGCACCGAGGGCGAGTCAAACCAGCGCGTGATGGTGATGGTCCGGTGAGCCTCATCGTAATTCCCCAAAGTTCGGCGCGAGCGGTTCAGACTCCAGCCCAGGCGCGCGGCGGGCAGTTCGCCAGCAAAAAAGCTTTTATTCAGCGCGGTAAACATCTCTGCCAGATCGAAGTGGCGGCCGCGGGCCGGGAGCAGGCGCTTCGATCCGCGCTGACGGCGCGCTTCGTCGATCCGCTGGCGCACGCCGGGCTTGAACGTATACGCCATATAACACTCGCGAGCCTCGCGCGACGGGCGCCGCCGGAAAAGTTGCGCCAGCAGGATTTCCGCCAGCGCTTCCAGAACCAGGGGCGGGGCCTCGGCCAGAATGTCCGACACGCGCACCTGGGCCCGGTTTTCGTGCAATCGGATGGTGCTGCGCATTCCGGCGAAGGAGCGGAACTCCACCTGGAAATCGGGCACGGCGCGTTTCAGGCCCAGGCGCCGGAAGGCGCGCGCGAAAGCATCACGGGGCAGGAAGGCGGGTAATTCAGCGGCGGGCGCGAGCGGCAGGAGGAGTTGTTCCATAGGCATTCCGCGTCGTCAGGCAGCGGCTGGACTTAATCCTGATTCGAGTCCGAATCCCCCCGCGCGCGCGACTTGCGCTCTTTCTTGCGTAATTTCTTTTCTTCCTTCGTCCGCTTCTTTTCTTCCTTGGCTCGGTCTTTGTTGGCCTGGGCCTCCGCCTTCTCTTCTTTTTTCAATGCGCCGAATTTCTTCTCCTGTGCGGCCAGCGCCTGGGTGGCGCCGTCCAGCGTGTCCGTAAGGTCGGCAATGGCGTCGCGCAGGCTGCCGCCAAAATCCTTCGCATGCGGGTCGGGTGTTTGTTGCAACCGCCGGAGTTGTTCCAATTGTTTCGGCCCTGCGTCGAGAAGGGCGCGCAGGCCCAGGCGCATGTCCCCGTTGCGGTCGAACTGGTCCTCGATCCAGTTTTTTAATTCATCGTCCACACTGATGTACTGCCCTAGCAAGCTATCCAGATAGCCTCCGTTGTCATATTTGTCTTCCTGGGGCTGGGTGCGGAAATTTTCAAAACGATCCAGCCGGTTCTGTTCGATGGTCAGGTAGAGCTTGATTCTTTCCGAAGGGTCCTGCGTCTCGCGCATTTTGTCCTGCTCGTCTTCCGTAAGGTAATCCGTCTTCTGCTGCGCGTGCGGGGCGGAGGAAGTTGCGATGAACATCGCCACGGCGAGTGCGGTTGTTGGGGCGCATCTCATTCGCTCCTCCCTCCCCCAAAGTGTGATTGCCAAGCGTGTTTCTTCTTGGCGGGCGGGCTTCCAGAAGGAAAGAGGGCGGCAAAAACCTGGTCATGAACTTTATTCGCTTCCACGATCACGGGATCGAGAACGGCGCGATCCTCAAATGGCATTTCCCTTCGCGAATCATCGAGGGTGCGGGCGTCCTCGCGCAGGGCAATATCCAATTCCCTGAAACCCGAAGGGTGCTTCACGGGATTCTTGCCGGAGGATTGAAGGTCTTTCCATGAACTCCTCACCAGCTCCAGGTAGGAACCCAATAATTTCGTGCACGCATCGTGATCGTCTTTCTGGCACGCCCCGCTGGCTTGGAGAAGTTTTACCCGGGCCAATCGAATTTCCAATTTGGCTTTCTTGATGGGGTTGTGCTCTTCCTCGATTCGCGGGAGCAAGTCCTCTTCCTTGTCGGTGTGGGCCGCGTGCAAAGACACCACCACCCCCCCGCCCGTAACCATCGCCAGGCAGGCCGCGACGGCCAAGGTTTGCCTGCGCAGTGCCATATCGAGCTCATTATAGCTATTTCTCCAGCATGTGGCGCAGGAGTTTCGCCCGCTGCTGGGCCTGCCACACCTGGTCGGGGTTTTCATCTTGGGCAATCGCGAGGAAACGCTCGTAGGCCGCGAGCGCCTTCTGATTGATGCGCAAATGGTCGTAGCAAGTGGCGAGCAGGAAAAACGCTTCCGCAGGCGGATCAGGCTCCTGCGTGCGCGCTTCCAGCAGGGGAATGGTTTCCGGGTATCGCTTTTCCAGGTAAAGCGTGGCGGCCAGGCCGTGCAGCGCTTCCCGGTTCTGCGGATTCAATTTCAAAGCGGCGCGAAATTCGTTTTCGGCGGGCTCGAGCTTCTCTTCATCCAGCAGAGTTTTGCCCAGCGCGCGGTGCAGGTCCGAATCGTCCGGAGTTTCGGCCAGCGCCTCGCGATAGAATTTTTCAGAATCGGGCAGCTTCTTGAGCAGTGCGTTAACGTCACCCAGGGCCGCGGCCAATCCCGCCAAGCCGGGCTTCGCCTGGTAAACCTTTTGCAGATTGACCAGCGCCTCTTCGTTCTTTCCTTCCTGGAGATTGATTTTCGCCAGGTGGAAACGCGTCTCCAGGTCGTCGGGCTGTGCCGCCAGATATTTTTCAAAGTAGGTCGCCGCGTCCGCATTCCGCTTCAGCCCCTCGAGCGCCAGCGCCGCGCCGAGCAAAGCTTGCGCCAGATGGCCGTCCAGGCTGGCGGCCTTTTCGAATTCCGCCCGCGCTTCCTCAAATTGCTTTTGGTTCAGTTCGATTTGGGCCAGGTCAAAGTGCGCGATGGCGGAGGCGGGATCAAGTTTCAGCGTTTCCTGAAACTGTTTTTGCGCCGCCTCCGCCTGCCCGGCGGCGGCCAGCGCGCGGCCGAAATAGAGATGGGCGCGCGCATTCTCCGGCTTCAGCGCCGAGGCCTTTTTCAGGTGCTCCAGGGCGTCCTGGGGGCGATTCATTTCCACCAGCAAAATCCCCAGATTGATCCGCGCTTCAAACAAATCCGGCTCATGCTCGATCGCCGTGCGATAGGCCGCCACCGCATCGTCATTCTGGTGCAGGCCCGTGTAGGCGTAGCCGAGGGAGAACCATGCGGGCGTCAAGTCCGGCTGAAGGTCCAGCAGCGCTTTCAGCGAAGTCACGGCGGCAGCGAAATCATTCCGGTTCAGCGCATCCTCAGAATCGTGCAACAGCGCTTCAATTTTCGCCGGCGTTTGACCTTCAGTCGAGGCGGACGACTGGGATTTCGCTGGGGCGGGCGTTTTGGATTGGGTCTGCGCTCCGGCTTGGATTGAAACGGTCAGCAGCGCCAGGCCGAGCAGCGCGCGGCGCGCGGCCGGAAGCCCGCGCCGGCGCGCGCGTTGGCATTCGCTTTGACTCGAACGCTCACCCATGTTTCGCCAGATAGGCGGCCAAATATTTTCCCGTGTGCGAGCGCGGGTTCCCGGCCAATTCTTCCGGCGTGCCTGCCGCCACCAGGTAACCGCCGGCATCGCCGCCCTCCGGTCCGAGGTCTATAATCCAGTCGGCCGTTTTCAATACTTCCAAATTGTGCTCGATGATCAGCACGCTCCCGCCCGCCTCCAACAATTTTCGGAACGCGGCCAACAGTTTGTTGATGTCGTCAAAATGGAGGCCGGTGGTGGGCTCGTCGAAAATGAAAAGGGTGTTGTCGCTGGTCGGGTGAGCCAGATGGGCGGCCAGGCGCACGCGTTGGGCTTCGCCGCCCGAAAGGGTGGTGGCGGATTGTCCCAGGCGCAGGTAGCCCAGGCCCACTTCATCCAGCACACGAATTTTGCCGGTGACCTTGTGTACGCTGGAGAAAAAGACGAGCGCTTCCTTCACCGTCATCTGTAACACGTCATAAATGTTTTTTCCTTTGAAACGAATTTCAAGCGTGCCCGGCTTGAAGCGCCGTCCCCGGCACTCCTCGCAAATCAGTTCGACGTCGGCGAGGAACTGCATTTCCACCGTCACCACCCCGTCGCCCTGGCAGGCCTCGCAGCGCCCGCCCGGTACGTTGAAGGAAAAATGGCCGGAGGACATCCCGCGCTTGCGCGCTTCCGGCGTCGCGGCAAACAGCTCGCGAATCGCGTCGAAGGCTTTGATGTAGGTCACCGGGTTGGAGCGCGGCGTGCGCCCCAGCGGCGATTGGTCCACCAGCACCAGCTCGCCCACCGCGCCGTCACCCTCAATCGTTTCGAATTCGGCGCGCGGCGCCGGCTGGCCCCGCCGCGAAATCAGCGCGTGGTAAAGCACGTCGTGAACCAGGGTGGATTTTCCTGAGCCGGAAACCCCGCTCACGCACACCATCAGGCCCAGCGGAATATCCACGTCAATCGACTTCAGGTTGTGCTGGCGCGCTCCGCGAATCCTCAGGCGGAATTTGCCGGGGCGGCGCCGCCGGTCGGGCACGGGAATTTCCAGCTCCCCGGAAAGGTAGCGCCCGGTCAGCGAGCGCGCGTCCGCCCGCAGCCCGTTCCAATCGCCCGCGTACATGATCTTTCCGCCGTGCTCCCCTGCGCCCGGCCCCAGGTCCAGAATCCGGTCGGCGTTGCGCATCATGTCCGGGTCGTGCTCCACCACCAGGATGGTGTTGCCAATGTCACGCAAGCTCTTCAGGATTTCGATCAGCCGGTGGGTGTCGCGCGCGTGCAGGCCGATACTCGGCTCGTCCAAAACGTAAAGCGCCCCCACCAGATTCGAGCCCAGCGCCGTGGCCAGCTGAATCCGCTGCGATTCGCCGCCTGACAGCGAGGACGCCAACCGGTCGAGCGTGAGGTATTCCAGCCCGACCTTGTAGAGAAATTTCAGCCGCGACTGAACTTCTTCCAGAACTTTTTCCGCCACCGTTGCTTCCGCCGGCGCGAGCCGAAGCTGGTTGAAGAATTGATAGGCGGCCTGAATGGACATTCGGCCCACTTCGATGATGGTCCGCCCGCTGATTCGGACATTCAAAGCCTCGCGGCGCAATCGCCCCCCGTGGCAATCGGGGCAGAGCGCGTAGCCGCGAAACCGGCTGAGGAAGACACGAATGTACAGCTTATATTTTTTCCGCTCCAGGTATTTGAAAAAGCCGCGAATGCCCACGAATTCCCCATCGCCATTCATCAGCCATTCCAGTTGTTCGGGCGTCAGCTTGTGGTAAGGCACGTCCAGCGGGACGCCGGCCGCGCGCGCCGACTGTTTCATCTCGTTGACGAACCCCCGGTAGCGCGGCTTGGTCCACGGCTCCACCGCGCCCTCGGACAAAGTTTTATTTTTGTCGGGAATCACCAGGTCCAGATCGAAATCAATCGTGTTGCCAAATCCCTGGCAGCGTGGACACGCTCCGAAAGGATTGTTAAATGAGAACAGCCGTGGCTCCGGTTCTTCATAAACAATCCCGCAGCGCTTGCACTCAAAACGTTCATTGAAAACCAAACGTTCCGGCGCCGCCGGCGATGCTTGCGCGCCGCCGGTGCTTCCTTCCGCCGCAACAAATTCCAGAATCGCCTCGCCCGACTCGCGATAGCAGATTTCAATGGAGTCGATCAGCCGTTGCCGCATTTCCGCGCCGATGGCCAGCCGGTCCACCATCACAAAAACGGGCCGGGCAAAATCAATTTCCAGCAACGATTCGGGGGTTGAAAACTCAAAAACGCGCCCGCCCTGGTAAAGACGATTGAATCCGCTTTGGCGGAGGGCGAAGAGCCGCAGTTTCTGCGATTCGTCCGGCGGTATCGGGGACGGTGGAACGCTTTTGCTGATTCGTGATTTCCGGCTGGCACGGCTCCCCCTCTTCGCAAGGGGCGGTTCGCGAACCGCCCCTACGAATTTTGTATCCGCATCAACGCTGTTTGCTGCGCCCTTCGCCGCAACGCTCTTCACTTGAAACAGGACGTAAAATCGCCGCCCCGACTCGAGCGCCATCACCCGGTCGGCGATTCCGTCCACGTGATCTTTGCCCACCACCTCACCGCACTGGCGGCACGTGGTCACGCCAATGCGCGCGAAGAGCAACCGCACGTAATCGTAGATTTCCGTGGCCGTCGCCACCGTCGAGCGCGGATTGCGGGAGGAATTTTTCTGCCGGATGGCCACCGCGGGCGCGATGCCCGTCACTTCATCGACGTCGGGCTTCTCCATGCGCTCCAGAAACTGGCGGGCGTAGGCGGAGAGCGACTCCACATAGCGGCGCTGCCCTTCGGCGTAAACCGTGTCAAACGCCAGGCTCGATTTGCCCGACCCGGAAACCCCGGTGACCACGGTCAATTGGTTGTGAGGAATTTCGAAATCGACGTTCTTCAGGTTGTGAACCCGCGCCCCGCGCACCACAATGGCGTCATCATTGGCCACCGCCGTCCCCGCTGCGGGGGTGGATACGGAGACCGGCGGTTGATAAGTCGTTTCGACACCCATGACAATAAATCCCAGAGTAGGCACACAGCAAGGGCCAGCGCGGTACTCGGAAACTATCTATTTTAAGCGTAGGAGGACATTAAGTAAAGAAACTGAAAAACGGAGTTGAGAGTCGCACTGCCATGGAAGCCTGCATTATATATCACGCGCGAACCATCGAAGATTTGGCTGGCATAGTTCTTCGAATGACCTTTCCCGCGATCGGTCAAAGCCTCTACTGAGCTTGCAATCGAAAAGGGCCTTGAAAAAGCTGGTTCAGATTCACAGGCGGACTGGTCCGTATAGCCTCCGCCTCATATCCACCCCCAGGCTCACACACGCTGGGGTTCGGAGCGTTTATGTTGTCGAGGTACGACTCGACTGTGATCGCCACGGGAGCCGACGAGACAGCAGGATCGGCAACAACGAGTGTTCCGTCGTTCATCACAAAGCTCTGAGGGGTCAGGTGGTCATAGTTATAGCCCCCTAGATCCCTTAGGTAAGGAGTCCCTGTACATTCGGGTCCATCGAACAACAGCGTGGGATCTTGTCCAATAAAGTGGTCGGGCGTAACCCCAACCACCACGACCTGATCTCTGTACTGAAGAGAGACAGTGGGGATAGTGGCTAACCTATAGCTCTCAGTTTGAAAGTTTATCGAGAGGACATAGCCCACCACTTTGTTGGTGGCATCGACAACCATCAAAGTCTTTATGGGCTTAACCTGAGGGGCATTCTTAGATTGGTTTGGAACCATGGCTGCTGAACCGATCAGCAAAAACCCGAGTGTCGAAGCAACTATAATTCTCATTACATTCCTCCACATGTGGCGCGGAGCGCGAGTTTTTCTTTTTTACCATAGACAGCAATTTCATCCCCAACTCACTCAGACCCCTTCCAAGCAGTTCCGATTCCATTCGTTTTTCAGACTCCCACACTACCGCTCCTGTGGGAGCGCCTCCCCATCAGTCCAGGTCCAAGGCAATCTTCAGCGCCATCGGAATGCCTGCCATGCGTTCCGGAGCGAGGCGGCCCAGCAATTTGCCAAGCCTTTTCTTGGAAACGGCTCTCACCTGTTCCGTCATGGCCACGGAATCCTTGGTCAAGCCCCCTTCGCTCGCCTTCACCACTACCTGGCTGGGATAAATCTTCGGGCAGTTTTCGAGTCCGGTGAAAGGTACGGCGATCACCACCGGGCTGTTCCGGTTGTTGGCGTCGCGGCTCACAATCACGACCGGCCTCACGCCGCCCTGTTCGGTGCCGGGCACGGGATTGAGCGATGCCTCATAGACGTCACCGCGCAGCATGAGTTTCATCCTCCCCGCTCGAACCTTCGCCGACCGATTCCCAATCGCCTGCGGCAAATCGAATGGAGCGCGCCGCTCGCGTCAGCTTTTAACCTCTTAACTTCTCCTTGTGACGCTTTTGAAACTGTCACATTCGTGGCTTGACTTCGATGAAAAGCGCAAGCAAAATTGGCCGCAGAACTATCGACCGGCTAACTGTCGAAGGTCTAGGGGGCAACTTCATGCGGCAATTTCAGCGTGCATGTTTGGCGGGTTTATGTCTGCTTCTTGCCGGCGGGATGACTCCGGCGCGGGCACAGCAGGCGCAGGGCAGCATGATGGGCACAGTCACTGACGCCAGTGGAGCGGCCATCGCCGGCGCCAAGGTGACGGCTGCTGAAAAGGACACGGGGTTCACCCGCAGCGCCGCCAGCAATCAGGATGGGCTCTATGAAATTCCGCTTCTTCCCCCTGGTCATTACACCATGTCCGCCACCAAAGCAGGATTTAAGACTTACACCACCGGCATTCCCATTGAGTTGCTGGTGGACCAGCACTCCAGGATCGATATTCGGCTCGAGGTGGGGAGCCAGTCTCAAACGGTGGAGGTCCACGCCACCGCACCGGTGACCAATACCGAGAACTCCACCGTGGGGGCTACGTTTGAAGAACAGAAGGTGGCGCAGATCCCTTTGAACGGCCGGAATTTTCTGCAAGTCACTCTGCTGGCGCCGGGCGTGGCGCCGGGCACGGCGAATTCTGAAAACAGCAATCGCGGCGGCGCCATCAACGTCAACGGATTGCGCGAGTCCATGAACTCCTTTTGGCTTGACGGCTTGAACGATACCTCCGTCGCCGTGGGCACCTACGCTGTGACCCCGCCCATTGATTCCGTGCAGGAATTCAACATGGAAACGGGCCTCTACGATGCCCGCTTTGGCACCAACGCCGGCGCCCAGGTGAACGTGGTGACCAAGACCGGCACCGAGCAATTGCACGGCTCGCTTTATGAATACCTGCGCAACAGCGCCCTGGACACGCGCAATTTTTTTGACCCCAACGTTCCACCCTTCCGCCGCAACCAGTTTGGCGGCACGGTGGGCGGCCCCCTCACCATTCCCGGCCTTTACCAGGGCCACAAGACTTTTTTCTTTGCCGCATATGAAGGACTGCGCGAGCGGCGCAGCATCTTCCAGCAGGGCCGCGTGCCCACCCTGGCCGAGCGCGTCGGAGACTTCTCCGGCGACCTCGCGCCCAGTTGCCCCACCAAAACCCTGCTGCTCGATCCTCTGGTTTTATTGAACCCAGCCGCGCCCCTCACCGTGCCCGGCAACAATCTCGGATCGATCCTGCCCCTTGTCGGCGCCACCGGACCGGACCCGGTCGGCGCGGCCATGGTGAACCTCTACCCTCAGCCCAATATTTCGAGTGCCGGCTGCGGCGCCGCCAACTACATTGCCGAAGGCAACCGGAGGATTGACACCGATTCCTTTGCCACCCGCGTCGACCACAAATGGGGCGAAAAGGATTCCTTCTTCGCCCGCTACAACATTACCAGCGATCGCGAGTTTCGTCCTTTCAACGAGGATTCCAGTCTGCTCGATTACGGCATCAACGTACACAACGTCAACACCATGACCGGGATCGACTGGACCCATCTCATTTCCAACTCCACCGTGAATGAATTTAAGCTGGGCTATAACCGCTGGAATGAGACGCTGGACAACCAGGACCAAGGAAATCCGTTTGCGCACACCGCGCCCTTGGATATTGCCGGAACCCAAACCAGCGGCCCTTTGAGCGGCGTGCCGCGCATTACTTTTTCCGGCTACGCCGAACTCGGCTCGCAAATCAATAATCCCCAGCACGGCGCCGTCAACACTTATGAAATCGCCGATACCATTACCCACATCCACGGCAATCATTCTCTCGCCTTCGGCGTGGACATCCGGCCCATCAAGCGCGGCAACTTCACCCGCGATCGCACCATCCGCAGCGAATTCGATTTCAGCGGCGTGGCCACGGGCGCCCTGGTGCTGGGCGCCCTTCAGCAGAGCCTGCCGCCCGCCGTTTTTAACGCCGTCGCCGGACAGCTTTTTGCCGCCTGCCCTCCCGGAAGCTGTTCTTTTGGCAGCGGCATTGCCGACGGCTTGCTCGGCATTCCCCAGGATTGGATCAACGGATTCGAAGTGAATATTTCCGGCACCGGCTCCGAGTATGACTATTTCGCCACCGACACCTGGAAGGTGAGGCCGAACTTTACCCTGGACGCCGGCGTGCGCTACGAATACAACAGCCTGGTGACTGACAAGAACAATCACTTCTCCAACTTCGATTTTTCCAGCACCGCCTGCGGCGCCCAAGGTGCCCTCCTGGTGGCGGGAACCAGTGCGGCCACGGTGGAGTGTCCGCAGCTTACGCCCCTGGGCACCTTGGCCTTCGTGCAGGTGGGAACGAAAAATTTCGGTTCCACGGCGGAAAACCGCGCCTTGCAATATCCCGACCGCGATAACTTCGCCCCGCGCCTCGGTTTTGCCTGGCAGCCTTTCCATAACCACGCAACTGTTTTGCGCGGCGGATATGGTGTGTTCTTTGACCAGACCTTTGGCGACGTCTATTTCCAGCGCGCCGCCAATCCCCCGTTTGTCCAGGTCAACGTGGGCCAGATTGATAAAGCACTCCCCGCTTTGCTTCCGGCCATCGCCGCCGGCCAGCTTCCGCTGGCCTCGGGCGCCATCATCAACAACGCTTTTGCCCTGGCTGCCGCTCCGCTCTTCCCCGCCATCTCACCTTTCCAGTTGGACTTTCAGGATTCGTTCATCCAGGAATGGTCGTTTGACCTGCAACGGGAACTGCCGGGATCTTGGCTGCTCGATGTTGGCTACGTGGGCACGCGCGGCCTTCGCCTCCCCCGCGCCACCGACCCCAATCAACCCGACCTTTTGAACGGCATGGCGCGCCGCTATCCCATTTTTCCCCAGGACTTCGTTTACACCGAATCCTCGGGGAAGTCGGCCTATCACGCCTTGCAGGTGAAGGCGGAGCGCCACTTCACCAGCGGCCTCGCCTTCCTCATGAGCTATACCTACGGGCACGCGTTGGACACCAATTCCACCTTCAGCTCCACCGACCTGAACGCCAACGCCCCGCAGAACTCGCTCGATCTGGCCGCGGAAAAAGCGTCCTCGGACTTTGACATCCGCCATCGCCTCTCCATGACCTATGTTTACGACTTGCCCTTCGGCGGCCAGTCCCTGCGCGCGGGCAACCACGCCTTGAATTATGCCATCTCCGATTGGGAACTGGCCGGCATCCTCACCGCCCAGACCGGCTCGCCCTTCACCCCTGTCATCAGCGGCGACGTGAGTTGCACGGGCGAATTCCAGAACTTCGGCGCCCTCACCGACCGCCCCGACGTTTCCGGCAGTCTCTATCCCAGCCACCAGACTCCCAATCAGTGGGTTCTGCCCTCGGCCTTCTCCAATCCCTTCGTGGATGCGGGCGGCCATTGCGCCTTCGGCAATGCCGGACGGAATATCCTGCGCGGCCCCGGCCTGAGTGACTGGGATTTTTCCCTGGTGCGCCACTTCAGGTTGGGCGAGAAAAAGGCGCTCGAATTCAGGGCGGAAATGTTCAACCTCTTCAACCACGCCAACTTCGCCACCCCGGAGCGCGACGTGGCCTCCTCCAGCTTTGGCCAAATCTTCAATACCGTGCAGCCCCTGGCCGGCATCGCCTCCGGCGGCCCCGGCGACCCGCGCGAAATCCAATTCGCGCTCCGGTTCACATTTTGAGGGAAACGCTATCGGTCCCCGAACACTTCAGGAAGGACAGGCGAAAACGTCTGTATTATATATAGATATTATTTACAATAGTATATCTATTTTACATTGGTTAGCCAGGAACCGGCGCGGCGTCCGCGAACGGGAAAAGGCGGCAAAAGGAAATCCAGCGTTTCAATCATGCTTTCTGCCTACTGCTTTCTGCCTACTGCCTACTGCCCTACTGCACTCGGCTAGGCGTGGCGGCGGCATTGGGCGCAGGTGCGGGAGCCATCAGGCCCAGGCCCTGAAGCAGGAAAATCGTGCGCTGGGCGGCGCCCCGCCATACCAATTGGCAGCCGTCGCCCTGGCAATTCTGGACGTGGACGTCGCCACCCGAATATTCCAGGCTGCAATTCTTGAAAATACAGTTGATGAACACTCCCTCGTCCAGGACGACGTGCTGGTTCTCAAATGTTTTATTCTCGTGCCGGCTCATAGCCGAGTTCGTGGATTCGGGCAAGGCGCTTTCCTCCGCCGGGAGTTGCCCGGGTCGCCCCGTTGGCAACAAGCTTCACCCGCCGAAACAAAATTTGAAATTCTCGAAGAGTCCTTACGACGAAAGGTTAACACCCTCCACGCCAGGTTGCAACCGGAAGGAGAGCCGGCCGCTCAATTTCGCTCGAGTTTGGCGCGCCCATAGAGCACCCGGCCGGGGCGGGCACCGGTGTGCTGGCCGTGGTCGATCACCACCACGCCGTTCACGATGACGTAAGGAATGCCCACGGGATATTGCGCCGGATTTTCAAACGTCGCCATATCCTTCACGGTGTTGGGGTCGAAAAGGGTAACGTCCGCCGCCATGCCGGGGCGGAGCAATCCGCGATCGGTGAGGCCGGTGATTTGGGCGGCGAGCGAAGTCATTTTGCGGATGGCGTCGGGCAGAGTGAGCACGTGCTTTTCGCGCACATAGACGCCGAGCACGCGCGGAAAAGTTCCGTAAAAACGGGGATGGGGCCGGCCCATGAAGGCCATGCCGGGATTCACGGCCACACCGTCGGAGCCGAATCCCACCCACGGCTGCTTCATCGCCAGATCGACGTCGGGTTCGCTCATCTCGAAATAGATGGCCATGGGCGTCGCGTTCTCGGAAATAAGCAGGTCGCAAAGGGCGTCCACGGGGTCCTCGTTCATGGCGCGCGCGATCTCATCCAGGCGCTTGCCTTCGTATTTTTTATTTTCCGGCTTCTGCACCGAAGCCAGCATGACGCCATGGAAACCGCCCACGGCGCGCACTTCGTTGTTGTCCCATCCGGGAAGTCCGCCGTTGATATCGCGGCGGATTTCTTCGCGCGCTTCGCGGCTTTTCAGGCGGGCCACGATTTCATCCGCCGTGCCCTCCAGATATTTTGGCGGCAGGCACTGCTTCAGGCCGGTCATTCCGGCAAGGTAAGGATACTGGTCGGCGGTAATATCCACGCCACGGTCGCGCGCGGCTTGGATCAGCTGGATCTGCGCCGCCATGTGCCCCCAATTTTCTTTGCCATCCATTTTGAAATGGAGGATGTGGGCGGGCAGCCCTGCTTTTTCCGAAATCGTAATGGCTTCCTGAATGGCCTTGAGTCCGTTCGCTCCTTCGCCGCGGATGTGAGTGGTATAGATGCCGCCATATTTGGCCGAGACTTTCGCCAGCTCAATAAGATCGTCGGTGGTCTCATACATGTTGGGCGCGTAAATCAGGCCCGAAGCAATTCCGATGGCGCCGTCGCGCATGGCCTGATCCACCAACGCCTTCATCTTATCCATTTCTTGGGGGGTGGGGCGGCGGTTCACGTTGCCCAGCACGCACTCCCAAACCTGCCCGCTGCCCACGTAGGAGGCAACATTGTCGGAGATGCCACTGCGCTGGAGGCGGGCAAAATATTCGCCGAGAGTTGTCCAGTCGCGCTGGATGCCGCCTTTCTGGCTCAGCGGGGCGGAGCTTTGGTTAAATATGTCGATGGCGGGGCCCAGCACGGGTCCGGCGGAATTGGCTTCGCCCAGAATCTCCGTGGTCACGCCCTGACGTATTTTGCTTTCCGCGTTGCCATCCACCAGCAGGGTGAAGTCGGAATGGACGTGGAGGTCGATGAAGCCGGGCGCCACCACCAATCCGCTGGCGTCAATGGTTCGTTTCGCGGTTGCGCCTTCGAGGCGTCCGATGTCGGCAATCAATCCATCCTTGATGGCCACCGAGCCCGCATACCACGGGCTGCCGCTGCCGTCGATGATGTGGCCGCCGACAATTAGCAAATCGTAGGGCGGTTCCTGCGCTGAATTCCGAATTGCGAATGTGGCCGTTATTCCCAAGGCAACCCCCCAAACCAAAATGTGAAGCTTGATGCGCCGTTTTGATGGATGATGAAATCCGAGTGCCACGCAGCCCTCCGTTCTCCTTGATTCTCGCTGCATTATATCTCCGCCACGGCGCTGAGGCGGATTTTATCGCGCGATGGTGGTGACGCATTTTGATTTAGTAGAGCCGGGCTTAAGCCCGGCATGTGCCGCCCTGAAGGGCGGCGCTACGATAAAATGCGTCACCACTCTCGCGATTGAACGCGAGCATCGAAAGGGGTTTATACTGACAAGTGGAGGCGCAATCCACCATGGCCTATTGTCCCCAATGTTTGGTCGAATACGAAGAAGGTACGAAGGAATGCGGCGCGTGTCACGTGCCTCTCGACGCGGGCGCGCCGCCGGAGGGAGCGGGCGGCGGGCTCGAAATTCCGCCCGACGCCGAATTAGTTACGGTGCGCACCTTCAGCGGGCCTACCGGTTCGATGGATGCCGAGCTGGCGCAGAACATATTGCAGACCCAGGGCATTCCCTGCGCGCTTCCCGGCGAAGGCCATGCGGAAGTCCTTCCCGGAATTGATGTGGTCCATTTGTTGGTGCGTAAGGAAGACGCCGGGCGGGCCGAAGAAATCCTGAAGAGTTACCTGGATAATCCCGAAGGTTTTACGGATGAGGATTTCGCCCAAACGGAGGCAGAGGATGAGGCGGACCAGCCGGAAACTGGTCCCGACGATGCGAAAACCAAACCCGGCAACTGAATTATTGTGACGGTGGGAGCGCCGCTTCGGCCTTCGAGCTACGCCGCGGCGGGCGCGGGCCGGGCGCCTTCACCTGGTGTTGCAGCCGGGCCATGGCCCGCCGAACGCTTTTTGCCTCCAGTGCGTCCTTCTCCGAGGGCAGGTTGTCCAGATATTGCTGGTAAGCGGCCAGGGCCTTTTGCTTCAATCCTATGTGCTCGTAGACTTTTCCCATTCCCAGGTAAGCGGGGGCGTAGCTTGAGTCCTCCGCCACCGCTTCCTTAAATCGGCTGAGCGCGCCTTTGTATTTCTTTCTGCGCAAATAGAAATTGCCAATTTCCACCGACTTTACCGCGCCGGGCGGGACGTATATGGGTTTAGATGAGTAAGCGGCCGCGTTGGGATCAACCACGGGCGCGGTGGCCGGCGCCGGCTTGTTGGCTGGTTGTTGATTCTGCGCGCCGGCCGGCCAGGCAAATATGGTGAGCCACAGAGCCGCGAGAGTGGTCAGTTTCAGCGCGCGCGCCATGTTTTCAATTTTGGCTCCGAGGCAGGGCCGTGTCAAGCAGGCGGCAGCGGGGTCAGCCGTTTCGGAAGTTCTGTTTGGAGTACGCCTGCGGGAACTTCTGACGGGGCTTGGCAGAGGCTGGGACAGGCATGGGCGTTGATGCGGCCTAATTTCGCGGGCCGAATTTCCGGCTCTGCCGACACGATGACGATGAGCTGGGGTGGGAAGGCGGGGATGGAGACAGGGTAGCGCGAGGGGAGCCGGAGGAGGCCGAGGCTTCAACTGGAGTCGGCGAAAGTGGGCGCGGACAGAGTGAGGAGCAAAAGGCGGAGTAGCTCAATGGCCGTGCGGGCGGGGTGCGTACCGCGACGGAGGTAGCGCAGCCGGTAAAGCCTCTCCAGGGTCAAGGCCAAGCCGATCAGCAACCAGACGATGAGCAGGCTGCGGGGGTGGTGGTCGCAGATGTGTTCCAGGCCGTAGCGGTTTTTGGCGTCGTTGAAACCCTGGTTCTCGATCTGCCAGCGACTCTTGGCCAGGGCGTAGAGCGAGCGGCGAGAGATTCCCCGGGAGGAAAGATTGGTAAGCCAGTAGGCCTCGACGATTTCGCCGTTGGGCTTGTGTTGCCGATAGCGAATGACCCGCACGGTCTCCCAGCGGAGCGCTTCCCAAGGATCAAAATCGTCGGCGTCCCAGAGCTCCACCTGATCCGAGCCCTCGTGGAAGGAGAGGTGAGGCCGCTGGGAACGGAAGCGCCGCTGAGCCGCCCGGAATAATTCCGGCAGATTGTCTTTGAGGCGGGCCACCACGGGCCAGCCCACCTTGCCCGCCGTGTGCAGAAAAGGCGCGGTGGCGAATTCTCCATCCACCACCACGTAATCGACGAAGCGCGCTCCCAGGCTGGCGCGCACACGACACAGCAGACGTTGTCCGGCGGCGTATTCACTGTCGCCCGGCCCGTAGGGTTCCACATCCACGGGAAGGGTGAGGCCGCCCCCGACCACCGTGGCCAAGACCAGGTGATGGCGGTGGCCGATGATTTCGCGCGCGGCGTTGCGATAAGGGCGGCACAGGGGGCAGGTGGGCTTCCGCCGCCGTCCCGCCGTGGTGCCGTCCACCGCCAGGCCCACGAAGCGGCAGTCTTGGAAGGCCTTGTTGCGTTTGGCGCGATGCAACACCGAAGCCAGGGCCGCCCGGGTAGGAGTCGGCGTTAGCCGTTCGGTGAAATAGCGCAACGCATCGTCGCCAAAGGCCCGGCTGACCCGCCAGGCCCGTCGGGCCGACGACCCCACCCAGGCCTCAATGGCCCGGAAGGTGCTCTGCCGCAGAATGCAACCTATCAGGAGGGACCACAACAGAGCTGGCGCCGGGATCTGGGGCCGCGCGCGCCCGTCGCCGGGAGCGCGCAAGTAGGGGCCTAAGCGCAAACGCCGGGTGGCGTATTTCCACAGGCCGCGCGGCGAAGGACCTCTCACTGGCGCTTCCTCTTCTTCCGTTGTTGGCGCGCTAGGACCAGCAGTTGCGCATTCGCCGCCAGCACCTCGCGCACCGCGTCTTGAAACTCGCGCCCCGCCTCGACGCGGCGCCGTACCTCCTCGACCCAACTCCTCGGAATGCGCTCCACGTGCCGCTGGCCCTTCACCATAAAGGTTAGGGTCCACGCCTCATGGCCACGGTCCTGGGCGCAGTGGCAGCGGGCATGGCCGCAGCGGGTGTAACTTCGGGTGAGAACCCCCGGCAACAGGTCGGAAGGAACACGCAAGCGGCGGAGGAGTTGAAACTTGCGCTGGCGGAGGCGCGCGGCTTGCGCGCCGCGAGGTTCACCGTTCATATTGTAGCAATGGTGCTACAAGTTAAAGGCAAAAAGCAAGCCTTTTCTGAATGCGAAAATAGGACGCCGCCCTTCCCGCACATCGCTCATAAGCGCAATGGCCAATCCAGCGGGGAGGATTCTCTAACCAGAGGCTACGTTCCGAAACGCCTG
>DASYZE010000073.1:0-129968 GCA_035946625.1 Terriglobia bacterium | reverse complement strand
AGTAGATACGTCGGGACGGGCTTATCTCAAACTGAGCCGGGGCGAGGCGTCGGGCAATGGCTCGGCAGATTTGCTCTTGGGAAATCAAAACCAATGGCAAGTAGGGACGGACTTTGAACAAAACGGGTCGAACGACTTCTTTGTTTACCGTTCCGGAGCCACACCCTTTATCTTCATCAATTCGAGCGGCAACGTCGGCATCGGGACGTCGTCGCCGGGGTATAAGCTGGAAATCGTAGATACGTCGGGGCGGGCTTATCTCAAACTGAGCCGGGGCGAGGCGTCGGGCAACGGCTCGGCGGATTTGCTCTTGGGCAATCAAAACCAATGGCAGGTCGGCACGGACTTTGAGCAAAACGGGTCGAACGACTTCTTCGTCTACCGTTCCGGAGCCACACCCTTTATGTTCATCAACTCGAGCGGGAACGTGGGCATCGGGAACACAAACCCGCTGGCCAGTCTCGATATCACCGGCGGCATGAACGCCTCAGGCAGTGCGGTCCTCGGGGGAACAGCAACCAAGCAATCTCCGACTTCGCACGGGCCGGAAAAGCTGAGTATTCAGGACGCCGACG
This sequence comes from Terriglobia bacterium, assembly GCA_035946625.1. Lineage (GTDB taxonomy): Bacteria > Acidobacteriota > Terriglobia > UBA7540 > UBA7540 > DASYXZ01. The sequence continues at coordinate 129,393 of DASYZE010000073.1, read as the reverse complement.
CGCTCAAGGTCGGCATCGCGGCCTTCGTGGGGAGCGAGGTCAACGCCCGCTTCCTGCTCGACATGAATGGAAATCATGAGTGGTCGAACGATGGCAGCGACCAAACGGTGGTTCTAGGCTGCACCGCCATCGGGCGCATGAACCTGGTGGGCTTCCCCATGGGGAGCTCCGCGAGAGGAGGGCTGGGCATTGTTGCCTGGAAATGGAGCGTGCTCACTTCGATGGTGGATAACATTCAGACGACCTTCCCCGTCCAGAACGCCACACCGTTCACAGGCGTGATGAAAGTCCGGGTCGAAAACGAGATCTGCACCTTAAACTCGATTGTTGGAAATACACTGAATGTCACTCGAGGCACGAACGCGACGTCGCACTCAGCCGGCGCGTCGGTGGTAGCAATAGGAATGGAGGAGCCTCAGCCCAGGCTCCTCTTTGTCAACGACGGTGGCGGAATATATTTCGGTGACGGAACCGGGTATCCCGATATTTCGATCTCGCGTCCTTTTAATTCGGTTCTGAATGCTACTGCGACGCTCAAGCTACGTCCCACCTCATCGTTCACCGCCAGCGGGACGGTTTCCATCTCAAGCATGACTCCTACCGTCGTGACCGGGGACGCCAATACCGGCACACTCTTCACTAAACAGGTGCACGTCGGAGATAACATTCAAGTGAGCGGGCAGACCAGGACAGTTACTGCTGTTTCGAGCGACTCCTCTCTTACCGTGGGGATGCCTTTCACTGTAACGGGAATGGGCCTGTTTATGGCAGTCCTGTCTTTCGACGCCTCTGGGACTGTATCATTTAGTAACTCAGCGATGGTGACAGGGACCAATACCAGGTTCACAACAGAGATCGGCCTCGGAGACAGAATTACAATTGGCACTCAAACTCAAACCGTGGTCGCCATTGCCTCGGACACCTCTCTCACCGTAGGAACTCCTTTCACCGGCATGGCTTCCAACCAGTTGATGAGCGTGCTCCCCAGCATTTTTCGGGCTGATGATACATCCGGCACCCCGAGGCTGATCGTCTCCGACCAAGGCAAGGTCGGTATCGGCACAGCCGCGCCGCAAGCGCTGCTGGACGTTGCCGGCCAGGCGCGAGTGCAGCCTGTGACGGTCGCAACTTTACCGACTGCATCAGCCGCGCTTCAGGGGGCAGTCGCCTGCGTTACCGACGCCACGGCATTCACATACTACAACGCGGTGGTTGGAGGGGGAGCAAACGTGGTGATGGTTTTTTGCGATGGCACGAGCTGGCGAATATTCTGACGGGAATGGGAAGCACAACCGTGGCCTCGGTGCGCATCGTGCCTTAGGTCCGGGAGGCAAGTGAACTCACTGAAGGCTCGGTGCCGGGCCGTGAGGGGATCGCCACGCCAACGGTCGTGTGGCGTCGCTTTTTCTGCACAATGAGCCAGGTCTGAAGGAGCGTCGTCGGTATGCAAGAATATCTTACTCGAATGTTTTGAATGCCCCCATCAAAGGCCCACGTCGCAAAAGCCGTGGCTACCGGCTCTTGGATTCATTGTTGACATGACTACCTGACGCATGTGGGATTGCCAGTTTCGATTGGTTTTCGACCGGACAGGCTGCGATGGAGGACCGGGCGCGTTGAAACGATGACAGATGACAGTTGTTTCACCCTCCCCACCGTAATCTCCTTGTCGCATGAGGCACCAAAGTGCCGTTGACTGGCAGCACGACAGGGGAGATCATGATCACATGATTAAGGAGGGTCATCCCATGGCGAAAACTCTAAGGATTGAATCTGCCAGCATTGCAATTCTGCTGCTAAGCTGCCAGATTTTGCTGGCGCAGGGCGGAACATGGAATACAGTGGCCCCCATGCCCACGCCACTCGGGGACCTGGCCGCTGGTGGAGTTGGGGGGATCCTTTACGCCGTTGGAGGGGAGGTCCCATATCCGTCTCCCTTATGGCGTCCATGCTGTGGATTTGTGGGAATGCTGGAAGCATATGACCCGGGCACAGACAAATGGACCGCCGAATCGCCAATGCCCACGCCCCGCGGGGGCGTCGCGGCATGCGAGTTGGGCGGCCTGCTCTATGTCTTGGGGGGCATCGGCCAGCACGATGAGGCGCTTCCGACGGTTGAGGTTTACAACCCCAAGACCGGTCGCTGGGCCTCCAAAGCCCCAATGCCGACAGCACGCTTTGGCTTAGCTGCGGCTGCGGTCAACGGAGTTTTGTACGCTGTCGGGGGTTGGAACCCCTCGTTAGGATTTGTCGGTACGGTGGAAGCTTATAATCCCTCAACTAACACGTGGACTCCCATGCAGCCGATGCTGACCCCGCGGCTCGTCCCGGCAGCAGCCGCTGTGGGCGGGATTTTATTTGTGGTGGGTGGTTCTAATTATAGCGCCAATTTTCTGGCAACCACTGAGGCTTACAATCCGGAGTCAAACACCTGGAGCACTAAGGCCCCCATGCCCACCCCGCGTGCAGGCCTGGCCGCCGGAACAATCGCCGGCGACCTCTACGCAGTCGGCGGCGAGGGCGAGGGTGGGCCTCCATTTTTTGGATTATGGCTTTCGACCACTGAAGCCTACGACCCAAAGACCGACACCTGGCGCTCGTGTTCGCCCATGCCCACTGCGCGCTCCAATTTGGCTGGGGCAACCGTTGGCGACACTTTCTACGCGGTGGGAGGCATTCGGCTTCTACCGAATGCTACTGGGCAATTGCTGGCGATGAACGAAGCCTTCACTCCATTTCTCTCTGTGACGATTCGCGTGAACCCGGCTACGATCAATCTGCGTTCGAACGTGAAAATCAAGGTCGCCATTCTTTCTACGAGCTTGTTTGACGCGACTTCGATTAACCCTGATACCGTCAAACTCTCGGGCGCGCTGGCTGAAACCGAACGCAACGGGACGCCGATTTTCTCCTTCGACGATGTGAACGATGACGGCATCCTGGACTTGGTGCTCAGCTTCCGGGCGCGGAACCTGCAATTGACCAGAGCCGATAAGCAAGTGGTGCTGAAGGGCCAGACTTTCGCGGGACAGTTGGTGAAGGGCGTGGCCTCCGTCCGCATTGTGCCCTGATCCGAAGCGGCCGGTTTACCCCGCCACGCATCCAGTTTTTGCGGCGGAAGATGGCGGCGTAAAGCCGCCTCTACGACCGGCTTGTCATTCCGATCCGTCAGCCGACGGAGAGAGCCTGCCCTGAGCTTGCCGAAGGGAATCGCGCTCTGAAAAGACAAGCAGGGCGAGATTCCTCGTCGGTCGCCGCGGCGACCTCCTCTGCGGAAAGTCGATGCGTAACTCTTTTTGGATTCAACAAAGCGTCTCTGGGCAGGAGCCACGACTTTCTGCTCATCATGGGCAGCCCTGCGGCTGTCAATGCTCGGAATGACAATTGGGCGCGTTTTTCCGTGAGCTTGCTTGAGGCCCAAAATGGCGGCGTGAAGCGGCCTCCACCATGGAGCAAGCTGTACAACCACCTTGCGATACGTTCCTCCAACCCGCAAGCTCTCTCGATTTCCAAAAGACCTCATCGGCTATGCCTTGCGCCAGCCTTTCTCTTCCTCGATCACGATGAACTGGTCTGAGTCCACATTGCGCACGGTTTCCAAGTGGCCGCTGGGCCAGCGCACTTCAATCGAATCGGCTTTGCGCGCCGCGCCCAGACCCCAATGCTGGCGCAGGTCGCTCTGCGAGATATAGCTCGAGCCGCTGAGGACTTCCCTCACCTGCCGGCGCTCTCCCGCCGTGACCGCAATGCGGGCGCCGATGGCGGAGCGATTGGAACGCGTGCCCACCAGCTTTACATTCAGCCAGTGGTGTCCGCTGCGATTGTCATTGCGAAGGAGCGAGGGCGGTTCGCTCATATTCAGCACCAAAACGTCGATGTTGCCGTCATTGTTGAAGTCGCCAAAAGCGCAGCCCCGGCTGGAGTGCGGCTCCAGCACCGCGGCGCCACTGATATCCGATACCTCTTCAAACGAGCCGTGGCCGAGATTGCGGTAGACCACTCGGGGGGTTTTGAATTTGTAATCCGGAAAAACTTTCTCCACCTCGGGGTACACCGTGCCGGTGACGTGGAAAATATCCAGCCAGCCATCGTTATCGAAGTCGGCGAAGTCCACTCCCCAACACACATACTTCGTGTTGACGGCAAGCCCGGCGGCGTTGGTGGCATCGTCGAAAAAATCGCCCTTCTGATTGTGGTAGAGGATGGGCGTGTCGTCGCTGAAGTGGGGAAGAAACATATCCAGATAGCCGTCGCCATCGTAGTCTCCCACGCCCACGCCCATGTTGGCCTGCTCCTGCCCATCGCCGCTGACCGCGCAGCCCGATTCCATGCCCACCTCGGTGAACGTCCCATTGTGGTTGTTGCGATAGAGCAGGTTGGGGGTGGAATCGCAAGCCACGAACAAGTCCGGCCATCCGTCGTTGTTGTAATCGAAAGCCACCGCAGTCAGGCCGTATCGCGTGCCCGCTTTCAGGATGCCGGCCGGCGCGGAAACATCTGTGAAGGTCCCGTTGCCGTTGTTGTGGTAGAGGGTGCAGTTCTCCTGCAGAAGTCCGAGCGGGCCGCAATTTACCGGCACGTCCATGAATTTGCAATAGCGGCTGGCGCCGCCCACCGGCGTGGTGGCCAGGTTCAGGTCAATATACCGGCTGACGAATAAATCCAAGTGGCCGTCGCGGTCGTAGTCCACAAAGGTGCAGCCCGTTCCGTAGCGCGGGCGCGATTCGAGCAATCCGGTTTTATCGGTGACGTCGGAAAATGTCCCGTCGCCGTTATTGTGGTAGAGAATGTTCCTGCCGAAGTAGGTCAGGAAAAGGTCATCGCGACCGTCGTTGTCGTAATCGCCCACGCAGACGCCGTAACACCAGCCGGTGTGAGTGAGTCCCGCCTTTTGAGTGACGTCGGTAAATGTTCCGTCACGGTTGTTGTGATAGAGATGGCTGGTGGGGGCCTTGCCGGCCGCGAACCCTTCCAGGCGCGTACCGCTGGGAACAAAAACATCGGGCCAGCCGTCATGGTCATAGTCAAAGAAGGCGATCCCAGGGCCGTTGGCCTCGACAATATATTTCTTCCTGTACTCCTCGCCATAGATCGTCGGGAAATTGAGTCCGGCCTGCGGCGCAACATTAGTGAAGGACACTGGCCAGGGCTTTCCGGAAAACCGGGGACGGGCCGAAGCCTTTACGTGCCGCGAGGACATGCCCTGCCCGGCCAGCATCGCGGCGCCGGGAAAGAACATGCCCACAGCGCTGGCGGTCTGAAGAAATGTCCGGCGTGTAAAACGCATTCTGTTTTCCCGCGCCTCGTTATTCGGGCGGAGTGTCCGTTTGGGGATGGGCGATGTTCCCGATCATTCCGTTGCGAATGCGGAGCCTGGAGCTTTGGAGCTTGTCGTGGCTCACCTTGTAAGCCGCCAGTTCGCGGGCCGCTTCCTGCTCACGCCCCAGCCGGCGGTAAGCAAACGAAAGTTGGTAGTGCGCGTTGGGGTTGTCGGGCTGCAACCGGACTGCCCTCTCCAGCGGTTCCACCGCATCCTTTGGCCGCCCCGCCGACACCAGCGATTTGCCCAGACCGATGAGCGCGTCCACAAATTCCGGATCTAGACTCGCTGCCCGCTTGAAGTGCTCAATGGCTGCGTCCCATTGGCGCGACTGGCGGGCCATTTCGCCCAGTTCGTATTCCGCCGCCGCGTTGCGAGGGTCGATTTTCAATTCTTCCTCGAACTCCTGCCTGGCCTGATCCTGGGCGTTAGCCCCACCGTCTCCAGTCAACAACAGCTCGCCCAAATGGTAATGAATACCCGCCAAATCGGGGCGCAGCGACAAAACCTTCCGGTATTCGTCGGCGGCTTCGCCGGGCTTGCCCTGAATTTCCAGCACCTCCGCGTTGAGCTGGTGGGCCTGGTAGGACCCCGGCGCGGTGGCGAGCAGCCGCTCGGAAGCCTGCGTGGCAAGATCCGAATACAGGTGGCTGCTGAGGTAGAGCAAATCGGGATCATCAGGAAAGTCGCGATTGAGGGAACGCAGCAGGTCCACGGCTTTGTCCACCTGGTTCAAGGAAAGTTGGCAGCGCAGGGCGTCAGTCCCCAGCGTTCGCTTCATGGCCGGCTCCGGCGCGCGCAGGTAGTCTTTTTCCAGGTAGGGCACCGCTTCCTGGCAACGCCCGCCTTCGGCCAGGCTCAAACCAAGAAAAAAGTGGGCGTTGGTCAGTGAGGGCTTTAGCTTAAGCGCCTCCTGGGCTTGGCGGGCCGCGTCGTCGTAACGCCCCACGGAATAATAAGCCGTTCCGAGGTTGGCATGGATCTCGGCAATTCCCGGGGCATCCCTGGCAAGTCTTTCGAGGTCTCCAATAGCTTTTTGAAAATCACGCCGTTGCAGTGCCGACTGGGCATCGGCGGCAAGACGAGCATCGTCAGTCGATCCGACTCTACGGCGGTTTTGCCGTCCAGCTGACGCCTGCGAAGGCGCCTGGGCCTGGCTTGGGGCGCAGGCCAGCCAGACGGCAAGCGTCAGGATGGAGATTCGGTTAATCTGTAAATATAGTGAGCGAATTTTCCACTCCTTATGCCGAGCCAAATAGCCCATCGCCGATTGCTTCAAGGGCCAGACTTCTATATTGCCACACTGCTTTGTCAGTGGAAACCCGGAAAGTTAAGAGGCAAGCGGTGATTTTTTGGCTGTGATAAAATCCTGAATTTCCAGCGCGTGAAAAGGAGGGGATTAAGGAGTTTATGGAGCCATCCAATTCCAGAAAAACCGATTCACCGCGCAGCCGCATCGTGGAGCTGAAGCTTGCCCATAGCCCCGATTCGGATGATGCTTTCATGTTCTATGGATTGGCCACCAAAAAGATTCCCACGGGAAATCTGAAGTTCTCCCACGTTTTGGAGGACATTGAAACCTTGAACCAGAAGGCGAAAGAGCAGGTTTACGATATTACCGCCATCTCTTTTCACGCTTACGCCTATCTCGCGGACCATTATTTGCTTTTGCAGAGTGGGGCCAGTTTTGGTGACCGCTATGGACCCGTGGTGGTGGCGCGGGGCCATTTGGGCGCGGGGGGACTGCGCGGGAAACGCGTGGCGGTGCCGGGGAAGATGACCACGGCGTTCCTCGCCCTTCAGCTTTTCGAGCCGGAGATTGTGCCAACGTTCGTCCGCTTTGACCGCGTGCTCAACTCAGTGGCCAAAGGCGAGGTGGATGCCGGCGTGATTATCCATGAAGGCCAGCTCACTTACGCCAGCGAAGGATTCACAAAAATTGTGGATTTGGGTGAGTGGTGGCATCAGCAAACTAAAATGCCACTGCCCCTGGGGGGCAATGCGGTGCGCCGAACGCACGAGCGGCGCACCATCCAACAAATCTCCAGGCTGCTCAAGGAAAGCATTCAGTACAGCCTGGAGCACCGCGAAGAGGCTCTGGCTTATGCCATGCAGTTTGGCCGCGGGCTTGATACCGGCACCGCCGATCGGTTTGTGGGCATGTACGTGAATGAATGGACCCTTGACTACGGCGAACGCGGACGCAAAGCTGTACAAACATTGCTCGACCGGGGTCATGAAAAAGGCATACTCCCGCACCCAGTGACGGCTGAATTTGTGGGGAAGTAATCATTCTCCAAACGGGACCCAGACTCCCGCTTTCCGCCGATCGCTCGTCATTTGAAATCACCAGTATTCTCTCGGTGTTGTTGCGCTCAAGCCACGCGGGGGCACGCATAGGCACCACCAGCTTTTGGCAAAACCTGGAGAATGGTCGAAGGCCAAAAGTAATTGAACTCGCAGGCTTGATTTGAGGAAAAACAAAAACGGGCGGAGCCAGGTTTTATGCCTGCCCACCGCCCGTTGAATATCTTTCAGTTCTTGGCTCCGCTCGCGGAAAAACTAGCAACTCGGGTTGCTCGGGCTCGCCGACTGGCAGGCCGCTTTCGCCTCGGCTTGGGCAGCAGCCGCCGCTGTTGCCGCATTGGTCGCCGCCGTTGTTGCCGCGTTCGCCGCCGCCGTTGCCGCATTGGCTGCGGTTCGCGCATCACCCGACCGTTTGATGCTTACAACTCCAGTCACTGTACTTGCGCCGCCCGCACCGATCGCTCCGATGCTGAGTCCTTCGCCCAAGGTCATGTGTGAAGCGGCAGTTCCCGCTCCAGCTGCCTGGCCGGGCGCCGGTGTTCCAGCAGCTTTCGGCGTGATCTCGATGGTCTTACCCTTGGTCAATTCCATGGTCCGGTCAGGACCTTGCACTCGCAACATCCCGTCCTTCGCCGTCACCACAATCGTCCCGCCCACCATCGCTACTTCGCCCAGGGTCTTGTAGCCCTTCTCGGCCAGCACGGAGACGTCACCGATCTTCACCCGCATCGCCATCCCGTTCACAGGGTGATACATCGATACGTTGCCTTGCGTCAGCGTCACGGTCACATCATCAGTTCCGCGCTCAAACGAGGCCAGAGTCTCCCGGCCAAATACCATGCGGCTTCCCATTCCCATCGCCACCACGGCCGCGCCGTCTCTAACCCGCAGACTATCACCGCTGAACAGCGTTGTGTTGGGCATCAGGGCCTGCCCTCCGATGGTCGCGTTCGTCCCTCCGGCCACCGACCCTACCACGGCCGAGGCTGCAAAACTCGGGACCACGCCCAGGGCAAGAATTACGCACAGGGTGAACAACAACTTGGAAGTTTTACCCGACATGGCTTAAGACTCCTTTTTATAGTTTGGCCTGGGTGGCCTTTGCTTGCCACCACAGATCCTTGCTTGGATGTTTTCCTATAACCAAGAACACGGCGAGTTTAAGTCATACCAAAATCTTTTGTCAAGGGTTATTTGATTTTTTATTTTCGCGCCGCGATGCCGATTCACCGCCCTCCGGCATAGCCGTGGTTGAAATCCGCCAAGGGGCATACCCAGACCCCGGACGGCAGCCCTGGCTGCCTAAGGATTTGGGAAGGAGTGCCCACAACCGCATCCCGAACTGGATCCCCTTGGAGCGCGCCGCCCTCTTTGAGGATCGAGCGGACATGGGTGGGCTCCCAACCGCGGGAAAGGAAAAATCCGGCCCTTCCGCTGCGCGCGTTCGGTATATCGCCATCCCGAGCGCTGTGCCGGACATATTTCGCATTGACGTTTCCGGCCGATTCATGGATTGCCGGTTCTCGATTAATGATGGGCGGCGGATGAAATTAAATGTTGAGCGTTCATTTTTCATCCGGCGATCATTTCCCCCTATGCATAAATTGGGTGAAGCGGAAAAGAACGCGGTGGTTGGCCCAGAAAGACGGAGTGGCGCACCACTGTGAATCGCCCAAAGACGGTTGACGCGCCCCACGGCGCAGCCTAAGATAGCCCTCGCAAGATAAGGAGCCCCGCCCGTGGTTGGACGAACGCTCTCCCATTACAGCATCGTGGAGGAAATCGGTAAAGGCGGCATGGGCGTGGTGTACAAAGCCCGTGACCAGCACCTGGACAAAGACGTTGCCATCAAGGTGCTCACCCCCGGCACCCTCTCCGATGAGCTGGCGCGCAAACGTTTCCGCAGGGAAGCCCTATCGCTGGCCAAGTTGATTCACCCCAACATTACCACCGTCCACGACTTCGACACTCAGGACGGAATTGACTTCCTGGTGATGGAATATATTCCGGGCGCCATGCTCAGCGACAAAGTGGCGGGCGGGCCGTTGCCGGAAGAGGAAGTCATCCGGCTGGGAGTCCAACTCGCCCAGGGGATGTGGGCCGCGCATCAGCAGGGCCTCGTACACCGTGACCTGAAGCCGGGCAATCTTCGCGTCACGCCCGACCATCGGTTGAAGGTCCTCGATTTTGGCCTGGCGAAGCTTCTCCGCCATGAAGGCGAAGCAGAGTTGAACCCCAACCGAACCGTTGTCGCCCCTGAAGATGCGGGAACGTTGCCCTACATGTCTCCCGAACAATTGCGCGGCGAGACCACCGATGCGCGGGCAGATATTTTCGCCATGGGCGCAGTTCTTTACGAAATGGCCACCGGCAGGCGCCCCTTTCCGGAAACGAATCGGCCCCGGCTGATCGACTCGATCCTGAACCGCGCCCCGGATCCACCCAGCAAACTCCAGAATACGATCTCCATCGCGCTGGACCGGACCATTATGAAGGCGTTGGAAAAAGATCCGGCCCGGCGTTACCAATCGGCGCAGGGACTCCTGACCGACCTCGAGCGCGTCAACCTGTCGTCGTCAGCCCTGCGCGCCGACCTCCGCAGGCGGCGTCCGTCCGGTTCCGGCCGCATTAAATCCGTGGCCGTGCTGCCGCTCGAAAATCTTTCCGGCGATCCCGGCGAGGAATATTTTGCCGACGGAATGACCGACGCGCTGATTTCCAGCCTGGCCAAAATCGGTGCCCTGCGCGTAATTTCCCGGACCTCGGTGATGGTCTACAAAGGCGCGCGCAAGTCGCTCCCCGCTATTGCCAGCGAATTGAACGTGGACGCCATCGTGGAGGGTTCCGTCCTGCGCGCTGCGCAACGGGTACGGGTTACCGCGCAACTGGTTCATGCCGTTACAGACAGACATCTTTGGTCGGAAAGCTATGAGCGCGACATCATGGACGTCCTCGGATTGCAAAGCGAAGTCGCCCGGGCCATCGCGGGAAGCATTCAGCTTGAACTCTCGCCCAAACAAAAAGCGGGATTGAAAAAGAAAACCGTCCCCATGAGTCCCGCCGCTTACGAAGCCTACTTGAAGGGCCGCTACCACTGGAATAAAAGGAGCAGTGAGGGCTTGGAACGCGCCATCCATTATTTCCAGGAGGCGATTCGCCAGGACCCGAACCACGCTCCCGCTTACGCCGGACTGGCCGATAGTTTTGCTCTGCTGGGAACCGTGCCCTATGACGCCATGCCTCCGCGCGAGGCCATGCCCAAAGCGAAAGACGCGGCCGCGAAGGCCTTGTTTCTGGACGAAACACTCGCCGAGGCTCATGCCTCGCTCGCCTACATCCTGATGTCTTACGACTGGGATTTTGAAGATGCCGAAAGAGAATTTCAGCGGGCCTTGGCACTCAATCCGGGTTACGCCACCGCCCACCAGTGGTACGCCCTCTTCTTAAGTGTGATGGGCCGGAAAGAAGAGGCCATCTCCGAAATCCGGAGGGCCCAGGATTATGACCCGCTCTCTGTGGTCATCAACACCACCGCCGCGCTTGTCTACAATTTCGCCCGCCAATTCGACCAAGCCATTGAGCAATGCCAGAGAGTCTTTGAGGTCTATCCGGGCTTTCCTCTTGCTCATTTCGAGCGCGGCCGCGCCTACCAGCAAAAGGGAATGCTGCAGGAAGGTCTCGCGGAACATCAAAGCGCGCGAACATTTTCCGGCGACACGGCGCAAACGGTCACCGCGGTCGGGCATGCCCTGGCCCTCCTGGGCCGGACGGAGGAAGCGCGCAAGGTGGTGGATGATTTGCTGGAAATGGGAAAACGAAAATATGTTCCCGCCGTCTATCTGGCCGGAATATTTACCGCTCTCCACGAAACGGAACAGGCGATGCACTGGCTTGAAAAGGCCTTTCAGGATCGCTCTGACTACCTGGTTTATCTCCGACGGGAACCGACATTCGACAACTTGCACCCTGATCCCCGTTTTCAAGACTTGGTCCGGAGCATCGGCCTCCCGCCTTAGTGGCCTGGCGCGACCGAGATATTGCAATTCGCAACCCGGCCCCTCGCACGTCCGCCAACTTATGGACACCCTCACCTCTTAGGAGAAGGCTATGACCTTTTTGTTAGTGGCCCAACATTGGAAAAGACAGCCCTCGCCCTTTCAGGGAGGAGGGTGGCGAGCCCAACGAGCCGGGTAAGGGGGCGCTGTCACTACAAATACTTTAAGCAGGACGTGATGTTGGCCTAAACCCATGTTCGTAGTGGCGAGTTTATCTCGCAATGTAGGGCACCCGAGGCGCCTCTACGTGATAAGATTCCGCCCATGCTCGCCCGCGATAGCGCCGATCAAGTTACCCTTCCCGAAAGCTTCCTGGAAGTAATCGATCCCCGCGGCGACCTGCGCGAGGTTCGGGTGGACCAATCGCCGTTCCTCATCGGCCGTGGCGCCGACTCGGGAAACCATTTGCAGCTCGAGGACAAACGAATCTCCCGCGTCTGCGCCGCGCTGGTTTACTCGGAGGGAGAATTTCGGCTCGAAGATCGCGGGCAGCGTTTGGGCATCTTCGTCAACGAGAAAAAAATCGGCAACCACTCCATGAGCGACGGCGACGTCATCAGCTTTGGCGCTACCGACTCCATTCAATTGATATTCCACATAAGGCGGGAGGATCGATCGCTCCCAAAAATTCTCTCCAGCCTGGAACAAGCCGCATCGCTGGAGGGCGGCGCGCGCGATCTCCGCCAGTTGAGCCTTTTGCTCGAAGCCACTTCCCTGCTGCAATCACGGATGCCGCTGGAGGAGGTCCTGGGCGCCATGGTGGACCGCGCCATCACCATCACCAACGCCGACCGCGGCCTGCTGCTCGAGGCCGACGGCTCGCCCCAAATGCGCCCGTTGTTCGGGCGGCAAAGCGGATCGCTGCCTTTGGACCTGGCGGAATTGAAGCCCAGCCAGACTGCCATCGGACACGCCCTGGCGCAACGATCGAGCGTGGTGGAAGGCGACGTGGAGTTGGCCCATGCGGACTTGAAATTCGCCCACAGCGTGGTGGTGCAACAACTTCGCGCCGTGATTGCCATTCCCCTGCTCTCGCACCCGGCCATGTTTCCCAGCAGTCAATCTCCTTCATCTTCGGCGGGCGAGTTGCTGGGCGTGCTCTATCTGGATAGCCGCCGCCCCGCCGCTTTCTCCGGCCTGGAGCGCCAGATTCTGGACGCGCTCGCCACGGAGGCCGCCAGCGTCCTGGACAACACCCGCCTGCTGAAGAGAGACCGGGAGCGGCAGCGCCTGGAACGCGAGGTCGCCATTGCCCGGGAGATTCAGCAAGCCTTGCTGCCCAAAAGCTTCGGACGCCAGCCCCACGTTCAGGTGACCGGCGTCAATCAGTCCTGCCTGGAAGTGGGCGGCGACTACTTCGACCTCATCGAGCTTGAGAATGAACGCACCGGCTTTTTAATCGCCGACGTTGCTGGCAAGGGATTGGGCGCCGCCCTGGTGACCGCCCTGCTCCAAGGCACATTCTCCGCCCTCACCCTGGGCCAGGAACCGGCGCGCGTGATTACCCACATCAATCGCTTTCTGTGCAGCCACCCGGACGTGGGGCGCCCGGCCACGCTCTTCTTCGGCATCCTGGATGTTACCGGGAAGCTCGAATACGTCAATTCCGGCCATCCACTTCCCCTCTTGATTCACAACGGGCGCGTTCAAAGTGTGTATCCAGCCGAGTCTTGTCCGGTGGGCATGTTTGAGGAAGAAAAATTCAAAACCTGTTTTTCACAACTCGAGCCGGGTGACACGCTGGTGCTCTTCACCGACGGCATCAGTGACGCCATCAGCCCCCAGCGCGACCGGTTTGGGTTTGAGCGACTGGAGAGCGTAGTGGCGAATAATTCCGGAGCTACGCTGGAAGGCTTGCAGGCCGCCATTCTGTCCGCAGTGGAAGAATTTACCCGCGGCGCCCCCCAGGCAGATGACATTACTCTGCTCATGGTGCGCTTTCTGGGTGCTGGATGATTAAGCGAACAAGGGCAAAACAACCTCACGCAAAGCCGCCCAGGCGCGGAGGCTTACAAAAATGAAGATGAAATCCTTTTCCATTTATCCTGGCGCTTCTGCGCCTTTGCGTGAGGCTGTTTTTCTTTGCGCATTTTCAAGGTTGCTGGCGTTCTTCACTGTTTTCTTTGCCGTCACGGCACTGGCCCAGAACACCGCACTGGCGCAAACAGGCGCGGGCGCCCCCGTGGGCACCGTGCGCGTGGACACATCACCCGCGCACATATTAAATTCATTCGATCCCGACCGGTCTCTGGGCAGTTCCATCGACGTTCTCTCCCACGATGGGATTGACAAAATCTACACGCCCCACATCATCCAGGAATCGCTTTCCGCCGGCTGGGGACCGATTACCTATCGCAACAACACCGAACTCCGCATGGCCGCCTGGCACTGGAACGCGAACGGGACGTGGAGCGATCCCGCCCACCAAAGCGGTTACTTCACTGGCAGCACGGAACTTGGCGCCCCGCTGCGCTATATCCTGGCCTACGCGCTGCCGCACCGCGGATTCTCCACAAGCGGCGACCGCCCCACCACCGGCCCCAACCTCTCTTATTGGAAGAGCAATCCATATCTTACCAGCCGTTTCACCGGTGAAAGTGATGCCCTGCACCCGCAATGGGTGGTGATGGATTTGCGCAGCGACCAGGCGGTAAGCGTCGTCCGCATTGCCTGGGCCAGCCCCTTCGCCATAACTTATCAAGTCCAATATTGGGTGGGCAAAAACGCGCTCGACTTTGATGGCGGTCCCAAAGGCGAATGGAAAACCTTTCCATTGGGTGCGATGAAAAACGCCCGCGGTGGCACGGTCACGCTGAAGCTCGCCGATGCGCCCTTGATCACTCAGTACCTGCGGGTGTGGATGACGGAATCCTCGAACACCTGTGATGAGCACGGCTCATCCGACGTTCGCAACTGCGTGGGCTACGCCATTCGTTCCATCGAGGCGGGGAGTGTTGATGCCAAGGGAGAGTTTGTGGACGTCATGCAGCACACTCCCCACGATAAGCGCCCCACTTACTGCTCTTCTTCCATCGACCCGTGGCACTCCGCCGCCGATGTGGACGCTGGCGGCCGCAACCAGCACACCGGCTTCGATCTCTTCTTCACCAGCGGCATCACCAACAACCTGCCCGCCATGATTCCGGTCACCATGCTTTACGGCACGCCCGACGATGCTGCCGCGCAAATTGCCTACATCGAAAAGCGCGGCTACCCCATCGCCTATGTTGAAATGGGTGAGGAACCCGACGGCAAGCACTGCCTGCCGGAAGATTACGCGGCGCTCTACATCCAGTGGGCCGCCGCCATTCACAAGGTCGATCCCAGTCTCAAGCTGGGCGGCCCGGTATTCGAAGGGGTCAATCAGGACTTCAGTGTGTGGCCAGACGCGCAGGGCCGGATCTCCTGGATGGGCCGATTTGTGGATTACCTGAAGTCACACGGCCGTCTCGGAGATCTTGCCTTTGTATCTTTCGAGCACTACCCGTTCGAGCCTTGCAACATCACCTGGAAGACTTTGTACAGCGAGCCGGAACTGATGAAGCACATTCTGCAAGTGTGGCGCAATGACGGCGTGCCTAAAAACGTTCCGCTGATGGTCACCGAGAGCCACGAATCCTGGGCGCTCACCGGCTCGATGAGCACCATCTTCGCCGCGGTATGGCTGGCCGATAATATCGGTTCTTTTTTCGAGGGCGGAGGCGCAGCTTTCTATCACTCGCCCATTCAGCCCCAGGGGGTGCAAAAAAGCTGCCTGGGTTGGGCTTCGTGGTCGAATTTTGTCGCTGATCGCGATGACAACATCACCGGCTACACATCGCTATATTTCGCGGCCCACATGATCAACCAGGAATGGGTGCAGCATCGCTCCGGCGTCCATCAAATGTTTCCCTCTTCGACCGATATCAAGGACAGCGAGGGCAACGCGCTCGTCACCTCTTACGCTGTGCATCGCCCCGACGGCAACTGGTCCTTGATGCTGGTGAATCGCGACGAGAATAATCCCCACACCGTGCGGGTGGTCTTTCAGGATGCAAAGAGCAGGCGCAGCCGTTGGTTTTCCAGCTTTGTCAGCATGGTAACTTTCGGCAGCGAGCAATACGTTTGGGTCGACGATGGCCCCGGCAGTCACGCCGACCCCGATCACCCGCCCGTGGCCGTTCCCGCAATCGCTGGCCCGCAAGCGACTTATACGCTGCCCAAGGCGTCGATCACGGTGTTGCGCGGCCACGTCTTGCCATGACGGCAGCGGCCTGGCCTCGCCGTTGTCGAGGCCCAAGGCATTGCGCCCCTTTTCGGCGCTCATCTCAACACCTTTCCCAAGCACCTTCGACAAAGTCAAAACTGAAGTCCGGATCAAGTATCGGACGGGGCAGCGGAGCGAGCTCTGTGCCTCCGTTGCAAACGAATCTCCTCGACCAGCTTTTCCCTCTGCTCCGCCTCCAACCAATAGGTAAGCCACAAGTGGAAGGTGGCGTGGCTGCGCCATCCCGCCCACGCCCGCGCCATTTGAGCCACTCGCGCCACCGAAGGCAGCTTGCGCAGACCGTAGAAACGCTGGATCGCCTTCTGCAAGCCCACGTCAGCCGCAGGGAGACAATCGAGATGGCCGAGGGCGCGCATGCCCACGTATTGTGCCGTCCACGGGCCCACGCCTTTCTGCTCCATCAGGCGGGCGTGGGCGGCACCTGGAGATTGGGTGCGCAGACCGTCGAGGTCCAAGCTACCGTCCAGCACGGCGCGCGAGATGGCAATGATGTAACGCGCTTTGGGCCCCGAGATCTGGATGCGCCGCAACTCGCGCGGCGTGGTGATGGCCAGCGCGGCGGGCAATGGAAATGCGTTGTAACGCCGGCCCTCGAATTCAATCGAGTGACCGTACTTTTCAATCAGCGCCAGCTTGACCTGGTGCGCGAAACCCAGGTTGATCTGCTGTTCCAGAATGGCGGAAATTAGAGTTTCGTAAACGCCAGCGGCCTGAGGAATTCTCATGCCGCGGAAGTGGGCGGTGAGTTTGGAAAGCGCGGGGTCCGAATCAACAAGACGATAAAAGGGCGCCAGGTCCAGGCCGGTGGCGAACTGGCGTATAACGAGTGAGCGAACCGCCCCGGCAGTTTTTTCATCTTCGGGCCCGCAAAGAATGCGGATTCGCAAGCGCGATTTCCGGCCGCGTTGCTCTTCCGAGACGCCGTACAGAACCAGCACATCCCCCAGTTCGATGACGCGGCGATATTCGCCCTCCTCGAAATAGTCGAGCAGGGGGGCGAAGGTGCGCCCGTTCAAGAGCGCGGGCGGGCTCAGGATAAAACGAAGCGTGTGGGCAAAGCTGAACGGCTGGCGTGGTTCTATTTGCATTTTGGACTCGAAGTTCGTCGGGCTCATAATTGTGCACCCTCCAGGTATTAAGTGGCAAGAATTCCGCCGAAAGCAGGCGGCCTTGCCACAGCTTGGGTCGATCCGCAAACCCCCGGCATTGCCGGTGGCGGCACGCTCACTCGCACGGGCATGCGGCTGAGGCCAAGCCGCTCCATTTTCCTATTGTGCGTCCCTCATGTTCGATGTAACTTTACGTGGGGCCGCAACATCCAAAAGATAGCCTTGGTTCGGCGCACGGACATCGATTTTGGTCCGCGGTTTCCGGAACGGGTGGGGATGAAGCGGTTCGTGCAAGCCTGAAGAACCTAAGCTAAAAACATCAGGTCTTGAAATTCGATCCAAGCGAACTTATGACCGATTCCCCACAAACCGCAATTGTAAAAGACGATACCGTTCTGGTGACGGAGGCAAAGGCGGGAATTTATCCGGCCTTTGAAGAACTCGTAAACCGGTATGAGAAAAAAATCTACCGGCTGGGCTTGAATATCACCGGCAGTCCCGAAGATGCGGAGGACGTTCTCCAGGAGACTTTCTTGAAGGCTTTCCAGCACCTGCCCGAATTTCGGGAGGATTCAAGATTTTATACGTGGCTCGTGCGCATAGGAGTGAATGAAGGCCTGATGAAGTTGCGCCGGCGCCGGGCCGATAGGACGGTGCCGATTGAGGACCATGTGGACGAGGAAGGCGTCACCATGCCGCGCGAGTTTACGGATTGGAGCCCCAATCCGGAGCAACTGCTGGCGCAAAGCGAATTGCAATCGATCCTCGACAATGCGGCGCAATCTCTCCCGCCCACGTTCCGTACCGTCTTCCATTTGCGCGACGTGGAGGGACTCTCCACGGCCGAAACCGCTGAGTTACTTGACCTGACAGAAAGCGCGGTGAAGGCGCGCCTTTTCCGGGCGCGAGTGCAACTGCGGGAAGACCTGAGCAAAATTTTCAAACGGGGGTGACCTTGATAGGCTGCAAAGAAGTAATGCAAGAGCTTTCAAACTTTCTCGATGGCGACGTGGGCGACGACTTCAAACGCGAACTGCGATCGCATCTCAACAAATGTAGCCATTGCCAGGTGGTGGTGGATACAACTCGCAAGACGATCGAGCTCTATTGCGACGGCGAACTCTTCCCCCTTCCCGAACCCGTGCGCACCCGCCTCCATGAAGTGATCCGCCAAAAATGGCAGGAGAAATGTAAGTAGCGGCCTCCATTGATCGGACCTCCCGCCGTGCACGCCTGACTGCCTCGGTGCCCCGCGCAATCAAATCTCCCGTAAAGTTAGCCTCCCCATTACTGTTCTTTCATTCGAGCCAGTGCTCTCCAATCGGAAATTGGATTGCATCCAATTTACCCCGGGGGGCCGGGAGATTTTGGGCGCGGGGAGGAGAAATAAAATTTTGTTTGCCCCCGAAGGAATTCCGGGTCGTGGCGCTATTTGGAATCGCATCCCTTTCGAACTACCGGTCATTCCCGCGAAGGCGGGAATCTAGTCTTTTGTCGGCGCATCTCAAATGGTTTAGGGCGCGGAATCCCGCCTTCGGGGGAATGACTGCACCTTGAGGCGCCCGCCTCTAGCAAATGACACAACTGTTGGGTTCCGGTTCCTATTGACAGGTTTGGAGAGACTTCGTAAAATTTTTGTTACACCAATGACAGCCATCGGGACAAGGAAGGGCATGGACAAGAGAAAGGCAGAAGCTTTCAAGAAGCGTTTGATTGCCAAACAATCGGAACTGTTGCGCCTGGTCACCAAGTCCGAACAGGACGGAAGAGAAGCGGACGAAGAGGCGACCCAGGACATCGCCGACAAGGCCGCGAATTCTTACACCAAAGAATTCCTCTTTCACCAAAGCGACGACAATCGGCGCATGCTCAACCTGGTGAATGAAGCCTTGGAGCGCATCAAAACTTCCTCCTTTGGACTATGTGTCGCATGCCAGGAGGAAGTGCAACCCAAACGGCTGGATGCGGTACCCTGGGCGCGGCATTGTATTGACTGTCAGGAGAAGCAGGAACAGGGCCTTCTCTAAGCCGGCACGCGCCATCAAATGCGAGGCCAATCTTCCCCACTGCACCCGATCGACGCTCCCGAATTCTTCCCTCAGTTTTCCTGGAGATGGCGGACAGCCTGTTCGCCATCGTTTTTCCCACCTCATGTTCGCTATGCCATCGGGAAATGATCCACGCCAGCAGCGTTGATATCTGCCCCGCCTGCTGGGACCAGATCGAGTCCTGGACGGGCGCCGCCTGCGCGCAGTGCGGACTGCCCTTCCCTTCCGAACGCGCAACCGATTCGGTTTTGGCCCTGTGTCCTCAGTGCCGTGAGGGCGAGTTTGAATTCGATCGAGCGCGCAGTTACGGCCTCTATGCAGGCAATTTGCGCGCCGTGATCCTCCAACTGAAATTTCGCCGGCGCGAACGATTGGGAGGAAGACTCGGTGGTTTCCTGCAGACGCCCTGGAACTCACTCGTCAAGGCCTTGGTTGATTTGCCCATACTCATCCCGGTACCGCTGCACGCGTCAAGAAAACGAGAGCGAGGATTCAACCAGTCGGAATTGCTCGCCCTCGGGTTAAGCCGGAAGTTGGCGAAGGACAGCGCAGCGGGCGGACCGCGGGTGGAGACGCATTGCCTTCATCGGACTCGTCCCACGCCTCCTCAAACCGGCCTCAGCATTCAGGCACGCAAGGAAAACGTGCGCAACGTTTTCGCCGTTGACAAGCCGGACCGGATTCAAGGCCGCACCGTGGTCCTGGTGGATGATGTGATGACCACCGGCGCCACGCTTTCCGCCGGTGCCCGCGCTTTGAAAAAAGCGGGCGCGCTGAGCGTTCTGGGATTGACGCTCGCCCACGCCACGCCACATTTCCCGGACCAGGACACGGCCGCGCTCCGCGAGTCTATTGACGACACTACCCGCGAATGGACATAATAGGAACATCGGCCGGACAGCCGACCTTGTTTCAGGGGAAAAACAGTATGCCGGAGGCGGACAAACGAATTCTACAAACACCCGTGCTGGTGCTGAATGCTACCTACGAGCCGATTAATATCACCGCCGTCCGCCGCGCCGTAGTTTTGATTCTCAAAGGCGTCGCCACCACCGAAGAGGAAAACGGCGGCTTCGTTCATTCCTCCCGCAACGCCATTCGGGTGCCGAGCGTGATCCGACTTACCGAGTTTCGCCGAATCCCTTACCAAAGCCGCGCACTTTCGCGCAAGAACATACTGCTCAGGGATCGTTACACCTGCCAGTTCTGCGGGCGCGTTTTGCCCGCGGGAGAGTTAACCCTGGACCACGTGATTCCACGCTCGCGCGGCGGCCACACAGACTGGGATAACCTGGTGGCCTGCTGCCATTCCTGCAACAACAAGAAGGGCGACCGCATGCCCGATGAATCAGGGTTGAAACTGCGCCGCCCTCCGCGCCCCTTCACCCTTCACACCAGCCGCCAGTTGATGCGCATGATGGGCAGGTCCGACGACCGCTGGCGGAAGTATCTTTTCTATTAGGAAAAACTGTCCACGGTCAGTTGCCCGTTGGGATTCGAAACCGAATCGCAGCTGACTACTGACAACTGAGGGCGGACGGATTCTTTAACTAAACAAAAGCTGGCAGAATTCCCGGGAGTTGGTTAAACTGTAAATCGTTCGGTAAGCTTTAGCAATCACGCCGCTCGTTCCCTAGCCCGCAATCTCGCGGAGAGGTGGCCGAGTGGCTTAAGGCGGCGGTTTGCTAAACCGTTGTACGGTCAAAAGCTGTACCCAGGGTTCGAATCCCTGCCTCTCCGCCAATTCCAAACGGTAGTCAGTTATCAGTTTTCAGTAATCAGTTAAAGCCTCAAGGCAAAAGATCTCGCTCAACGCGAGATAGCGGTCACTCATGCTGGTTTAGCTATAAGCCGCAGACTGCTCATTGAATCGTTTGGGTCTGAAGTGGTCTGACAAAGGCTACAGCGATTGCGGTGAACGATTTCCCGTCGAGCGGAGTGACTTTGTTTTGATTCGACCCGAGTGATATCCTTCGTTTTTAACTTTGCTCCTGGCAGGAGCCATGGTGGCGCCGCCACGTGTCGATGCCCCAGGCGAACCTACTGGCCCCGTCCGCCACTTTTTTTCCCCGATTGCTTCTTCCCGGCTTGCGTTTTCTTCGCGCTGGTTTTGGGACGGGGAGCGCGGGCATGCAAACTTTTCTTCACGTGCTTATAAAGCTTGCGCGTTGTGGCCAGCGTGCTCTTGCGCACGGCTTGGGAAAACTTCTCAAGATCCTTTGCCGCGCCCTCCGCTTTGGCCGCGGCCGTGCCCAGTGTCGAACCCACGGTCCGGGCCACGTCCACCAGGGTTGTACCCGCATCGCCAGCACTTCCGGATGGAGCCGTGCAGCCCGTCATTTCCTTTTTGTCCGGCATTCCTTCTCCTTCGACTTTTCCTGCAGGTATCCCGCTCAAGTCATCGGCGGCGTGCCTCGAGTCCGATCGAGGAAGACTTCTACAGCCCCACTGCCTTTTCCACGGTGCCGAGGATCTGCTGCGCTTTCCCCGCTCTTTTTTCGCGCCTGCCCTTCACTTCCAATTTACGATTCCTGGCCAGCTTCCCGGCCTTTTCCTTCACACTTCCCTTCACCTCACGGATCTTGCCTTTCACTTTGTTTTTTGTGCTGCGTTTCATATTCCCTCCTGTTCTGGCCATGCCTCAATTCGGGCCTGGAAGCCCATTCATCCTCGCGGACATGGCGCCATCCCAACCTGGCCTGGCCGCGAGTGAGGATAATAAGTTAAACCACGGCTGTCTGTCAAAATCTGCACGCGTTCAGAATTATTTCATGGACGAAGCTGGGAAGAACCCGGCATCGGTGTTGATAATCGGACCAGCCGCGCCCCGCTGTCTTCTCTTTGAAATACTCTTTGAAATACTTGCAATCGGGTGGCAAAAAGTATACACTCGCCATCGTATACTCGTAGTACCCACAAGGCGCAGGTGCGGAGCGGGCAGCTTTTCCAGTCGGGTACACCGAGTGATGGATCATCTCACTTCTTTAAGGCTTTGCCGCCGGATCGGAGAAGTTATGCCTGCCAGGAGAATTTCAGAATTCAACCCCAGGACTTTTCTCGCCGTGGTGAATGGCGGGAAATCGGTCAAGACTTACCGCAATGGTCAATCTATCTTCAAGCAAGGCGACCCGGCGGATGCGGTATTTTACATTGAATGCGGCAAAGTCAAACTCACCGTACTGTCCGGCGCCGGGAAAGGCGCGGTGATCGCCATTATGGAGCCGGGCAGCTTTTTTGGCGAAGGCTGTCTGGCCGGCCAGCCTCTCCGCATGGCCACGGCCATCGCCATCGACCACGTGACTGCCATCCGAGTTGACAAGAGGGCCATGTTGCGCCTCCTCCACGAAAAGCCCGCCTTCGCCGAATCGTTTACCACCCATCTTCTCCAGCGCAATATTCGAATTGAGGAGGATCTGGTGGATCAACTTTTTAATTCCAGCGAAAAACGCCTGGCTCGAATCCTCCTGCTGCTGGCGCACTTTGGCAAGGAATCGAAACCGGAACCCCTGGTCACGCAGCTCAGCCAGGAAACCCTGGCCGGGATGATCGGCACCACCCGCTCCCGGGTAAGTTACTTTATGAATAAATTCAGGAAGCTGGGCTTTATCAAATACAACGGCGGGCTCCACGTCCACAGCTCGCTGCTCAACGTGGTACTCCACGATTAATTTCCCTCGAAAGGACCCATAAAATTTATTTTCTAAGGTGTGCAATTTTGAACATACACGCCTTTCGTTCCCTGTCATCTTCAGCTTAGGCGGAATGCGGGGTGGTGATGTGGTCTTGGCTGGCCTTCGCACCATCTCAAATCCTCCCGTCAATCTGCTCGGGAAGTTCCCGAGAAACTCCACGCATTGGAGTTGGATTGCAGCGGGACCCAGGCTTTGAACAGTTGGCGCACCGGGGGCTGGTGTAAAGGGCATATTGCAAATGGGTGTTGCTTTGGTGGATGAGGAGTTCGTATTGGCTCAGGCCCGGGCGGGCAGCGGAACCGCTTTTGAGGCGCTGATCAGCCCCTACCACCACAGCCTCTATCGCCGGGCGTTGAAAATGACCAACAACGAGGAAGACGCAGAAGACGTTGTCCAGGACGCGGAGTGGAAGGCCTTTTGCCGGCTCAACCAATTTCATGGCAGCTCCCGCTTTTATACCTGGATGATGCGAATCGTCATCAACGAGTCCCTGATGAAATTGCGGAAGCGCCGTTTTAACCTGGAAACCGAGTCCTTGGACTCCATCCTTTGGGGCGGGAAGCGTTTGGAAGTTAATTGGAGCCGCCATCCTGGCGAACGGCCCGACCATTCTTACAGAACCATCGAATTCAATAACATATTGAACCGCGCCCTTTCAGGTCTGAGCCCATCTCTAAGTTCGACTTTTATGCTGTGCTACGTGGATGGCTATACCCCCCGCGAAGTTGCTTCCATGCTCGACCTGAGCGTGGCCGCAATCAAATCACGCCTCCTCAGGGCCCGCCGGCGCGTCAGCAAACGACTTCGAGCTTTCATGCAGCCTCGCGCCAGTGCGCCTCTCCGCTCGCCGATATTGGTGTCTGATGGTACTTCGACAGCATCTGCCAATTAACCAGGCGACCATGAATCTCCCCCAGAGGGCAGTATTGTCCACTTGGAAGCTACATCCCAAACCGATTGGTCGGTAGGGTTCAGGTTTTAACTTATCTTGACGGTTTCTACATTTTTCCGTATAATTTGGGTTGCACTAAAACTTTGTCGGCCCTTTATGCTGCCCCTTGGACCCAAGTCATTTCCGGCGGCGGGAGGGGTTTGACTTTAATTGGAGGTAGAGTGAAAAGAATTTTAATGGGATGTACCGTAGCAGCTCTGGTGGCCATATCAGCGCATACGGAGGCTTCACCATCCAAGTCATTCACCTTGGCTTCGTACAACTCTCGCATGATTGCGCAATTACCTCTGGGTGACCTGGGACTGGCAAGCTGGTACGGAGAGGAATTCCAGGGAAGTCCCACGGCAAGCGGGGAAATGTATGATATGAATGGACTTACTGCGGCACATCGAACCCTTCCGCTGGGAACCAAGCTTAAGGTAACCAACCTCCGGAACAACCGCTCGCTCGTGGTTAGGATTAATGACCGTGGCCCGTTCATCCACAATCGCCTGCTGGATGTATCCATGGCTGCGGCCAGGAAACTTGGCTTCAAGGCCTCAGGCTTGGCACTTGTCCGAATGCAAGTCGTTAGCTACCCCAAAGTGACCGATCCTAATTAAACTCGATTCCCGGATTTGCTGTCAGACTTAGTCTGGCGGCCTTGGAAACTCTAATGACCGAGGCTGGGAAGTTCCCAGCCTCGGTTTCTGAACCGACTTAATTATGCGAGAATGCCAATGACTCCTTGCGGGTATTCGCTACTTCTTTTTCGCCACATATGCCCCATCCGGTTGGTAGAAGACCGCTTCGGTAACCTTCCCGACCGCGTTCTTCCTGAACTCGATGCTATAGCCCGATAGCCCTTTGATGTCGAAGGTCGTACCCCGGCGGGGGATCAGTTCGTATTTCGCCTGGCCAGGGACAATCAGAAAGAGAGCCTGGTCTCCTTCCAATGTTACTGTTTCTGTCGCGCCGCCAAGCTGGTACTGCCCTGTCAGTGGTTCCAGAAAGTTCTTGGTGGTCATATCTTGCTCAGGCAATCTATTGAAAACAATGTCTTTAACGTGTGGTTCAAGAGGAATAGAAAGGCTGGATATATCGCCATTCATATCCGAAAAGAACTGGACTTTGGTCTTCTCCATCTGGTCGAGCGGATTGGGCGGAACCCAAAAAACATCGTAATGGAAGTGGCGTAACTGCGAAGTTAGAAGGTTGAGGCTGAATTTGAAACCTTCACCATCGGGTTCAATCTTGACGATTCCATACCCGGGGTTCATGTACTTGCCCACGTAGTCCTTCAAGTCGTGCGATGGATGGGTATTCGGCTTGCGCTCGGTGAATCCTTCTTTCTTGGCTTCTTCCTCGGATTGCTTGGATTTCTGCTCGTCGTCCAGGAACCGCTGGTTCCACGGCGTCGGTTCGAGCCCTAGAAGGCGGTCGTAGATAGCATAGGTAACGATGATAGGTAGGGGGTCCTTATTGGAATCCAGGTTGGCCAGGACTATCGCTCCAATATTGTCCTGCGGCATGAAGGAAAGTTGGGCGGTAAAACCGTCAATGGCTCCGCCATGGGAAACAAACTTGTGGCCGCGATAATCTGAGACACCGAGTGCCATCCCGTAGGTGGACAGGCCAATCTCCTTCCATCGCTCCGAGCTGGGCTCGACCATCTGCGGACTTTGCATCTGGTTTTCACTGTTTTCGGAAAGGAGCCGCGTTTGGCCGTGCATTCCCTTGCTGAGGTGGAATAACAGGTATTGAGCCATCTCATCCACGTTGGAGTTAATGGACCCGGCGGGGGCAATCTGGTCGACGTTGTGGAAGGGCATGTCCTTCACCACCCCGTCCGCGTTCTGGTAAGGCATGGCGAAGTCGGCGCTCTTCTGGGAAACATCCACCGAATAGTTTGTATTCTTCATTCCGAGCGGGCCGAGAATCCGCCGCCGGACAAATTCCTCCCATGTGGTGCCGGCCACCCTGCCCACCAGGTATCCCGCCGTCACGAACATCAGATTGTTGTACTGATAAGTGCTGCGGAAATCTTTGTTGGGCTCGAGATAGCGCAACCGGCGCACCATGTCTGCGCGGCTGAAGTTCGAGCTGTACCACACCATATCGTGCCGTGGCAGTCCGGAACGGTGCGTGATCAGGTCGCGCGGCGTCATGTGCTCACTGGCCACGGCATCGAACATCTTGAATTCGGGGATGTAATTGCGGACGGGTTTATCCCAGTCAAGCTTGCCCTCATCCACCAACATCCCCATCGCTGTAACGGTAAATGATTTCGAGATGGAGCCGATGGCGAAGAGGGTTTGGGGAGTCACCGGCAGGTGTTGGTGCGTGTCTCGCTCGCCGTAACCTTTGGCCAAAATTAGCTTTCCGTCCTTCACGATGGCCACGGCAACACCCGGAACCTTCCAATCTTTCATGACCTGGGCCACAAACTGATCAAACCCCTCAAGAGGGTCAGCGGCACTCGCTGCCGGAGTGATGGCGAGTGCCGCGCTGTTGGACAAAGGATTGAGGACGGGCGATTTATGTGTTATGGCGGTCAATTTGTCCGAGGCCACCGTTCGCAGACTGGTCAGCGGCCCGGCAAAAGTCCAAACCGTCAGGGACAAAAATAAAACGCATGATAAGAACTTCCGCATATCGCCTCCTCAATATATATGGTGTGCTTTGATTCGCTTCCAGGAGCCAGCAAAGCGTACTCGTCGCTTGGCCTTGCGGTCAAGCGTGAATCTCGATTCTGGTTGTGCGACATTAATGCGCAATTCCGCAGTGGATGATTTTTTTTGTGGTTCGCATCCTATCGTATGCGACAGGTAAAGCGCAGAAGGACACACCCCATTTCAGCGCAATTCTTGGGCGATCTTTTCAAACCTATCGTAACGAAGCGCGAGTGTTGGCAGCACCAGAAGATTCAACACCGTTGAGGTGAAAAGTCCTCCCAGGATGACAATTGCCATGGGGCCCTCGACCTCCCGGCCTGGATCTCCGCTGCCGATGGCCAATGGGAGCAGCCCCAATCCGGTGACGAGCGCTGTCATCAGGATGGGCGCCAGACGCGCGGAAGCGCCGCGAATCGCAGCGTCCAATCCCCAAGACATACCCTCGACTCCAACCAAATGTTCGGAGTGCGAGACCATCATGATCGAGTTGCGGAGCGTGATTCCAAACAGCGTCACAAACCCCACCAGTGATCCGAGGGACAAATTGCCGCCCGCGATCCACGCTGCAAACACGCCGCCGACCAGCACAAGGCCCGCTTGACAATGTGACACATAATGTGTCACCATTCTCCCATGCCGACCGTCAACATTCGCCAACTCCGGGACACCAAGCGGCTGAAGGCCTGGCTGCGATCCGGCAAGACGATCAAGTTGTGCGAGCGCAACCGGGTTATCGCCCGCATCATTCCGGAGCCCTCTCTGGCAAAACCGCGCAAATTTCCCGACTTCGCAGCCATGCGGCGTGAGATTTTTGGGGACCGCATTCTTCCCGGAGCCAATCTGCTCATCGAGGAGCGCGGACGCTATTGAGCATCTACGCCGACACCAGCTTTCTGGTTTCGCTTTACGTTCCCGACCAGCACTCGACCCATGCGGAGCGCCGCATGGCCTCGAAAGCCGCTGTGTGGTTGACGCCACTTCACCTAGCTGAGTGGAAGCATGCGGTCGAGCGGCAGGTTCTCAGAGGCGTGGCCTCGCGGGTCGAGGCCGACATCGTACACCAACAATTTCAACAACACAGAGAGAATGGATTGTGGCTGGAAGTGGCTTTGCCCGATTCAGTCTTCGAAGTCTGCGCCGACCTGGCGCGCCGCTACGCCGCACGGCTCGGCGTCCGCACCCTCGACACGCTGCATGTGGCCGCCGCGCTCGAACTCAAGGCCCAACGCTTCTGGACTTTTGACGAGCGACAGAAGAAGCTTGCCCGTCGCGTCGGCTTGAAAACTTCATAGGGAGAGGGTGAACGTCAACCATCCTCCGCGCCGCGTTCCCCTCCCGGTTCGGTTCGATTCGATTGCGTTTCGTCCTGGATGAGGCAAAAATCTTGTTTCCAGTGTATGCTTCCCTTCGCTGGTAGAATGAATGAGGATCAAATTGTCAGCCGTTGGCTCAACGCACGGTCCAAAAGTCGCCGCCACATTTCATCACCTTCGGGGGTCACTTGCCTATGCACTCCAAGCACGTTCGTGCCCTGCTTTGTTTTGCCCTAATCGACCTCGGAGTTCTGTTCTTTCCGGCCGGCGCCAGCCCTCCAGCACCCGGAAAGCGGTCGTTTTCCTTCTATGACCCGCAGGCCAGGCCGCTGTTGGCCAGAATGACGCTGGACGAAAAGGTCGGCCAAATGACACAGGCCGAACTGAGCGGCCTGAAGGACCTCAGCGACATCCAAAAATATTATCTGGGCTCGGTGCTGAGTGGCGGCGACTCCGACCCCAAGGCCGGCAACACGCTGCAGGACTGGACCGATCAAATCGACAAGGTGACGGCCGAGGCGTTGAAAACCCGGCTTGCCATCCCGCTCCTTTATGGAATTGACGCCGTGCACGGGCACAACAACGTTTTGGGCGCCACCATTTTCCCCCACAATATCGGTGAGGGCTGCGCCCATAATCCCGAACTGGTCAGGAAGGCCGCCCGCATCACCGCCGAAGAAATTCGCGCCACCGGAATCAATTGGGCCTTCGGGCCGTGCGTCACCGTGCCTCAGGACATTCGTTGGGGCCGCACCTACGAAGGCTATGGCGAAACTCCCAAAATGCCCGCGTTGCTCGGCCAGGCCGCCGTGGAAGGTTTCCAGGGAGACGACCTTGCCAGCCCCCTCTCCGTCCTGGCGTGCGCCAAGCATTATGTGGGCGACGGCGGCACCACCCTGGGGACGGGACTGAATGGCGGCCTCGATCAGGGTGACACGCGGGTGGATGAGGCCACGCTGCGCAAGATTCATTTGCAGGGCTACATCTCCACGGTTCGCGCCGGGGTGGGAAGCATCATGCCCTCCTACAGCAGTTGGAACGGCGTCAGATGTTCGGCCAGCAAGACACTGATGACCGATATCCTGAAAAATGAATTGGGCTTTGAGGGCTTCCTTATCTCGGATTACAACGCGCTGGACGAATTGCCGGGCGACCGCAAGCAACAGATCGAGACCTCCATCAACGCCGGCATGGATATGGTGATGGTTCCGGACAAGTACCGGGAGTTCTACGATACGCTGAAAGAACTGGTGAATGAAGGCAAGGTTCCGATGTCGCGCATTGATGACGCCGTGCTGCGAATTCTCCGGGTGAAATTCGCCCTGGGCCTGATGAAGAAAAACTATTCGCCGCTCGCCGACCGGAGACTGTGGAAGAGCTTCGGCTCGCCCGAGCATCGCGCCGTGGCGCGTGATTTGGTGCGCCAGTCCGTGGTCCTGCTCAAGAACGACAACCAGACTCTGCCCATCTCAAAAAGCGTGGCCCGCATCCACGTGGGCGGGAAAAGCGCCGATGACCTCGGCAACCAGTGCGGCGGGTGGACCATTTCCTGGCAGGGTTCAAGCGGCAACGTGACTCCGGGTGGAACCACCATTCTCGCCGCCATTAAAAACGCGGTCTCCAAAAACACTCAGGTGACTTATGCCAAAGACGGGAGCGGCGCGCAAGGCGCCTCGCTCGGCATTGTGGTGGTGGGCGAAACTCCTTACGCTGAAATGAGAGGCGACCGCACCGACCTCACTCTGGCACCCGAGGACGTTCAAGCCGTCGCCAACATGAAAGCGGCTGGAATTCCGGTGGTCGTGATTCTTATTTCAGGACGCCCCATGATCATTGACGCCGTTCTGGGGAAAGCTGACGCCTTCCTGGCCGCGTGGCTGCCCGGCACCGAAGGCGAGGGCGTGGCCGACGTGCTCTTTGGCGATTATAAGCCCACCGGCAAGCTCACCTTCTCCTGGCCGCGCACCATGGCGCAAATCCCCATCCACGTGGGCAGCCCCAATTACGATCCGCTCTTTAAGTATGGCTATGGATTGAAGTATTAAAGCTGCCCTTGTAGGGGCGCCCCTGGTGGGCGCCCTCTTCGTTTCCGATTTCCTCTTGCAACAGATAAGAGCGGGCACAAAGCCGACAGTCGAATGTTTACTTTCCCTTTCCCCCTTGTCTTGCTCTTTCATTAGCTGCATACGGGAATAGTAACGGACCGAAATAATCAGCAAAGCTCGGACGTATCTTGAAGACCGGGTTACGTGGACTAGCCTCTGCCGACAATTAGTGCCGCCGGAATGGATGTCGAAATGGCCGCAAATGAATCTGACAAGCTCAACACACTCCGGCATTGGATGAAGGCAGTGGAAAGGTTTTCTAAGACGTTCAATGGACTCATTCGTGAATCGAAGAAGTGGTGCCCCTTCATGCGCCGTGGAGCGAAGGTAAATCAGAATTGCAAAAATGCAAGCCCGCGCCTCCAGTCGATACTCCACAGGACCAACAAATGCTTGCAATGCTCAAAATTCCTTGATGCCGACAGCACGCAGTCGACGAGTTGTCCGGACGCTCTGAGAATCTGGTATTTCCCGGGCGGATCCAGGACTAAGAGGACTTCCAACGATTGATGAACCTGGCCAGATCGTTAGGAGACCCGAGTGTCCAAAGACCCGGGGAAGGAAGCTATGGGCCGTTTTGGGACTGCGGGATCTGAAAGGCTGCCCAAGGGGTGAACGAGCTCGCGTCTTTGGTCGGACCCAGATTGAATTGAGCTTGCTGGGGAGCCCCGCGCTGGGGGCCGAGGGTCCCGTCGAGTGGTGCTTGTATCTGCGAGACCCTGGAACCAGGAGCTATTCGCAGAGGAGTTCGCGGCGCCTGAGGTTCCACAGGCTTATTGCCGGAGCGACCCTTTGTGGAGTGTGGGGGCTGCGCCATCACTGCCATCGCAAGAACGAGCGCGGGGTTGATTGGGGCAAATGGCAACCGGACAATCGTCGCTGCGACGGGGCGAGCCTCCACGAAGTCGGAGAGGGGCTGATCCTCCGGACCGAACCGAAGGGCGGGTGTTGCCATGCTGATTCGGCGGGCGGGCATTTCCTCCAGATCCATTTCATCCGGGCCGACTTTGACCACTCGATATCTGCCATCGAGAATTTCCCCTTTGGCGGCAAGGCGCACTCCACCCTTGCCGTCATTGATGACAGCAAACGCACGCCCATCCTGCCATTCAATGTAGCCGATGGATTTCAGGACGGTGGGCTGGCGCCCGCTTGAATCACTAGCTTCCACACTGGGTCCCAAGTCCGATTGTAGAGGAGAGGCGCGTCCGTAGTGCCAATCCTCGAAGCCGAACGAACTTGGCACGCCGACATCGGATTCCGGAGGACCGGTGGACGGAGCCGCAGGTTCGAAGGACGCAATTTCCGGCGAGGCGCGTCCATCCTGGGAGTTTACGATACCTAAAGATTCCAGGACCGCATCATCGCGCTTGGCAGACTCGCCAGCACCTGTTTCCTCGCCAAATGAAGCTGTGATTGCGGCTTCATCCGTCGGAGGTTTTTCGGGGATCACTTTGTCATCGGCGATGGTTACCTCGGGTTGTAGCGGCGGCTTGTCTTTTTGTCCAGAGGATTGGGGGGCAGCCGGGAGAGACGTAGTGCGCGACTGCAAGACTTTCACTGGCTCGCTTGGGCCAAACCCGATTGACCTGGTGCCCTCTGTCGACAATCCCGAAGCAGGCTTATTTCCAGGATGAAGGCTGGCAATTCGATCTGTACGCTTCAAGAAAGGCGCGGAGGGGCCACCATCCGTCAGCCTCGTACCCAATGACCTCACGCTGGCAGTTAATATTTCTACCTGGTCCTTGGGCACCAAAGCGAGCTGAACACCGTCGCCATCATCTACAATTGCTTGAACCTTGCCATTCGCCTTTTCCACGAAACCAATTGGTCTGAAAGGGATTGCAGGTTGGGCGGTAGCCCCACCATTTGGACTTGAAATTAGCGCAAGTGCCGACTGGGATCCGTCCTTATTAAGTTCCTCGGTCACGTGCTTCTGCTCAAAGGTCTTGCCTGGCGCCGGGCTGTGATTGGACGGACCGGCTATGGCATTCACGCTGTTGAGGTTAGTGGCCACTTGCTTAGGTTTGGGTGCGGGGCGATCAAGCGTCTGTGCGGTTTGGACAGAATCTGCAGGCTCCTGGTTTGAGGCGGAAACGGCTTGATTTTTTCCAGTTTGTACCAGGGAAACAGTCCCATCAGCAGCGACCACGTCCATCCGCGTTCCGTCTGGCTTTTCCACGTAACCAGCGGTTTTGGCCTCGTTCAAGGTTGAAGCGGCCATTCCTGTTTGGCGATAGAGGGAATGTGGAGGCGTCATCGCATTGGCGACGACCTCCACCGCATTCGGTGAAATTTGCGCCACCGTAAAGCTTCCTTTATACGCGTCTCCCACATGAACTACCTGCACCCCGTCGCCGTCGGCGATGATCGCCTCAATCACCCCACTCGCTTCTTGAACATAGCCCGAGGGTTTTATGGTTTTATGTTCGGTAGCTGGCCTGGAAGCTGCCTGGGTATCCGGGTTCCTCTCGGGCGAAACGGATTCAGGATTTGGATTGCTGGCGAATCCTACCGCCTGGGCGATGCTTTCAGTCGGCGGCAGCGATCTGCGTTTAGAGGATTTAAGGTGCGAAACCCGCGCTTTGTGCTGTGCTTGAAGCGGGGCAAGAGTTGGGATCGGCATTTCAAGGGCAGCAGAGTTCCCGGGTGGGATATTTCGAATCCCGCCGATATTGAAGCTCAGGATAAAATAACCCGCGCCCAAGAGGCACACTGAAACCAGGAGGGCAACAATCCAAACGTCAAAATGTGGGCCATTCCTCATGGATTGACTCGGACCGGCCGGAGGTCCGGGCGTAACTAATATCGCAGCGCCCCATCCGCACACTTACTTCGCATGGGGGGCTCTGGAATTTGACAGACAGAGTTGTGGGCGATCGCGCCACCGCAGTCTGCACGGGAAAGGCAATTATACAAGCTTTGTGACACATATCACGAATGTTTGATTCAATTTAATTCAGGGATGGTTGCCCGCGGGGACCGGCGGGGTTGGTTTGCAGATCGCGCCAGTCTCACCGAGCCGTCGAGTTCAGCAGTTCGTCCATATAATGCTGCCACACCGCGGCCCAGGTGTGGGTGCTGTGTCCGTGGGTTTGATCGCTGGTGGGCAGCAGAACGAAGCGGCCGTTCTTTACTTTCTTGATTTCCTGTTCGGCGATTCCGAGTTCGGGCGGGTTAATGAAGTCATCGGCCGAGTTGACGAACATCACTCGGGCCTTGATCCTGGCAAGCTGCAGGGAAGGATCGTAATTGCGGGAAGCATTCACCTGGTAGAGCAGGTCGTTGGCGTCGAGGCCGGGCAGGTGCGCGGCAAAGAAATCGTCCAGATATTTATCCGCGGCTTGGCGCGTGGGCAAAGTCCTTTGCATCAGGAGTGGCGCGCTGCCCGCAATCACCAGCATGTCCAGAGCGGTGCGCAACCCGTCCAGCGGCTCCGTGGTATATTCGCCGCCCTTCCACGCGGGATCTTGGCGGATGGCGTCCATCACCATTTTTCGCCACAAGCGATTGCGCCCCGCAATCGGCACGGGCAGGCACGCCAGCGGCATGAGCGCGTCCATAAAATCCGGATAAGTTTCGCCCCACACAAAGGAGTGCATGCAGCCCATGGAAGTCCCCATCACCAATCGCAGGTGATTCACACCCAGGCCCTCGGTCACCAGCCGGTAGTGCGCGGCCACCATGTCGTCGTAATCATATTGGGGAAAGCGCGCGTGCAATCCGTCGCTGGGCTTGCTCGAACCGCCGTGCCCGATGCCGTCGGGCAGAATAATGAAGTAGCGATTTGCATCGAGCAATTGGCCGGGCCCAAACAGCACGCCCGCGAATTGGGGTTGAAGGAATTGTTTCCCACTGCCGCCCGTGCCGTGAAGAATCAGCACCGCGTTGCTCACCCGGCCTTGAGCGTCGCGCGAGGGCTGGCCAAGCGTCATGTAGTGCAGCCTCAACTCGGGCAGGACTTCGCCCGACTTAAAATGGAAATCGTGAACCACGAAATCGCCTTGATGCGGCGCCGGCTGCTGCGCCGACAATGGCACGGCTCCCAGAATTAGAACCATCGAAAACCGAAAGATTCTGCAGTTCAGCCGAACTCGCATTGAGCCCTCCCTCATTCCTTTCCATTTTTCATCAGCGCACTCAACACGCTGGTGTAGGCCGGCTTGGGCTGATAGGCATCGTCAAAAAGCAGTCCCCAACCGTATCCCTTGAAGGAAAAGGGAATCCAGGAATACTTGTCGGTCACGCCCCAGGTCTGAATCGCTTTGCAGGATGGATTGCGAACGCACACGCCGGCGATCTCGCCGTAAAGGTGGGCCTCGGCGTTAAGAGAGGCGGGATTCGAATCTTTCAGCCGAACGTCGAGCTCGGTGATGTGCAGTTCGAGACCCAGATCGGAAAAGCGCTGCAGGTTGGCAGCATAGGATTTCAGCTTTTCGGGTTGGTCAAAATCGATGGTGAGGTGAGCCTGGAATCCGATGCCCGTCAGGGGAACGCCCCGCTGCTTGAAGTCGCTGGCCATGGCGTAGATGGCGTCAGATTTTGGATTCTCTGTCTCCGCGTCGTAGTCGTTGTAAAACAATTTTGCCTGCGGATTGGCGGCGTGCGCCCATTCCAGCGCCTGTTCGATGTACTTCGTTCCCTGTCCGGCGAAACCGATTCCCGGCTGGTTGTACCAGAGGGTGCTGCGCAAGGTGCCGTCCTTATTGAAAGCCTCGTTCACCACGTCCCAGGCATAAACCTTGGCGCCAAAATGGCTAACTTCGGTCGAAATATGATCGTGCAGGATCGAAGCCAATTGACTGGTAGTGAATTGCCCCTTGCTCACCCACTGGGGAACCTGCTGGTGCCATACCAGGGTGTGCCCGCGCACCGCCAGATGATGGGCTTGGGCGAATGCCACTATCGCGTCGGCGGGGGCGAAATTATAAGGTTGGGGGTCGCTGCTCGGTCGGGGCTGAATCGGCCCGAACTTCATTTCGTTTTCAGGCTCCAGTTGGCTGAACTCAGAGGCGATGAGAGCAGTGTACTTGGCGTCATCCAGGTGTCTTGAACTTACGGCGGCGCCCATCAGGATGCGGCGAGGCGCTGCCGCCTCACGCAGCGTAATAGGCGAAGTGGCAAAGACCGAAAGCAAAGAGATAAGGATAAATCGTAGACATCCGTGGGTCATCATTCAACCTCCGCCCAGTGACTCTACCATATCCGCCGATTTCAATTCGAGAGCTTCCCAACTACTGGGAACGGTACCGTTTGCTGTGGCGGCGGTCTATGACCGCCGTCCTTGATTCGTCAGGGTTTTCGGGGCTCATAGAGCGCCGCGACAACAGACTGTACGACTCTCCAACTACTTGTACAGCAAGCGTGCGCTGAATTATACTTAATAACAACTTTCAAGTCAGGAGATTTCCCATGAAGCGTTTGATCGCTTCTCTCGTGCTACTGCTCGCCCCGCAAATCGCTCACCCTCAGGAACACATGTCGATGGCATCAGCCAAGCCGGCGGTTCTGCTGCCTGGAATGGGAAACCTTCATCATCCCATTTCTACCAAAAGCGCGCAGGCTCAGCGCTTTTTCGATCAAGGGCTCACGCTGGTCTACGCCTTCAACCACGAGGAGGCCGCGCGCTCATTCAAGCGGGCCGCGGAGCTTGACCCGCAATCGCCCATGCCGTGGTGGGGCATCGCTTTAGCCGTCGGCCCGAACTACAACCTGGATGTCGATCCGGAGCGCGAGAAGGAGGCCTACGACGCGATTCAGAAAGCGAGGACGCTGGCGGGGAACGGCCCCGGGAACGAGCGCGCCTACGTGGATGCACTCGCCAAACGTTACTCCAATGACCCCAAGGCTGACCTGAGGGCGCTGGCGGTGGATTACAAGAACGCCATGCGCGAAGTCGCCGCGCGCTATCCCGATGACCCTGATGCCGGCACGCTCTTTGCTGAAAGCATGATGGACCTTCATCCCTGGCACCTGTGGACTTTGGACGGCAAGCCCACCGAAGACACCAAGGAAATCCTGGCCACGCTCGAGTCCGTATTGAGGCGCGACCCCCAGCACGTGGGCGCCAACCATTATTACGTTCACGCCGTGGAAGCCTCGCCTCATCCGGAGCAAGGGCTGACCAGCGCGCAGCGTCTCCAAACTCTCGTCCCCGCCGCCGGGCACCTGGTTCACATGCCCGCGCACATTTACGAGCGCTCCGGATTCTACGAGGAGTCCGCGCAGGCTAATCGAGCGGGCGTGGCGGTCGACCGCGCCTACTGGAAGTCGAACCCCGGGGAGCACGCGATTTACGGCATGATGTATTACAGTCACAACCTGCATTTTCTAGCAGTGGCCGCAAGCATGGAAGGCCGATTCGCCGAAGCGAAATCGGCCGCCGACCAACTGGTGGCGTATGCCGCTCCGCGCGTGACGGGCATGCCCATGTTCGAATGGTTCCTGCCCATGCAGACTTACGTTTTGGTGCGCTTCAATCGCTGGGACGACATCGCCAAGCTGCCCGCCCCTGATTCTTCGCTCTCGCTCGCCACTGCCGCATGGCATTACGCGCGCGGCGTGGCGTATGCGGCCAAAAGTGATGTCGCGAATGCTCAAGCCGAGCGCCAGGCGCTCGCCGATGCTATCGAAAAGCAGCCCGCCGACGCGATGTTTGGACTCAACTCGGCGCGCACCGTGCTCGGCTTGGCGCTCGACATCGTTGACGCCCGCATCGCTGCCACGCAGGGCGACCACAAGGGGAGCATCGACCACTGGCGCCGCGCCGTGGCCGCGCAGGATTCACTGGCCTATGACGAGCCTCCCGATTGGTATTACCCCGTGCGCGAGTCCTTGGGCGCGGCGTTGGCCGCGAGCGGCCAATACGCAGAAGCGGAAAAAGTGTTTCGCCAAGACCTCGCCCAAAATCCCCGCAACCCGCGCTCCCTTTTTGGCCTGCATGAAACTCTTAAGGCGGAGAATAAGGATCCCGACGCCGCGTGGGTTCAAGCTGAGTTCGAAAAAGCCTGGAAATCCGCTGACACCCAGTTGAGCATGAAGGACATGTAACCGCGGCGGCGGTCTCGATTGGAATCGGACCTCTTTCGGAGCCCGCCGCAGCGCGTCATTCCCGCGAAAGCGGGAATCCAGTTGGTCATTACATCTCCAATTGCTGGCCGGATGGATTCCTGCTTTCGCGGGAATGACTGCACCTGGAAGCGGCCAAGCTTCGGAAGTGAACCCACCACCTGAAACCACTTTTCAGCTCACCATTCTGGTGTATAAAGGTGATAAGCGAGCGTCCAACAAAATCGTTCGACAAAGTGTGAGCCTTCCCGCTGACACGGCGCGCCGGGTCCGCAACCTGGCAAAGCAACGGCGCCTGAGCGCCAACCGGGTTATTGTTGAGCTTTTGGAAGAGGGCATCGAAGTCCAAAGCGCAAACAGAAAGAGTTCTTTGAACTCGCCGAGCGTTTCCGAGAGGCAACCGATCCCAAGGATATGCAGCGCCTCGGGAACGACCTCGGCCGCATGGTCTTTGGCGACTGATGCCGCAGCTCAAAACTTGGAATTAGTTGCCAGTAATCTCTTCCATTTATAATTCATCATTCATGATTTCTTCTAACCTGCTCCCCATCTCCCGCTTTATTCCCATGATCAACTGAATGATCAACCCTAACGAATTGATCGTCCCTCCAATCGTAGATCATCTTGACATATAACCCCCCTCGATCAAGGATCCAAGTGGCACCATGATCGAAGGGAATTTCAAGTGCCTCACAAGAGCAACGGCAGCGCGCAGAACACCGCCAACATTTTCGGGGACGGGCTGGCCAAACTGCCGTCTCCCGTATTTCAAGACCTGAAACACCGCCTCAAAATCTTTCAAGGCGACTGCCTGGAGATTCTGGCCCGCGTCCCGGATGATTGCGTGGACTTGATCTTCGCCGATCCGCCTTACTTCCTCTCGAACGACGGCATCACCTGCCACGCGGGACGCATGGTGAGCGTGAACAAGGGCGAGTGGGACCGCTCGCGCGGCGCGGACAAATGTGGGATTCGGCACTTTTATTCGCTGTTTCGCCGTGATAGGATTTCGCACGATTATGGGTTTCGGAAAAATACCCAAGCGCATCAGAGCGAGGTTCAAGTTTGAGGAACGGGGCCACGCATGTTCAATTTTAGCCTCGGATTTCCCATCCGAATTTCAGGAGATCATCAACTGTCTGGATTCATTCGTGCTTCGCAAGAGTCACATCCTTACGCCCGGGGGCGGAAAGTCACCAAACTCAACCAGAATTGAGGCATTCCTCTAAGTGGAGGGATGCAGTAACAGGAGTACAGCAATGAAAACTCCTGGAGATTGGAAAAGGGAGGCTCTGGTTAGATGAAGGAGCAACGCATTTTCGTAACTGTCAGTGGTGGCGTCGCATACGTATGCGAGGACAGCGTACCTTCAGGAATAGTGGTGGAAATCCTAGACTTCGACAACCTTCGCGAGGCTCCGGCAGACATGGAGCGATTGAGCCCAGCGGCGCGGACTTACATCCGTCAACGGCGGTGGGATCACGATGTATGAAATGCGTTCATGTCGACAACATGAATTTTGGGCTCCGTGAGAGTCCGCAGGTTGATCTCAGCAGGACGAACCAGCGCGAACCAATTGTTGAATCCATAGGAGCGAAAATATTCCATTGCCTGCTCGTCCCGTCGTAAAGTGATTTACTCTACCTTCGCAGCTTCTCCTCAGGACGGACCGAAATCCTTTCAGTCCGAATCCCGCACGCAAGAGCAGATCATGTCTGTCATCAAAACCGAAACCGAGATTTACCTGACGCAATGAAACGTGATCTAATCCCGGCATGGATTTGGCAATGCTGGGCACGCTGGCCGAAGGTTACAAGAATCCCGCCCAACGCGCGCGCGTGGTGACCGAGTCCTGGGGCGAGCACAATCTTTATTGTGCAAATTGTAACTCACCCAAGCTCACCCGTTCAGCGCAAGGCATGCAGGTAGTGGATTACGTCTGCCCGGAATGCGAATCACCGTTCCAACTAAAGAGTCAATCCAAAGTTTTTTCCGCGCGGATCATTGATGCAGGGTACGAGCCTATGCGGCGCGCGATTGTTGAAGGCCGAACGCCCAACCTGCTCGCACTACACTACGACCTCGTTCGCTGGCAGGTCCGAAATCTTTTTCTCGTCCCGCGTTTTGCCTTTCCACTCTCGTGCCTTGAAAAGCGA
Organism: Terriglobia bacterium; assembly: GCA_035946625.1. GTDB lineage: Bacteria > Acidobacteriota > Terriglobia > UBA7540 > UBA7540 > DASYXZ01. The sequence continues at coordinate 90,347 of DASYZE010000073.1, read as the reverse complement.
AAGCCTTTGGGCCCCATGGCGCGGCGCAAGGGGTGGGTAGGATGCAACATACTCCTTACGAGCATCCCACTGGACGCAAGGATTCAATTGCTGGTGGAAGGAGTCCAGGTCCCCGCGTCGAGAGTTCGGGAACAATACGCTCGGCTGCGCCCGCTCGAGAAACTTAAGCAAGACGCGCGCGGGTGGACACTCGACGTCCTCAATGTAGCGCGGGGCATTGGGCGGCGGGAATTCATGCTGGCTGAAGTTTACGTCCATGAGGCGGCGCTGGCGCGCCTCCATCCTTACAATCTGCACATCCGCGATAAAATCCGGCAGCAACTTCAGGTGCTGAGGGATTTGGGCCTGGTGGAATTTCTGGGCGGCGGTTCTTACCGAATTTTGTAGGGGCAGGCCCGTCAGCCGACGGATGCCTGCCCTCTTTCTTGAGCCAGGGGGACCAGGAGCGAAGAGGGCGCCCCTACGCGGCCGATGCCCGGCGGGCTGAGCATACAGCCAGGCCGGACACAATCACATTGGAGGCGATGACGGGCAGGGAGCCGATCAGGATGCCGTAGGCGATCCACACCAGCGCGGCCGCGGCCTGGACCACGCGCAGTCGGCGCGGTCCTTTGAAGAAATACGAGCTGGCGAAAATGGCGGTGGCGGCCCAGCCCACCAGGTCAGGAATTAACCGCATGGGTCAACTCCTCCTTGTGAACCGGGGCGGCGGCTGGTTGGAGGATGTTTGACGCGATGGTAAGCCAGTCGGCGCGCACGCGGTCCCCCTCCTGAATCAGCAGGCCCTGGGCCTCAAAGAAAGTGCGGATGCGGGCGGTATCCCAACCCACAATTTCCTCCAGGATGGGGACGGGCACGCTCAGGGCATCGTCACTGAGCACGGTGCGCCTGGCGATGGGAGCGATCTGGCGGGCCTGCGACACGGCGATGGTGAAGCCGTCGCGGCGTCGCAGAAATTTGCAACCCCACGCGCCGGCCCGAAGATGGGTTTGCCTCCATGCGATCCATTGCAGATATGGAATAGCTCTCTTTAAAGAGCGGATGCTAATCTGCCTCATGCTGAAGCATAACCAGGACCGTCACCATCGTCAGTAACCGGAGGCACAGGTGATCTTGATACCGGGAGAAACAGCAGGCGCGAGTCCCCGCCGGAATGGATTGGCGCTTTCCGAGCGACAGGGGTCAGGCATTATCCTGAGTGGGAGGAAGCGGGATGTTGCCGGGCTTGGGCGTAGCCGGGCTTGATCACGTCGTAAATCAGTTGGATGCGTTTATGGTAAGGAATAAACGCGCTCTTCATGGCGTTGATGGTGATCTTTTCAAAGTCATCGAGGGTGAGGCCGTAGGTTTCGGCGGCGGACTGGAATTCTCTGGTCATGGTGGTGTTGCTCATCAGGCGGTTATCGGTGTTGAGGGTGACGCGGAATTTTTCGGCGTAGAGAATTTTGAAAGGGTGCTGGGCCAGGCTGGCGGTGGCGCCGGTGTGGACGTTGCTGTTCAGGCAAATCTCCAGCGGGATGCGCTTGTCCAGAACGTATTGGGCCAGGTCGCCGAGCTTCACCACTTTGCCATCGGCCACGGCAATGTCCTCGATCAGGCGCGTGCCGTGGCCAATGCGATGGGCGCCGCAATACTGAATGGCCTGCCAGATGGATTCCTTGCCATAGCCCTCGCCGGCGTGGATGGTGATGTTGAAATTCTTGCGTTGAATGAAATGGAAAGCGTCCACGTGTTTTTTGGGCGGGTAGCCGCCTTCCTCGCCGGCCAGGTCGAAACCCACCACGCCCCGCTCGCGAAAATCCACGGCCAGCTCGGCCATTTCCAGCGACACGTTCATGTTGCGCATGGCGCAGATGAGGAGGCCGCTGGGGATTCCAAAATCTTTCCGGCCGCGCTCCAGGCCCTTGAGCACCGCGGTGACCACGCGCTGGTGGGTGAGTCCTTTCTTGGTGTGAAAGACGGGGGCGAAACGCGTTTCGAAATAGACCACGCCATCGTTTTTTAAATCCTCCACTTGCTCATAGGCTACACGCTCCAGCGCCTCCTCGGTCTGCATCACGGCAATGGTGTGGGTGAAACCCTTCAAATATTCCGCCAGGCTGCCGGTGTTGGCGCCGTGGAAAAACCATTCGGCCAGGGCGGGCGCGTCCAAGGTGGGCAGCTTGGTGTATTTGATTTCTTTGGCCAGGTCGATGATGGTTTGCGGGCGCAGCACGCCGTCCAGATGCTCGTGTAACAAAACTTTGGGCAAAGCGCGGAGGGTGGATTCATCCAGATGAGGGGCATGGGTATTCATGAGGGTTTTGATTTTACTCCCGTGGTTCGGTTTGCGCCAGCGGATGCGGTGTCTGTAGCGGCGGGTTTACCCCGCCACCGTGGTTTCTGTAGCGGCGGGTTTACCCCGCCACGTCAGGAAATTAAGATGGCGGGATAAACCCGCCGCTACAACAGATGGAATTACATTCCCGTTGCCAACTCGCTTGGGTTTGGTATCTAATTCCCAGGCAGACTTGAACCTTTCTTCGAGACAACCAACATGGAAAAAACAGCGGCAACACGGCGGCAGTTCTTGATTGGATCACTGACGGGCGCAAGCTCGCTGTGGCTCGCCGCGCAATGGCCGGCGATTCTCGAGGCACACCAGTACGCGCGGCTTGCGGGGAGCGCCGCTTCGCCCGCCCCATTCGAATTTTTTACGGCGTCACAGGCGGCGGAAGTTGAAGCGATGGCGGCGCAAATTATTCCCACCGACAACTCTCCGGGCGCGCGCGAGGCGGGTGTGATTCATTTCATTGACCGCGCGCTCACCACGTTTGACCGCGATCAGCAGGCGCCGTACGTTCAGGGGCTTAAAGATCTAGCGGCCAGAACGCGCGCACTCTTTCCCCAGGCCGGAAAGTTTTCGGAATTGCCGGCCGCAGAACAGGTTCAAGTGCTGACCGCCATGGAGAAAACTCCCTTCTTTGACCGCGTGCGGCTGCACACCATCATGGGATTTCTGGCTAATCCCGAGTACGGCGGGAATCACGACAAGATGGGCTGGAAGTTGATTGGCTTCACGGATGAATATGCTTACCAGCCGCCGTTTGGATATTACGACAAGAACCAGTAGACAGTAGACGTTAGACAGTAGACTGGAATGAAGGAAGCAGGGAGTTGGGAATTGGGAGTAGGGTGAAGATCAAGAAAAGGTAAATGACGAAATTTAATGACAAGTCGCTGGTGGATTTTGTGATTGTGGGCGCGGGGGCGGCGGGAGGCGTGATGGCCAAGGAGCTCTCTACCGCCGGCTTTACCGTGGTGGTTCTGGAGCAAGGGCCGCGGGTGAGCGAGAAAGATTTCAAGCACGACGAATTGAAGTTCAAGGATATTTACAATCCGCCCCACATCGGGCAGGCGGCGCTGATGAACGATCACGCGCGCCAGCCCAATACTTTTCGCAAAACTGAAAATGACAAGGCGGTGCAGCAGCCCGTGGTGGGTTACGGGCAGTGCGTGGGCGGCGGGACGGTCCACTTTACCGCCAACTACTGGCGCTTCCATGAAATTGATTTCGAGGAGCGCACGCGCTTCGGGGCCATCGAAGGGACGGGTTTTGCCGACTGGCCCTTTCGGTACTCCGATCTGGAACCTTATTACACCAAAGCGGAGTGGGAATTGGGCGTCTCCGGATTGGCCGGGTCGAGCCCGTTCGATCCGCCGCGCTCGAAACCCTATCCGCTGCCGCCCATGCCGGTAAAATCCTCCGGCGTGCTGGCAGAGCGGGGGGCGCGCAAGCTCGGCTGGCACGCCTTCCCCGCGCCCATGGCCATTCTTTCCCAACCTTATCACGGCCGTGCCGCCTGCGCGCATTGCGGGTTCTGCGAATGGTTCGGGTGCGAGATGGGCGCAAAGTCCAGCACCCTGGTCACGGTGATTCCCCTGGCGGAGCAGACGGGGCGGTGCGAGATTCGGCCCAACTGCGTGACACGCAAAATCGAAATCGACGAAAGCGGCTGGGTGACGGGCGCCGTTTATTTCGACTCCGCCGGACACGAACATTTCCAGCGCGCCCGGGCGGTGGTGCTGTGCTCGAACGGCGCCGAGACCCCGCGCCTGCTGCTGCTTTCAAAATCAAAGCTGTTTCCGCAGGGGCTGGCCAACTCCAGCGGGTTGGTGGGGAAATATTTGATGGTGGACGTGGGCTCCTATGCCGGGGGGGTGTTCGAGCACCCGCTGAATGAATTCAAAAGCATTCACGACACGCGGGTGATCCACGATTTCTATGACTCGGATCCACAGCGCGGCTTTTACGGCGGCGGAGGAATGGACGCGCGCTTCGATCTCTATCTGATTGGCTTTGCGCTTTGGGGAATGCCTCCGGACGTGCCGCGCTGGGGCGGTCAATTTAAAAAAGCCTTGCAGGAAAATTTTATCCGCACCATGTACGTTCAGGCGCACACCACTTGCCTGCCCGTCCCCACCAACAATATTACGCTGGACCCCGACGTGAAGGACGCCTGGGGCCTGCCCGCGCTGCGCGTGACCTACAAAGATCATCCCGACGACGTGAAGAACATGCACTTTTTCCGCGACCGCGCTTTGGAGTTGATGGAAGCGGCGGGGGCCATCAGGAAATGGCCGCTGCCGATCGACGACACCGAGGCCTCCGTGCACCTGCTCGGCACTTGCCGCATGGGCGACGATCCCAAAACTTCGGTGGTGGATAAATTCCATCGCGCCCATGACGTGCCCAACCTTTTTATCGTGGACGGAAGCAACTTTGTCACCAGCGGCCGCAATCAGCCGACTTGCACCATCCAGGCGCTGGCCTATCGCGCCGCCGATCACCTGGCGCGCAGCGCGAGAAGCGGGAATGTTGAATCGACAGGGTGAAAGCTTATAACACTCGGCGTAGCGCAGCGGTCTGCGCTCGTTGCCGAGCCTTGACCAGCTTTCGGCTAACATGCAATTATATGTTTAAAGCATGTTGAGGCATGGAGGCAGACCATGATTGATCTTCGCGAAATTCGTTCGGTCACGGAATTTCAACGCCATCTCAAGGATTACGTGGGGCGGCTCAAAGGAAAGAAAACCCCTCTGGTACTAACCGTCAACGGCCGGGCGGAGATCGTCGTCCAGGATGCGGACAGCTATCAGGCCTTGCTGAACCGGCTGGACCGCGCCGAAACCGTAGCTTCAATCCGGCAAGGAATGAAACAGTTTGATCGCGGTGAAGGCATCCCGCTTGAACAGGCGGAGCGACAACTCCGAAAAAAACATGGCTTTTCGCGTTCGGCCGCTTGCGCACGTCGGCGAGATTGACCAGAACCAGCAACTCTTCAATGCGGCGGCTCGCCGCAACGGCGTCCAGTCCCTTGACGGCGGCGAAATATTCCAGAAACTCCACCGCGTTTAAATTTGGATAAATGCCGAAATCCTGCGGCAGGTAGCCGAGCGCGGCGCGCACCGCGTCAGGATGGCGCTGGAGGTCGGCGCCATTCCACGTCACACTGCCTTCAGTGGCGCGCGTGATGGTGGCCAGAATATTCATCAGAGTTGTTTTGCCCGCGCCGTTCGGACCGAGCAGACCCAGCACGCCGGGCCCGAGTTCCAGGCTGAAATTTCGCAACGCCCAAACTTTGTGGCTGTAAAGTTTTCCGACGTTTTCGATGCTGAGCTTCAAGTCTCCTCCCCTGGGCGGACAGCGTAACCCGGCAAAGCCGAAAAGGAACCGAAAAACTTCACCACAGGGAACACAGGGTCTCACAGAGAGTTCTGGCAGGATACGAAAATTGTCCAGCAGCAGTTTTAGGAGAGTTGTGGGCACGAATGCGATAAGGCAGCCGTTCTCTTTGAATCACTAATTCGACGCAGTGAATTTGCGCTCGACGGAAGGCTCCGTGGGTTTGCCGCTGTGCGATCCCAGCGTTATTTCCATGGGCGTATCCATGGGGAAAACAACTTCGGTGCCGCGGGCGATGAAGCGATAGTAAACTCCCCAGCCCGCGCCCCAAAAGCCGAAGCCTACGGCCGCGACGTGCGAACTAAGTGAAGCGGCGGCGCCGATCAAGCCAAAGCCGATGCCGCCGGTGGCCGCGCGGCCGGGATTGGGGCCGTCATAATGGCGGTGATCGAGATGAGCGTGATGGTCCAGGCCGTCGAGGGTGGAGGAAGCCAGCATCACGTCGAGAACGGGCAGGACGTAACCGCTTTTGGGGTGAGTGGCGTGGGCGCCGCCCTCAGCGTCAAGCTTGATGTGGTCATCGCGATTGGCGGCCACTCCGGACAGACTGCCTTCAACGGTCTGCGCCATCCCCGAAGGTGGTACGGCGCGCCGAAAAGTGAATCGCAGCGAGCCGGTGCGATTCATCCGGCGCGCGGGGGTGGCCTGCAATACCGTGCCTTCCAGTCGGCTCCCCACGGGCAGAATCAAATGATGATCCGCAGTGTACATGGGCTGTGAAATGATCGCTTCCACGGGCTTGCCGCGCTGCGCGGTGGCCGAGCTTAATGGAGTGATCAGGCGCGCGTGAACCACGCCCACCGGCGATTCGGAAGAGCCGATTTTCACCAGGTCTTGCACGGGACAGTTCACCGTGCCGAAATCAAGAGGTACGAGCAATTCGGCGTCAAAGCGCGTGCCCACGGGTATGGTCTGCGAATGATAGGGCAGCATCGCCAGCGCTCTCTCTTTAATGCGTTTCATTTTGCCCGGGCCCTTGATGGCGTCCATGGCCTCCTGCCGCCGCGCGTTGATTTCCTGCCTGGCGATATCAGCAACCTGGGAAGCTTGGCTCTGATGCTTTTTGGCATCGGCGGAGGCGCTCTCCAGGTGCACGACGTCGGGCAGGCCGGCGGAAACTTTGGTCTGCAAGGGCACGCGTTTGCCGTCCTTGAACACCAGGGTGTCAAATTCAATTTGAGCGTCGCGTAAGGGTGTGAAGTCCCCGGCCAGAATCGCGCGCTCCCTGACCTGGTGCGAAACGGGCTCGACTTTGGTGACGTGTCCCAAAACCCGGGTTCCCGCCGGCACCACGATGCGATCGAAGGCGTAAATCGGCTCCACCAGGCGCGCTTCCACAGTATCTCCTTCGCGCTTGGCCGGGAGAGGCTTGGCGAGCGCGAGCCACAAGGGCGCGCCTTTGTCCACCACCAGCTTAATCGTTTCCACGTCGCCGGGCGGGTCGGTCTGACCGAAGGCAAGCACTGAGCCGGCCAGACAAATCGATTCCAGCAAAATCAGGCCGCGTACGATTCTGCGAGCACTCATCATTCGACTCCTGCTATTCCGCCGTGGGTCCCGTAACAAATTTGAGGTTCTGGAGTGGTTGGATGACATTTGAACCCCGCCGGATGCCTGGGAAAGAGTTTACAGTTCACAATTGACAATTGGCATTCTAAAGCCCACCGAGCGAATGAGCTGCCTCACTTTCCAAAAGAAAGCATTTCAGGTCTTCGTCTTTAACTGTCAACTGTCGACTGTCAACTGTGAACTGCCTTCTTACGACTCAAGCGGCTCCACTTGCCCGGTGTGATGGGGCGCGCCGGCCAGCTCCGGTTCAGGGGTTTCGTACTCAGCACCGTGTTCTTTACGGCGGCGGCCAAACAAACCTCCGATGAAATTCTGGAACTGATCGAGGTAGGTGTAATAGACGGGGGTGATGTAAAGGGTGATCAGTTGGGAGACGAGCAGCCCGCCCACCACCGCGAGTCCGAGGGGGCGGCGGGTTTCGGCGCTGGCGCTGAGCCCCATGGCGATGGGCAACGTGCCCATCAACGCCGCCATGGTGGTCATCATAATGGGGCGGAAGCGAACCAGGCAGCCTTCGTGAATGGCGTCGCGCGTATTTTTGCCCTCCTTGCGCTCGGCTTCCAGGGCAAAGTCGATCATCATAATGGCGTTCTTCTTTACGATGCCGATCAGCATCATGATGCCCACAAAGCCGTAGAGGTTCAGATCGTCCTTGAAGAGCATCAAGGTGGCGATGGCGCCCAAGCCGGCGGAAGGGAGGCCGGAAAGAATAGTCAGAGGATGGATAAAACTCTCATAGAGAATACCCAGCAAGGCATAGATTAGGAAAATGGTGAGCACCAGCAAGACGCCCAGGCCCACCAGGGATGCCTCGTAAGCCTTGGCCTCGCCCTGGAAGCTGCCGGCGATGGTGGGGGGGAGTGTCTGGCGGGCGACCGCCTCCACTTTTTGCACCGCGTCGCCCAGGGCTACGCCGGGATCCAGCCCGAAGCTTATAGTGACGGAGGGAAGCTGCCCGGTATGGTTTACGGCCAGCGGCCCCAGGCTTTGGGTGAACCGGGCCACAGAATTAAGCGGGACCAACTGCCCTCCCGACGAGCGGATATAGAGCATGGAGAGAACGTTGGGATCCCTCTGATATTGCAACTCGAGTTCAACAATCACCTTGTATTCGTTGTCGGGCCGGTAGATGGTGGAAACCTGCCGGTCGCCGTAGGCCGAGGCCAGGGCGTCTTCCACCTGAAAGGCGGTGACTCCCAGCGTGGAAGCCTTGTCGCGGTCGATTTCCACATTGACCTGCGGATTGGCAATTTGCAGGTCGGTGTTCACGTCGCGGATGCCCTTAATTTGCCCCAGCTTCTGCAGCAAGAGGTTGGATTCACGGTAGAGCGCGGCCGTGTCTGCACCCTGCAAGCTATACTGATACGGGCTTTTGGTGAGCTGCCCGCCGATCTGGATGGGCGGCGGGTTCTGCAAGAACGCAATGATGCCCGGAACGCTGAAGAGTTGAGGCCGCAACTCGTTGATGACATCATCCGTGCTCATATGCCTCGGCCAAATCCTGATGGCGGTGCGATAAAGCGCCATCATTCCCGGCACGGCCAGGATTCCTTCCGGCTTGGGAAGTGGCGCCAGTTGCCGTTCGGCGGAGGGCTTGAGGTGGCAAAAGAATATTCCGGTGTTGGAGGCGAAGCCGGCAAAGCCGGCGCCCGCCAGCGCGAATGTGTCTTCGATGTTGGGATTGTGAACCACCAGATTGGTCACTTCCAATTGGTGTTGGCGCATGGAGTCAACCGAAATGCCTTGCTGCGCCTGGGTGAAACCAAGCATCAGGCCGGAGTCCTCGCTGGAGAGAAAACCCTTAGGGATCAGGAAGAATAAATACAACGTCCCTCCCAGAATTACGAAGGAAGCGAGCAAAGTGATGAAGCGATGGCGAAGGACTCCGCTCAGGCTCCAGTCATAGATTCTCAACATGCCCTGGAAGACGCGCTCGGAAGCGTTGTAGAGCGTGCCATGTTTTTCCGTCGCGGGCGGGCGGATAAATCGGCTGCAAAGCATGGGGGTGAGGGTCAGGGAGACAAACCCTGAGACCAGTACGGCGGTGGCGATGGTGACGGCAAATTCGTGAAGGAGGCGGCCGAGGATCCCGGCGAGGAAGAGGACGGGAATGAAAACTGCCGCCAGCGAAAGGGTCATGGAGAGAATGGTGAAGCTGATTTCCCGCGACCCGTTCAGCGCCGCTTCCATCACCGTCTCGCCCTTCTCCATGTGGCGGACGATATTCTCCAGCATCACGATGGCGTCATCCACCACGAAGCCCACGGAAAGGGTGAGCGCCATCAGCGAGAGGTTGTCCACCGTATAGCCCAGCAGGTACATCACGGCAAAGGTTCCGATGATCGACAAGGGCAGTGCCAGGCTGGGAATAATGGTGGCGGAAAGGTTGCGCAGGAAAAGGAAAATTACCATGATGACCAGCGCAATGGTGAGCAATAGGGTGAACTTCACATCGTGGACCGACTCGCGAATTGTCTCGGAGCGGTCGTAACCGATGTGCATTTCAATGCCGGCCGGAATCTGCGACCGGAAGGTAGGCAAAAGCTTCCTGATGTTATCCACCACTTCCACGGTATTGGTCCCCGGCTGTTTGCGGATAGCCAGAACCTCAGCCTGAACGCCGTTTTCCCACATCACCACCTTGTCGTTTTGGACGCTGTCAATCACCTGGCCCAATTCATCCAGGCGCACCGGCGAGCCGTTGCGATAAGCCACAATCATGGGACGGTAAGCGGCCGCGTCCAGAAGCTGGCCGTTGGCTTGCACGGAGAAAGATTTGTTGGCGCCGGTCAGCAGGCCGGTGGGCAGGTTGACGTTGGCATGTTGAATGGCGGCGGTCACTTCGTCAATCCCGATGCCACGCGAAGCCAGAGCTTTAGGGTCCAGCCGGACGCGCACCGCATATTTCTGTTCCCCAAACACCTGCACCTGGGCCACCCCGCTGATGGTGGAGATGCGCTGCGCCATGATGGTGTCCGCGTAGTGGTCCACGGTGGAAAGCGGAAGGGTCTTGGAGGCCACCGACATGTAAATGATGGGCTGGTCGGCCGGGTTCACTTTCTGGTACGTGGGCGGGCTGGGCATGTCGGTGGGGAGCTGCCCCTGCACGGCCGCGATGGCGGCCTGGACGTCCTGCGCGGCCGCGTCAATATTCCGGCTCAAGGTGAATTGCAGGGTGATGGAAGTGAAGCCCTGGGTGTTCGAGGAACTCATCGAATCGAGGCCGGCGATGGTGGAAAATTGGCGCTCGAGCGGGGTGGCCACCGCGGAGGCCATGGTATCCGGATTGGCGCCGGGGAGCGCGGCAGCCACCTGAATGGTGGGGTAATCCACGTTGGGCAAATCACTCACCGGCAGTTGGCGGTAGGCGATGATGCCAAAGACGAGAATCGCGGCCGTGACCAGCGTGGTCATCACCGGGCGCTTGATGAAAAGTTCCGCGAGGTTCATGTTAAAATTCTGTCCGGTGTCAGTTGAGTTCGAAAGGTTCGGACCGCTCGTTCAAACCAAGCCGGCTTATTATTTGTCTGAATCCGGATTGTAGCTCCGGTATTTCATCAAATCGACTTTCTTCCACTCGCCTTTCAGGATGCCGGCGCGAATTTGCGCCGGAGTTTTCTTCTTCATGCTCTGTTGGTAGGCGTAGATTCCTTCCCACTTGCAGACGTTGCAAACCGCCGCGTGCATTCCGGTAAAACAGTCCAGCAGGCTGCCGTGGCCGAGTTCTTTGTCGCAATGGCAGTAACATGGTTGCTGATAGAGCACGGGCTTGATTTTGGCGGCCATGGCGTAGGCGTTCTGGGTGATGGCATCGGGAAATTTCATGGGATCCAAAGTAGTGGGAAGGTCCTTGGCGGGCGGGGAATCAGGGTGGTAAGGCGGAACCTCCTCAGCCGCGCGCGCGCCTTTCAAAGGTCCTGGAGCCGCAAGTGAAATGGTCACCGGAATTCGCCCTCCACCTAACACAAAGGCAAATAATCCCAATGCGAGAACACAACCAAAAATGTAGAACTTTTTGATCACCACGGTGTCCCTCCCCATATATTCGCCGCCGTAAAAAAGGAGTGCTCCTTAAAATCCGATGAAGATATTCTTTCTGCTCTCTGCTTTTATCCTTTACCCTTTAACCATTAACCTTCTATCTATCCTGTCTACTGCTTCCCCGCCAAGGGGGCTCCCGCTCCAGGGTTGGCGCTGGCTCGATCCATCACGTGCGCGCCCGGAAAGAGCATCAACTGGCCGTCAGTAACCACGCGTTCGCCGGATTGAATTCCCTTCTCAATCACTTCATCGCCGCCCACCACGGCGCCGGGCACCACGGGACGCATCTCGACTGAATTGTCTTTGTTAACCACAAAGATATACTGGCCTTGCTGGCCCGTTTGTACGGCCTGGGATGGAACCACCACGGCGTCGTGCATGGAGGTGAGGGTCAGCACCAGGGTAATGAATTGTCCCGGCCAGAGCCGCTTTTGCCGGTTGGGAAAAGTTCCCTTCAGCAGGATGGTCCCGGTAGTGTTGTCCACCGCGTTGTTGAAGAAAGTCACCCGGCCCGTTTCGGGTTGATTTTCAAATTGGGGCACCATGGCTTCGACTCGCAGGCTGCCCTGTGCCTGATACTTCTTGATGTCCGCGAGGTACTGCTCCGGAATGGAAAAGTCCACATAAATCGGGCTGATCTTGTTAATCACCACCAGCGTCGCATCCCCGGACTTCACGGTGTTGCCGGGGTGGACCATCAAGCTGCCGGTGCGTCCGTCAATGGGCGCATAGATTGAACAATAGCCCAGGGGGATTTTGTCAGTCTCTACTGCGGCCTGGTCGGCCTTAACCGTAGCCTCAAGCGAGGCGGCGTTGGTGTTAAATGTGTCGTACTGATCTTTGGAAACAATTCCGCTCTTAAAAAGCTCTTCGTACCGGGCAGCTTGCGCCGTCGCGTTTTTCAGCAAGGCCTGATCGCGGGCCAGATTCGCCTCCGCCTGTTGGAGGGCAGCCTCAAACGGTCGGGGATCGATCGAGAAAAGCAGATCGCCTTTCTTGACGTCCTGGCCTTCCTGGAAATGAACGCTATCCACTTTTCCGTCCACTTGGGATTTCACATTCACCGTGGAGTAGGCCTCGCCGCTGCCGATGCTGCGCACCTGCACCGGCACAGTCTTCAGACTGGCTACGCCCAGAGTGGCGGGCACGGGAGGCATGGCGGCCATGGCCGCCTGGGGCGATGGCGCCGCCTTGCCGGCCGAACCGCTATCTGAACACGAGGACAGCAAGGCCAGACTGATGGCGGTCAGAGCCGCAATTGCCAATTGTTGCGCGTGCTTAAATTTCATGCCCCACCTTGGAACAGGACTTATCAGTTTTGGACATTCCAGTTTCTCATTTTTGTAGCACTTAATCCACTTTCATGTGATGCTCGGAGCACGTCGAAGGAAACGGGAAATGTCAGTCAACTCTCCTTTAGCCGTGGCATCCGACTATCCCGTTTTTTTCAAGAGGCCTCGAAGGTGCATGCTGGCGGTGGTTTGTGGCGGTTTTGTAGTGCGGGACCGCACTCCAAAGGTATGCGTCAACTCCCTCGCTATTTTGGTGAGAAGTCCAGGCTAGTGCCGACCGTTCTTCACGGCGCCTCCCAATCGAGGGCGTAGATGTCCTGGGATCCGGCGTCGCGGAGCACCAATGGCGAACCATCGGGGGTGAGGCCGAGCCAGAAGCCCATGTAGCCAGTGATCGGGAGGTCCTTCAGATCGGCGACACGCTCCACCTTGTGGTCGCTGATCCGCAGCCGGTACGCCCCCGGATTGTCGGGCCCATGGATAAAGTAAACGTACCGCCCGTCCGCAGACCAGTTCTCAAAAGCAGTGCCAACCAGCTTCAGGAGTTCCGACCACTTTTCGGTCTGAAAGTCGAAAAGGACGAGGCCCGAGGAGTATAAGGGCGTGGCGACAATGTACCGTCCATCCGGTGACCAGCGGGGCGAGATGAGTCCTTGTGATCCGGGGAGTATTGAAACCCGGTGGTTTTTCAGATTAAGCACCCGGATGGTTGAATCAGTCTCGCCCCAGGCGCCCGCAAAGACGATCTTCGTACCATCCGGCGACCAGTCCGGGTCCACTTGAGGCTTAGGATCGTTCGGCATCAGTTGCTCGGCGTTTCCGCCCTCCGGCGAAACCGTATAAAGCTGTTGGGGCTTCCCCGGAGTGAAGTGATAGAAAACGATCTGCTTGCCGTCGGGGGACCAGCGAGGCATGACCGGATATATCGGCGGATAGGAAAGTTGTACACGCTCGCTCCCGTCCGGCTTGCTGCGCCAGAGTGTCCCTTCAGGATAAGTGACGTAGGCCACAGACTGGCGGTCCTTGGAGAAGGCGACATATTCCGCCGAGATCCCGGAGAGAAAGGGCAGGAATTGGCCGGACTTCGCGTCGTATCGCACGAGTTCGCCGCGAGAAGTTCGGCCTACCACGAACAGCTTCTTGCCGTCTTTCGCGGGGAGGGGCGAGCCCAAGCGGAGCGGGCTGGAAGTCAACTGAATCGGCGTGCGGCTGGGCTTTCGCAGAAGCCCTCCTATTTCGGGGAGGGCCCAGATCTGGCCGCGTGACTCGAAAATAAAGTATCGCCCATCTGAAGTCCAACGGCCGCAGCATACATTGCCGAGATGATGCGAGCCCGTCAGCAAGGGGTGCAGGTTCGCGCCCTGTGCCGAAACTTGCCAAAGCGACCGCGAGGAGGTTTGGGGATCCCCCACGGTGAACCGCAATTCGCTTCCGTCCGGCGACCACTCTGGTGCAGACGCCCATCCCGCCACGGAGACCAGCTTGTGGAAATCACTTCCGTCATTCTTCGCGAGAAACAGGTCGCTTCCGTTGCTATAAACCAGCGTTTTGCCGTCAGGAGACCAGGCGCCGTCGCCCCCCACGGCGTCTCCAAGGCGGCGCGCCGAACCACCGAGAACGGGAAGACTCCAGAGCGGGCCCTTGCCAATCTCAGCCTGCCATTCTGAGACGAGAAGGTCAGAGCCATCCGGTGAGACACTGGCAGGATACATCCTTCCGGAAGGCGTCTCGATTCGTGCCGGCTCGCCGCCGGAGACAGACACCTGGTCGATACTCCAGCGGGTGCGATCCCCCAGGCGGAAGTAAAGCCGCGAGCCGTCGGTGCCCACCAGCATTTTCGGCTCACCGTCGTGGGTAAGCTGAACGTAATTTGAGACCTTCGGCAAGGGGAAGGGGCGCGTAAGGAGATAACCAATAACAGCGGCCGTCACAATGACCGCGCCGGCTGAACCCAGCAGCCAACGTCGTAGTGGCGCCCCTTGTGGGCGCCCTTGGACGCCGGGCATTATGCCGGACTGTGTACGCCCGGGCACAAGACCCGCCCCCACACCAGAACTGGTATCTCGCTTCAGGCGCTTCAGGTCGGCGAGAATATCCGAGGCGTGTTGATAGCGCACGTGGCGATCTTTTTCGAGCGCTTTATTGATGATCTCTTCAAACCTGGGTGGCAGACCGGGGTTCAGGCTATGGAGCGGCAGAGGCTCCCGATTGAGAATGGCATCGTGAATCACGGCGGCGGTTGTCCCTGAAAACGCCTGCCGTCCGGTGGCCATTTCGTAGAGCACCGCGCCGAAACTGAAAAGGTCGGTACGCGCATCGAGTTCCTCACCGCGCGCCTGTTCGGGAGACATGTAGGCCGGCGTCCCCATGACGACGCCCGCTTGGGTGGGTCCGGCAGCCGACTGGGTGGCGTCGTGTCCGCCGGGCGCGCGGGTTTCCTTGGCGAGGCCGAAGTCCAACACCTTGACGCGACCGTCGCCCGTCAGCATCACGTTGGCGGGCTTCAGGTCGCGATGGACGATGCCTTTTTCATGCGCCGCAGCGAGCGCCTCGGTCATGGCACTGGCAATTTCCACGATGCGCTCGAAGGGAAGGCCGCTCGCGGGGATCAGGCGGTCAAGCGACTGCCCGTCGACCAACTCCATGGTGAGAAAGTGGACGCCGTCCGCTTCCTCCACCGAGTGGATGGTGACGATGTTCGGGTGGTTCAGCGCGGCGACGGCGCGCGCTTCGCGCTGGAAGCGGGCCAGGCGCTCCGGGTCAGCGGCAAACTGTTGGGGCAGAATCTTCAGCGCTATGTCGCGCTCGAGTTTCGTGTCGCGGGCGCGATACACTTCTCCCATGCCGCCACTACCGAGCTTTTGAAGGATTAGATAGTGAGATATCCGGACACCGGTCTTCACCCTGTCCTTGCCCATGCCCAGCAGCGACGGGCTCCTGGCCAGGCCCTTCGCCGCCATTGCCACGGCCGGAGCTTCAATAAAGCTGCCCGCTGCGGCATCGCTTGCCAGCAGCGAATCGACCTCGCGCCGCAGGTCGTGGTCCGCCGCGCAGGCTTGGTCAAGGAAGGCCGCGCGCTTGCTGCCGGCAAGTTCCAGCGCGGCGTGATAAAGCTTCTCGATTTGTCGCCAACGCTCAGCCTCCATCCTATTTTTTCCTACCCAGCTCGCGATAGAGCCACGCTCTAGCCATCTTCCAGTCGCGCATCACCGTCTCCGGAGAAATCTTGAGCGCCTCCGCCGTCTCTTCCACGCTCAGCCCGCCGAAAAACCGCAGTTCCACCACCTGGCTTTTCCTGGGGTCGTGCTCGGCGAGTCGCTTGAGCGCCTCATCGATGGCCGGCAAATCACTTCGTAGCCCGCCCGCAATATTCAGCGATTCATCAAGTGACAGTGGCTCCTCGCCGCCACCCCGCTTCTGGTAGCCCCGAGAGCGGGCGAAATCCACCAGAATCCGCCGCATCGTGTTCGCGCAGATGGCGAAAAAATGGGCCCGGTCGTGCCAAGTGACCTTCTGCACATCCACCAAGCGCAGATAGACCTCGTTGGCCAGGGCCGTGGTTTGCAGCGTGTGCCCGGGACGCTCATGGAGCATGTGGCGTTTGGCGATGCGGCGCAACTCCTGGTAGACCAGCGGCATCAGGCGGTCCAGAGCCGCCTGGTCGCCTTTTCCCCACGCCTGCAACAATTGCGTGACATCGTGCGTCGGCTCTCGCGGCTGCATTGGAGGCTCCTGAACATTTTAGTCTGCCAAGGTTACCACGTTGATTTCGGACATTCCAGCCGAACGTCCACATCCAGAAAAAAGTTTTGGCGGGCATGACAGTTTTTGAATTCTTTTCCCGCCTTAATGGGCGAGGGCGAGAGAACGATCCAACGCCCCAGCGCACCGAATAACCGGGAATCAAGGCCCGGCATCCGGAGCGAAGTTAAGTTTGGAGGCAACCCATGAACGCCAATCGTAAACTTGCAAGTCTTTTCGCAGTGGCGCTGGCCGCGACAGTTCTGAGTGCGGGATCAGCGTTTGCTCAGGGTCTGAGCACGGTCCAAGCACGAGGCAAATTCACTCTCCCCTTTGAAGCCCACTGGGGTTTGGCAACCCTGCCGGCGGGGCAATACACTTTTGAGATGGGCCACAACATGGGGGACACGACACTCGTGGAGTTGAGGAGCGAGGGCAAAGGAAGGCAACATGCCATCATTCTCACCATGGCGCAGCAACAGAGTCCGGCTGCCAAAACCAGCGAACTGGTCTGCATCCGTCAGGGGAATACCGGCATCGTGCGATCGCTTGTGCTGGCAACCCTGGGTGAAACCATTTACTTCTCTATCCCCAGGAACGAGCAGATACTTGCCCGGACCAGCGGCGGGAAGACTCCTACGCTGGTGGCCGAGGGACCAGAGCTAATTCAGCGCATCCACGTTGAGGCCGCGGGAGAATAAGGGTTGAACGGCGATGGCCAGGGCAGCGGTTTCGGCGCGATAACAAATGACTGACGTAGGGGCGCTTTCTCGAAGCGCCCCTACACTTTTTTTAAGGGGCGCCAGTTGCTCGTAGAAAGGGAAATCAAAGCAAGATTCAGAGCACAAGAAGTGCGGGTGCTGAAGGATTCCTGCGCACTGGAAAAGCGAATCGGAACGGCTGGGAGAGGAACAAGAACGTCATTTTACATGGCGCATCCGGCCAAAGCTTTTTCCCGTTTCACCTGGCTTTCATTGAGCCACGTGGCAAGCAAGATTACGTTTTGAGTGGCGGGGGAGATGTGGATGAAATAAACCCGGGGCCCGTCCACCACATCGTAGAAGTCTTCCCGATGGATGTCTGCGTAGGCAGTTGCTCCGCCGATCAGGAGTGCGCGCAGCCGCTCCACAATCTCGGCGGGATAGTTGCGTTGATTCTCGACTTGCGTGGCGGCATTGAGTCTGAGGATCATCGGGTTCCCTCTTAAACCTTGATTCAAATCCACTCTTCATTGAATACGCAACGCAGGCATTTTTGTTCCCGGAAATCTCGTTCCTCCGCGCTTGCCCAGCCTTCCTAATTGGTGGACAGTTCAAACTGATTAGACGGCGCAGAATGAAAATGGTTGGCGAATCGCGAAAAAAATTGGGGGTGGGGGAGTTCAGGCGGAGGAGATTGTAGATCCTTCCTTCACCTTCGTCCCCTCTCTCCCATGGGTCGAGGCGATAAGTCGGTTTGCTTTCAATTCACCTTTACTTCGCGCAGGAATTTGGCGTTTTCCTCCGGAAGCGAAACATTGATGAACATTCCGGAGCCAAGCTCGAAGCCCGCCGTCCGGGTGAGGCGGGGAATGATGCTGACGTACCAGTGATAATACCTGACGCCGGTATTTTCGATGGGCGCGGTCCGAATCACATAGTTGAAATCCGGATTAGCGAGCCCATGATAGAGCTTGGCCAGGGTCACGCGAAGGTTGTGAGCCAGGTCGGCCGCCTCCGCATCATTGATCTGCGAGAAGCAAGCCATGTGCCGGCGCGGCATGACGAGCATGGAAAAAGGGGTGAGCGCTGCGTATTGAACGAGGGTGACAAAGTGTTCCGTCTCATAGACGATGCGCGTCCCATCTTTTTGCTCCACTTCGAGAACCCGGCAGAAAATGCACTCTCCAAACTCGTCAAAGTGGCGGAGGGAGTTGATCAGCCGGTCGCGAAGCTGGGAGGGGATCACGGGGGTGGCAATCATTTGGGAGTGGGGATGCTCCAGCGACGTGCCCGCCGCCTCTCCGTGGTTTTTGAAGATGGTGGCCTGTTCAACCCGGTGGTCGGCCGAGGCAAATTTGAACCGGTTCAAGTAGGTTTGGACGATGGACTCCACCTGACTGTCTGTAAGCAGCGCCGTGGTTTTGCTGTGGTCCGGCGTCTCAATGATCACTTCATGGATGCCCACGCCGGTGATAGTGCGTTGAATGCCCTGAACGAAGCGCTCTTTTTCTCCTTGGTAGGAAAGCGCGGCAAACTTGTTGGGGGAAACGCGTATCCGCCAACTGTTGCCCTCGGGAATGATGAAAGTTTCCGGCGGAGTCAACTTCTCATTGCCGGGACAAAACGGGCAGGTAGGCACGAAAGCGGGAATCACTTTTTGTTCTTTAGTCTTCTTGGCGAATTCTTCCGGCCGCTTGGCGCGTTCGGTGGAAATAATCACCCATTCGTTGGTCAGGATATTATGGCGAAGCTCAGGCATGGATTTTTTCCTCGATATTGGGATGATTTCAATTTGAGCCGCTCGCGGGAAGGTCGCGGGCGACGCGAAAACCATAGTCTGCGTACTCGAAAGTCGGCGGAATGCTCGAACGGGCGGCGCAGCGGCTTACTTTGATCTGGTGCCGCCAGGAACCGCCGCGCGAGGCGCGCCGCTGGCCGGATTCCGGACCGCGCGGGTTTCTCGCCGGCGAGTGAGCGTAATAATCTTTGCCAAACCAGTCCGCGCACCATTCGTGGACGTTTTCACCGATGTCGTAAAGCCCGAAAGCGTTGGGCGCATCCAGTCCGACGGGAAGCGGCCCATTGACTTCACCGCCCCATCGCCGGACATAGGAAGGCCACGCGTGCGGCCGATCATCGCCCCAAACGTAGAGCGCCCCTTCGCGGCCACCTCGCGCGGCGCGCTCCCACTCGGCTTCCGTGGGCAGTCGATAATTGCGGCCGTCGCGGCGGCCGAGCCAATCACAATATTTAACCGCTTCAATCCAGCTCACCGCGACCACGGGCTGGTCCGGATGGCTGAAATCTGCGTCGTTCCACTGCTTGGGCGGCGGGTGCCCCGTGGCTGCAAGGAAAATCACATAGTCGCGATTGCGCACCTGACAGGCAGCCAATTCAAATGCGTCCACTGCCACGCGATGGACGGGCCGCTCTTCATCCTGTCCAGCCACGCAGCCCATCGTGAATTCGCCGGCTGGGATTAGAACGAATGGGTTGGTCGGAATCGATTCGGACTGTCGACCGCCCGCTTGGGCAAATTGCAATCCTGTCGCTTCTTCAATCAATCGACCAATCCTTCAAATTGAAGTGGGAACCGTGTGTCCAAGTTTCAGTCCAAGGGAAAAATCGCATTCTATAACATTTCAAATCAGAGTGACAGGCCATCTATCGGCCCGTTTGCGATTGATTACTTCCTGCTGAACTCGCGCCCGTAACTCTCCCATTCGCGCTTCAAGTCGGCCATCAGGCGCAGGAAGGGCGCGTGGTTGTGAAGTGGGGCGAAAAATGGGTCATCGCGAAAGGCGGGATAATTGGGCAGGCCAAAGTTGGCCGCCCGACGCAACAAGGCAATCGCCTCCTTCGGTTTGCCGATCCCGGCGTAAGCTCCGGCGGCGTAATGCCAGGTGTGATGGGTATGAAAGAGCGATTTGCCGGTCAGCGATCGCCGGATGGCCTGCTCGGTTTTCCGCTTCTCGCCGCGATGGGCCCAAAGCAAAGCTTCATAGCTGGAGAGAATTGGGTCGTCCTGATCGACGGATCTTGCATAGTGAATCTTTTCCTCAGCCTGCCCCCAACGCTTGGAATAAAGGGGCACGGTCGGGTAAAAAAGGTTTGTCCAAAGGCTGGCGGGATCAATGCTGAGGGCTCGATTATAGTGCTCCTCTGCTTCCTCGGGCCTGCCCATAAAAACTGCGGTCTGCCCAAGGAACGTGATGGCAAAGACATCATCCGGGTTCGCGACCGTCGCAGAGCTTAAACCCTCTTTTGCTTCTTCGAGCAACCCCACGTGGAGCAGGACCAGGCACTTCCAAACCAGGGCGTCCTGGTGCCCAGGACTCAATCGCAGAGCATCCCCGAGGGCGCGCAAGGCGGGGCGGTTTTGAAATTTTTTTGCCGGCGTCCAAAGAATCCGCCCTCGGGCCCAATGCGCGTTGGCATTGTTGCGGTCGAGAGCCAGGGCGCGCTTCACAGCCTTTTCCGCCTGAAGGATCCGGCTTGGTCCCGGCTCCCAGTTTCCGGCCATGATCACGCATGCTCCCGCCAGCCGTGCCCAGGCATCCGTAAAACGCGGGTCGAGCTTGGTGGCGCTCTCCAGCATCTCGATAGCGGTGCGGACATCCCACTTGTTCTGGCGCCAGAGCCTCTCATTGGCCCGCAGGAACAATTCATAGGCCATGGGATTCTCCGTGGGTTTTTCCTTCGCTTTTGGGGACTCGGCGACGCGCTTTGCCCCGAGCGCCCTCGATAATTCCTCCGCCATCTTATCTTGCAGGCCGAACAAGTCGGTTATTTCCGAATCGTGTTTGCAGGAACCGATGGTGGTGCCATCCAGGGCGTTCCATGCCGTCACCAGCACCCGCAATTTGGGGCCGAACTTCTGGATGCTCCCATCGACAATCACTTGCACGTTCAGCTCCCGCGCCGCCACCAAGGGGTCCACGGGTTGGTTCTTGTAACGCATCACCGTGCTCGTAGGCCGAACCAGCAAGTCGCCGCTCGAACTCAACTGATTGATGATGGCATCAGCCAGGGCAACGCTCAGGTAATCGTCTTCCGGGCTTGGAGTCAAAAGCTTGAAGGGCAGGACTGCCACGGCGCGCTTCCCCTCCACTCCCGCGGGCGCCGCGAAGCCGCGTTCAATATCGCGGGCCAAATTCGCGCAATCAGTCTTCAATTCGCGCGCTGACTGGTATCGGGCCGCCTGCTTTTTCTCCAACAGCTTATGAACAATTCGCGCCAGCTCGCCGGCGGAGGTCGGAA
The DNA here is from genome assembly GCA_035946625.1 of Terriglobia bacterium. GTDB lineage: Bacteria > Acidobacteriota > Terriglobia > UBA7540 > UBA7540 > DASYXZ01. Next base: position 69,018 of record DASYZE010000073.1, on the reverse strand, counting down.
GGACCGCGGCCAGAGGAGGCGGCGGATCGTTCAAAACCTGGGACATTAACGCCGTGGCCGTGGGCCCCGGAAACGGACGGTATCCGGCACTCATCTCATACAGCACCACCCCCAGCGCATATAAATCAGAGCGTGGCTCAGCCGGCTCGCCGCACAATTGTTCCGGAGCCATATAGGCCAGCGTTCCGGCCAGTCCGGGATTGGGGGAAGAGGACGGGGAAGAATTCATTTGGATTAACGTCGCCGTTTCTGCCGTCGTATTGCGGGCGATGCCGAAGTCGAGCAGCTTGACGCGCCCGTCCGGCTGCACGACGATATTTTCAGGCTTGATGTCGCCATGGATCACACCGTGGGAGTGCGCGGCCTCCAGCGCCTCCGCAATCTGGCCCACGATGCGCAATAGCGTAGGCGGGTCCAAGCGGCCTTTTGAGATCTCCTGGCGCAGTGTGCTTCCGATGATCAGTTCCATTACGATAAAGAGTTGTTCGCCCGCTTCGCCCACTTCGTACACAGTCGTAATTCCAGGATGATTGAGCGCAGAGGCGGCTCGCGCTTCCGCCATGATGCGATTTTTCTGCGCTTGCTGGTCGGACATCTCACCGCGTAACACCTTTAAAGCAACATCCCGGCGCAAACGTTGGTCGTGGGCGCGATAGACCACACCCATGCCACCCTTGCCGAGCTCGGCTTCAATGCGATAGTGGGAAATTGTCCGGCCGATCATATTGGGAATAGCCGGGCGCAGCCGCGCCGGGGGCGCGGGACGGCCCGCTGAGGGGACCAGCGACTCAAGTTCAAAATGGGCTGCCTCCGACTGCTCTCTCCACTACTCCAGCGCCACGAATTGCGATAACATTCTAGCCCCATGTCAAAAAAACACAAGGAAGCAGTGCAAAAACAATTCGCCAAAACGGTGGAGGCGTTTTCAAAAACCCTGGCGCGCGACACACCGGAAATTATGGCGGAGAAAGTGGAATTCGCCAAGCCCAAGCCCGGCGAGGTCACTCTGGATGTTGCCTGCGGCCCGGGGGAATTGGTTTTGGGATTGGCGGCGCGGGTGGGTTTTGCGCGCGGCGTGGACCTGACGCAAGCAATGCTTCTCCAGGCGCGCGAATTCCAGCGTGAGCGGAATATTACGAACGCGGCATTCGACTGCGGCGAAGCAGAGCAACTGCCCTACCCGAACCATTCGTTTGACCTAGTCTCGTGCCAGTGCTCCATCCATCACATGCCGAAGCCGGAACTGGCACTGCGCGAAATGGCTCGGGTGATGAAGCCGGAAGGCCGGATGATGGTGATCGATTGCCTGTCGCCGGAAAGCGACCCGAAATTTGAGCTGCACAATAAAATCGAGAGCCTGCGCGATCCCTCCCATGCCTGCACGCTGCGACTCACTACTTTTCTTTCGATGTTTGACGCAATCGGTCTTGAAATCCTCCGCCAATCGCTGAAGCGGCGCGAACGGTCATTCAACACCTGGATGCTTCGCGCCGGGCTTGAGCCCAACCACAAACGCCACACGGAGGCGCGAAAACTGCTGGAGGACTCCCTGGCCGGAGATCGCGCCGGATTTGCCGCCAAGGCTCAAGGCGAGGATATTCTCATCACCCACAATGAGGCATTGTTTCTGCTCGCCTTGAAGCCCGCATCGTAGTTCTTTTCCGGGCGCATGATTCAACTCTACGGCAGTCTGTCTACTGCCGGCTGGTTTCTGCCCACCCCATTAAACGGCCACTCCCGGCGCACCCTGGATCGAATCATGAAGGCTGTGGTTCCCACCAGGAAAACTCCCAACGCAAAAAGCAGAGATTTTTCGTTGGAGGTGCCCAAAATATACAGCCAGCCGAAAACGGAAATAATTCCGGGAAGCGGATAAAACCACATGCGGAACGGACGCACCAGCCCGGGTTGACGGAAACGCAGCACAAAAAACCCGATAGTTTGGGGCAGGTATTGGATAAGCACGCGGGTGGCGATCAGGCTTCCAATTACGTCCGACAATCGGAACAGGCTGCAGATGGAAGCAATCAGGCCGAGCGTGATCAAGGAGACGTAGGGGAATTCCCCTGTCGGATGCAGGCGGGCGAAGACGCGAAAGAAATTGCCGTCCGTCGCCGCCACGTAAGGGATGCGCGAGTAGCCCAGGAGCAGCGAGAAGGCGGAGGAAAACGCGATCCAGAGGATCAGCGCTGTCATCACCTTGCCCGCCAGCGCGCCCTGAAGGATTCCGATGAATTCGGACGCCACGAATTTGCTTTCGAGAACCTGCCGCCAGGGAATAACACTTAGGAAAGAAGCGGTCATTAGCACGTAGATGCTCCCCACGGCGATGATGGAGAACATGATGGCGCGCGGAATCACGCGGCCCGGATCGCGGATTTCCTCCGCCAGATAACATACGTTGTAATATCCGAAGTAATCATACAAGGCGTAAAGCGTGGCGTGGCCGAGGCCCGCATACAAGACCCAGTTCAACCGGAAAGCGCCAGGAGGAAAATCGAACAGCCGCGCCGCGCTCAGATGGGGAACGCCGGAAACCACTATCCAAAGGCAGCCGCCCAGCACGCCCGCCACCAGTATCACGGAAATTTTCCCGATTTCGCCAATCCTCCGGTAGAGCAGCGCCACCAGCAACAGCGGAAAAAGTGCCGCGATCGCCCTCAAACCCCAGTTGGGCAAGTGGGGAAGGAAATAATGGAGGTAATTGGAAAACCCGATGCTTCCGCTCGCCACCGACAAGGGCGCGGAAAAAATAATCTGCCAGACCATCAGAAAGGACAACCAGCGGCCTGCTCCCACGGGTCCGTAAGCTTCCCGCAAATAATTGTAACTGCCTCCCGCCTTGGGCATGGCGGCGCCCAGCTCCGCCCAAACCAGTCCGTCACAGAACGCGAGCAGCGCGCCCACAAACCATCCCAGCATCGCCTGCGGCCCGCCCATGGTGGCGAGTAGCAGCGGGATGGTGATATAGGGCCCAATGCCCACCATGTCGGTGATGGCCAGGGCGGTGGCTTGCACCAAGCCCAGCTCCCGGCGTAATTGCGGTTTGGAATTTGAGTCAGGCATGAGTCTGTCTAAAATACTCCGGAGTCCCATGTCGGAGTCCGTGGTCCGAGGTCCGGAGTCAAATGGTCGTAGTCATTGGTTTTCGGATGGCAATAAGCTTTCAGTGATTAGCTCCCAGAGGTCAGGCCCACTTCCCAATTTCTCGATATGAGTCCTTTACTTTTCACATTTGCCATTTGAAATTTGACATTTGACAGTTACCATTTGACAGTTACCATTTGACAATTACCATTTGACATTTACCATTTGCCATTCTTTTCCATCTTTCAGTTACTGCTCTCTGCCGATCATCACCTCATCCGAAGTAATCAAGCGCGGAAACCGCGCCCTATAACCGCGAACGCCCGCCGTGGTCTGGGAAGCGAATAGTACTCCGGCTCCCGGAATTGATTTTACCAATCCCAATCCCCGCTTATGCCCGAGAACGCTCACGGCCGTGGCCAGACTGTCCGCAGTGATGCCATTGGGCGCCACCACGGTGACGCTGGCGTGGCCGGTTAATCCCAAACCCGTTTTGGGATTGACGATGTGCGAGTAACGGACTCCGGCAATGTCCAGATGCTGTTCGGCATCGCCGGAAGTGGAAACCGCGCCATCATGAAGCAGAAAAAAACGGTCGGCCGTCTTGTCACCTGGGTCGAACGGAGCGATGGCAATCAGCCATCCCCTGCGGTCCGGGGGCGGCGCGCCAGTTCGAATATCCCCTGCCCCACCGACCAGCGCGCGGTGAATACCGTGAGCTTGAAGGACGGCAATGGCCTCGTCCGCCGCGTAGCCCTTGGCGATTCCGCCCAGGTCCAGAAGCATTCCAGGCTGCAAAAGTTGCGCGGTTTTTCCCGCCGGGTCGAGGCAGAGGTTTTTGTAACCCACCAGTTTCAACGCCTGCGCCAAACTCCACGGATCAGGTAGTTGGTGGCGGGCGCGCGCTTGCCGCCACAGGCGAACTACCGGACCTACGGTGATGTCAAAAGCGCCCTGCGATCGTTCGGCCAATTGCTGCGCCTGGGCCAGGACGTGATACAGATCGTCGCTGACGCGCACGGGCGGGCCGCCCGACTTCTGGCAGAGCCGCATCAATTCGCTGCCCGGATTGTAATCGCTCATGATAGCATCGAGCACGGCAATGCGGCGGAAGGCGGCGTCCGAAGCTTGCGCCGCAAGATCCGCGTCCGGCGCGTAAAGGACAATCTTGAATTCTGTCCCCATATGAATCTGGGTGAATTCGAATCGAGTCAAGGCCTGATGGACGGATTTGATGGAATGGAGGGCGATGGACGCAGGGTCTTGCACAGCCAGTGTCAACCCTAACGCGAGGAAGCTAAACTTTGGATGAGTCAGAATCATGGTGGACCCAATTAGGCGGCCACCTGCATCCTAACAGACCTGGCGGGGGTGCGAACATCGGCATCGGGTGGGGTTCCAGCCATGAAAGGAAACCGGGCGGCAGCTTTTGAAATCGCGCTCTTTCTCTTCGGCGCATTCCTGTGGGGCATTTCAAGTTTCTACAATTATAAGACTTTGCCTTCGGCGGCCATGGCAAAGGCATCTACCCGAGCCAACGCTGCTGCGCCGGAAATGGCACCTTACACTGAGTCACTGCCTGGATCGAAGGTGAAATTTGATATGGTCCCCATTCCGGGCGGCACATTTATGATGGGGAGCCCGGCCACGGAAGCGCATCGCTCTTCCGACGAGGGCCCGCAACACCCGGTAAAAATCCGGCCATTTTGGATGGGCAAGACCGAGGTCACCTGGAACGGGTACGATCGGTTTGCTTTCGCCTTGGGCATCAAAAAGTCGGCGGGCGAAAGCCCTACTCAGGAATCCGCAGACGAAAAAATGGCCGATGCCATTACCCGGCCCACTCCGCCTTATGCGGATCCGACGTTTGGCTTTGGGCATGATGGCTACCCGGCCATCAGCATGACCCACCACGCCGCCATGGAATACACGCGCTGGCTATCAGCTCAGACGGGGAAGATTTATCGGCTGCCCACAGAAGCGGAATGGGAGTATGCTTGCCGCGCCGGGGCAAAGACGTCGTTCTCCTTCGGCGATGATACGGGGGAGTTGGGTGATGAAGCGTGGTTCGATAGAAACTCCGACGCGCACCCTCATCCGGTGGGGAAAAAGAAACCCAACCCCTGGGGCCTGTACGATATCAATGGAAACGTAGCGGAATGGGTGCTGGACCTCTACGATAAGAACTACTACCATTCGTTTGATCCACTCATTCCGGCCGAGTCCCCGGTTAGGTTGCCGACCGAAAGCGAATATCCTTACGTGGTCCGCGGCGGTTCGTGGGCCGACGATGCGGGCTCGCTACGATGCGCAGCGCGCCGGGCGTCCACCGAGGATTGGAGCAAGCAGGACCCGCAACTTCCCCAAAGCATCTGGTGGCATACGGACGCAACCTTTGTCGGTTTCCGAGTTGTGCGCCCGCTGCAAGAGCAGGAGAACCTAAAGGGATTGAAATCCAAAGTGAAGAAGTTGGATTAGTGAGGTCCGCGATCTTAAGACTCAAACATTACAAATTTGGGGGAGGATCACTCAATGGTTAAACCAAACTCGGAAGAAGCGGGGCGCCCTTCGAGGCGCGACTTTTTGAAAACATCCACCGCCGCTCTCGCCGGCGGAGTGGCTGCGACCTTCGGCGTGGTTCCGGCCGTTCACGCGGCGGGCAGCGATGAAATCCGCGTCGGACTGATCGGCTGCGGCGAGCGTGGCACAGGGGCTTCACAAAACGTGCTCGAATCTTCGCCGGGCGTGAAGCTGGTGGCGATGGGCGACGTTTTTAAGGACCACATTGAAAAAAGCCTGAAGAACCTGGAAAAGTTCGCGGACAAAATCGATGTGCCTGAAGACCGCCAATTCGTCGGTTTTGATGCCTATGAAAAAGTGCTGGCCAGCGACGTGAATTACGTGATCCTGGCCACGCCGCCGGGCTTTCGGCCGTTGCATCTGAAAACCGCAGTGGCGGCAGGCAAAAACACTTTCGCGGAAAAACCGGTGGGCGTGGATGGGCCGGCCATTCGTTCCGTGCTTGAAACTTACCAGGATGCATTGTCCAAAGGTTTGGCCATCGGCGTGGGCACCCAGCGCCGCCACCAGACGGGATATCTCGAGACCTTGAAAAGGATTCACGACGGCGCCATCGGCGACATCACCGAAGCAAGGGTGTATTGGAACCAGGGACCAATTTGGGTGCATCCGCGCCAGGAAGGTTGGAGCGATATGGAGTGGCAACTGCGCAATTGGTATTACTTCACCTGGCTTTGCGGCGACCACATTGTGGAGCAGCACGTTCACAATCTGGATGTGGCCAACTGGGCCATCGGCAGCCATCCCATCCGTGCTGTGGGACTGGGCGGGAGGCAGGTGCGCACGGGACCGGAATACGGCAATATCTACGACCACTTCGCCGTTGATTACGAATACGACAAAGGATTTCGCGTGGCCAGTTACTGCCGGCAAATTCCGAACTGCGAAAACAATGTTTCCGAAGCCCTGGCAGGCACCAAAGGTTTTTGCCAGGTGAATAAATATTCTATTACCGGCACGCATACTTGGAAGTTTCATGGCGAGGACAATAAACCTTACGTTCAGGAACACACCGACCTTATCGCCGCCATTCGCGCGGGCAAGCCTTACAACGAGTTGAAGCAAGTCGCCGAATCAACTTTGACGGCAATTCTCGGCAGAATGGCAGCTTACACCGGCAAGGCGGTCACCTGGGAACAAGCGCTGAATTCCAAGGAAGACTTGATGCCGCCCAAGGTGGATTGGGACGCCTCGCTCGCCGTCGCACCGGTGGCTATGCCGGGCCAGACGGAGTTGGTGTAATTTTCGCGCCCGCGGGGACACCCGCTCTTTTTGCAGCGGCGGTCCCGCAAGTGCGGGCCGCCGCTACAGCGCTGGAGGTCACTCTATTTTAATTTTCTCCAAGAGACCGGCTACTTCCGGCGAAGTCTTTTCATCAGTTGCAATTTCAGTTTGGGGTTGAGCCGGGCGGGGCGCGTGGTGAGGGTAAGCAGGTAAATGGAGTGGGCGGCCTCGCGAAGTCGTTCGAGGCAATACGGGCATTCGCGCTCGAGATGCTCGTTGATATCGAGGCAGGCGCCGTCCGCGATGGCGCCCAACAGGTACAATTCGTAGTATTCGTCTAGATGTTGGCAGCCCATGTTCTCATCACCGCCGCCAGCCGGTGGCGGATGAAACCGAGACCGGCCAACAAACCGGACCGCACCTTGGCCAGAGGCTCGCTGAGCTTTTCCGCAATCTCGGTCTCTGTGTACCCGCTGAAAACCATCAAGTCCAAGGCCTGGCGTTGCGGCCCCGGCAACTGGTTGATTACTTTCTTGAACAACTCGCACCGCGCGTCCAGCAACCCAATTTCGTGGGGCCGCGGAAGCCAGGAATGAAATTTAGGATACAAGTTAACTCTCTCCCCAACCCCTGAGGCAAGCCGGCGTTGCGCGCGAAGACGGTCGACCGCCTTGGCGCGCGCCAGGAGGGCAAGGCATGCCGGTACGCTGACCTGCTCCTTGCTCCAGCGGCGGGCGTCTATCCACAGGCGCGCGAATACATCCTGCAACACGCACTCGGCGACTGTCCGATCCGGGAGGATTCGCAAGATTAAGCCAAGCAGCCCGGGAGCCAGGCGATCGTAAAGTGCACCGAGCGCGGCTTCATCGTGGCCGGCCACTCGCGCGAGCAAATCCTCCGCAGTTAATGATTGTGTCATCATCGGATCGTATCAGCACGCCCGCCCGGGGCGTACGTCCCGGCGCCGGGGTCAGGCACGGCTGCGATATGCGGCCCCCGTCTGGCGGCGAACCTCAGAAGGACGATTGCAGCCGCCATTTCGATTTTATCCCATCGCCCTCCGCGCGCAGGGCAAAAATCAGCGAAGTCGTCAAGGCAACCTTTCATTGATGGCGATCATAAAGAGATTCGATTGGACAGAAGGCCCAAGGCTGGTTAAAAGTGTATTACGTCCCTTGAAGCATCGGAAACGCGCTTGGAAGTCTTTGCCCCCAAATCTTTCGGGCGCGTTCCGGTGCGGGATTTTTGGAGCATCAAGTGCTTGGGTGATGGATTCATCGGCCGATGGAACCACGGGCAGAAACCGAACCTGCTGGCCGAACAATGATTTGAAGTCCCCACACCCGGATCTGCCGGCTGAGCCATCCCGCCCCACGACCGCCGTTATCCCGTGATCTTTTTTGCCGCTCCGTTCCACACTGCGATCGTCTTCTGAAAATACGAAAAGTTCGCCATGTGGCAGGCAATGGCGGTGTGGTTGCCAAAGGTTGCGTCCTCCACCGAGGGCCGACGGGTGCGCACGGACTGGAAAAAATTCCAGAGATGCTCGCGATCCTCATTGTATCCGGGCGGCGTGTAGAAGCTCTGGCTGGGGATGATGGATTGCGTTCCGGGTTTTGGGGCGTGGTCCGCCGTCCAACGCTCCACGTAATCGGCACGCATCTTGCCGGGATAGCTGGCCGTGTAATAGCAGGGGCTGTGGTCCAGTTCGTCCTGTGCGAAGACGGTGACGGCGTTGTCATTTATTTCTATGATGCCGCCGGTGCCCATAAAGCGGGTGGTTTCCGGTCCCTCCGTGTCCAGCGTCACCCGAATCATGGCGCGGAAACCCGGGTACTCGTAGAGCGTGGTGAGGGTATCGGGAACATCGCGGCCGTGATCTTTCCAGCGATATTGGCCGCCGGTGGAAAGGGCGCGCTCGGGCGGCGCGGTGACGCCCTTAATGTAATGGATGCCGGTGAGCAAGTGAACGAAAAGGTCTCCGGGAATGCCTTCCCCGTAATCCTGGAAGGCGCGCCAACGGGCAAAACGGATGGGATCGAATTCGCGTTTGGGCGCCGTACCCAACCACGTGTCCCAGTCGAGATTGGCGGGCGAGAGATCGGGGGGCGGCGGATATTCCCAGGCGCCGCAGGGATCGTTGCGGCCCATGGTGCCTTCCGCCAGATAAAAATCACCGATGGCACCTTGCTCGATGAGTTCTTTCGCCTTGGCATAAACAATCGAGCTGCGCCGCTGGCTGCCGATTTGGACGATGCGATTGTTCTTTTTTTCCGCCGCGATCATCTCAAACCCTTCGCTCACGTGGTGAGTCATGGGCTTTTCGCAGTAGATGTCCTTGCCCGCGTTACAGGCGTCCACCACCACTTGCTTGTGCCAGTGGTCGGGGACGGCGGCGACAATACAATCAATTTCTTTGTTCTCCAGCAGCTCCTGATAGCGGCGGGTGGTGGGAATGGGCTTGCCCACAATTTCCGTGGCCAAAACATGGCGCCCATCGTAAAGGTCACAGGCCGCGGCACATTCGACCCCGGGAAGCTGAATCGAAGTGCGGAGCAGGCCGTTGCCCTGCATGCCGATGCCGACCATTCCAAAGCGAACCGTGTCGCTGGGCGCCACGGCCTTGCCACTCGCGGCAAAACCTGCGGGCTCCAGCATCACCCCGTGCGCAACGGCCGCGGCGCCTGCTGCGCCCGCCGTGGTGCGGATGAAATCACGGCGGGTCAATCGATTTCTGCGGGTCATTTCCGTCTCTCCTTCGAGTAGTTGCTAATGCATCAGACACGCTTTACGACGTCGATCCGATTTTGTTATTTCGGATTTAGCGCTCATTCATTGGAGCAAACGCTCTGCCACTCGCTCAAGCCCGTCAAGCTTATTTTGAACGACGTCCCAAACAATGTTAACGTCTACCCCGAAATACTCGTGGATCAGTATGTCACGCAGACGCCCGACTTTTTGCCATTCCACCTCAGTGCCTTGAGACCGAACATCTTGCGGAATCTTCTTCACCGCCTCGCCGATAATTTCCAGGTTTCGGATTACAGCATCAAGGGTTTTCGTGTCATTCGTGAACTCCTGGAGTGAAAGGCCGCCCACATAGCTGCGGATTCTTCGAATGGACGCAAGGATATCCTCAAGAAAGACCTTATAGTCCCGGGACATGAACTGCCTCTCGCAGGATTGGGTCGCGCAATCTCGGCTTCAGGGTGTGTGCCAATACCAAATCCACATGGCGGGCAAACAAATCCTCAAGAAATAGCTTCAGATCCATGTAGGCGTCGAAGGTCGGTTTCTCGAATTCAACGAGGAAATCCAGATCGCTTACGTCGGTGCACTCGCCACGAGCAGCGGACCCGAAAAGACCAAGTTGTCGAACGCCAAAATTGCGGATCTGGTCTCGGTTGCGGGCCAATGCGTCCAGGATGGAATCGCGATTATTGCCGATGCTCATTGGGCCTTCTGAATATTTAAGCTCCGAGCTTTTTCTTCCGGAACAGCTTGGGATCAATCGATTGAGACGGTTACGCCGGCAATACAGTACGATCGCATTGCTGCCCTCGCGCCCATTGTCTTTTAAGCTGAAGCGGCTTTCAAGACAAATCTAAGCATTCAGTTCGAGGGGGTGGAAACCCTGGCGCAGCGCGAGGGCCGCTTTCATGAACCGAATTATGACTGCCCGCCTTGCGGGATACTTTCCGCCACCCTTGCCGTAGACTCCTGAGCCAACTCTTCCATGGCGCGTCGTACCAGCCGCTGCGTTTCCGGATCGAGTCGTCTTTCGACCAGAGGGAAGAGCCGCCCGTTTTCATTTAGAAGGTGCCCGCGCACCCACTGGATGTAACTGCGTCCAGCCCGTACCACTTCATCGCGGGTCTTACCGCTCTGGGCCAGACGCCCGAGGGATTCGAAGAGCACTTTTTCCGCCGCTTCGCCCGCACTTCGCGCGTGGCGCATGCGTTCGAGCGTGGTTGCAATGCCATCCACGTGCTCTTCCAGCGCCGGGTAGAGGACCTGCTCCTCCTCCTCCAAATGCGCATGGAGCGTCCGGGAAATCTGCCGGCAACATTTTTCCAGGCGTTCTACGGTTTGGTTGGCGTTTCTTGAAACGGGTAAGGCTTGAAGTTCGTGAGAGAATTTATTCAGCAGTTGAGTTAGATTCTGGTGCTCTACCAAAAGATATTCGGTGATACATTGGGGCATCTAAGTGAAGTATCCTCCTCATGAAAGAAATGCGGCCTTTTGCAGGGGCGAATGCCAGGCCCTGCGGAGAAAGCCCGGCCCCATATCTTTGGATAAGCTTAGGGTAACATTTGAGGGCGTAAATTGAAAGCTGTACTTGAGGAAATTTCGGGTGCGCCCCGCAGCGCTCCGCCTCACAGGAAACCATGACGGCAACGATTCGAACCGTGTCCACGCCATACAAAACAATTCGCACCCATTTTCATCGGGCCGTCGTGATGGCGATCTTCATTATCATCACCTCCGTCGCCGTGATGCCGGCGGCGCCAGCCGGGCAAGCGAATTCCGCCCCGACAGCCCTGGTGAAATCCGGCCACTGGAAGCGCGCGCGCCCTTTGATTGAGCGGCAATATCTGGCCCACCCCAATAGCGCGGAAACGGCCTGGCTGCTGTCGCAGGTGAAGCTCGCCTTCGGAGATTTGGACCAGGCTCTAACACTGGCAGAGAAGGCGGTGGCCATCGATGGAAAAAACTCGAGCTACCACTATCAGCTTGCCGTGGTGTGCGGACGGACGGCGGAAAAGGCAAGCCTGTTCAGCAAAGGGCATTGGGCCAAACGATTCAAAGAAGAAGCTGAGACGGCGGCAAGTCTGGATGCGAAAAATCTCGACGCGCGTTTGGGGCTGCTGGAATATTATCTTCAGGCGCCCCGTCTGATGGGCGGCGGCAAAGACAAGGCGCGCGCGATGGCGGACGAAATCGCGCGCATCGATGCCGCCTCGGGCGATGTGGCCCAGGCGCGCATTGCTCAAGATGAAAAAGATCGGGCGGGTGAAGGGGCTTACTTTGCCAAAGCGGCCGAGGCCGGTCCCAAGACTTACGACGCGCTCATCACCGTCGCCAGTTACTATTTGCGTCCCGCGGCCGCGGAAAATTCCGGCGCTGGAACCGTTGGCGACGCTCCCTCCGAACCCGCAACGGTGGAAAGATTGGCGCGCGAAGCCGCCAAGGTCGCACCCGATCGGGTGGGTGCGTATGCCGTTCTGGCCCGCTTGTATTGCGCGCAAAAAAAATGGAAGGAGCTTGTATCGGTGTTAACTGAAAGCGAGAAATTAATTCCCGACAATCTCACTCCCTACTACCGCTCCGCGCAGTTTCTATTGATCCAAAGTTCGAAGGGTGACCAAGGTCTGACGCGAAGCGAAAACTATTTCCGCAAGTACTTATCCCAAAATCCGGAGCCCGATTCGCCGTCGCTGGCCGAAACGCACTGGCAGCTTGGGCTGGTGCTCGAAAAGGAGGGCCGGAACGCGGAAGCGATTTCCGAAATAGAAGCGGGGCTAAGTATAGACCCAAGCCTCGCCCAGGCCAAAATTGATTTGAAGCGGATTCAAGGCGAGAGATGACGATTTTCAAGTTCATTGGCTTTGCGGGCAGCAAAAGCCACCAAAGCCAATTTAAAGCCAATTCTCACCCTCTATTTATTGGATATAGCCATTGTTATCAGGAAGATGCAGCCAAAGCCAAAAAGCCACCGTCTTGTAAGTTGTTTTGATTGATTAGTTTATGAGCGTTTTTTGAGGGCAAATCAGGGCTTTGGTATGCTCGAATAATGGGCTAAAACAGGCCGTTTTTGGATGTAATTAGCTGAACCTAAACCACATAGGTCAATCTAGTTCGTTTTGAAGGCCACTTTTTTAAGTGGATTGTTTTCAACAACTTGGTGGCTTTGATTTTAAAAAACGCCTCTAACGTTTTGTGCATTTTTGCCTTAAACTCAATTCAACCCAGTATTCATGCGGCTTTGCTTGATGCGTGTGGCGGGTCAATGCGCCATCTGGTGGCATTCCACGCTTAACTTCACCCTTACTCGAACCAAATCTGTAACCGTTACACAGGACAAAAGCGGCATCTTCAGAGCTCAGGTCTCGCGCTGGTCAACGGGCTGATCCTTTTGTGGACACGCGCTCCTGGCCAAAAACATCCGCAGCCAATCAACTTTTCATTGGCAACTTCCACGGCGAAGCAGTGTTTATAAGAGCATACCTTCACTCCAAAGTAAAGTGATGAGTGATGGAAACAATTGGATGAACATCGCGCCGCCCAGCTTGCCCGGCGCGCGATGGCGGGAGATCGGCGTCACCAATCTGATCGGCGAGAAAGACCGTACCCATGCCGCCGGCGCCCAGGCGGCGGACAATGCGGAAACGCCGGGACAGTCCCGGGGTAAGCAGGGCTGCGGTTTCCGTGGCCTGGGCGACCAGGCGGGCGCCATCGCGCGGACAGAACGCCATGTCGTCTGAGTAGGGGTGCTGACAAGTGGGGCAGATTTTCATGGGCGCCAGGGGAACTCATCTGTGGCGCGGATTCTAGCAGTAGTATTCCTGCAAAAGGAATAGCGGTGGGAAAGAGGGTAGTGGGGAGTTTGGCGCAGGCTGCTTTTGTCCGCCGCCTTCAAGGTAACAAGCTTGATGTCTTTTTGCATCCATTAAGAAAAAGCCGCGGCGTCATCCGAAAGGGAGCAGGATAAATTCGCATTTCCTACTTGGATTTTCGGTGATGTCGCCTGAACAGCCCGCCGATGCCCTTGCCGATTTTGTAAGTTCCTTTGGCGGCGCCAACGCCTCCGTGTCTTCCGAATCCCGCGGCGCCTTTGCCCACGGAAGCCCCGGCATCCACGGGGTGGCCAGTGACCAAATCCCCGGCGCCTCCCGCCGCTCCTTTGCCGAGATCCACTGAACCTTTGGCGGCGCCTTTGCCGATGTCTTCCCCGCCGTGGCCGATTTCCTTGCCGGATTTATTTTTCTTTTCCTTGCGGGCGCTCGATTTGGGGGCGGGGGTTGATTCCTGTGCCGCATTCGATTGGCTAAAACCGGGTGCGGCAAAAACAAAAACGAGCGCCGCGCAAATTATGCCTATGGTTTCGGATTTCAATCCGGATTTGAATTTCACTGTACTCTCCTCTTCAAAGCCCACTCGACCACCGGGGCGAACCTCCGCCCTTGTTTTGATGCGGTTCATTGGGGACCGTTGCCTTTCGCGATGGCGAGCTAGCTGGGAAGCGAAACGGGCTTTAACACAGAGGTCACAGAGAAGGTCCGCACAGAGTCACAGAGACGCAGCGCGTAATTGTCTTTTCCTGACCGGGTCTGGGGTTAAATGTTTTCCCGGTGTTCTCTGGGTTGGATCTTTTTCCTCGGTGTTCTCCGGGTTAAAGCCTTCCACCCCGCGGTGAAAAAGTCCGAGGACAACGTTTACTGAATAATCTTGGCTGATGCCAGCATTCAATCTGCGCCGTTAGGGAAGGATCTCAACCAGCGCAAGGGCCTGGGGTTGCAGAGTCAGGGAAATCGTAGCGGAGGCGGAATCGGGAAGCGTTCTGACATCGGGCGCCGGCATCGAGGCGGCCTGGCGCAGTTGGGATTGCTGTTCGCGGGTAGGCGTGTCCGGCTTGCCCATGTTTTCCCAGGCGGTCAGGGCGGAGCCATGATTCCGATCGACGATCCAGATGCGGGCGCGGTGAAGGTTGGCGGGCTTATTGACGGAGAGGGTGAACTGCCTGGCTTGGCCGGGCGTGTGCGCGCTGTCGGGCGGGGAATAATTCCAAACCGCGATCGCCAGAGAGCCGTTGGCGCGGCGAGTGGCCAGCGCGGACTCGGAATTAACGGCCAAGCGCTCGGTGCCGAGCAGGTGAAGCAGTTTGAAAATATTGAAAGTGACTTTAGGAATGTTTCCCGCGGCGATCAGGCCGAAGCCGCCGTAGAACGGCCGCTTCACCACTCCCTGCTCCTCAAAAACATCCGAGAAAGCCCAATAGGCCATGATGTCCACCAGGCCGTCGCACTGGCGAATGGTATTGGCGAGCCACGGTCCCATAAAGGGCGAATCGGTGACGTCCGATTCGTTCATGTAACTGGCGTTATATTCGCTGAAGATCAAGGGCAGGTTGGGCCGGGCCGAAGCCTTCACCTGGTCATGAACCTTCTTGACCGCGCGGTAGACCATCTGATCGCGGGGAATTTTTTCATCGGTGCCAAAAACGTCGTGGGCGGTGTCATTGGCGTAGACGTGGGTGGAAACAAAATCCACCGGGACGCCGCCCTGCACGCAGTGTTGGATAAAGCGGTCCACCCAGGCGGCCTGGGCGGTGGCCGGTCCGCCCACGCGCAATCGCGGGCTGACGCGCTTGAGGGCCCGCGCCGAAACATCGTAGAGCTGGTAGTAAGTTGATTCCTTTGGTTCGCCCGCCCAGAAATCGATGTTGGGTTCGTTCCAAACTTCAAAGTACCACTGGGCCACCTCGTCTATCCCATAGCGAGCCACCAGATGGCGGGCCAGAGCTTCCACCAATGCCCCCCATCGATTCCAATCCTTGGGCGGAGAATTGTAAGGGTGATACCAAAACGCTTGCTGATGGTTGGTGGAGGCCAGTTTTTTCGGCATAAAGCTGAGCTCGACAAAAGGCCGGACGTGATTTTCCAGCAGGCCGTCATATATCTGATCGATGTAGGAAAAATTGTAGACGGGCTGGCCTTGCGTGTCTTCGTGGTAAAGGCCCACCTCGTCATGAAAGAGGGCGTGGAAGCGGATATATTCAAATCCGGTGGCTTGTTTGACCTGGCGCAAATCGCGGCGATAGCTCTCGCGCAACGACAGGATGGCGCGGCCGGAGCCGAACATCTGCTCCCAGTAATGGGGAAAGGGATGCGACGGGCCGATGCCGTCTATGATGATGGTCTCGCCGCCGGAAATTGACTTCTGGCCCAGCAAAACGGAAGGGTTCACGCTCGCAGGGAGGAAGAATAGAAACACGAGACATGTGATGAGGGTGAGAAAGTTTGAGAGACGATACTTTTTCATTTGATCGAATACCCCTAGGGAGCGCTTGTAATCGACCAGCCCGGCTCCTGCCGGTCACGCCCAAGCCACCAACATTCTTACCACAAAACGATTTGCGATGCTCCACTGACTGTGGTAGACTGCGGCCAGTTATAGCCATCATCGATGTTTTGCCAGTCAGGCGAGCCAGACGTGTGAAACTCACCTGATTTTCGGGATTTTGTTGTAATTCGAGTGTAACCGAGCCACTCTAAACGCCATCTAAGTGTTTGGGTGTCTCGCCCGAGCGATTTCATCATTCCTAAGTCGAACTTTTGGCCCCGCTGAGTGGGGCGCAAGGAGCGTGCCATGGTGAACCGAAAACTGATTCGTCCCTCACTGTCCGATATCCAAGACCAGATGGGAGCGCGCATGCAACGGAAGAAACCCGCCCCGCCTGATCAGACCAACGCGGAAAACTTTTACTACATCAAACAGATGCAGGCCCGCACTCCCATGGTGGTGGTGCTGGAAGGCGAAGAGGAAATTCGCGGCGTAATCGAATGGTATGACAAGGATTGCATCAAAGTTCATCGCGCGAATGAACCCAACTTGCTGATTATGAAATCGGTCATCCGGTACATGTACAAACAAACGGAAGGAAAGAGCAACGGTGACGGACATTTGCGGGATGACGGCAATTCGTCACGAAGAGAGAGGGACTAACAAACTTCCTCGGTTTTGACTCATTATCAATTGTATTCTGGGGGCGCCCAATGATCACTCCACAGGGCCAACACTTGCTTCAACTGACCATCCGAAGATCCCCGCACAAAGAGCGGGACGGAGGCGCGCCAAAATTGCGCCACTCGCCCATGGGGCGCGGGCGGAAACGCCGTTTGTTGACTTGGGGCATGCCCCTGCTCCTCATTTTTGTTTTCGGCTTGCCAACGGCGAAGGCACAAGATCAGCATAAGCGCAAGGTGCCCATTGTGGACAAGCTGGCCGGGGGTAACAAGCAGGCTTTCAGCGGAAAAGTGGAAACCCTGGACATGAAACATCACGTCCTCGAGTTGAATGCCACCGAAAGCAAATCATTGGAAATATTTCCCGTAAAAAAGGGTATTTCCGTGACCTCGGCCGAGGGCGCAAGAATGAACCTCACCCAGTTGAAGCCGGGAAATAACGTCATCATCTATTATGAAGAAAAGGGGGACCGGCGGACCATAAACAACATTGTGTTGTTGACCACGGGCCACGCCGACAAACCGAAAAAATAAGTCCCCCTTCTCCAGGCCGGCCTCAATCCGTGCCAGCCCTCCGGGCAAGAGACCGCGGGCAAACATCCTCAGACCCTCATGAAAATCGGTATCACTTGTTATCCCACATACGGCGGGAGCGGCGTGGTCGGCACGGAGCTCGGCATCGAGCTGGCGGCGCGGGGGCATGACGTTCACTTCATCAGCTACGCGGTGCCGGTACGGATGACGGCGGTTTCCGAACGCCTCCACTTTCACGAAGTGGAGATGATGAGTTATCCTCTCTTCGACCATCCGCCCTACACGCTGGCGCTGGCCAGCATGATGCGCAACGTGGCGGTGAATGAGGGCCTGGACTTGCTCCACGTCCATTACGCCATCCCGCACTCGGTCAGCGCCCATCTGGCGCGCGCCATGGTGGCGCCGCAAAAACTTCCCTACGTCACCACTCTGCACGGCACCGATGTGACGCTGGTGGGCGCGGACCGCTCTTATCTGCCCATTACGAAATTTTCCATAGAAGAGAGCGACGGGGTCACGGCCATCTCCGAATACCTTCGCCGGGTTACGGTGAATGAATTTGAGGTGCGACGACCCATCGAAATGATCCCGAATTTCGTGAACTGTGACGTGTTCCAACCCGCCGACGGCGACTGCCGCCGGGAGGAATTCGCCCGCGACGAGGAAAAAATCCTGATCCATCTGTCCAATTTTCGCCCGGTGAAACGAGTGCCGGACGTGGTGGAGATTTTTGCCCTGGTGCGCAAAGAGATCCCCGCCAAGCTGATGATGATTGGCGACGGCCCGGAGCGCACCACGGCGGAGTGGCTGGTCAGAAAGAAGGGCTTGTCGCACGACGTGATTTTTCTGGGCAAGCAGAATCAAGTGCAGTCCATCCTGAATTGCGCAGACGTGCTCCTGCTACCCAGTGAACTGGAATCCTTTGGCCTGGCGGCTCTGGAAGGCATGGCGTGCGGCGTCCCGGCCGTCTGCTCGAAAGTGGGCGGAATTCCGGAAGTGATTACCGACGGGGTGGAGGGCTTCCTCGTACCTCCGGGAGACGTGAAGACGATGGCGGCGCGGGCGCTGGAAATCCTTACCGGTCCCGGCCGCCGCGAGCAAATGGGAAAGGCGGCGCGGGTGCGCGCTCTGAGCCAGTTCTGTACCACCAAAATTATTCCACTCTACGAAAATCTTTACCGGCGGGTGCTGGAGGGGAAACAAAGCAAAACCCAGATTGCAGGAAAGATCCAACCTTGAAATTCTTGGAGGGAGAGACACCCATGAAGAAACTATCGATTTTAGCCCTGGGATTTTTTTTGTTCGCGACCGCCGCAATGGCCCTGGCCTCCGGGCAGGATAAGGCGGCGAATGCCGGCCCCCTCACGGGATCATGGCAGTGCGTTTCGCACGGCGGGCCCGACGGGGATACGAAATTTACCCTCGATTTGCAACAGGACGGAGAGAAAATCACCGGCTCGGTGGATTCGGATGAGGGCGGCATGGACATTACTTCCGGAACGTTTAAGGAAGATAATTTGGAAATCCGCCTGGAAACACCCCAGGGGAACTACGTCCTCAAGGCCAAGCTGAAAGACGGCCAATTGGCGGGCCAGGTCACCTTGGATGACAAAGCACAGGGAAACTGGGAAGGCAAGAAAGCCGCCGCGGAAGATACCAAGTAACGGATGAGCCTGGTCGATATCGGTCCATTCCCCTCTCCGGATGTTTCATGGGGCGGCGGGTTGGGGCGGTTTGCCCGGCAAGCTGGCCAGAAACTCCTTCACCGCCTCTTCATACTGTTTGGTTGCATATTTAAAACCTTCGCCGTGACGAAATCCTCCCAACTCCACCATCTTTTTTAAGGGGCTGGTGGACTCGGCAAACATGGTTTTTGCATAGGCGGGAGGCATCCGCAAATCGCCGGCAACGCAGACAAATAAAATGGGGCGCGGATTAATCCGGCGCACCGCCTTTTCCAAGTCGAAGTCTGAAGGGCTGAAATGCCCCCGCCAGGCCGACCAATAAATGACTTCATCGGCTAAGGGGAAACTGGGCAGAGGCGGAAACCACCAAGCGCGCCGGCGGATGAGGCCGAGAAAAAGCGTGTAGTGGTGCAGGATGAGTTCCTTAAAATTCGGAAATGCGCTGTCGGAGATGACCGCCGCGACATCCTGCGCTTCCGCCCCCGCCATCAAGACCGCAGCCGCTCCCATCGAAACTCCCCACAAAACCACCGGGCGACTCGCCTTTTCTTCAGTCAGGGCGTAATGAACGGCCGCTTCCACGTCCAGACGCTCCTGGTAGCCGATAGTGCTGATTTTCCCCCCGCTCTGTCCCTGATGGCGAAGGTCGAAGAGCACTCCGTTATAACCCAAGCTGTGGCCAAACGCCGCGTAGGGAAGCATCTCGATCCTCGTCCGGTTAAGTCCGTGAGCGTAAACAATGGTCCCGCGTGCTTTGCTTGGGTCCGCGGCGGCGGGAATATACCACCCCTTTAAAAGGATGCCGTCAGTGGAATGAAATTCGATGGGATGAAAATCCATGCCAAAGTCTTTGGGGGTTTTGCCGTCGTTGGGGTCATGGAAATGGAACCCGCTCGAAGTGGTGATCCCGGTAAGAAACCAGGGGACAACACCGTAAAAGAAAATGAAAAAACAGCAGAGAAATGTGAAAAGGAACCATTTGAAGATTTTGCGAATTTTCGATGCTGCGCTCAATGGCGTCTCCCGAGGTCGATCAGATTTTATATACGGTTCTAATGCGAGCGCCCGCTTGCGGACGCAGCCCCCTTCATGGAGCAGTCTCGTTCACCGGCTGGGGCTCCACAATGTGGGTGGTAAGCAGGACGGCCACCAGCAGCGTCATGGCAGCGCAGACACTGGTGACGGCCACATATCCGCTGCGCTGGTAAAGAATCCCGCCCACCAGGGCGATGGCGCCGATACCCAGTTGCGACGCGATGTTCCTGAGGGCGATAAAAAAGCCCCGTTGCGCGGTGGGAACCATTTCCGTCATCAGGGCAGTGAGCGGGCCCTGGCGGAACGCCGCGCCCAGTCCGGTGGCCCCAAAAACCAGAAAGAGCCCCGCCCCCCAGTGAAGGAAGGGAACCAGAGCCACGGCCAGCCCCAGAAGGATATTACTACCAATGGATACGACGCGCTTGCCCCAACGGTCGGCGAGGATTCCTCCCAGGGGCGCCCCGGCCAGCGAGGCGATGCCTCCCACCATAAAGACGAGCGTGATGCCGCCAGTGGGAATCTTAAAATGGTCGCTGAGCCATTGGCCGATGTAAGTAATGAAGCCAACCAGCCCGGCGGAAACGAAAAATGCGACGCCCAGGGCCGCCAAAATATCGCGCCGCTTCAGAAAAGAGCGAAAGACATGTAGGGTGGTGGTCAATTTTCGGGTAGCAGGATGGGCCATCCCATTTTCTTTGGGGAGCAAAAGAGAGAGGCAGGCGACGACCAATCCGAAGGCGGCAAAGAAAAGAAACACGCGGCGCCATCCAAAGTGGTCGGCGATCTGGCCGGCGAGAGGAACGCCGATGATGGGTGCGGCAAAATAGGCGGAGGAGACCAGGCCAATCGCCTTGCCCCGCACGCGATAGTTGAACCAGTCTCCCGCGAAAGCGATGGAACAAGTGGAAATGGTTCCGGCCGCCAGCCCGGTGAGAGCGCGAGCCAACATGAGTTCCGCATAGGTCTGGGTTTGTGAGGAGATCCAGGACGCGAGGGCAAAAACAACCACTCCGGCCAGCAGAAATTTGCGGCGGCCGTAGTGATCGGACAGGGCTCCGGAGATAAAAGAAGCCAGGGCGGCCATTACCGAATAAACGACCACCAGCAAGCCCACGACCTCGACAGTCTCATGGAGCGATCCGCCCAGGACAGGGAGCAAGGCAGCAATCATCTGGTTGTCGGCCACGCCCAGGAAGAGCAGCAAGAATAAATTGGCGATAACCCGATAATCCACTCGCTGCCTTCCATCGGCTCTGCCGACGATACAAAAATCGGCGCGCAGGCGGGGCGTCACGCGGTCGGGGGAATTTTGCCCGAACGAAAATTCGAGATGAGACCGGATCACTCGCTACTCAAAGTGATGCAAGTCCAATTTAATGGCGGCATGGTCCGACATGTCCACCATGCCGGCGGCGGCAATGCCCACGGCAATCACGATCGCGTCACTGATTTCAGCCTTGGTCACGCCAATTTCTAGCGCCTTCTTGATATGACCTTGGAGGCACCCTTCGCACTTCGCTGCCAGCGAAACGCCGATAGCGATCAATTCTTTGGTCTTTAAGTCGAGATTAGTGGGAGTGAAGTAAGTCTCTTTATAAAAAGTCTTGTAGATATTGCGGAAGCGCGGCTCAATCATGCTCATCGAAATCGGACTCCTCCGCTTGCCTTCTTTCGCCGCCTGCGGGGCGCTTTCTTCGGTGGTGTCCGGGGTCATTTTCTCAACTTCAGTGGTTTCATGTTTCGCCATACGCGATACTCACTCCTATGAATTCAAATGAGAATGTGAAGTTTTAGCATCAAAACTCCACGTCGGACCCAGCTTCGGGTAGTGGCACAGTTTGTTGTAACAGCGCTCTATGAGCGCCGAAAATCCTGACGAATCAAGGACGGCGGTTATAGACCGCCGCTACAACGGACCAAACTGCACCATTACCCAGCTTGGAGAGAGATAGTTTTTCCTCCCCAATGGTTGCCCGCGCGGGCCACAATTTGCGCCCACCCATTCTTAAACGAACGGCAAAATACCCTGCGGCAAAAGTCTAGCATACCTTGTTCTTACCCGAGAGGGTGAAAGTGCATGCGGTTCGAAGGTGATTGATGTTCACGATGGCGCGTGCACCGGAACAACCTGGGCCGCGGGCTCGGCGGTAATCAGCTCCGGTATTTCGAAGCGAATGGAAGTTCCCTTTCCGGCCTTGCTTTCGATCTCGAAGGTGGACTCCTGACCGTAAAGGACTTTCAACCGCTCGCGAACGTTGGAGATTCCGATGCCCGAGTCGTACACTTCGTGTTGCCTGTCTTCCGGAATCCCAACCCCGTCATCATTGACCTCCACTGAGAGCCGGCCATTCTTGCGGGAGGAGCGCAGCGTGATGGTCCCGCCCTCAATCTTGGGCCCGATGCCGTGGCGGATGGCATTTTCAACCAGGGGCTGTAAGATCATGCTGGGCACCACCACTTCCAGAGTGTCCGGATCGATCTCCTTGCGGATCTGAAGCTTGTCGCGCCCGAAACGCACCACCTCGATATCCAGGTAGTCATCAATAAATTCGATCTCTTGCTTGAGCGGCGAGAAGTGAACCTGGGTCTTCAGGCGGCGGCGCAGAATGTTCGAGAGCTTCAGGACTACGGTGCGCGCCGTGTCCGGATCAAACCGAACCAGCGATGATACGGTGTTTAAAGTATTGAAGAGGAAATGCGGATTGATCTGGCTAATCAGGGCGTCCACGCGCGCCTGCATCAAGGCCAGTTCCTGCTCTTCGAGTTTTCTTTGGATTCGCGTGTTATTCCAAATGCGGACAGGCAGACCCACCGCCACCAGCGTGGTAACGACGATTAGGACGTTGGTCCAGGCACTGGGTGAGTTAAGGAAAAAAAGGTGCCCACGTGAAACTCGTCCGATGGTCAGTCGGGTAATCTCCAAAATCACGCACACCAACCAGAAAAGCACCTGCCAATCAAGGGCCGGATGCTTAAATCGTTGTTTGATGGACCGGTAAAGGCTGAGGTCAATGAAGGGAGAGAACTTCCAGATTTCTTCTTTGTCAGGACAAACGTAGCGCGCCGATCCGCCCACCACCGCATAAAGGACAGCCAATAGTGGGGCGACAAATTCGCCGTGAATCAGCCACGCAGGCAGGCTCACTATCATGCCGACGCCCAGCCCCACGATGGTGCCACCCAGCAGGCCGCCGAGGACCGTAACCTCCAGGCTGAGGTCAGCGCCGTAATAGCGGGCCACCAAGCGCGCCAGCACGCCCAGTGCAAAAGGCACTCCCAGAAACGCGGCAAATTGCAGCTTTTGGCGGGGGGAGCGGCGCTCTTCCACAATCAAGCGCCGGAAGACCGGGAACCGTGCAATGAAACCCGTCAGCAAGGCGATTACGCCCAGCTTAATCAGAAGGGTAACGAAAATGGGCGCGGAGGCACTATTGGGGTCCATAGAAAATGAAAGTATTCAAGTTTCAGCGGACTCGCGATGCAGGAGGTCAATCGCAAATCCAAAATCTAAAATCGAAACCGCCGCCCACAAAATGGACAACCTCCAAACGATCCCCGGCGTGGATTGCGATCTCGCTCCACCGGTTTCGCGGCGCGATTTCAAGATTGTGCTCCACGGCTACCCGATCGTTTGGAAGTTTCAGCAAACCCAGCAAGGCGATCAGCGTCAAGCCTTCCGGAATCTCTTTCTTCTCGCCGTTGAGCTGAATGGTGATCAAAGTAATCTCCGGACTAGGAGCCGGCGGCCGGAGGGGCGGGCGGCTTGATTTCACCCCCGCGAATGCGTCCGATCACCAGCCGGTGCTGGCTTTCCAGCATGCTTTTCAGTTTATCGTCGCTGTAATCGGGGGAGTGCAGAAATTCTTCGTAAGAGGTGGTCAGTGAATGGATTACTGCCCCGCGAATGTAAACCATGGTCTCGATTCCGGCGTCTTTTTTTCGCGGCTCGGTCTGAATGTGGTAAACCACGCCCTCGTGTTTGATGTCCGTATTGAAACCAGTCACCATAATTCAGCGCCTCGGCAGGGGGGAGAGGTTGCAGTCCACGCCAGAATGTTAGCGGCTTCACGGGCGCGAGGCAAGAAAAAACTTGACACCGTTATTTCCCGGCTCTTATAGTGTTGGGTTTAGAAACGCATCCGAAAATTGCCTGTAACCCATTGCAATGCTTGGAGATTATCTCCCCATTCTGATCCACCTGAGTGTCGTCGCCCTGGTTGCCGCGGCGATGATCGGATTGTCCGCCTGGGTGGGCGTCAAGCGGCCCACCCGGGAAAAGCTTTCGCCCTATGAGTGCGGCATTGATCCGGTGGGAAATGCCCGCGAGCGCTTCTCGATCAGCTTTTATCTGGTGGGCATGCTTTTCATTTTGTTTGACGTTGAAGCCGTATTTCTCTACCCGTGGGCCGTGGTTTATCGGAGCTTGAAATGGCCTGGATTCCTGGAGATGTTGATTTACATCGCCATCCTTGCCGCGGGGTATGTTTATATTTGGAAGAAAGGGGCGCTGGACTGGAAGAAGTGAAAAAAAGTTTAAAGGGTAAAGGTTGAATGTTAAAAGGTAAAAGTTAAAGGGTAAAATGCAAGCTTGAGATTGAGTGCCTTGGGAGATAGAAGGCCAGTTTCAGGTCAAGAACCTTCTTTCACTTTTTACCATGGGATTCATGTTTCCACCATTTCCAAATGGCAATGAATTTTCTTTTTTTTACCCTTTAATCTTTAGCCTTTAGCCTTTCTCGTTTTCTTACATTCTGTATACAAAGTTATGCCATCCGATCCCGAATCAAATCTCGCGATCCAAAAACTTCGGCAGTTCGCTGCGGACGCGGTAGAAGACGTGTCCGCTTTCCGCGACGAAATTTCAGTGCATATCCGGGCGAGTCGTTTGCGCAGCGTTTGTGAATTCCTGCGCGACGAAACGGGACTTTTCTTCAAATATCTTTCCGACCTCACGGCCATAGATCATTACCCGGGCGAGCCCCGGTTTGAGACCGTCTATCACATACTGTCCTTTGAAACCAACCAACGACTGCGGCTGAAGGTGAGGATTCCGGGCGACGATCCCCGGGTGGATTCGATGGTCCCGGTTTGGCCGTCTGCCCAGGCCTTCGAGTGCGAAATATTTGACCTCTTCGGAATCCAATTCATCGGGCACCAGGACTTGCGCCGGATTCTTTTGCCGGAGGATTGGGAAGGGCATCCCCTGCGCAAGGACTATCCCGTCCAAGGAAGCATCACGCGATGGCCGTAACGCTGGAAAAAGTACCGGGCCAGGAGGAAAAGGTCATCCTCAGCATGGGGCCGCAGCACCCCTCCACGCACGGCGTGTTGCGCCTCGTCCTCGAGTTGGACGGGGAAACAGTGGTACGAGCCATCTACGACATCGGCTATCTGCACACCGGTTTTGAGAAATCTTTTGAAGACAAGACTTATTCGCAAGGCATCACCCTCACCGACCGGATGGATTACCTTGCGCCCCTCTCCAACAATCTGGCCTATTGCCTGGCGGTGGAGAAGTTGCTCGACCTGGAGATTCCGCCCCGCGCGCAATGGATTCGGGTGCTCCTGACCGAACTCACGCGCATCGGCAGCCACCTGGTTTGGCTGGGTACGCACGCCATCGATATTGGCGCCATGTCCGTTTTCCTCTACTGTTTTCGCGAACGGGAAGACCTGATGCACATTTTTGAAATGGTGTCGGGCCAGCGCATGATGACCAGCTTCTTTCGCATCGGAGGACTGGCGCTCGAACCGCCGCTGGGCTGGTTGAAGGCGGTGGAAAAGGTGGTGAAGAAATTTCCCGCGCGCTTTGATGAATACGAAGGGCTGCTCACCCGGAACCCCATCTGGCTGGGACGAACCAAAGGCGTGGGTGTGATTTCGAAAGACGACGCCGTTGCCTACGGGCTTTCAGGGCCGTCGCTGCGCGGCTCCGGAGTGAACTGGGACGTGCGCAAAAATCAGCCCTATTCGAGTTACGATAAATTCAATTTCAACGTGCCCACGCGAAATGAGGGCGACGTTTACGCGCGCTACCAGGTGCGGGTGGATGAAATGCGCGAGTCGCTGAAGATCGTGAAACAGGCCATGGAGGGCTTGCCCGAAGGGCCTATTAAAGCCAATGCGCCCCACTTTGTGATGCCTGACCGCGAGAGCATGAAGACCAGCATTGAATCGCTGATCTACCACTTTAAGATTGTGACCGAGGGCTTCCACCCGCCCATCGGCGAAGTGTACCATTCGATTGAGTCGCCGCGCGGCGAGCTAGGCGTGTACGTGGTCAGTGATGGGTCGCCCAAGCCCTGGCGTTGCCACGTGCGGGCGCCATCTTTCGCCAATCTCCAGGCGTTGCCCAAAATGATCGAAGGCCGGCTGATTGCCGACGTAGTGGCCTGCATCGGAAGTATCGACGTGGTTTTGGGTGAGATTGATCGATAAAGACGTCCTTGGTCATTCGTCACTGGTCATTGGCGGAACGGGCTGCGAGGGTGCGCCGGCAAAGAACAAAGGACTAAAGAACAAGTGACAGCGGAAACCCGATGTTATCAGAATCGCTGAAAGCTAAATTCGACCAGGTCATCGCGCGCTACCCGCTGAAGCGCTCGGCCATTGTGCCCCTGCTGATGTTCGGGCAGGACGAGATCGGGCACGTGAGTGACGAATTGATTCAGGAAATCGCGCGCGCCGTGGAAGTGCGGCCTATCGAGGTCATTGAGGATATCAGCTATTACTCCATGCTGCACCGCCAGCCCATCGGCAAATACAATTTCCAGGTATGCACAAACATCTCCTGTCTGTTGCGCGGGGGCGAAGCGATGCTGGAGCACTGCTCGAAAAAACTTGGCATCGGACATAAACAAACCACCGCTGACGGAAAGTTTTCCCTGGAAGAAGTGGAATGCCTGGGTGCGTGCTGCGGCGCTCCGGCCATGCAGGTGAATTATGATTTCTACGAGAACCTGACGCCGGAAAAAATTGACGCGCTGATTGAGAAGTTGAACAAGAACGGAAGCGCCTGAAGTAAACGGGAATCGGGGTTCGGGATTCGCGGTTCGCAGAAAGGACGATGCTTTTTTTGTCTGCGAACCCCGATCAAAACCCAACATGAGCGATTACGAAAATTATCTGAAGGGCTCGCCGCTGGAGGTGAAAGTCATCACCCGCCGGATGGGCATCCCCAATTCCGCCTCGATTGACGTTTTCCTTCAGAACGACGGCTACCAGGCGCTGGCCAAAGCGCTGAGTATGAAGCCCGACGAAGTCATCAACGAAGTCAAAAACTCCGGACTTCGCGGGCGCGGCGGCGCCGGCTTCAATACGGGAATGAAGTGGAGCTTTGTGCCCAAACAATCCGCCAAACCCAAATACGTGGTTTGCAACGCGGATGAAAGCGAGCCGGGCACCTGCAAAGACCGTCCGCTGATCGAGTTTGACCCGCACCAATTAATCGAAGGCATTGCCATTGCCGGTTACGCGATTCAATCCAGCCAAGGTTACATCTACGTGCGCGGAGAATACCGCTATCTGCTCGACATCCTGGACCGCGCGCTTCAGGAAGCCTACGCGCACGGATACCTGGGCAAGAACATTTTAGGCTCCGGCTTCAATTACGATATCGCCACCCACACCGGCGCCGGCGCCTACGAGTGCGGCGAAGAGACGGCGCTGCTGAATTCGCTGGAAGGTTTGCGCGGCTACCCGCGGGTCAAGCCTCCCTTCCCGGCCGTGGTGGGATTGTACGGCGGGCCCACGGTCGTCAACAATGTGGAAACACTTTCCAACGTTCCATCCATAATTTTGAAGGGCGCGGAATGGTACTCGAAACTGGGAAGTCCGAAGAACGGTGGCACGCGGCTGTTCTGTCTGAGCGGCCACATCAACCGGCCGGGGGTTTATGAATTGCCCATGGGATTTCCCTTGCGCCGGATTATCGAGGAAGTAGGCGGAGGCATTCCGGGCGGCAAGAAACTGAAGTGCGTGATTCCCGGCGGCTCGTCCTGCCCGGTGCTGCTTCCCGAAGAAATCGATGTACCGATGGACTTCGATTCCCTGGCCAAGATCGGCTCCATGCTGGGCTCGGGCGGCGTGGTGGTGATGGATGAAGACACGTGCGTGGTGAAGGCGGCGTTGCGCATCTCCAAATTCTATGCGCACGAATCCTGCGGCTGGTGTATTCCCTGCCGGGAAGGAACGTCCTGGCTCAAAAATTTGCTCACCCGCCTGCACGCGGGCGCAGGAGTTGCGGAAGACCCGGACACGGCGCTGGACGTGGCTTTCAACATCTTGGGGAAAACGCTTTGCCCGCTGGGCGACGCCGCCGCCTTGCCGGTGATCAGTATGCTGAAAAAATTCCGGCATGAGTTTGAAGAGCATGTGAAGCTGGGGGCGTGCCCGTACGAGAAGAGGATGGTGGGAGTAGGCCATTAAGTCAGGCCCGGGGTTCGGTTTTCGGCATTCGGGGTTCGATGACTGAATAAGAATTTCCAGTTGACGATTCGTGAGACTTTTCCGGGGATTTAGGCTTGGGAACGCCATCGTGAAGAATTACAAGGAACTCGAAGTTTGGCAGAAATCCAAGAGCTTGACTGTGAGCCTTTATCGAGCGACCGAAGTTTTTCCGAGGGTTGAGCAGTTTGGGTTAACATGACAGATTCGAAGATCAGCTGCGTCGATTCCTGCCAACATTGCCGAAGGTTGGGGAAGGGGCTCCACCGGGGAGTATGTGCAGTTTCTAACTATTGCAAGGGGCTCCCTGATGGAATTGGAAACGCATCTGATCATTGCGACCGATCTGGGGTACTTTAAGCCAGAAGATTTGGAAAAGGTTCAAAAGCTAATTGAGGGGATCGGGCAACTGCTGAATCGCTTGATCCAGGTCCTGCGAACTCGCCGACCGATGGCGTAATTCGCAGTGGACCGGATTTGTCAGCGAAACCCGAGCCCCCAATCCCGAACCCCGAAAATGAGTTATGCCTGATCAAGTAGCCGCACCACCCACTACCGTTAACCTGACGATTGACGGCAAATCCATCTCGGTTTCGCCGGGAACGTTGTTGATTGAGGCGGCCAAACAGAGCGGTATAGACATCCCCAGTTTCTGCTACTACCCGGGACTGGCCTTGCAGGGCGCGTGCCGGATGTGTGTGGTATTGATCGAGAAGATGCCCAAGTTGCAGACCGCCTGCACCACCGTGGTGACCAACGGCATGGTGGTTCACACCGCCAACGAAGAGGTGAAGAATGCGCGCAAGGCCATGCTGGAATTCCTGCTCACCAACCATCCCCTGGATTGCCCGGTGTGCGACAAGGGGGGCGAATGTGAACTTCAGGATATGGTGTTTACCTACGGTGCGGCAGAAACGCGGTTCCTGGAGACCAAGCACCACGAAGAGGAAAAGAAATTCTCCAACCTGGTCTATTACGACCGGCCCCGCTGCATCCTCTGTTACCGCTGCATCCGCGTCTGCGACGAAGGGATGGACGTGAACGCCTATGGCATCGGCTTCCGCGGCGGGCATAGCGAGATCATTCCCAATCAGGGTGAGAAACTGGAATGTGAAGAGTGCGGCATGTGCATTGACATTTGCCCGGTGGGCGCGCTCACCAGCGGCCCCTATCGTTACAAGACACGCCCGTGGGAATTGACTTATACCGGCACGATTTGCAACCACTGCGGTGACGGATGCAAGACGACGCTCTCCATCCGCAACAATGAAATTATGCGCGCCAACAATCGGGACCACTCCGGAATCAATGGAGAGTTTCTCTGCGCCAAAGGGCGATTCGGGTGGGACTTCGTCAACAACGAAAACCGGCTGACCACGCCGCGCATTCGACGGGACGGAAAACAGGAAGAGAGCACGTGGGAAGAAGCTCTGGGCGCCACCGTCGCGCGATTGAATGACGTGATCACCCGCCAAGGCGCCGACTCCGTGGCCGTCATCGGATCCAACCGAACAACCAATGAAGAGAACTATCTTCTGTCGAGGTTTGCGCGCACCGTTCTAGGCACCAATAACATTGACCACCACCGCACGGCGGATTACTCGTCACTCGTCGCCGCGCTCACCCAATCTGGCGCGGCGGACCGTTACGCCAGCATGCAGGACGTCGCCGCGGCTTCAAGTATTCTGCTGATCGGAAATAATCCCACGCCCCAGCATCCCCTGCTCGCCTACCAGATCAGGCAGGCGGTTCGCCAGCATCGCGCGAGACTTTACATCATCAACAGCGCCGACATCAAACTGCGCCGCCAGGCGAGCCTTTACATGCAGGTGCATCCCGCTGGCGAGGCAGCGGCCCTCCGCGCCATGATGGGGACGGCTCGCCCCACTCCCAACATGGCGGTCGCCGGCTCCGCCTCGCCCGGCGCGCTCGCGGATAAAATCAAAACAGAATCGGACACGATCATTATTTTTGGCGATGAGATTCACGGCGGGGCCATCGGCGAACTGGTGCGTTGGGCCCTGACGCTGCCGGGCCGAACTCGATTCGTCGCCTTGGGCGATTACGCCAATTCGCGCGGGGCAGCGGATATGGGATTGCTTCCCGGAAATCTTCCCGGCTACGCGGCGGTCCAGGATCCGGAGGCGCACCAGCAGTTCGAGACGCTTTGGAGAACCAAACTTGCCCCTAAACCAGGACGCGACTTAAGGGGAATTCTCGACGGCATCCAGGCTGGTGAAATCAAGGCGCTGCTGGTCTTGGGGTCCAATCCTGTTAAAACTTGCCAGCTGGAGCCGGGCGTGCTGCGAAGGCTCGAATTCCTGATGGTGGCCGAACTCTTTTCAACCGAGACGGCGAAAGACGCGGATGTGTTGCTTCCCGCTACCAGCTTTGCGGAAAAATCCGGAACTGTCACCAACACTTGCGGACAGGTGCAGGCGGTGAAGCGGACTATGCGCAAGCCGGGCACCAGAAGCGACTTGGAAATCATTCTGGCGCTGGCACGGCAATTCGGACACCACTGGCCGTATCAATCGCCTGACGACGTCCTCAAGGAGATTATCACCAGCGTTCGCGGCTATTCGATTGCGCTCCCCACTTTGCTATTGGGCGGAGCCGTGGCCACCCGTCCGGAGGGAAACCCGCCCGCTTTGGAGCGCGAGGATTTGATTTTTTCATCGCACGATTCTCTCTTTACTTCGGGAACGCTCAGCCGGTACAGCCCGGCCTTGAACTCGGTGGAAGAATCGAAGTTTACTCATGACCATATTTTCTGACCCAACCTTTTTCCTGCTCGTGACCCTGGCGAAAGTGGCGGTCATCCTCTTCGTCTTGCTGACCGCCATCGCTTACATCACCTGGCTCGAGCGTAAAGTGGTGGCGCACATTCAATCGCGATGGGGGCCTTACCGGGTGGGACCGCATGGATTGCTCCAGCCGATGGCCGACGGCATCAAGTTCCTCTTCAAAGAGGACATCATGCCGCTGGAGGCCGACCGCCTGATCTATTTGCTGGCCCCTTTTCTGGCCTTCACCCTGGCCTTTCTTTCTTTCGCGGTGGTCCCGTTTGGCGGGTCGTTTCAAATAGGCTCGCGCACTATTTTCCTTCAGGTCACCAATCTGGATGTGGGACTTCTATTCATCTTCGCGGTCACGTCGCTTGGTGTTTACAGCATCGCGTTGGCGGGCTGGTCCTCCAACAGCAAGTATCCGCTGTTCGGCGGTCTGCGCTCTTCCGCCCAGATGATCAGTTATGAGCTATCGCTGGGCCTGGCCGTGATCGGCGTCATCATGTTCTCAGGCACGCTGAATTTGCGCGACATGGTGATGGCCCAGCAGGGCACCTGGCACCTGCATGGCACGGATACTTATATTCCCCATTGGAATATTTTCGTCCAGCCCATCGGATTTCTGGTTTATTTCACCGCTGCCATCGCGGAAACGAATCGGGTGCCCTTTGATTTGCCGGAGGGCGAGACCGAGCTGGTGGCGGGATTTCATACAGAATACAGCAGTCTGAAGTTTGCCATGTTTTTTATGTCCGAATACGCCAACATGATTACGGTTTCCTGCATCGCGACCCTGTTGTTTTTCGGCGGATGGAGCGGGCCGGGCTTGGGGATGACTGCACCCGGCGCCTTGGCGCTCCTTTCCATCTTCTGGTTCGCCGCCAAGGTTTTTCTATTTTTGTTTTTCTATATCTGGATGCGGGGAACGCTTCCCCGCTTTCGTTACGACCAGTTGATGTCTTTCGGATGGAAAGTGTTATTGCCCGTCGGATTCCTGAATATCCTGGTAACCGGATTCATTTTGACATGGTGGACTTCGTCTTAACCATTGATGTTGCAGGCCGCAGGAGGGCGCATAGGGAAACTGATCTGAGCCACTGAAAAAATGCCGATCCTCTTTTACATCTTCGGAGCACTCGTCATCCTCGCGGCGCTGGGAGTGGTTCTCCAACGCACGCCGGTTTACAGCGCCCTCTCGTTGATTGTGGTGCTGTGCGCTCTGGCAGTGGAATATCTTTTGCTGGGCGCCGAATTTATCGCCGTGATTCAGGTGATTGTCTACGCGGGCGCCATCATGGTGCTGTTTGTTCTGGTGATCATGCTGTTGAACGCCCGGCGCGAAGTTCCGAGTTCGCGCAGCCGCATGGCGGGTTGGCTCGGTGCACCCCTGCTGGCGGCATTTCTTTTTGAAATGCTCTACGCGGTATGGGATTACCTGCCGGCGGAGAGCGCGAATTGGCCGGCGGCCAGGCCCGCCGGTCCGGCGCCCATTGGCCACCTGCTTTTCCAGAACTACGTTCTCCCTTTCGAAGTCACCTCGGTGCTGGTCTTGGTGGCGGTGCTCGGCGCCGTGGTTCTGGCCAAGAAAGAATTGTGAGGATTGCAGAATGGTTCCCTTGTCCCATGTGCTGGCGCTCAGCCTGATCCTGTTCGTGCTCGGCGCTGCCGGTTTCATTTTCCGACGGAATATCATCACCATTTTCATGTGCATTGAATTGATGCTCAACGCCGTCAACCTGGCGTTTATCGCCTTCGCGCGCCAGCACGGCCAACTGGATGGCCAGCTCTATGTTTTCTTTGTCATCGTGGTGGCCGCCGCCGAAGCCGCGGTGGGGCTGGCCATTATCATCGCTCTTTACCGAAACAAGGAATCGCTGGGCGTGGATGATTTGGATTCGATGAAGATGTAAGCGGAGAAGGATATCAGTTGTTCAGTATTTCAGTAGGTCAGTACTTCGGTATGCCAAGCCCGCGCCCTGAAAAACTGACTGACTGAAATATTGACGCACTGAAAGAACTGTAATGATGGAAACTCTGCTCCTACTCATGTTGTGCCCTCCCCTCGTGGGGGCGGCGCTGAATGGCATCCTGGGCCGGCGCTTTTCGCGTGGGACGGTTTCCGCCATCGGCTGCGGCGCGTCGGGCTTATCCATGGTCTTCGCGTTGGCGGCTGCACTCAACTTGATGAGCCATTCCGGCACTGCAGATTATTTTTATAATTCCTACTTCACCTGGATTCAATCGGGAAATTTCACCGCGGACTTCGCCCTTTATTACGATCGGCTGACCCTGGTGATGACCTGCACGGTCACGGTGGTCGCCTTCCTGATTCATCTCTATTCGCGCGGCTACATGGAACACGAGGGCGGCACCTACCGCTTTTTCACTTACCTGAATCTGTTTCTTTTCATGATGCTCACGCTGGTGACCGCCGCCAATTTCCCCTTGATGTTTGTGGGTTGGGAAGGCGTGGGTTTGTGTTCCTACCTTCTGATCGGATTCTACTTCCCCAGGAAATCGGCTTCGGATGCGGGCAAGAAGGCGTTCATCGTCACGCGCATCGGTGACATTGGCTTCACTCTGGGCATTGCACTGATCTTCTGGACTTTTGGCGCCGTCGACTTTCATACCGTCTTCCATTACGCCGCTGGAATGGGGATGCATGAAAAGGAAGGCGTGTTTACCGCCATCTGCCTTCTGCTGTTTCTGGGAGCGGTGGGCAAGTCCGCGCAACTCCCGCTCTACGTCTGGCTGCCCGACGCCATGGAAGGCCCCACCCCGGTCAGCGCCTTGATTCACGCTGCCACCATGGTGACGGCGGGGGTCTATATGGTCGCGCGCACCAGCATCCTCTTCGCCCATGCGCCCGCAGCGCTTGAAGTGGTGAGCGCCATCGGATGCCTGACCGCATTTTTTGCCGCCACCATCGCTCTTTGCCAAAACGATTTGAAGCGTATGCTCGCTTATTCCACTATCAGCCAACTGGGTTATATGTTTGTGGGCTGTGGCGTGGGCGTGTTTGCCGCCGGGATTTTCCACCTGATGACGCACGCGTTTTTCAAATCCCTCCTGTTTCTCGCCGCCGGAAGCGTGATGCACGGCTTGAATGGCGAACTGGACATGCGCAAGATGGGCGGACTGCGGCACAAAATGCCCACCACCCATTTGACTTTTCTGGTGGCCACGCTCGCCATCAGCGGCGTTCCATTTCTTTCCGGCTTCTTTAGCAAGGATCAAATTCTGGCCGGCGCGTATTTGGGGCCGCTGGGCCACCCGTGGATCTATTGGCTCGCCACCCTGACCGCGGGGATGACGGCCTTCTATATGTTTCGCGGTCTGTTCATGACGTTTTATGGCGAGTCCCGCTTGGACCATGACCTGGAGCACCACGCCCACGAAAGTTCCTCCCAGATGACCGTTCCGCTCATCACCCTCGCCTTTTTTTCCATCGTTGCAGGCTACGTGGGCTTGCCTCACCCCCTGGACGGCCTCAGCAATTTTCTCGAGCCGGTTTTCGCTCCCGCGCAGGCGTTGCTGAAGTCAGCTTTCCCCGAGTCCAACTCGAGCGCAATGAGCGAAGTCACGCTGATGGGATTTTCCCTGGGCGCCGCGGCGCTGGGCATTGGGCTGGCCTGGTGGTTCTATCTGAAGTCGCCTCAAATCCCGGCGCGCATAGCGGCGAGCCTGGGCGGGCTTTACGAGCTATTGCTTCACAAGTATTACGTGGACGAAATTTACAACGCCCTCATCGTCCGGCCTATCCGCGTGGTGTCTGAAAAAGTTTTGTGGCCAGCCATCGATGCAGGACTGATCGACGGACTTGGGGTGAATGGACCGGCGGCAAGAGCCATGGATGCCGGGGGCGTGCTGCGCCGGATTCAATCCGGCAATTTGCGCAGCTATGCCGCCTGGGTCTTGCTGGGCGCGGTCGCCTGGCTGGGCTACATCTTGTTCGTTCATTAGCGACATGCCGGGGACGCCGGCGCGTCTCAAGTTTTGATTATGAATCAGCCTTTCGCTCATTTTCTTACCGTGCTCACGTTTCTGCCGCTGGCGGGTGCGGTATCGATTGCCTTCATCCGCCCTGACGCGGCTTCGCGCATTCGCTGGGTCGCGCTCCTATACTCAGTGGCCGCGCTTGTGCTCGCCATGCTGGCCTTCTTCAGCTTTGATTCTAGCCGGGCGGGATTTCAATTTACCGAAGTGGTCCCCTGGATTAACTCACCTGCCATCAGCTATTCGGTGGGCATGGACGGGCTGAGCCTTTTGCTCGTCCTTCTTTCCGCCTTTCTCACACCGCTTTCCATTCTGGCTTCCTGGAAGAGCATCCACAGCCGGCCCAAGGAGTTTTACCTTTTCCTGATGGCGCTTGAAGCGGGAATGATCGGCGTTTTCGTTTCGCTCGACCTATTCCTCTTTTTTCTATTCTGGGAAGTCATGCTCATTCCCATGTATTTCCTGATCGGCGTGTGGGGACACGAACGGCGGGTCTATGCGGCGGTCAAATTTATTCTGTATACGATGGTGGGCTCCGCGCTGATGCTGGTGGGCATCCTCTACCTTTTCAAGGTCACCGGCACGTTCGACCTCCAGATTATTCTGAGCGAACTGCCGGGCCTGTGGCCCTCGCTTCCGGGCTCGGCGCAAACCTGGCTGTTCCTCGCCTTCTTCCTGGCCTTCGCCATCAAGGTGCCCATGTTTCCGTTCCATACCTGGTTGCCGGACGCGCACGTGGAGGCGCCCACCGCCGGCTCGGTGATCCTGGCCGGCGTTCTTCTGAAAATGGGCACTTACGGGATGCTGCGCTTTTGCCTGCCGCTCTTTCCCCAGGCAGCGCGTGACTTTGCGCCCATCATCAGCGTTCTGGCCATCATTGGTATTCTCTATGGCGCGCTGGTGGCCATGGTTCAGCCCGACATGAAGAAACTGGTGGCCTACTCCTCCGTCGCGCACATGGGGTTCGTCGTGCTGGGCATTTTCGCTTTCAACATCAACGGCATTGAAGGCGCCATCTACCAGATGTGCAGCCACGGCGTCTCCACCGGCGCGCTCTTCCTGCTGGTGGGCATGTTGTACGACCGCCGGCACACGCGCCTGATCACCGAGTTCGGCGGCCTTGCCACCTCGATTCCCCTATTCAGCACTTTCTTTTTGATCGTCACCCTTTCGTCCCTGGGCCTGCCGGTGCTGAATGGCTTCGTGGGCGAATTCCTGATTATCGTCGGTGCGTTCCACGTGAAGGCGGCTTACGGCGCCCTGGCGGCCGTGGGCGTCGTCCTGGCAGCGGTATATTTACTCTGGATGTATCAGCGGGTATTTTTCGGCGAGGTGACGAATTCGAAAAACAAAGACCTGCCGGACATCGACGCGCGGGAAAAATTCATCCTCGTGGTTCTGGTGTTGGTCATCTTGTGGATGGGGGTTTATCCCAACCCGCTGCTGCGGCGGATTGACACCACCACGGCCCAGGTGATCCAGCGTGTGAGCGCCGGCACCGCCCAAATGGCCGGGGGCACCGCGGTAAAAATCGGAGGGCCGGCTCAATGAATTTCGTCCAGCCCAATGACCTGGTGCGCGTTCTCCCCGAAATCGTTCTGGCCGGATTCGCCATTCTGGTGATGGTGCTCGACCCGTTTGTCAGCTCAGGGCGAAAATCCACGCTGGGCTGGCTGGCGCTGGTCGGGGTGGCGGCCGCGGCCTATTCCACTTCCTGGACTTCCCTCTCGCCCGGAACCGCGTTCAACGGCAACGTTTCCGCCGATGAATTCAGTATGTATTTCACCCTGCTCTTTCTCTTTGTGGCAGGGCTCACCCTGCTCGGCTCGGTGCATTACCTGGAGCGCGACGGGATCAATCACGCCGAGTATTATTCGCTGGTGTTGATGGCCACTCTCGGCATGTGCTTTATGGCCGCCTCCACCGAACTCATCATGATTTTTCTCGGGCTCGAAATTTCTTCCATCTCCACATATATTCTGGCCGGATTCAAGCGCAGCAACGCCCAGTCCAACGAGGCTTCGCTCAAGTATTTTTTGCTGGGGTCATTCGCCACTGCTTTTTTCCTTTACGGCATCGCGTTTGTCTACGGAATTTCGGGCTCGACCAATCTCACCGATCTGAATGTCCATCTTGCCCGTTCCACGGGCTGGGCCTCCATGACTTCAGTGGCCCTGCTCCTGATGTTTGTGGGACTGGGCTTCAAAGTGTCCGCCGTGCCTTTTCAAATCTGGACGCCGGACGTTTATCAGGGCGCGCCCGCGCCGGTCACCGCCTTCCTGAGTGTGGGGCCGAAAGCGGCCGCGTTTGCCGTGGTCCTGCGCGTCTTCCTGGTGGGATTCGCCGGGGTGAGTTCGCTCAGCTTCTGGCTGATCTGGATTTCCGCGCTCCTCACCATGTCTCTGGGAAATCTGGCCGCGCTCTGGCAATCAAACGTCAAGCGATTCCTCGCTTACTCTTCCATCGCGCACGCGGGTTATGTTCTGGTGGGGATTGCCGCGGCTCTCGCCCCCGGCGCCCTTAACATCACGCGCGCCGAGGCAACCTCCTCCGTGCTTTTCTACCTTGCCGCTTACGCGCTGATGAATGTGGGAGTGTTCATCCTCATCGCTCACCTGGCCGGACCGGGCGAGCGATATACTAATGTGGATGATTTTGTCGGTTTTGGATTTGAGCGGCCGGGCGCGGCGGCCTGCCTTGCGGTATTTATGTTTTCCCTGGCCGGCATTCCCACCATGGCCGGATTCTTCGCCAAGTTTTACGTCTTCCGCGCCGCCATCCATTCCAATCTGATTGGCCTCACGATCATCGCCTTGCTGAACAGCGTGGTCTCCGTCTATTACTATTTGCGGCTGGTGGTGGTGATGTATATGCGCGAGGGAAAATCGGAAGCCTCGCATGTGGATATGCCCGCCTCGCTCGGCATCGCCATGGCCGCCAGCCTGTTTGGAATTTTCTACCTTGGCCTGCTGCCGGGCTCCTTCCTCGATCTTGCCAACCTGGCCGCCAATCGACTGCCATAGGAATTCACAAACAGGATAACGGAATCCATTGCGGACTTTGCATGATGGCGCAGGTGAAGTGGAGATCGTTGTCGATTTCAGCCGTGCCGCTCTGCAATGGCACGCACGCCGTGAACCAGACGCGATATTTCCTCTCCGGTTGTGTAGCAAGCACAACCCGCCCGCACCAGACCTTCGTCCCCCAAGCCCAGACGCTGAATGATGGTTGCGGCATAGAAGTCGCCATGGGATACAAACACCTCCCGCCCGGACAGGGTTGACAAATCGATCTGACGTTGAGGAGTGCCGCCATCCCGGAGTGGGTTGTTCGGAATGGTCTCGTCATCACTATTTTGTCTTGCCCCGCATCATCTGCCTTATGCACACCTTAGGGGTGGGAGATTGGACGGGGACCTTCAAGCTCCCTAGATGGGAATTTCTCGATTTCTTGCAGTTGACGAGGGGGTTTGTAAATTAGCCTCGTAATTTGGCCTTGATAAATGTCAATTTATATGAAACCTTGCAGTTCCTAAAAGTATAGGAAGGTAAGCGCTAGCAGAATTCTTAGATTTCGCCCGGTTGGCAGTACAGGTAGCACGTTCAAACATCTCATTGATGCCAGCCCGGTAACAAGAGACTAGAGTATCCCAGTTGGTCGTTCTGACGACCAAATTCCAGTGAACGGAGGTAGAGGTTATGGTGAAGTATTCGAGAAGAATAGCATTGATGGCTCTTGCTTGCGCGATGGGGACCATGGCTGGAATTAGAACAGCACAGCCCCAGCAGCTCGTATGCCACTTTATACCTGGTGCTGGATACTCAAAGGCCGACATGTCAGGGTGCTACGACGCGGGAGACTGCGGTTACGGCCTGTGCTGCCTCCGGCACACTTGCGTGGGGCACCTGCCAAACTGCGGAGCTAATTGTGGCCAGCAGTGCGCGATAGCCTCATGCGACACGATAGATGCCTGTTATGCGGACTGCACCTGAATGGGATAGAAGAAACATCAAAGGAGGTTCTAGCCCATGACAATCAATCGGGGATACTGGTGGGCGCTTGTGGCGACTAGCTTGGCCGGGGTGTGCTTCATTGGAACACGGCTGGTGATGCGCGCCAGGGCAAGTTTACTGAACCCCCAAGCCGCAGTAACACCATTCACGCTCAAGGTCGAAGTTATGGCATACACGCACAACCCGCGCGGCGAGCCTCATCGCCGTCAGACCATTGCCATACGCTCCGACGGCTCCCGAAGCGTGACAGAAACGATTCTTGGCAGAGTTGGACTCGAGGCGGGAGAAACGGCGTGGACGATTCGATTCATCGACGGACGGAGGGTCACTATGTATCCGTCGCTTCGTGTAAAGAGCACCCGGCGGCTTCCCGGCCCAGCAGCGGTCGAGCAACTGAGAGCGCAGATGTTCAACCCTTCTCAAGACTGTCTCAGCCCAGACTTCAGACTTGACGGGCACGACACTTTGGAGGGACAGCAGGTAGCTATTGTGACGCACACGTCGGATGACCTGGGATGGAAAGTAACCGATTGGCGTGCTCCCGAGCTGGCCTGCCAAAGTCTAAAATACCTTTCGTACGACAAACAGCCCGATGGCACCTTCAAACTCCAAACCGAAAGCAAAACTGTCAGTCTTGAGTTAGGTGAACCTAACCCAGCCCTATTCGAAGAACCACTGGACTACCAAGAAATGAAACCATCCGAGCCGCAACGGATGCTTGCCGAAAAGTACCATATTCCCGTCAGTAAAGACCTGCAAGAGACGTGGGACGCCAGCGACCGAGCCTACTTTGGTGCTCTGCGCCCTGACACACCTGCCGCGTCAGCTATCCCACAAGGGCACTAAGTTACACCGGAGCGACTTGCAAGGCTCCGGTGGACAACGCGGACCTACATTTCGACCACGATGCGCCCGGAAATCGTCTCGGCGCGCATGCGCTCAAAGGCTCCGTTGATGTCTTCGAGGCGAAGCGATTCGCCCACCGTCTTTATTTTACCGGCAGCGGCGAGCGCCAGGCGCGATTGCGCAATGGCTTCGTCCGTTTCCGCGCTGGTCGGATACGCCCAGTGCGTGTTGGCGTTGTGGTGGTAGAGATAATCGGCGACCGATTCCACCACTTGGCGCGGCACTTGCGTCCCGCCCGGACCGTCGAAATAGGCCACCGGGTATCCATTGTGGCGGCGAGCGAGCGCGGGGAAATGCGCCCGCGCCTTTTCGGTGAGCGACCGATCTTGTTCTCCGTGCCTGGTTGCGCTTGCCGTCATATTTTCCTTGTTAAAAAGTAGGGGCAGTTCGCGAACCGCTCAAGGATAGCGTCCCTCACACCCGGTGGTGAACTGGAGTGGATGTCTCCGGTCTTTGTGGGAAATGTTTGATCGCCTTGCCGAGCCGCTGGCGAGCAAGATCGAGGTCGTAGTTTTTTTGCAAGTTCATCCACAGGTCCGGTGTAGTTCTAAAGTAACGAGCCAGGCGCAGGGCGGTGTCCGCCGAGATGGCTCGCTTACCGGCGATAATCTGTGAAATCCGATTTGCAGGCACACCCATGGTGCGGGCCAAATGGGTTGCGGAAATGCCAATCTCCATCAATTCGTCGGCGAGTATCTCTCCGGGATGAATGGGTGTCCGTGCCATGGTTAAACCTCCTAATGGTAATCCACAATTTCAACCTGTTCGGCGCCATCCGCTCCTTGCCGCCACTGAAAGCAGATGCGCCATTGCTGGTTCACTCGGATGCTGTATTGACCCTTCCTGTCGGCCGACAGCGATTCAAGATGGTTGCTGTTAAGCCGGGCCAGGTCGTGTAAGCCAGCCGCCGATTCCAGCACCCGTAGCCGTTTCTCGGCTTGATGACGGAAGCCCTCAAAAGCAGGAACCCGTTCACCATTGGCGAAGCGCTCGGTTCTTCGGTCCTTAAAGCTCCGGATCAAATTTCAGCCTACCAGAGTGTACGCGGTACGTCAAGCGTACAGAATTGCACGCCGGGGCGGTTCGCGAACCGCCCCCACGAAGCTGCACCTTTCGCTAGAGCCGCGATACATCGGCGCAGCCCGCGCGTGGCACGGACGAATCTATGGAAACTCCACCACCAACCGCCCGGGAATCGTCCCGGCGCGCATGCGCTCAAAAGCTCCATTGATGTCTTCGAGGCGAAGCGATTCGCCCACCGTCTTTATTTTACCGGCAGCGGCGAGCGCCAGGACTTCGCGCAAGTCCTGCCGGCTGCCCACGGCCGAGGTGAGCACTCGAATTCCTTTGGCCACGCTGCCGCGAATGGGGAGGGTGAAGTCGCCGGGGGGAAGGCCCACCACCATAAGCGTTCCGCCGCGCCGCAAGGCGCCAAACCCCTGGACAAAGGATTCCTGATTACAAACAAAGTTTACCACCACGTGCGCGCCACCCAGGCGACGGATGATTTCCGCTGGTTTCTCGCGCGAGGCATCGATGACGATCTCCGCGCCGAGCGTTCGCGCCAGCTCCAACTTAGGCGCGGCAACGTCCACCGCCACCACCCGAGCACCCAGGGCGCGGGCGACTTGCACGGCGTAGTGACCAAGGCCGCCCACTCCCCAGATGGCCACGGCATCGCCCACTCGCGCGCCGGAAATTTTGAGCGCGCGATAGGCGGTGAGCGCCGCACAGTAAAGCGGCGCCGCATCGGCAAAGCTCAGCTCGGGCGGAACAGCCACCGCATGAGCGGCCGGAACTTTCACATACTCGGCAAATCCGCCGTCCACCATGAATCCAGTCACCACAATCACCGGGCAAAGCGGCTCGCGATCGCTCGAACAAAATTCGCACTCGCCGCAGGTGGAATAAATCCAGGGAATGCCGGCGCGGTCGCCCGTCTTGAAATTTTTCACTCCGGCGCCGACCGATTCCACCACACCCACCGCCTCGTGACCCATCACCAGCGGCAGCTTGGGCAGGCGCCACTCGCCGGACATCAGGTGCAGGTCCGTATGGCACACGCCGCAGGCTTTGACGTGGATCAGGATTTCGCCCGGACCCGGCTGTGGTTTGTCGATTTCTTCGACAACCAGCGGCGTCCCGGCTTGGCGGAGAATTGCGGCTTTCATGGTAGGCAAGAGGAAGTCAGGAGTCAGAAGACAGAAGTCAGGAGAAATCTCTACTCGTCCTGGCCTAACTGAAAACTGGTAACTGAGAACTAAAAGGGGAGGGCAGAGCCCTCCCCCTACCCGTCGAACTGGCGCGGGACTATCCGACTTTGGCGAAAATGATGGCGAAGGTGTAAAGCGCCATCGACTCAATGAGTACCAGGGCCAGGATGAGCGCGAACTGAATCGCCGCTCGCGCCCCGGGATTGCGTCCCAAGCCCTCGCACGCCGCTGCCGTCGCTTTGGACTGGGCATAGCCGCAGCCCGCCGAGGCGATAGCCATGGAGAACCCGGAAGTGATCCAAATCCACTTGGTATCGACGGGACCGGCAGCCCCGCCCGGACCCTGCGCGAACGCCGGGACCGCCACCAGCAAGCCGGTCATCATCGTCAACAGCATCCCTAAGTAACGCTTCATTTTTTTCTCCTTGGGCGCCGGCTGAAACAGCTCAACCGCGCCGCTTATGAAATTCCGCCAGGAGGTGGTTCTCCGACACCGCAGATGACAGACGGAGCTCACACTGACGGGTGTAACAAGAAGTCAGGAGACAGGAGTCAGAAGACAGAATAAAAATTGGTGTACAAAGGCGCCTGCTTATTCTGACTCGTGACTCCTGACTTCTGGCTCCTGAATTTAGTGCTCTTCCGAAACCGCCAGGCTGATGTAAACCGCCGGCAACAGCATAAAAATATAAGCTTGCAAGAGCGATACAAAAATGTGCAACGCCATGAAGATGACAGGAACCAAGAGTGGCACCAGCCCGCCGAAAACTTTTTCAAGCAAACCGCCCACCAACATGTTGGCATAGAGACGAACGCTCAAGGAAAGGAGCCGCCCTACGTTGCCGATAACCTCGATGGGAAACATAATGACGGCCATGGCCAGGATGGGGCCGCAAAAGTGTTTGAGGT
Organism: Terriglobia bacterium; assembly: GCA_035946625.1. Taxonomy (GTDB): domain Bacteria; phylum Acidobacteriota; class Terriglobia; order UBA7540; family UBA7540; genus DASYXZ01. The sequence goes on along the minus strand of DASYZE010000073.1, from coordinate 25,856 downwards.
ATCCCAAAATACCGTGGTGGCGGATGCCCTGGATGTTGTAATAGAGGAACGCGGCCACCGCGCACCCCAGCGTCGTTTGGATGTAGCCCGTGGGGCTTACTTCAATACCGAAAGCAGGGACAGGAACACCGAGAGTTGGAAACAAGCTCAGCACATTGCAAGCCGCCACAAAGATGAACAGAGTCCCCAACAGCCCGACGTAGCGCTGGCTCCCGTGGCCGATGATTTCTTCTGAAGTGCTCTGAATGAATTCCACCAGGACTTCCATGGCGTGCTGGAACTTGCCGGGATTCTCCACGGAGAGCCGCAGTCGAAGCACCCAGGCGCCGCCAATCAAAAGGAGTATGACAAAAATCTCCATGGCCACATAATTGGGTATCGCATGGGCGGGGTCTTGCGGACGAACCCACTCCAGACCGTGGATCAACGCAATCCAGCCGAGCAGGGCGCTCACCACGCCCCCCAGAAGTTTATTGAGAATGGCCGTAAACCAGAGTTGTTCCATAAGAGGTTTTCAAGGGTCCTTAATCAGTTGTCAGCGAAATCGACGTTCGAATTACGAAGTCCCATCCAAATTTGGAATAACGATTCGATCAAAACACCGCCGACAGGAACGAAAAGTCCGGCTAAAATCGCCGGAAAAGGAAGCCATCCGGTTCGATAGAAAAGATACACCGCCCCAAAAGCCAACGGATAACGCAAAGCAAACTTCGCGATCACGCGCCGCGAAGGACGGGTGGCACCGGATGAGAAAAGAACCGAAATCGCCTGGTGCAGCCAAAAAAAATTCAGGATGGCAAGCGCGGCGCCCAGGGTAAATCCCACCCCCACGAGGACGTGCCCGGCGAGCGTAACGCTAATCGTCACCCCCGCGGCCAGCCCGACCATCACCCAAGGCAACCGCGCTTGGGCGCGAACCAGCTCAGGATTTTGGTCCGCCATCCTGATTATTTCCGTCTGCACGTTTCTCCGCCCTGGTTAGAATCTGGAGTATTTCCACCAGCCCGCCCGCCGCGCCCAGAAACCCGAAGATTAAGGCGAACACATGACCGGTGTGGATCCACCTGTCCAAAAGCGACCCCAGCGCAAATCCAATCACCGCTCCGGCCGGGATAATAAACCCCAGGCTGGTATAGAACCCCACCTGGGCCCAAATCTCGCTCTGTTTCCCTCGCTGCGGAGACAAGCCAACCTCCCGCTACGAGAAGAAGGGCAAAATCGCGTTCTGCGCCGCCAGGATAAAAGGTTCCGGATAAATCCCGATGGCCAGCGTGAAGCCGAGCGTCACCCCCAGCGCCACGGTCAGTCCGGGACTGGTGGCCAGAGGGACAGAATCCGGCGCTTTTTGCATGAACATGGCGACCACGATGCGGAAATAATAATACAACGCAACGACCGCGTACGCCACTCCCAAAACAGCGAGATAATAATGGCCGGTCTGAATGAGGGAGAGAAAAATATAGTATTTCCCGATGAATCCGGCGGTGGGGGGAATGCCGGCGAGCGAAAGCAGGAAGATGAGCATCAGAATGGCCATTCCGGGTGCGCGCGCCATCAGCCCCGCCAGGTCATCGATCTGGTCGCCCACCAGATCCTGCCGGCGCATCAGGATAATCACGGCAAACGCGCCCAGGTTCATGAAGGTGTAAACCAACAAGTAGATCACCACCGCCGTGAGACCGGTGGAATTTCCGTCGGCGGCGGCAATCACTCCCAACAACAGGTAACCCACATGGGCAATGGTGGAATAGCCAAAAAAGCGTTTGATGTTGGTGGAACTGACGGCCGCCAGATTGCCCAGGGTCATGGTGGCGATGGCCACGCCGATCATAAGCGACTGCCATTGCACGTGGAGCGGACCCATTCCCGTGAAAAGCAGGCGCAACAAGATGGCGAATGAGGCCACCTTGGGCGCCACCGAGATAAAGGCGGTAATGGAAGTGGGAGCGCCTTCGTAGGCGTCCGGAGTCCATTGGTGGAACGGGACAGCGGCAATCTTGAAAAAAAGGCCCGCCAGCAGGGTGATCATGGCCACCCAGGAGACGGGATCCGAGGCGGGGCGTATAGTCAGGCTGACGGAGATTGTGCTGAGCTTGGTCGAACCGGAAATCCCGTAGAGCAAGGACATGCCGTAGAGCAAAAGCCCGGAAGAAAACGCGCCCAGTAAAAAGAATTTCATCGCCCCTTCGTTGGACCGGCGGTCGCCGCGCAGGAAGCCCACTAGAACGTATTCGCACAGCGCCATCAATTCCAGGCCGAGGAAAAGAACGATGAGGTCGGTGGCCGACACCATGAACATCATGCCCACGGCGGAAAATAAAAGGAGCGCATAGTACTCCCCAAAATGCGCATCTTCAATTTCCAGGTAACGGCCGGAAATGAGCACCACCAGCATAGTGGCGAGCACGATGATGAGCTTTAGAAAGACGGCGAATGCATCGAGGGTAAATCTGCCCTCAAAAGCCGCGTAGGGCAGCCCGCCGGGGAATCCCTTTCCGATAAATAAAACAAGCTGGAGGAAGGCAAAGCCCAAGCCCAAAAGGGTGAAAACCGCGTTCCAGTTCTTATCCTTCTTGTCGGAAAACAGGAGCGGATCCACCAGCAGCACCGCCAGGCCGAAAATCGTCAGGAGGATTTCCGGCTTGAGGGCTGCGTAATCGAGAGGGCGGAAAAAACTGGTCCAAACATTTCCCATTAATGTTTTGCTCCCGAATATTGTTGGCCGTGTGGCCCGAGGGATTTCGGCGCGGGCCATGGGGCGCTTAAATTCGCCGCCAATTTGTCCGTGTTCGCTTTCGGCGCCGGAACCGTGGCGGCACGCGCCGAATTGCCACCCGATGGAGCCGCAATTTGCGCGGCGGCGGGCTGCGGCTGCGATTTGTAGAAGTCGGGGTGAACGCTTTGTACGATGGCCTGCACCGGCTCCTGGAGCACGTCGAAGAAAGGTTTGGGATAAAGTCCAATCCAGAATGCGCCGATAATCAGCGGCACCAAAGTCATCACCTCGCGCAGGTTCAGGTCCTTGAGTACCTGATTTTTCGGATTATCGCAGGGGCCAAACATGGTGCGCTGGTAGAGCCAGAGCATGTACGCGGCCCCCAGCACAATGCCCGAAACCGCCCATGCCGCCCAATGCCAGTTGGCTTCAAAGGCGCCTTGCAGGATGGTGAATTCTCCGATGAAGCCATTGAGCAGCGGCAGGCCAACGCTTGACAGCATTACGATCATAAACAGCGTGGCGTAGATCGGCATCACGTTGGAGAGGCCGCCGAATTCCTTGATCTCCCGCGTGTGCCGGCGCTCGTAAATCAGCCCGACAATCAAGAAGAGGGCGCCCGTGGATATGCCGTGATTGATCTGCTGGATCACGCTGCCTTCCAGGCCGTGCGGGTTGAGGGCAAAAATGCCCAGCGTGCAAAAGCCCAGGTGACTGACGGAGGAGTAGGCAATCAGTTTTTTCATGTCGCGCTGCATCAACGAAACCAGCGCGCCATAAACGATTCCAATGATGGAGATGTAGACCATCACCTTGACCACTCTCGGGTCAGAGCTCGCCTGGGGCAGCAGCGGCAACGAAAAGCGGATAAATCCATACGTCCCCATCTTCAGCAGGACGCCGGCCAGAATCACCGAGCCCGCCGTGGGCGCTTCCACGTGCGCGTCCGGCAGCCAGGTGTGGAAGGGAAACATGGGCACTTTGATGGCAAAGCCGATGGCAAACGCCGCAAACACCCAAAGCTGAAGACCGAGGGGCCACAAACTGGCGTGGCTGGTGAGGTCAATCAGGTTGAAGGTGTACACGCCCTTGTCCGTGTGGTACTGGAAATAGAGCGCCAGAATGCCCAGCAACATCAGCACCGAGCCGGCCAGGGTGTACAGGAAAAATTTGATGGCAGCATAAAGTTTACGCGGCCCGCCCCACACCCCGATGATGAAATACATCGGCACCAGCATCACTTCCCAGAACACGTAGAAAAGGAAAATATCGAGCGACATAAACACGCCCAGCATGCCCACCTGGAGCAGCAGGAACATGGCGTAATACTCTTTCACTCGGTCCTGAATCGCGGTCCACGATGACAAGACGGAAATGAATCCCAGAACGGTGGTCAGCATGATCAGCAGGAAGCTGATGCCGTCAATGCCTAGGTGATATTGGGCGCCGATGGAGGGAATCCAGTCATGCCGCTCCACGAACCGGAACAATTTCTCGTGGGTCCCGGATTGATCGGGGGTGGAAAACCAAAAAACCAGCGGCAGGGAGAGCAGGAAATCGCCGAACAGCACAATGTTGCCCCACCACCGGATGGCGTTCTTGTTTTCACCCGGGATGAACAGCAGGACGCCCATGCCCACCAGGGGGGCGAAGAGGATGATGCTCAAATAGTTTTCATAAAAGAATTGCATCGTAGCCTCAGGCGATACTTGGATTTGTCATTGGTCCGTCGTCATTAGTCCGCTGTCCTAAGGTTTTTCCCGCCTGACAGCGCGGGGATCGATCAATCTAAAATTAGAAATGAATCAGGTAATACGCCATGAAAATCAAAACCCCCAGCACGATCATGAGTGCATACGACTGCACGAAGCCGGTTTGCACCATGAGGATGGGGTAGCTCAAAAGTTTGGTGGCATAGGCTCCCACATTGACCATGCCGTCGATCACCCACTCATCCCAAAGGCGCGAAATCGTCGCCGTGGTGCGGGTGAGCCAGCCCGCGCCGTTCACGGCGCCGTCCACCACGCCCATGTCAAACGCGGCCAGGCCATTGCCGAGATCTTTGGTGCGATTCACAAAGAGCGCGTCATAGAGTTCGTCCACGTAATATTTGTTGAGCAAAATTGTTTCCGCCGTGCCGGGCGCGGTGGCCAAGCGTTCGGCCGTGACGGCCCGTTTCACGTAAATGGCGTAAGCCACCCCGATGCCCGCCAAGGCAATGGCGATTGAAAGTCCCATCAGTCCCAGCTCCGTCCCGCGTGAATAAAGTTCAGTGTGGGCCACGGAAGGGTTATCAAAAACCGGTTCCAGAAATTTCCCGAAGCTTTCTACAGGCCAGTTCAAATAGCCCCCGACCACAGAAAGCACGCCCAGTACCGTCAGTGGGCCGAGCATTGTCCAGGGAGATTCGTGGATGTGATGCTCCACCTCGTGATCCACGCGCGAGGCGCCGAAAAAGGTCATGAAAAGGAGGCGGAACATATAGAAGGCTGTCATGCCGGCGGTGATCCATCCGATGGCCCAGAGGAATGTGGACCCCTGCGGGCTGGAGAACGACTGCCAAAGGATCTCGTCTTTGCTGAAGAAACCTGCCAGGCCCGGAACGCCGCTGATGGCCAGCGTAGCCGCGAGCAAAGTATAGAACGTGATGGGAATTTTCTTCATCAGGCCGCCCATCTTGCGCATGTCCTGCTCGCCGCTCAGGGCGTGGATCACGCTGCCGGCGCCGAGGAAGAGGAGCGCTTTAAAAAATGCGTGCGTCATCACGTGGAATATTCCTGCGGCAAAGGCGCCCACGCCGCAGGCCAGAAACATGTAACCAAGCTGGCTGACGGTTGAATAGGCGAGCACCTTCTTGATGTCATTCTGCACCAGAGCGATGGAGGCGGCCCAAATCGCCGTGGCGGCGCCAATCACCGCGACGATTTCGAGGGCCGTGGGCGCCAGCACAAAAAGCGCGTTCGAGCGCGCCACCATATAAACGCCCGCCGTCACCATGGTGGCAGCGTGAATCAAGGCGCTGACCGGCGTGGGACCTTCCATGGCGTCGGGCAGCCAAATGTAAAGGGGAATCTGGGCGGATTTTCCGGTGGCGCCGATAAATAGCAAAATGCAGATGGCCGTGATCACGCCACTCCCCATTGGGTAATGCCCGCTGCGCGCCGCAGCAGTGATCTCCGCAAAATTGAGAGTGCCGAACGTCACCGTCATCAGCATCACGCCCAGAAGGAAGCCGGCGTCACCAATGCGGTTGACAAGGAATGCCTTCTTGCCCGCATCTCCGGCGGACTTGCGCTGAAAATAAAATCCAATCAGCAGATAAGAGCACAGACCCACGCCTTCCCAGCCCACAAACATCATCAGGTAATTATTCGCCAGGACGAGCACCAGCATGGAAAACATGAAGAGGTTCATGTATCCAAAAAAACGGTAGTAGCCACCCTCGTGCCCCATGTAGCCGATGGAATAAATGTGAATCAGGAATCCGACGCCCGTGACCACCAGCAGCATCACCGCAGAAAGCGGATCCAATTGGAAACCCACATTGACGGTGAGATTCCCCAATGACCCATTGGCAAGATGAAACGCGCCGGCGGGTAGCCAGGTGTAAAGCGTCCGATTCACGGTATGTTCAGGCTGCCCAAGCAATTCAATGAAACAGCCGACCGCCCATGCAAAAGAAATTCCGGGCAGTCCCACTGAAACCAGGGACACCGCCGCATTCTTCAGCTTGCGTCCAAACAAAAGCTGAAACAGCGCCCCGATCACTGGCAGCAACGGAATGAGCCAGATGTAGTTCAGCATGGTTGAGAAAAGGTTAAAGTGTTAAGGTTAAGGGGTAAAGGGTAAAGTTTAAAGGTTAAAGGCTAAAGGTTAAAACCAAGCCAAACCTTTCAAATCGAACCTGTCCCTTCACCTCCGGGGCGTCGACTGCCCCTTGTTTCTTTTCGCCTTCAAAATAATCGCAGTAATGACTGCGAAAATCTGTTCAGTCTCTTTCATCAAAGGCTTTAGCCGCTTTGCCGGAATTATTTCCGCTTCGCACATTAAACTTAACCAGTACAAACTCTCCCTGGCCTCTTTCTGCGCAATGCCATATTTGTGAATAAAGTCCGCTCGCGTCTCGCCGGACTGGGCCTCTTCAATATTCGCGCCAATGGATGTCGCCGATCTCAAAAACTGCTTTCCCAAAATCCAACACGTGCCATTCCTTTTTTCCTGTAAAGCCTGATGAAGTTTTATGGATCGCAGCGCATACTGAAATACCCTCTTGCGAATATCCAAGGGCGCCCGTGCTTCCTGCAACGCAAAACCTCTCAATTCTTGCCTTTATCCTTTAACCTTTAGCTTTTCGACCTACCATTTCAGTAAGTCGATCTCGTCCGCGTTCACCGTCTCTTTATTGCGGAAGAGCGCGATGATCAAGCCCAGGCCGACGGCCGCTTCGGCGGCGGCGTCGGTAATCACGAAGATGGCGAAAACCTGCCCGTCCACCGAATGAAACATCTGGGAAAAGGCCACCAGGTTGATGTTCACCGCATTCAGGATCAGCTCAATAGACATAAGAATGATGATCACGTTGCGGCGCGTGAGCACGCCGATCGTGCCAATGGTAAAAAGGCCGGCGCCGAGATAGAGATACCAACTGACGGGAATCATTCAAATTTCCTTTTGGCCATGACCACCGCCCCCACCATGGCCACCAGTAACAGGAGCGAAGCAATCTCCAGCGGCAGCGTGTAAGTCTGGAAAAGCCCCACCGCGATGCCCCGCGTGTTATTGATCGGCAGGATGAAAGCGGGCGGCGTTGACGGCTTGAATTCCTGCCGCCCCAGGTAGATGCCGTAGGCCAGTTCCGCCGTGAGTGCCCCCGCGGTCAACACCGCCACCAACCAGTGGCTGCTGAATTGGGCTTGCTTGGCGGCCACATCCAGGTTCACCAGCATGATGACAAACAGGAAGAGCACCATGATGCCGCCGACGTAAAGAATGATCTGGACAGCGAACAGGAATTCGGCGTGGGTCAGCAGAAAAATGCCCGCCACGGAAAATAATGTAACGATCAGGCAGATGACGCTGTGGATGGCGTTCCGCCGCGTAATCACCAGAACGCCGGAAACCAGCGCCATGGCCGACAAGGCAAGAAAAGTAATTTGAGGCAATGAAAGCCAGCTCATAGCTTTTCCATCAACGGCCCATCATCACCGGCGCGGCCGCAGACACGGCCTGATGCGTCAAGTAATAGCTGAGGGCTGCGGTCACAATCACGTTAGCCAGGCCGAGCGGAATCATCACCCGCCAGCCCAGGTTCATCAATTGGTCGTAGCGGTAGCGCGGAAACGTTCCGCGGTACCAGATAAAGGCATACAGAAAAATAAAAACTTTTGCCGAAAACCAGAAAATTCCGGAGATGGCCGCCGCTACCACTGGAATTGCCAGGGCCATGCCAAGCAGCACAAAAGCCGCCGCGATCGCAAAAAGGACCACCTTCTCCATGGGGACTGGATTCTTCCGCGCGCCGAGAACGATGGCCACGGCAGCGGCCAGGAAGACTATCACGGGCGTGTAGTCGAGGAAGTCCAGGGCATGAATACTGGAGAATGGGCGCAGCCATCCGCCCCAAAACAAGGTGACGGCGATGCACGACACCAAAATCATGGCCGTGTATTCAGCCATGAAGAAAAGCGAAAACCGGAAACCACTGTATTCGGTGTGAAAGCCCGCCGTCAATTCCGATTCGGCCTCGGGAAGATCAAACGGGCTCCGGTTGGTTTCCGCGATGGCCGCCACCAGGTAAATGAAAAATCCCACCGGTTGGATGAAAACATTCCAAACGCCCATTTGCTGCTGCTTCAGCACAATGTCCCGCAGGCTGAGCGAGTTCGAAATCAGGAGCACACCGACAATCGCCATTCCGCCCGCCACTTCGTAACTTACCAACTGCGCGGCGGAGCGCAACGCGCCGAGGAGTGGGTAGTGGCTGTTGGACGCCCATCCGCCCAGGATGATTCCGTAAATTCCGAGTGACGAGACTGCGAGAATAAACAAGATTCCGATGTTAATGTCGCTGATGATGAAGCTGCTGGTAAACGGGATGGCGGAAAAGACGGTGAACGCGGCGGCTACACTGATCACCGGCGCCAACAGGAAGAGTGCCTTGTCCGCTCCGGCGGGAACAATATCTTCCTTCAGCATCAGCTTGATAGGGTCAGCGAGTGCCTGAAGGACGCCCCACGGACCCACCCGCATGGGGCCCAGGCGCGCCTGCATAAAGGCGAGCACCTTGCGCTCCATATAAACGATGTACATCAGCACGGCAGACATAACATTGAAAACAATTAGAATTTTGATGGTGGCAAAGATGAGGGGATGCGCTAGCAGAAATTGGGTAACAGTATTGAGCATATTCATGAAAAGCAGAATTATGAATGATGAATTATGGATTGCGGAGACTTTGTTCGTCTACCTCTCTGTTCCCGGTTTTCGTTCATAATTCAGAATTCACAATTCATAATTTCTTACCGATCGACTTCCCCCAGCACAATATCAATAGTCCCAATGATGGCCACAATATCGGCCACCAGATGCCCGCGCGACATGATGTCCAGCGCTTGCAGATTCACAAACGAAGGCGGCCGGACGCGCACGCGGTAGGGGTGAGTGGTTCCGTCACTCACCACCAGGTAGCCCAGTTCGCCCTTGGGCGCTTCAATGGAATGGTAGACCTCGGCCACCGGCGGCTTGATCACCTTGCCCACTTTTCCAAAAATCGGTCCGGGCGCGATGCGCTCGACGCACTGCCGGATGATGCGCACGGATTGCCGCATTTCCTTGACACGCACAATGTACCGATCGTATGTATCGCCGTTCTGGCCGAGCGGAACTTCAAATTCCACCTGGTCATAAGCCTCGTAGGGCAGCGCTTTGCGGATGTCCCAATTCACGCCCGACCCGCGCAGCACCGGGCCGGAAACGGCCAGGGCAATCGCGTCTTCCGCCTTGAGCACGCCCACGTTTTTGGTACGTTCCATCCAGATGCGGTTGGTCGTGAGCAAGGTTTCGTATTCATCAACCCTGCCCGGAAACGACTCACAGAATTTGAGCACTTCTTTTTCAAAGCCGTCGTACAAGTCATATTGCAGGCCGCCGATGCGAAAGGCGTGGGTGGTGAGCCGCGCCCCACAATAATTCTCGAAAATCTTCAGAATCTCTTCGCGCTCACGGAAAGTGTAAAAGACGGGGGTCATGGCCCCCAAGTCCAGCGCGTGCGTTCCCAACCAAAGCAGGTGGCTGGCAATCCGCTGGAGTTCCGCCAGTATCATGCGGGTGAATTGAGCGCGCGGCGGCAATTCGACGCCCAGAAGTTTTTCCACCGCTTCGCAGTAACCCATCCCGTTGGTGACGGCGGCCACGTAGTCCATCCGGTCCACGTAAGGCGCGAATTGCAAGTAGGTACGGTTCTCGGCAATTTTTTCCACACCGCGGTGCAGATAGCCAATGATGCATTCCGTGCCCATCACGCGCTCGCCGTCAAGCTTCAGCTTGACCCGCAACACCCCGTGCGTGGCGGGATGCTGCGGCCCCATATTCAGAACCAGCTCATCAGCATCGAGATAAGTTGTTTGAGACATAAGAAATCAGGAGCTAGGAGTTAGAAGCTGGAATTTCCAGCGAATTATTGCTTGCCACTTGCCACGAACCACTCGCCACTTATAACTTCCTACTGCCCGCTCTCAATGTGCAAATTCGCCTTCACCCAGGCCGCGTCCTGGCGCAGAATGTCGTAGTCCTTTCGCAGCGGATGCCCCACCCATTCGTCGGGCAGCAGGATACGCCTTAAATCCGGGTGGCCATCATAGGCGATGCCAAACATATCAAACACTTCGCGCTCCAGCCAATTGGCGGCCGGCCAAACGCTCACCACGGACGGAAGTTTTTCGTCGTCGCCTACCGCCACTCTCAGCCGCAAACGGTGGTTGGCTTTGAAACTATACAGCACATAGAAGACTTCAAAGCGCTTTTCGCGCTTGGGATAATCCACCGCGGTTTCGTCAGCGAGATAACGATACGCGCCGCCCTCCTCGCTCTTTAGAAATTCGCAGATCGCAACCAGCGATTCTTTTAACAGGTTGATGGTCGGCTGATTACGAAACGTAACGGCTTCAACGACTGCGCCCGGAAACTTTTTCTTGATCTCATCGAGCAACGGGCTCGTCCACGGCTCCGCCTTGACTGGAGGTTTGGGAGGGGCTGGCGGTTTGGGGGGCGCAGCGGCAGCGGGTGGCTTGGCCGGAGCCACAGGCGTCGGGGGTTGGGCGCCGCCTTCCGATGCGGCCGCCTTGGGTTGCCCAACTTCAGCGGATTTCACAGGCGCTGAAGGCGACGAAGTTGTTCCTCCACCCTCAGCCACAGGACTTTTGGCCGGAGTATCACCGGGTACAGCGGGCTGATGCGGCAACTTGGGTTCGTCAGCCATTTTCGGTTGAGCTTGTAAGTATTCTTTTCTGAATTAGTTCAGCTTTCAAAGGAGACAATCTATATCACCGCGTCAATTTTTGTCAACCAAAGGGAGCCGGGCTTGTGCGAAAATAAATCGCAGCCTCCGCAAGGGAGTTGCTTGATTTGCGGGAAAACAAAGCACGAAAACCCGGCATTAGCGTGCGCATGATTATGGATGCGGGGGAATCCAAAGATGTTAAGATAGGTTTTTCACGTGGTTTGAAAATGAGGACCCTGATGCCCTTTGACGCCTCGACCGGGCTGCTCCACCCATCAAGAAAACTTGAAGCGCTTCTGGCAGCCGTGCTGTGGTGCGTGGCGGCGGGAAAAGAGTTTGCCGGGAAGCAGCCGGCCCAACCAGGAATCGTCCACGCAGCGGCGTCATCCAGCGCGGCAACCGTACCGGCCGGAGCAACGCTTGCCGCCGGAACCCTCCTCTTCATCCGCCTGGACGCGGCTGTCAGTACGGGAACATCCCACTTCCACGCGCCCATCACGGCCCACGTAGTTCGCGAGGTCGCCTCCGCCGATGGCGTAGTGATCCCTCTGGCCACTACGCTCAGTGGAAACATCAGCAAGCTCATTCCCAGTTCGAGTCCCACTGACCGGGCGCGCTTGCAATTGAGATTCGATCAGCTTCAGATTCCAGGCCAGCCCGCCATTGCAATCACCGGGCATGTTACAGAAATTGAGAATGCGAAGGAGACCGTCCTGGAGGACGGCACGGTTCAGGGTGTTCTGGCCAGCGAACTCCCTGTCTCATTTATTGACAGCGCGCTGGGAAAGTTGGGCAACTTGGGCGAGGATGCCCAAAAGAAAGTGGGCAGCCCTAAAACATCCATCGATTTCCCGGCAGGAACTGATATACATCTCGTCCTGGACAAGCCGCTGGTGCTGAGTCAAACCTTCCCTCCCGCAGCGGCAGGGGTGTTGCCTCCCGACGTGCAAAAGGCAATCTCCCGCCTGCTTGCCAACGCGCCGCAACGCTGCTCCGGAAAGACAGGCAAGCCCGGCGACCCTCTGAACCTCATCTTCGTCGGCTCACAGGCTGAAATCCTGCACGCCTTTGCTCAGGCGGGTTGGGCCATTCCCGCCCAATCGTCGGAAAGTTCCATCTCCATGACTGCTCGTGCCGCCATCGGAGATGTTGGATACGGGCAGACACCGATTTCAGACCTTTACCTCTACGGGAAAAAGGAGCAGATGGCATTTGAGAAGATGTTCAACACTTTTGCCAAAAGGCACCACCTGCGCCTTTGGCTGGCGCCTGTGAAAACAGCCGGCGGGCGCGACATCTGGCTGTCCTCGAGCACGCATGATATTGGAATTGACATTCATCCCGGCGTGGTCTCCCATGCCACCGAATCCGATATTGACCTGGAGCGTGATAAAGTCGGCGCCGACCTGATAGCGGCAGGTGACGTCGCAGCGGAGCAGCTCGTAACCCGCCCCAATCCTCTGAGCCAGGGGACGACGGCCACCGGCGGAGCCTGGCATACCGACGGCTTCTTGCGCGCCGTAGTCCTGAAGCACGGCTCCTAACCCGCTGCCTCAGGTTGACGAATTGGCCCCAATCAATGTATGTTTCTTCTGCACCAGTCTGATACAATCGGCTTTTCAAAGCGGGAAACTCCATGGCTTCTTCTCCAACTGTCACTCCGGCCGGCACCACGAACATTAAAGGCAAGATTGTTGAGGCCGAAGTCAAACCCACGGTTGATCCCGCGCGGCCGCTGCCTCTGGTTTGTGGCCTTTACTGCATCGAAACGTCGGAAGGTTATTGGCTGTGCGCGTACTACGGAATGAATCGCAGTGTCTTCGATTATCTGCCCCAAAAAGGCGCGGAGATCGAGGAGTCCAAGCTCGGCATCACATTCAAGGTCCGCGAGTTTGTTACGCGGCATCAATTCGCGCCCGGGATGTGGGAGGAATTCAAGAAAACCCGATTCATGGGGCTGAAAGGGGCATGAGCCGGATTCGTGGAGCGTGCCCGGGCCCCGAGCATTCAATTCATCATCAACGGGGGAAAATCAAATGAAATTGACAAAGAACTTGATTCTGGTCATAGCCGTCACGGTGGTGTGCGCGGCCGCCTCGTGGGCACAGATGATGGGCATGAGGCCGCCCCAGATTCCGGGCGAATTCAAACCCGTGGTCGGCTCGGGCGCCCAGTACACGATCACCAACAAAAAAGCGCCTTCCATGGATATGGCTGTGGCCATCGTAGGCAAGGAAAGCGTTGATGGACAGGACGGGTACTGGATGGAGAATCGCATGCTAAGCGGAAAGGGAGCGGGCATGATCACGAAAATGCTGATGGTTATCGGTGGCGATCAACCCGGGGTCAAGCGGATGATTATGCAGCCGCCAGGCCGCCCGCCCATGGAAATGCCCATGGGGATGATGGGCATGATGAAAAATGTGCCCAAGGCTCAGGCCGGCGGTACTTATGGTGGCAATGGCAAGGGAGAGTTGGTGGGCACGGAGAGTGTGACCGTCCCCGCCGGCACTTTCGAATGCCAGCACTACCAAAAGAAATCTGACCAGGAAACGACTGACATTTGGTTCACGACCAAGGTTTCACCTTATGGCATGGTCAAAATGACATCGGCCGACACCACCATGGTTCTCGATAAAGTGCTCACCAACGAAACTTCACAGATAAAAGGTGAGCCACAAAAAATGAATTTTCCCGGTATGCCTCAGTAAGGCGGGCTGATTGGCAAAAGGAGGTGCGACCAACCCTTCCGCCAGTGTTCACACAGGGACGGCAGCAGGCCGCAAGTCCGCCCCTGTGGCGCGTATAGTCAATCCCCGTCTTTCCGCCTCGTCCAAGGCGGCCTCCTCCCCTTGCCAAATTTCGCCCAATAGAGTATTTATAAATTGCCTGTATAAATTTGCATGGACAAGCTCTATCGACGCAATCAGATCCTGGAACTACTGAGGACGGAGGCGGTAGCGACGCAGACCGACCTGCGCCGCAAGCTCCACCGGCTCGGCATCCGGGTGACCCAGGCGACGGTTTCACGAGACATCGAAGAATTGGGTGTGGTTAAGACGCGCGAGGGTTACCGCCTACCCGATTCAGCGCCGGTCCTGGCGCCTCCGCAGCCCACCCTGGAAATTATCCTGAAGGAATTTGTCCGTGAAGTCCGAAGGGCATCCAACCTGGTGATCGTCAAAACCCATCCGGGAAATGCCCACTCCGTGGCGGTGGGTCTGGATGCCGAGCATTGGCCGGAAGTCCTGGGAACCGTGGCGGGGGACGACACCATCTTCATCGCCACCGGCGGCGCCCGCCCGGCGGCGCAACTGCTAAAAAAGATCCTGGGTGTCCTGTCGGCGTGATGCAGGCCTCCGGGCAATTTTCTCGCAGCGCTGCCGGAATTAAGAATTAACAATCGAGGAAAGGTCTGTGGTTTGGAACTAAACTCAATTATCCGGGATGCACAAGGTTTTTACACTCAACTGTTGACTGTCGACTGTCAACTCTTTCGAAAGGCCGATCTATGTCATCTTCGCGAATTCAAAATGGAAAAGTGAAAAGAGCCGTGCTCGCTTATTCCGGGGGCCTCGATACCTCCATCATCGTGCCCTGGCTGCGCGAGAATTACGGGTGCGAAGTGGTCGCCATGGTCGGGAATGTGGGCCAGGGCGACGATTACGCCGCGGTTCGAAAAAAGGCCATTCGCAGCGGCGCTTCAAAAGTATTTGTTGAGGACCTTCGCCTTGAATTCATCACCGGCTACCTTTGGAAGGCTTTGCAGGCAGGCGCCGTCTATGAGGGTAAGTATCTGCTTGGAACCTCCCTGGCGCGGCCCGTGCTGGCCAAGCGTCAGGTGGAAGTGGCGTTGGCTTGCGGCGCGGACGCCCTCGCCCACGGATGTACGGGCAAAGGCAATGATCAAGTGCGGTTTGAGATGGCCTACAAGGCGCTGGCTCCCCACTTTAAAGTGATTGCGCCCTGGCGCGAGTGGAACATCAAATCGCGCGAAGACGCGATTAATTATGCACGCCGGAATAAAATTCCCGTGCCGGTCACCAAGAGAGAGCCTTACAGCCGGGATCAGAATATCTGGCACTTGAGCCACGAAGGCGGGCCGCTCGAAAAAAAACTGGGCGAACCGCCCGAAGAGGCGTGGAAACTTTCTTTAAGCCCCTTTCATGCCCCTCATCGCGAAACTTTAGTCACGCTGGGATTTGAAGCTGGCGTGCCGGTTTCGTTGGACGGCAGGAAGCTTGGAGCCATCCGATTGCTCGAAACCTTGAATGCGGTGGCGGGCAAAAACGGGGTGGGCCGCATCGACTTGGTGGAAAACCGGCTGGTGGGCATCAAATCACACGGGGCCTACGAAACTCCCGCCGGCACCCTCCTTCACATCGCCCATCACGAGTTGGAAGCGCTCTGCCTGGACCGTGAAACTTTTCATTACAAACAGCACGTGGCCCTTCGCTACGCCGAGTTGGTTTATTACGGGCAATGGTTCACGCCCTTGCGCGAAGCCCTGGATGGATTTGTTCACACCACCCAGCGCACGGTGACGGGGGCGGTGACCCTTGGCCTGTATAAGGGGAATGTCCGGATCATCGACCGCAGCTCTCCCCACTCGCTGTATGACACCAGCATCGCCGGGTTTACCATGAAGTCCGACTATGACCAGAAGGATGCAGAGGGTTTTATCAACATTCTGGGACTGCCGGTGAAACTTGCGGCGTCCAAAAGACATTTGTTCAAACGCGGGGTTGCACACGCCCGCAGGAGCACGGGATGAAGCTGTGGGGAGGGCGCTTCGGTCATCACCGGCGAGACAAGCTCTTTGAGAAATATTCCGAGTCGTTTTCGCTCGACCAGCGTTGGGTTGTCTACGATCTTCGCGTCAACCAAACGTACGTGAAGCATCTGGGACGGGCGGGCGTATTGCAGGCCGCCGAAGTCCGCCGCCTGACCCACGGCCTGGATAAGATTCGCCGCTATGTTGAAAGTCACCCTCAGTGGGCGCGGCGCGAATCGAGCGAAGACGTTCACACCTGGGTGGAAGCTCGCCTGGCCCGCGAAGCGGGTCCGGTGGCGCAAAAGCTACGCACCGGGCGCAGCCGCAACGACCTGGTGGCCACAGAAGCCCGATTGTATGTGAAGGACGCGATCACAGAACTTCAGTGCGCCGCTTTGGAACTCCTGCAGGCGCTGTGCGATCTCGCCGGGCGGCACATCCAGGTCGTGATGCCCGGCTTCACCCACCTCCAGCCCGCGCAACCCATTTTGTTTTCGCATTACCTGCTCGCGTACTTCGAAATGTTTTTGCGAGATTGGGACCGACTGGAAGATTGTCGCCAGCGCGCCGATGAGCTTCCCATGGGAGCAGGCGCCCTGGCCGGAACGTCTTTTCCCATCGATCGCCAGCGGCTGGCCCGGGAACTGGGATTCGCGCGCGCCGCGCGCAACAGTTTGGATGTCACCTCGGACCGGGATTTTATCTGTGAGCTGCTTTTCGATTGCTCGCTGGCTCTCACCCATTCCAGCCGGCTGGCCGAGGACCTGGTGATCTATTCCTCAGCCGGATTCGGATTTGTCGAGATGGCGGACGCGTATTCCACCGGCAGCAGCATCATGCCCCAGAAGCGGAATCCGGACGCTATGGAACTGGTGCGCGGCAAAGCCGCCCGCGGGATCGGAAGGCTCACCAGCATGCTTGCACTTTTGAAAGGCCTGCCTACGGCTTACAATCGCGACCTTCAGGAAGACAAGGCAGCCCTCTTCGATGGCGTTGACAACACGCGCGACACACTGCAATTGGTTGCGCGAGTCGTTGCCACGCTCCGCATCCACCCGGACGCCATGAAGGCCGCCACTTCTCGCGGCTTCCTTACCGCCACTGATATTGCCGACGAACTCGTACGCCGGGGCATCCCGTTCGCGCAAGCTCACGAACAGGTGGGCAAACTGGTCTGCCACTGCGCAGATCACCAAAAGACTTTCAAGGAACTCTCATCCACGGAGGCCCGCGCGTGTATCCCGTCCTGGGACAGGCGGCTCCACCAAGTGGCCATCTCAGCCGAAAACGCGGTGAGCCGGAGGAATGTGGTGGGCGGCACCGCCCCGGGCCAAGTGGGGCGGCAAATTCTCCGAGCAAAAGCTACGGTGGCCAGGCTATATCGACGGATGGGAAGGCGGAAGCAGGAATGCCGGTCCGAGTTCCCGTCCCCCAGGCCGGCAGATAACTAAAGGGCGCCTTGATTCACGCACGCACTCCGTATCGCTCTTTCGGTGGACCGCCGCTCAAAAGCGGGCGCAACCGACCAAAGGAAGGGGCGATGCGAGTGTAAGGCCCGAACATCCACACCACCATCATCGCGTAGGTCAATAACAATTGGAACCGGAGTGTGTGGAAGGTCATCGCCCATCCGGTCGATCCGCCGTCGTCACCACCCGGTATCCCGGCGGAACGCGGCGCGCGAACCAGTTCATTGAACGAGGCGCGCAAACAGCGCAGCCACGCCAAAGCCATTGCTTTTCGCTGGCGACTAAGCTCACAGGCGAGTGCGGGAAACCCTATTTCATCATTCAGCCAGCGATAATCGCCGGGATCAAATATCCGTTCGGCAAGATCCAAGGCCATATCGTCCAGAAGGACGGTGCCGCATTCCTTCTCACGGTGAGAAAACGCCGGCATCCGCCCGTTGCCCTGGCGCGTTAGAAGTATGGCCAATGCGATGATAAGGACCGCGAGAGTGAGATAGCCAAAAAGCATCATCTTCGAAACAACCTGGAAAGCTCGGCGTCGTACCTTCCCAACCGGTCCGCGAGAGGGTCTGAAACAGCCGCGCCATTATGAGAGAACCGGCCCCGGGCGGCTAGTACCGGCTCGTATCGCCACAAGGCGACGCACCAAATGGATAATGCCAGAACAAAGGCTAGGGGCTCAATCAAGGTATAAGCCTTGAAGTACACCGCCCACCCGTAGCTTTGGACGAGGGAGGCATTCGCTATGTTGACGGCAAGAAATGCAATAAAGCCCAGCATCAATCCAGAAACGTTTCGCCCCACTTGAAGCTTGTACAGGCGGGCCACCGCCAGAAGAGCGATGATCAGCACAGCCTTGGTCAAAGACATTCTTTTATACAATTCGATTAACGCCTTCCCCGAAGGCTGGTTTAGGGTCAGGGGAGGAATAACATAAACTGCGAATAGGAACAGACAAATGGCTCCGGTCAGCAGGCGGCCGAGCCGGCGGATCATCGGATAGGTCGAAAAAATATGATCCGAGGCCTCGGCGATGACGGCAAATTCCGCCGTAATCATCATCAAATAAAAAAACCAGTACACGCTTGGATAAATCCGGGGCACTAAAAAGTAAATGGGAAAAGTAATCAGCGACCACGTCAGAACATAAGTCACATAAGAATAGAAAAGGGGAAATTGAGAAAGGAATCTTTCCCTCCAGGCCCTGAAAAGCAATCCGGCCTCAAGAGTTATGGCAATAATGCCCACCACGGTGGCAGCAGATTTCATGGAGCCAGTCCCGGAAGGGCGGTGGAATTCCGCTGACCGCCCCCCAGTTCCGGGCTATGCTCAATTCAGGCCGCGGGCGGGATCGGAAATGGATTTCCAAGCCTTTCTCCGTCTGGATACATTACCATAGTCGTCACCTCCTTTCCAAGCGATTATTTGCCCAGGGGCGGAGGTGGAGGTTCCCGCAGGGCATTATTCAAGCGCGCTTGAATTAGCTCCCAGACCACACTTTGTAACGCGGGGTCCGACTGGCTTGGGGGACATGATATTCAGCGGGAAGGAACGGATTTTGAGGGAGCGAAAGCGGAAAAGCTGCGATGGGAGAGCCGGAGGAGGACAGATATCAAATCGTGATGAAATTCAAGTCAGCGTGATGCGGAGGATGGACAAAGGCAAGGGGGGGCGTGGAGTAACTTGCTTTGACTTCCCTGCCTCGCGCGGCGGTTGCCCAGTGGAGCGGGAATGGACGCAGCAGAACTCGCTTCAAGACAGAGGTTGAGTGATGATTATCGGCATCGCCGGATACGGAGCAGCAGGCAAAGCATTGGCAAACCTAGTTGGAATTCAGAATTCCAGCAAGGACTTTCATGCTTACTTCGCGCCCGCCACCACACGCACCGCTCGAATTATGCGTTTCAAGTCTTTCTCACTTAATCCGGGATGGACTGGCAATGAAAGCACGGTCGTCGCCAACCTGGTGCTCACCAGGTAATCCGAATCGCTTCCCTTTCCGATAAAAACAGACTGGCGGTGAAGTGGGAGCGGGTAATGGATTGAGCTTGCCACACCGTGCCGGGCAAGCGCGTTTTGAAAGTCATCTCGCGACATTCTCATTTGTTCTGGATCGATGACAACCGTAAACAAATTGAAGGCCGGCAAAATACCTGGGGCGACCACCGGAATGGCGAGGCCGGGTATTCCCCTGAGGCCGCGGGATAGTGTCGCGGCATTTCTCCTGCGCTTGCGGACCGCGGAGGAAAGTTTGGCCAGTTGAGTGCGGCCGAGCGCCGCGGCCACATCCGTCATGCGGAAATTAAATCCGATGCGGACATGGGAATATCGCCCTTCCTCGCCATGCGATCGCAGCAGTCTGAACTCCCTGGCGAGGGCCGGGTCCGAAGTGGCAAGCATCCCCCCTTCCCCGGTGGTCATGTTTTTGGAGGGATAAAACGAATAGCAAACCACATCGGGAAATGAGCCGACGTCGCGGCCCTGAAAGCAGGATCCATGCGCCTGCGCAGCGTCCCAGATTAACCGTAACTTGTGCCGGTGCGCAATCGCCATGAGCCTGGGAATGTCCGCCGGATACCCGAACAAGTGGACGGGAACCAAGGCGCGCGTGCGGCGGGTGATTCTTCGCTCCACATCTTTGGGCTCGAGGTTAAACGTCCTGGGGTCAACGTCGGCGAAGACGGGGGTGGCTCCAGCGGCGACCACCATGGACGCGGTGGCGGCAAAAGTGAAGTCAGGCACAATCACTTCGTCGCCCGGCTCAAGCATCACTCGGTAGGCAAGAAAAAGCGCCGCCGTTCCGGAGTTGACCGCCACGGCGTACCGGGCGCCAACGGCTCGTGCAAACCGCCGTTCAAAATCCTTGGTCACCGTCCCTTGTCGGAGGTGGCCGCTTTTGAGAACCCTTTCCACCGCCAGCAACTCGCGCCGGTCCAGCCGGACCTGGGCGATTGGTATTTTGTGAATGGGAATACCTCCGCTCAGCACTTGACGATCTTCTCGCGGTCTACTTTCACCTGGCTGGTGGCGTTGCGTGTATCGATCACCAGCCGGCTATGGCGGACAATTTCGTCAAAGTCGTAGCTCGAGTGGGCGGTTGAAATCACCACCGCGTCATAGGCAGCCAGTGTGGCCGGGGTGAGGTCCACCGACGCGAGTTTGAAATCGTAATGGCGCATTTTGTGAAGGCGCGGAAAATAAGGATCGTTATAATCCACGTGCGCTCCGCGCGCCTGCAACAATTTCATGATGCGCAAAGACGGCGACTCGCGCAAATCGTCGATATCTTTCTTATAGGCCACGCCCAACACCAACACCCGCACCGCTCCCAGGCACTGTTTGCGCTGGTTCAATGCTTCCGCCAGCGCGTTGATCACGAACTCCGGCATGGCGGAGTTCACTTCCCCGGCCAGCTCAATGAATCGGGTGGGCACATCGAATTCCCTCGCCTTCCACGTCAGGTAAAAGGGATCGATGGGAATGCAGTGGCCTCCAAGCCCGGGGCCCGGATAAAACGGCGTGAACCCGAACGGCTTCGTCTTGGCGGCCTCGATCACTTCCCAAATGTCGATCCCCATCCGCATGCAAACCTGCTTCATCTCGTTCACCAGCGCGATATTCACGCAGCGGTAAATATTTTCCAACAGTTTGCCCATCTCCGCTGCCCGCGAAGAGCTCAGCAACTTGGTCCGATCAAACACCTGCCCGTACAAGGCCTGGGCCGCCCACGCGCTCGCCGCGTTCACCCCGCCCATGACCTTGGGAATCTGGTGCGTCTTAAAGACTTGGTTGCCCGGATCTTCCCGCTCGGGCGAGAACGCCAGCAGAAAATTCCCCGCCCCGCCGCTTACTTCCACTTTGTTGTCCACCACCTCGTAAGGCTGAATGGCGCAGTGCAGCCCCGAGCGCTCCAGAATCGGCAACACCAAATCTTCCGTGGTTCCCGGATAAGTCGTGCTCTCCAGCACCACCAGTTGGCCTGCGTGCAGGTGGGCTCCAATCGCTTCCGCGGTATTGCGGATATAAGAGAGGTCGGGCTCGCGATGCTCGTCCAGGGGCGTGGGCACGCAGATGATGATGGCGTCCATTTCCTTCAGCCCGTTAAAGTCTGAGCTGGCCCGGAAGAGCTTCGCCTTGAGCTGGGCCTGAATGTCGGCCGCCGGAATATGGCGGATGTAAGTCTCGCCCCGCTCCAGCTTCTCAATCTTGGCCGCATCAATGTCAAACCCGGTCGTTCGCAGGCCCCTGCGCGCGAACAACAGCGCCAGAGGCAGTCCGACGTAGCCCAAGCCGACCAGACCTACCTTCACATCGGGCTGCCTAAACCGGGAATGAATTCCCGCTCCAACCTCCTCTCTCTTCTGCTTCCCTTTCCTTTTAGGCATGAGAACCTTCCTCTTTCTCATCTGGTTTACAAGATGATTTACGACGGAATTCTATCATCTCTTTTAAAACTCCCATAAAGTGAATCCCAGGCACACGTGCAAGCCAAGGAGCCACTAGAAAGTAATCACGATATCAAAAACATGGAAAGCTGACGCAGCCATAAAGCGCCGTGTGTTTCATGAAACATTTCGGAACGCACGGCGGATTTCAAATCGAATGGTCAAGCGCCTCACTTGAGCGTGGAAAATTTGTAGACTGTGACGTAATGGTACGTCTGCCCCGGCTTCAACTCCGAAGTCGGGAATTTGGGATGGTTCGGGGAATCCGGAAAGTGTTGGGTCTCCAGGCAAAATGCGGACCGGCGTGTGATCGCCTTTCCCCCCTTCCCTTGGATGGTTCCGTCGAGGAAATTGCCGGTATAAAACTGGATTCCCGGCTGCGTGGTCAGCACTTCCAACTCGCGCCCGGACTCGGGGTCGAGGGCCCGCGCGGCCAGCGACGGTCCGGACCCGGTCCGGTTCAGGACAAAGTTGTGGTCGTACCCTCCGGCCAATTTTAACTGTTGGTTGTCATTATTGATGCGCGCTCCGATGGGGGTGGGCTTGCGGAAATCAAGAGGTGTACCTTCAACCCTGGCCAGCTCGCCGGTGGGAATCAAATTCGCGTCCACCGGAGTAAAGCGGTCGGCGTTGATCATCATGACCTGCTTTAAAATGTCGCCATTCCCCTCGCCCGCCAGGTTGAAGTAAGAGTGATTGGTCAAATTCAGGACCGTGTCTTTGTCCGTGGTGGCGTGGTAATCGATGCGAAGCGCATTGTTGGGTTCGAGTGTGTAAACCACTCTGACGGTCAATGTGCCCGGATAGCCCTCTTCACCGTCCTTGCTGACGTACGTCAAATCGAGTGCGGGAGGATTTTTTGAGGATTCCCGCACCGTCCAGAAGACTTTATCAAAACCTTTGTTGCCTCCGTGCAGGCTGTTGGGGCCGTTGTTTGCCGCCAATTTGTACTCGACGCCGTCCAGCTTGAATCGGGCCTTGGCGATTCTATTTCCGTAGCGCCCAATCAGGGCGCCGAAGTAGGGGTTGGTGCCCAGGTAGCCGTCGAGATGATCGAACCCGATCACCACGTCGGCCATTTTGCCGTGCCGGTCGGGAACCAGTATCGAGACCACCCGGCCTCCATAGTTCGTAATGCCCACTTGCATCCCGTTCACGTTGGTCAGCGTATATAGGTCGCCCACTTGTCCCTCCGGAGTCTTGCCAAATATGATTTTCGTGATGCCTGGCTTTGCCTTGGGCCCGGGCGCGCCTAAAACCGCCACCACGCCGAGCAGCGAAGATGCCAACCAGACAATATACTTAGGATGCGTCATGATTTCTCCTTCAAATTTGCCAGACACACAATAATCCGTCACCGCATCGAAATTGCGAACGGTTTCTCCCGAACTATAATTCCGTGCAGGGCACGGAGAAGATCGCGTTTGAAATTCGGGATCAGCCGCATAAACTTTTCCACGGCGTTCAAAACCTTTCACTTCTCTGGCCCCAAATGTTATACCGGATTCCCTCAAAGTCCATGATGAAAAATGGCCCCCACAAAAAAACTTTCAGCCGTTGTCGCCGGTTCGCCAACTCCGCTTCTATCGTCATTGAAGATTCACCACCCCAATTGAAGGAGCGTAATGCCTTGCGACGGAAGCGGGAATTCCATATGAACATTGCCCTCGGCGACTTTGAGGAAATGCGGAGGGTTCGACATTTGAAGTTGCCCTGCCTTCACCAACCGGGCGTGCTGCTCCGCCGAGGGCTCAGGCGGCGAACCCATTTCCTGCCAGGCGGCGTAGGCGTTGCTGGTGTTCCCATCAATCTGATATTGCGTCAGGAGAACTTGATGCATCGCGCCGCCCAGGCCGGCCACATCCAAAGTAACGGGCGCGGAAGGTGCAGCCACTTCATCGTCCTGATAGTTCCACACCAGGATGCTGACTTCGCGACCGCCTCGGGTGGCGAGGACATTGATATCGGGGGCGCCTCTCGCACTTGAACTAAGGATTGAATCCACGCCCAGCCCAGCGCTGCTCTCCGCCTTGATCCTCTCCCCGCCCATCAGGCCAAACAGACGAAACCCGTTCAGCATCGGCAAATCGATATCCCGCGTGGTTAAGGCCCGATATCCGGCGAAATAAGGCTTGTCTTCAAACTCGAATGCCCACGTCAATACACCCTGAAGGTTGACTTGGTAACGATGGGCCAGTTCAAGCGCGCCCTTGAGCACCGCCGCGTTATAGCTGGCGTACTGAGAGCTGTTCCGGTAGGCGTTTTCGGGATGGGCAGCCACGGAGCACGCTGCGCAACCTTCCGGATCAGACTCGCTGATCACTATGGGCAGACGACGGAATGACGGAAAACTCGATACGATTTTGAATCCCTGGTCGATATTGGCCAAGTGCCGGCGGATATCCATTTGCACATGCCCGGCGGTCATTTTGACGCTGCCTTTGGCGTGAAAAGAAATAAAGTCGAGGGGCGCGCCGGTTTTCCCGGTCACGTAATTCCTGCCCCGGGCGCAATGCGCCAGGAAATTCCCGAAGAACCCGGCCGCCTTCGCGTTGCTGGGGTTGGTGGTTCCCGGTCCACCCACGCGCGCGGTGGGCAGTGCGCGCTTCACTGCATCAACGGTGTAATCGTAGAGCTTGTCGTACTCCTCGGGCGTTCCTTGCCAATAACCAATATCCGGTTCATTCCAAACTTCCCAATTCCACGATTCCACCGACGTGCGCCCGTATCGCTTGACGGAATGAAGCACCCACTGGCGCACCAACTCCGCCCATTTTGCGTAATCTTTGGGCGGATAGGCCCACCCATTGAAAATGGAGCCCTGGGGCCAATCGTGCTGGTAAGGGTCGGGATGGGTGGACAGGGCCCTGGGCATAAATCCGATTTCGACGTAGGGCACGATTCCGGCATCGCGATAAGTGTCGAAAATCTTGTCAAGAATCGTCCAGTCGTACACCGCGCGCCCCGAAGTGTTTTCGGTGTAAGCGTTGGTCGATCCCCATTTTAGTGCAGGCGTCCCGTCACCCGTAGTCAGAAGATTGTGGGTGCGGATGTGCACTGGGCCCGGGCTCATTGCCGAGAGCTTGAAAACAAGTTGTCGGCCGTATTTCAGGTAGGTGAAATTCGGCTCATCATACCCAAAGTAAGCCCAATTCGGTTTGAATGCGCCCTGCGTGACGCTGGCATTCACGCGAATGCTCACCGCCGGCTGAGACAAGAGTTGAAGAGGAGATAGTAAGAGAGCGATCGCGACGTAAGCTTTCATCCGCACGGGAAAGCGTAATCCTCTTAGGAAGGCTTCCTGGCCAGCTTATGGAGGGACTTGGAAAACTTGACCCCCACCAAATAGCACTGTTCGCTGTGGGTCACCGTGACCGATCGAGCGGGAAGATTTCGAATAAAATTGGGAGCAATGGCCATGCGAGGCAAAGGAGCCGATGGAATTTCAATCGAGATGAGCGAAGAAGTAGGCAAGGGCCGCCTGGTGGCCACCAAGGCCCCGCCCGAACCTATATTGAAGGCCGTGGTAAATTCCTGAAACTCTTTGCCATCGCCATCAATGCCGCGTATAAAAACTGGAATACCCAGGGGCAAGCGCTCTGACCTGCGGCGCTCAGCGCCGGCCTTTTTTCGAATATGGATTCGTGGTCCTCGAACCTTTCGTTCACCAGTTGGATGTAAGTTCATCAGTTAACACCGTGTCACCTCAGCCGACATGGAAGGTGTTCGCGCCCAACGGATTTTCCCTCATGGATGTTCTCCCTGAGTGGAAACATACACCTCAACGTCTCAGAAAGCAATCACCAGAAGGATTTTGGGTGTGCGACATAATTGTGATTATCTGTGGGTTGTCTTTTTTTGTGGCTTGTATCTGGACGTATATGTTACGCTCAGAAGACAGGAGGGACTATGCCCGAGACACTTTCGAGTTTGGAAAAGAAGAGGAGTTTGTT
Organism: Terriglobia bacterium; assembly: GCA_035946625.1. Taxonomy (GTDB): domain Bacteria; phylum Acidobacteriota; class Terriglobia; order UBA7540; family UBA7540; genus DASYXZ01. Next base: position 2 of record DASYZE010000073.1, on the reverse strand, counting down.
GC
>DASYZE010000072.1:0-116938 GCA_035946625.1 Terriglobia bacterium | reverse complement strand
GATGAAGTTGCTCTGCAACCTGTGTGACCCGCGGTTTTACAGCGGATCGTCGGGTTAGTCCCGCCGCAGCCGTTCCCACAAATTGCCAAATCAATCAAATAAAGGATGTCTATCAGTATGAAGGAACAAGGTACAGTGAAGTGGTTCAATGCAGCCAAGGGCTATGGTTTCATTCAGCGCGAGAGCGGGGAAGATGTATTCGTGCATTTTTCCGCGATTGTGGGCGAAGGTTACCGGTCTTTGGAAGAAGGCGCGCGGGTAAGCTTTGAGGTCAAAAAAGGCCCCAAGGGCTTGCAAGCGGATGCCGTCGAACGGGCATAGGACCGCACCAGGTAAGTGGGGACGGGCGGTCCGTGAGGGCCGCCTTTACCCGGAGGACCCCCATGGGTCAAAGGCTTTTCGTGGGAAACGTCTCCCACAACGTGACGGACGCCCAACTCACTGAGTTTGTTACGAACGCTGGCTTCCAAGTGGCGTCAGCGGTGGTGATTCGGGACAAGGTGACGGGGCAGTCGCGAGGATTCGGCTTTATCGAGCTGGCCGAAAACGAAGATTTTAACCGGGCCATCGCCGGCCTGAACGGACAGACGCTGGACGGACGCAAGCTCACCGTAAATGAGGCTCGCCCCATGCGTACGGATTCCGGCGGAGGGCCCCGCGGCGGGGGTCGAGGCGGTCGCTCAGACCGAGGACCTCGGTATTAGGTTGAGAGGCTAATCATGAACTTGAAAGCCGGACAATATATTCGACATTCCAAGTATGGCTGTGGCACAATTGTCGAACGCGATGACGACCGAACCACAGTTGATTTTGATACCTTTGGGGTAAGGAAGTTTGTGACTTCTTTGGCGGCCTTTGAAGTGGCTCAGGGTGAGGCTCCCAAGAAAAAGCGGGCCACCGCCAAGCGTCGGACCAAGGCGCCCATCGAGATTAGTGAAGTTCTCCCTTCGTAAAGAGAGCGGCGCCCGTTGAATTTGCAGCTCAGTAAGGGCACGAACAGAATCGAGCCCCATTGACTTCGACCATTCTAACGCCGATTCGGATTACCGCGACGCTTCCCCAAGCGCAACTATCTTCTTGGAATATAACGCAGCGGCATTCCTGCTCCACCCCCGATCCCAAATCACGAAAAATTGGGCCGGGATGCTGAGGAGGACCACAAGGTCATGCCCGTCTTAGGATTTTCCGTGCTCTCGGGGACGCTCGCTTCCACCCGGCCTCGACATCGCACGTCCGCTTTAAAAATTCTTCCATTCATCGGCGTCCACGTGGCCTGCTTGGCGGCCTTCTTCATTGGATTCCGCTGGTCCTATGTCGCCCTGGCTGTGGCGCTTTATTACGCGCGCATGTTCTTTGTCACCGCCGGCTACCATCGTTACTTCTCGCACCGATCGTTCAAGACCAGCCGCGCTTTTCAATTCATTCTGGCATTTCTTGCCATGACCTCGTCGCAAAAGGGCGTCCTGTGGTGGGCGGCGCATCATCGCAACCATCACCGGCTCTCCGACACGCCGGAAGACCTGCATTCGCCCTCACAACAAGGATTCTGGTGGGCGCACCTGGGATGGATTCTGAGCAACAAGAACGATGAGACCCAGGTGGAAATGATTCGCGACTACTATAAATATCCCGAGCTGCGTTGGCTGAATAAACATTTTCTGGTTCCGCCTGTCGTCCTGGCCGTGGCACTTTACCTGGTGGGCGGTTGGGGCTGGCTGGTGTGGGGCTTTTTTATCAGCACCGTCATGTTGTGGCACGGCTCGTTCTGCGTTAATTCCCTGGCCCACGTTTTTGGCCAGCGCCGCTACATCACCACGGATACCAGTCGCAACAGCCTGCTCATCTCGCTCATCACCATGGGCGAAGGTTGGCACAACAACCACCACCACTACATGGCTTCGGTCCGGCAGGGATTCTACTGGTGGGAGTTGGATGGAACCTACTACCTTTTGAAAGTGCTTTCCTGGTTTGGGATTGTCTGGGACTTGCGCTATCCCTCTCAAGCCATCCTGAATGCCGCCCGGGCGAATTCCTAGAATTCACTGGGACTTCAGGTAGCCCCGGGTCGGATGATCACCTAAATATCTTCAGAGCCAAAAATTGGCCTGAATAGAGATGCGTGGACAGCCTTGCCAGGCCAGTGGTACGCTTTCAAAATGAGCGGGAGGAGTTCGCACGGATACCTGCCGCGCATTGTGGGCCTGTAGCTCAGATGGATAGAGCAACGGTTTCCTAAACCGTAGGTCGGGCGTTCGAATCGCCCCAGGCCTACCAATTTCTCAATCGTTTAGCGCGAATTCGTCGGATCACCGAGTGCAAGTTCGCACAACTTCGTAGGATCAAGTATTAAGGGGCACCTCGGCAACGCGGTGAACAGCTTCGCGCTTCGCTGCGGATGCAGCCTGCGTGTAGATGTTCATTGTCGTTTGGATATCCGCGTGCCTCAGAAGCTCCTTCTGCACGGCCATGTTCGTCCCGGCCTGGTGCAGAATAGACGAAAAAGTGTGCCGGAACGTATGCCAGCCCACATTTCTGATCCCCGCTCTTCCCGCAGCAGGCTTGCTGTGGTCCGTCAGCATGATGCCGTGCCACCTAGGTTTCCCGTTGTCGCCGGCGAAAATGTAATCGTCCTGGCCCACTTAGACAGCCTGTCTCCTGAATTTCAGAAGCGATTCGGCAATCTGCGGATCAATCGGCATGGGCTTTCGCGACGCTTCGGTTTTGGTCTCGTAAACCTTGCCCATGACAACGCTCGGTTGAATTAGGATGCTCAAATTCTGCCAGTCTATATCGACCCATCGTAGCCCCACAGGATTCCGGCTATTAGAACCATCATCCTGCAGGGCTCTTGCAATTCATCAAGGAGCTTCTTGAACTCTTCCGGCGTCAGGACGCGACGCACTCGCACGCGTCTGGTTGATTGTCGCACGAGTTCTATGGGGTTTCTGTCAATCAGTTCCCACCGTATGGCGCAATTGAACAAAAGGTGCTTGAGGTTCCGAATGTGCGCTTTGGTGTTCGCTGATCGCGGAATGTTCTTGAACCAGTGCTCCACAGCCATCGTCTTGACGTTCTGGACGAACTCACCCCCCCCATTTCAGCCTAATCCGGTTCTTAATAAGGCCTCGGTAGGTTCTGGCGGTGTCGTCCCGACCACGTGCTGGCATTTCCTCGGCCATGTAGCGGTCTGCCAAAGCTCCCACCGTGACGGAATGAAATTGCCGTTGGGCATTCTGTGCATTGATGGTGATCCGATGGTGTTCAACGGCTCTTTCCGCATCCGCCCGTGTCGGAAGTTTCTTGATTGTTCCGACTAACACTGATTTCTGCTTTCCGTTCTCCAGCCAGCGAAATTGCCAAACGTCCGGCCCTTTCTTCCGCCTTCGGATAGTCAATTTCCCGTACTGATATCGGGCCTGCATGTTGCTTCCTTTTCAGAATGAGGTTTTCATGCGGCACGGTTGGCGACCTGATTCTAGTCTGGATTTGATCCAGGCGTCGAGCGTCGCCGCGTGGTACCGCCAGAACTTGCCCACCTTGAGGGCAGGAATCTCGCCGCGCTTCGCCATCCGCTCAAGCACTTTGGAATGGATTCTCAATACCTCGGCGGCCACTCTGCTGGTCAGTAGGGCTTCAACGCCGCGCGATTCGCCGCCAGGGCGGGTTGTGCTCTCCGCTACGCGTCGCGCTGTGGAGCCCCTCGTCGAGATATCACGTTCAGGTCTTTCGATTTGGTCTGATTCAAAGATTGCGAGTTGCTTCATAGCAGGCCCTCCATGAATGTTGGTTAGATCGAAGAGTTTTCGGTAACGACGCAGAGAATCACCCGGCGTATCCTTTGCCCTGGGGAGGGCGGACGTGGCGTACTAAGACTTCGAGATTCAGCTTTTCGGCCCTTGAATAAGCAAAACTCAATAGATTAAGCGCGTCTTTGTATTTCGCGTTGTGAGCCTGGTCCACAATTTCCTGTGCCCTTTTAGTGCTTATCCTGTCGCGCCCCATTGCCAAGAGCATGTCAATCAAGATGTCTTGTGTGGCAGAAATTTCAGCGACCATGGCAAGTTCGGAAGGCCGAGGTGGAGGGGGCAGGACCGCCTTCATGAGTATTTCGCGGCACCATTCGCCGAGAGGTTTGCCCTGTCCCTCAGCGATCTTACGGAGGGCTTCAAAAGACGACTCAGTGAGCTTAATGCCAAGGGTTCATCTTGCTCCTTCTCAATTGAAGAAATGTCCTGCAATTCAACAAGTTACCATTCGGTTTGTGACGCACTCCGAATGGTAACCGTTTGCGCGTAAGTCTCGCATTTCGACCGAGTAACATCTGCTACCGGAACGGTAGCAACGGCTACCCTTCCAGGGGTGGCGTGTCCAAAGTCGGTGAAACCGACCGACCCATCTGCCGCTGCGAAGCAGCGCAAGCGCCGCCGCCGATGACGACGGCGCTTGCGAAACATCCACAACAAGCGATTTGAAAATGCAATGCACAGCGACGAATTGAACCGCCTGCCAAGCTGTTTGCTCACGGCCGATGTGAGACCTTGTGTCATTGCTTTGCTAAGCCCGCAAAACAAGAAGGTGGAAGGATCTCAATAAACTCACTCAATCCTCACGCGGCTGGAGGGAGCCATTTCTCTCACCAATAAGAAAAAGGCTAAACAGCAGCAAACAATTAACGCCCCAATTGATCCATCGCAAAGAATTTCCACCTCATTCAGCAGGCGATTTTTCCCTCCACTATTACGAAGCCCAAAATCGGGTAAAACCTTACAGGATAATTTCGCTCGATCGCCGGCTACCTGGAAACCTTTCCCCAAAGATTCAGAGCCGAAAAGAGGGAAAAACCTCGCCAAGAGATGGGACCCCCAGGCGGGGCGCGTTCCTGCCAGGAATATTCGTGCGATCGTAAGCCCAGCGCGACACCAAAGGGGAATAGATCTAATGCTTAAAGCAGCGCCCGCAGGGCTTCGCTCCAGCCCCAACGGGAACAATGCAACACCAAAGACCCGGAAAGACCAGGAACTAAGAAAGGGAAAACAAAAGCACCACGAAAGATCAATCAGTTAGGTGGGGCCAAATCAGATGATCAAAAGGAGCCAAATCAAGTTGACAAAGCCAACAGCCCTTGAGGTTAACTGACTGCCTTCCTACGGCAGGCGGAAATAGATCGAGGCCACGCTCCTGGAGCACGATGTCGCCTGGACAAGGGCACTCCTAGGTGTAAGCTGTCATAGGATTAAGTGAATAGTTTCCGAGCGCGCCGTCTCTCGGCCATAACTCCGCGACGCCCCGGCGGATTCGTGGATTAACAGCAGGCGACAAGACAGGACCCGTTTCCTCGAACGGAGCTTTGAGACAGCAATGCGTCCCAGCGGTACGCTCACAGCTCCCTTCCCGGGCAACCGGGCATGCAGCCACCTGCCTGTCCATGGCGCGGGGGCAAGCACCGACTTTGTAGAGCCGGGACGAGAAAATTTTGTCGACAAAAACGTGAGAGGGGGAGGACTTTTCCTCCCCTCTCACCAAGACTGCATGCTTCCAAATCTCACGGACTTGTTAATAATGCGGCTGCAATTTCGTCGGACGAGCACTGCTACTTGCCCAGCCGAACGAAACGGCCAAAGCTACGCTGCCGCTGGAGCAGTTTACGGAGGTCATCGGGCAGAGTGACCCTTGGCCTTGGGCGAGTCGCGCCCGATGTAAGCGTAGCGGCTCCGCTGCTTGTGGTGTTGGTGGGCGTCGCCAGGAAGGCATGGAACACGCCCGTGCCATTCCACAAAGCCATGCCCACGATTTGTCCACGAAAATTGATGGCATGGGCTAGGTAAAGATACAAGGAGGACCCGGCGGGAATGAGACTATTGAGGTCCGTCGGCGCGCCGTCTCGCCAGACAACAGCACTGCACCCTGTGGCGCCGCACGAGCCGCCAACCACCTGGCCGTCAGCATTGATGCCATCAGCCTCACTGTAAGAATCCCCGGGAAGCGTTCCAAGATCACTGGCAGCGCTACCCTGCCACAGTACCGCGTGAGTGGTTGCGTCGCCGGCCAAATCGGAGTAGCCAACGGCTTGACCTTGATTGTTGATGGCGAGCGGGACATTATACATCTCACCCCCCAGGCTGGGGAGATAAGCGACTGTGCCGTTTTCCCAGAGCAAAGCATGATTAAGCGAGCCGCACCAACTACCCGAGGATCCGACAACCTGACCAAGCTCGTTAATGGAGGTCGCGATTCCGTCCTGGTCACCTGGAAACGTGGGAAGTTCTTGCGGCTGGCCCTTTTCCCAAATCACGGGCGGGGCAGTCTGAAATGGCGAGCAGCTTGCATTGGGTGTGGCATTCTGCGCTATCCCGACCACTTGACCACGGTTGTTAACGGCAGCCGCTTGGCCGTTGTGGCCCCCAAGGGTGGGTAGCGCGCGCAGCACGCCTCCTTGCCAGATGAAGGGACGACATTCATGTCCGGTCCCGAAACCACAAAAGTTTTCGCCGTTTGGAGCTAAAGGGGGAGTTTCAGCATAGCCCACCGCTTGGCCATTTTCGTTGATTCCCCCATACCAGATACTGCTGTTGAGGTTCGCGCTCCCAAATGTGCCGAAATCTATCTTCAGTCCATTCACCCACAGTCCGGCGTGGAGTTGTTCTCCAAGCAGTGTGTCCATAAATTCCGCCCAGCCCTTGTTGTTGATGCCCATGGCACAACCAAACGTTCCCCCCAGGGTACCCAGGTCGGTGACGGTGTAAGTTGTTTGGGCAACTACGGCGCTACTGAAGAGTAGAATGAGCGTTGCCAGCCCAAAGCTGAGCTGGCCGAACTTGCGTAACCTTCTCCTGACTAGTAGCTTCGTCGGTTCCTTCACGTTGGCAAACAGAAGCGAGCCGATCAAGCCGGTCAAAACTTTGTAACGTAACATGGGTTGCCTCCTCTTTTGACGAGCGCGCAGGTATGATTGAATTTCTGACAGGTTTCTCCTCTCGGGTCCCCCTCAATCTCCCCAGCGGTCTTTCCACCTCTAATGCGCGAACTGGAGTAGGAATGGGTAACGGCGAAGGAGAATTTGTTGAGGCACTTTAATTTGGTAGGGGCGCTCCATTTCAGGCCGTAAGGCAAGTAAATCGCCCCAGTCATCTAGAGTGTGGTAGATTGTCGTTACTTAGAAGGCCTTGGCCTCATTGGCGGCAGAGGGTCAAATGTACCCCTCGACGTTCGAGATCACGGAATTATTGCAGGCATGGAGCGGAGGAGATAAGAAAGCGCTCGACAAGCTCGCCCCCCTCGTTTACGCGGAACTGCACCGGACCGCGCACCGATACATGGCGCGGGAACGCCCCGGCCACACGCTGCAAACCACCGCGCTCGTCAATGAAGTCTACTTGCGACTCGTCGATACAAAAGAGGTCAATTGGCAAAACCGCGCCCATTTCTTTGGCATCTGTGCGCGACTGATGCGCCGCGTGTTGACAGATTTTGCTCGCTCCAAGGGATTCCTCAAGAGGGGCGGCCGATCACCCCATGTTGCTTTGGACGATGCTCTTGTCGTCTCCCCACAGCCGCGGGCGGACTTGGTGGCACTGGACGAAGCCCTGAACGAGCTCTCCAAACAGGACCCCAGAAAAAGCCAAGTGGTGGAGCTGCGTTTTTTCGGTGGCCTCACCGTGGAAGAGACTGCCGAAGTCCTAAAGGTTTCCGGAGAGACGGTTAAACGCGACTGGGAGTTGGCCAAAGCGTGGTTGCTGCGGGAGATGCGCAGCAAGCGAGACGATGGACGCTGACCGGTGGCAAAAGATCGGACAGCTTTATCATGCTGCGCGGGAACACGATGAGGGCGACCGGCGGGCATTTCTCGAACAGGCTTGCGCCGGCGACGCAGAGCTGCGGCGCGAAATAGAGTCCCTGCTTGCCTGTGAGAAAGACGCAAAGGGCTTTCTGAACGAGCCGGCGATGGAACAAGCTGCCGAAGCCTTGGCAGCAGAGCAGGCTGGGGGCAGTTCGTCAGACAAGAGCATGATCGGCAGATCAATTTCGCATTATCGCATATTAGGAGAAGTCGGTCACGGCGGTATGGGAGTGGTGTACGAGGCGGAAGACATCAGGCTCCACCGCCACGTTGCCCTGAAATTCCTGCCGCGCGAGTTGTTGAAAGATCCTCAGGCCCTCGGGCGCTTCAAGCGCGAAGCTGAGACTGCTTCCTCTCTCGATCACTCGAATATCTGCGCAATTTACGATATTGGGGAGCACGACGGGCAGCCCTTCATTGCGATGCCGTACCTGGAGGGCAAGACACTTAAGCAGCGCATCGCAGAAAAGCCCCTTGGCATAGAAGAGGTGTTGGGCCTGGGCATTCAGATATCGGACGGCCTCGACGCCGCGCACTCCAAAGGAATTACCCACCGCGATATCAAGCCCGCCAACATCTTTGTCACTAGCCGGGGTCAGGCAAAAATCCTAGATTTTGGACTTGCCAAATTAACCACGCGACCCACCCTGGCAGGAGCTATAGACGCATCGGCGCGAACCTTGTCGGCATCCGAGGTGTCCCTGACCAATCCGGGAACAGCGATGGGAACGGTGGCTTACATGTCGCCGGAGCAGGTGCGCGGGGAAGAACTGGACGCACGCACGGACTTGTTCTCTTTTGGAGTTGTTCTCTATCAAATGTCCACCGGCAAGTTGCCCTTCAAGGGGGATACACCGGGAGCGATTTTCGGCGCGATTCTGCATGAAAGTCCCTTTTCAGTGCTGACCATTAACCCTGAACTTCCCGCCGAATTTGACCGCATCATTAACAAGGCGCTGGAGAAAGACCGTGATGTGCGCAGCCAGTCGGCCTCGGAACTTAGGGCCGATTTGAAGCGGCTGAGACGTGACACTAGTTCGGGAGCCTCAGCGGCTGTGGTGGTACCGGCCAGGAATATTTCCTGGCTCTGGCTTCTCGCGGGTGTAGTCGTGATCGCTGTGTTGGCCGTTGCCGCTTCACTGTGGATTCGCCCGTCAAAGCCGGTCCTGGTGTCGCCTTCGGAGTATATCCAAATCACGAATTTGCCGGATTCAGTCAGCCAGCCCGCACTCTCCCCCGACGGACGGATGTTGACCTTCATTCGCGGGCCCGACACGTTCGCCGCGCCCGGTCAGGTCTACGTCAAAATGTTGCCGGACGGCACGCCTGTCCAGCTGACCCACGATGCCTCTCCAAAAATGAGCCCCGTGTTTTCCCCGGACGGCACCCAGATCGCCTACACATCGGTGGTTGCCGAGAATCAGTGGGACACGTGGCTGGTGCCGGTCATCAGCGGCCAGCCGCGCCTCTGGCTGCCCAACGCCTCGGGCTTGGTTTGGCCCGATAAAGGTAGGATCCTTTTTTCCGAGATTAAGAATAACGACATCCACATGGCTGTCGTGACTTCAGACGAGGGCCGGGCGGGCGAGCGAGACGTTTATGTGCCGCCCAGTGACCGAGGCATGGCGCATCGGTCGTTTCCTTCGCCTGATAGCAAATGGGTACTCGTGGTGGAAATGGATCGTGCGATGTGGCTTCCTTGCAGACTGGTTCCAATGGACGCCAGCTCGCCGGGCAGGCAAGTTGGCCCACCGGAAGCCGGGTGCACCTCAGCGGCTTGGTCACCCGATGGAAGATGGATGTACCTGAACTCGAGCGCTGGCGGGACTTTCCATATTTGGCGGCAGCGCTTCCCCAACGGCCAGCCGCAGCAAATCACCTCGGGACTCACCGATGAGCAAGGAATTGCCATGGCGTCGGACGGTCACTCACTCATCTCCGCAATGGGGCTGTGGCAAAGTTCGGTGTGGGTGCACGACTCCAGTGGGGAACGCCAGGTTTCGCTCGAAGGGTATAGCTACGACCCCAAATTCACGCCAGACGGGAAGAAGCTTTGTTACCGCATTCTGAAGGGCGCCTTGCCGATGTCCGACCCGAGCGAGTTGCGGGTGGTGGACCTGGACTCTGGGCGCAACGAGGCATTGCTCCAGGGCTTCCCACTCGTAGGGGGACCGGGAATGCCTTACGATATCTCCCCGGACGGCCAGACGGTGGTGGCGACAGTGCTTGGCCATGATGGAAAGTTCAGGCTGTGGCTCGCTCCGCTCGACAGGCACTCGCCGCCTCACGAAATCCCCAATGTGGAAGGTCAGCAGCCTAAGTTTGGTTCCAACGCAGAGATCTTTTTCCGTGCTTTTGAAGGAGCCTCCGCCTTTGTGTACCGCGTCCATGAGGACGGAACGGGATTGCGCAAGGCGCTCGACGTCCCGGTCGCCGCGTTTGAAAGCGTTTCGCCGGACCGCCAATGGCTGGTAGCCGAGGCTCCCGGAAGAGAGGGGACCAGGGTAGAGGCCTTCCCACTTCGCGGCGGATCTCCGGTTCCCGTCTACGCCAAAGTCCCCAGCGAAGTCCATGTCAATTGGTCCCCGGATGGACGCCAACTCTTCATCTCGGTCCCAACTTCTTTAATGATGGGTACCGGACGGACGTATGCTTTGCCCTTACCCCCTGGGAAGATTTTTCCGCAGATTCCGCCAGGTGGATTCCAGACGGAAGAGAAACTCGCCATACTGACAGGAGTGCGGGTGATCCAGTCTTTCGACGTGGCGCCCGGCCCCGGGTCTGGTGTGTATGCGTTTGCGCGAGGGAGCGTACAGCGCAATCTTTATCGCATCCCCTTGCCATGACGTTTCAATCCCCCATTGAGTACAAAGGCATCAATACTCTCTGAGACTCTGTCACTCGATCACCCGCGCCGGCATCCAAGCCCTGGAGCAGCTCGGGGTTTACTTCCTGGGCGCCCACCTGGACCGAGAGCGGGATGCCCGCGAGGCAGAGATCCCCCATGCGCTCGAAATCAATTACATTCGGTTGGCGCTCCTCTGTACCGGATCTCTTCGGCAATGGATTCCAGAGCCCTTTATTCGCGTATTAAACCTGTCGCCTTCGGCAAGTTACGCCAAGGTGTACGACGGCATTGCAAAAGTGCGCTTGGCCGGTGAGTCTGTTAGCTTCGCGATCGAATACGAGCGCACTTTGAAGAGCCAGGCAAAGTACGACAAGATATTTGACGCGATTGAATCTGAAGAACGGCTCCAAGGGTTTTTCTATTTCGTGCCGACGCATGACTTGGTTTGGAGTCTGATCGACGAATTCCGGAGAACGACGCGGCTGGTCTTCTTTGGGCTGGTCGACGCATTAAAACAAAAACTGTTCGACGCGGATGTACAAACCGTGAACCACAGCGCCATGTCTCTTCGAGAGGCTTTGTTGAAGGTCCTCGCCCTCGAAAAGAGCAAGCGGCCACGAGCTTGAAGCCAACGAAGGCTCGTCATCAGGGAACTAGCCCGGCGGGCTGCCCTAATCGAAAAACGACCATTCAATTACAACGTCCATTGGCGACGAGCGTGAATTCAGTTCCACGCCTGCTTGGTTGTTGCAGATTGGGTAGCAGCCGTGGCGGGAGAGGAAATCCGTTAAGAAGAAAGATTCAAACTCGCGTATTTCCTGCTTTCCTAAAGCCTCAAGTATTTCCCACGGCATATAAGTGAAGCGAGCCCCATTCAAAGAGATGTAATTGGTGAGACCTGGGTTTCCGGATTGTCCCGATGTGTGGTCGCGGAGTCGATTCCCGACCGTATTCTGCCTAGACTCGCTCATGCCAATGTAAATTAACCGTGATGGCTGGAACGGGTAGGGGATGTGGGTACCTGTCAAGTAGATGAAATACAGCCCCACGTGACCCCGGACCAATCGGATGGAGACATCGTCCAACGAATTTTCCTCAAGGAAACGAATTGTCATATAATCTTGTGTACATCAGATAAGCACAAATTTGAGAGGGTAGTATGCCCGACCAAACTGAACCTCCCAATGCTCAGGGCGCTGCCTTTCTTTCCGGGCCGCAAGTAGTAAAAGATTTCCTGTGTGCTATTGCCAAGGACACCAGCATAGACCCCAATACTATAGCTGTGGTCGAGCAGCTCTAGTAAGTATCCCCCGGCAGAGCCGGGGGCTTTAGTTTGTGAGCCGCTCAAAGCGGCTAATCGGGGTCGCTAACGCGGCCCCGTGTTTCTTGAGCCACCCTATCGGCGGCCACTTACCACAGCCCCAATTGGTCCAGTCGCTTGTCCTCTTGCTCTTGGTTCCGAATGTATTCTCGAACGACCGCCTCATCTCTGCCCACCGTGGACACGAAGTATCCTCACGCCCAGAAGTGCTGGCCCACAAAATTTCGCTTCCTCTCTCCGTAAACCCGGGCCAGATGGATCGCGCTCTTGCCCTTGATGTACCCAATCACTTGCGATACCGCGTACTTCGGCGGGATCGCAATCATCATGTGCACATGGTCGGGCATCAGATGCCCTTCCTCAATCCCACTTCCCTTCTGCTCGGCCAACCGGCGGAATACCTCCCCTAAATACCGCCGCAACTCCTTGTACAGACTCTTCCGGCGGCACTTCGGGATGAAGACTACATGCTATTTGCACTCCCACTTCGTATGGTTTAAGCTTTCCTTTTCGTCCATCGTGGTTCTCCTTTTCGTGTGCTTGGCGGCTCACGTTAAGGAGTTTCCCCGATGGACTCCCGAATTCGTCAAACTTTTACTGCCTCCCCGGCAGAGCCGGGGGGTCTCCTTGCTGCGCTAGCGCGCCCTTTTCTCGTGGGCACAGCGAGCTGGGAAAAGCCCCTGCGCGCTGGCGGAGCAGCGGGTTTGCCACGGCGAATTCGCCCGATCAATAAACCTCCTGCGAACTTCTGCTTTGGATGTCGGTTGACGGACACCCTCCGGGTTTCGGCTTCTCCAAAAAATCAAGCATACACTCGAGATTTTTCGGCCCCTCCCAAAAAGCACCCCTTGGCCTGTCGAGCAGGCCCCATTCGCTTTTGTGTGCCCCGCGAGAAGCGGGGCAAAAAAGGAGAAAAACCATGACCGAGGAAATTAAGACGAGACAGACAACAGAGGATGCAAGCGGAGTCGAGTCCGTCAGTAAGACGACGGACGGCACAGGCGCACTCCCGACAAGTCGGGATGAGAAAAAGTCATTGATATCGTGGGCGGCGTTGCTCGACGAGGCAGTGAAGAAGCCCGGATTTATCCACGAGGCGTACAGCCGATTTCACAATTACTCGCTGGGCAACCGGCTTTTGGCTTTGTTCCAGTGTTTTGAGCGAGGCATCCAGCCGGGGCCGCTTGCCACTTGGCCGAAGTGGAACTCGCTAGGCCGAAATGTGAATAAGTGCGAGAAGGCTTTGACGCTGTGTATGCCCGTAACCTGCAAGCACACGAAAACCGTAACCAAAGAGGACGGCAACGAGCAGGATGAAGAATTCGCCTTTACGCATTTTACGTGCAAGCCCCATTGGTTTGTGCTCGGACAGACGGAAGGCGAGGAATACAAGCCAGCCGCGATTTCCGGATGGAACGAGCAGAAGGCTCTTGAGGCGCTGAATATCCAGCGCATCGAATTTGAAAACCTTAACGGCAACGCCCAGGGTTACGCCCGACGGGAAGTTTGTTTACCTTTTTGGGGTGGACTTTGGAGTCCCTGAACTCTATCGAGTGCGTGTGAGCGACCGGAAGGCGGAACGTATCATGAATCTCGGCGGCGCTGTACTGTTCAGCCAATGGATCTTCGGCCCATCGTTAGGCCTCGCCCCGGACAATTCATTTATCTTGTCTCTTGAAGAAGGGACCCAGGAAATTTACTCCCTCGACTGGGATGCGCCATAGAGAACGGCAGTCAGCAAATGGCGGAGGGGATATGGCGGGAGCTACGGTCGTACCAATTTCTCCGCAGAGAACAGCGGTGAACCGTGCATTCTTCTTCCTTCCCTTGCTCTTATTCTTCTTCTGTCTACTTCTTGCGGCTCAAGACACCGCCACCATTATGGACGCGGTGGCCGATCCCTCGGGAGCCATGATTCCCGGCGTGAAGGTGACCGTCTCGAACCCTGACAAGGGATTCACCCGTGAGTTGGAGTCAAACTCCGCCGGAGAGTACATGGCGGCGAAAGTCCCCATTGGCAACTACGTGATCACTGCTGGAGCGCCGGGCTTTTGAAACTCGCCCGCTCAGGGTTCACGCTGACGGTAGGGCAAACGCTGCGGCTGGACTTGCAATTGACCATCGTGCAGGCGGTGCAGGAAATAAATGTTCGAGGTCATGTCGCGAAAGTAGAGACCGAGACAGCGGCTGTCTCCGATGTGGTGACGGGCTCGCAGATTGCTGAACTGGAATTAAACGGCCGTAACTTTGTGGCGCTCGCCCTGTTAGTGCCCGGCGCCGCGCCAGTCGAAGGTTGGGGCTCGTTGCGTGTCGGTACGTTCGGTGGCTTGGGCATTTCGTTTAATGGTGGACGCACGGTCTACAACAATTGGGAAGTGGTTGGCGGCAACTACACCTCTGAAGGTTCCGGCGGAAACTTAGCTGCCTACCCCAGCCTCGACACCATCGCTGAATTCCGCATTTCTGCGTCGAATTACGGCGCGGAAATGGGCAAGCACGCCGGCGCCATAAGAATAAAGTGCATCCTGACGCGCCGGCAAAATTCCGATTTTTCGAGTAACTGAGTGGAGTGAGTAGTGGCGCAGTCGGAAAGCGGACTCCATATCCGAAGGCCGCGGCGCGCCTTTCTTGCGTCCGGACTATTTGGCGCCAGGCTCCACGTAGCGGCGATTCTCAGGAAGATGGAAAGCTGTCTTCAGTGCTCCCTGAACGTCAACCGTAAAGCCCGCTTCCGCCGGAACTCCGTCCACGCCGTCCGCGGTCAATTTGCCGTTGAAGACCGCAGGCCGCGTATAGGCATGGGTTACCTCCGGGCCATTCGCGACGGTTCCATCGCCAAAATCCCAATGGTAGGAAAGGGCGGGGGCGCCCTCGGCGGAAGGCCGGGCCCGAAGGTGGATCGACTCTCCGGTTTGGGTTGACTTGGGAACATCCAAAGTGATCGATGGAGCCGCGGCGGGCACTGAGGTGTCAATAATCTTGATCAACCTTACCGAGTGCGGAGGCTGGGGACCGATGGTGAGGCTTCCCGCTTCGATGGCAACCGCTTGGTCGGCGTGGAGCGCGTCATAGGCCTCATAAGGGTGTCCCGGCGCAAGCCCGATGCTGCTCAGATCAAGGGTGTGCGAGCGCGGTCCTTCTGTCCAGTTGAAAACCGCCAGCATGGATTGCCGCGCGTCTTCCTTCAGGAAGTATTCGCTGGGCATTTGGTCCTGCGCGGAAAAACTCATGAGGTCGAGGGGCAAGGCGGCCCGCCTTAACTCCACCATGCGGAGCAGGTTCTGGTTTTCGACCAGGGCCAGGCGATCCGGGGATGCGGCGAGGGTGGGAAGATCGTCGCCAATGTCATACATTCCTCCGGCGACTGCGGCCAGCACAACTTGCACCTCCGCTTCATCCAGAGTCAGGGTGTGTTTGGAATTATGCCAGCTCTGGTCCGGCTCCAACTCTTCCGAGACGGAAAACGCGTCCGGGTCGCTGATATAGAAGTTTCCGTTCATGTAGAAGCGCGCGGCTATGTTAGGGTCGGCGTCTTTGCTGGCCTCGAACGAATGGCCCGTATCCGGCGCAATGCGCCCTTCATCCACCAGGCCGACGGGAGTGAGCATGGCGCTGCCGTCTTTATCCAGCAGCACGTGCTCGCCGACGGTTTCGCGGATGATCTTGAGTCCAATGCGCTCGGCCTCCAGAGCCGTTGTGTGGGGGCGATGATAATAGCCTTCAACCGCGGACGAATCCATGAAGTCGAGCTTGATGTAACGAACGCCCCACTCGCGCGTCAGGACCCGATAAGTTTCGCGAAGGTATTGCTGCGCTCCGGGGTGGGTGGTGTCGAGCGCGTAGAGCGGATCGGAGTGGCGATGTACGAAGGCAATCCTGATCGGGCGCCCCTGCGCATCGTGCACCAGCCAGTCTTTGTGCTGCTCGTAAACATATGAGCGTTCTGAGGCTTCAAACGGAGCCGTCCACACCGCCAGCCTCAGCCCCAAATTCGTGATTTTGTAACCGAGGTTCCGCATCCCGTCTGGGAATTGCGTCGCATTCTCGGTGATGTATTCTCCGCGGGCATATTCATATCCTTCATCAATATGACAATAGTTATAGCCTAACATAAGAAGATGTTGGGCCAGCCATTGGGCGTTGGTCAGCACCTCCTCTTGGGTGACTCCGCCGTAAAAGGCCGTCCAACTCCACCAGCCCATGGGCGGAGCGCTCGCAACGCGCGCCTTGTGCATGCGCCGGACCGCCTCTCCATAAGCTTCCAATTGTGCGTGGTAATCCGGTCCGGCGGCAAACATCACTCGTTCCGAGCTCAACTCCTGGCCGGGCGCGACGGGAAGGCTCAGCTCAATCTGCTGGTCCGGGGCGATGTCATCTCTTTGAAGCGCGGCCTCGGTGGTGCCGGTGGAGTCCACAGTGAAAGAGCCGATGGTCGCCGCGCCCATGGATGGCTGTTGCACCTTCAGGTGCAGCGAAGTCATAAAGCGATCGGCCGTAAGCGCGGCGAGCAGCAAACTCTGCTTGCTTCTCGTGTTGTAAATCAACCCGTCGCGCGCTCCGAAATAAGTTCCTTTCGGCGCCTGATCGAGGCCGCCGATCTTGATGGTGGGATCTTCCGTAAAAACTTCGAACATCACTCGATCCGCGCTCTCCGGCCCTCCCAGGTTGACGAAATCGTTGCCGGTTGCGTCCACATCGCGAATGGCTTCGACCGATACGGCCTTTGGAGTGTGGTTTACAACCTTGACCTCCACCGTTCCATAGGGAAGCTCATTGTATAAGCGCAGAATACAAACCAGCTCAGGCGCCGAACTCAGACCCGTGAAAGTAATCGTGGCTTGCTGGCCGGCGCCCAGGGCGTCTTGAAAGCTGCTCTCGGCTTCCTCGTGATGCGGATAATCGCTCGACCGAAGCCAATGGTGATTGACCTCGGCACCAACCTGCGACTGGAGTACGGGCGGCTCCAAGCCGGCGGCGCGAATTTCGTAGGTTTCGCCTTGAGGATTAATCGCTACGGTCAAGTGCGGGTTGTGAAGCGAAATGGACGCTTGGGAAGTTGCGGCAAACGCAAAACTGACAATCAAGAACAATCTCAGCGAGCGGTTCCGGCTGAAAATCCACATTGATTCTCTCATTGCAATTCTCTCCTTATGATGACCGGGTGCGAACGGTCTTCTCGAACTGATCCCATGTTGCCTGACGCTAACGCCCGAGAATGCCAGGGAACCAATGCAACGCATTGGAATGGTATAGCTTTTCCAGGATGGGCTGGGGAAGGTCGAGACCTTGATATTTCTTCCCCATGTATTCCACCACGTCCCGGGTGGCCAGAAAGCGCCAGTCGCGCGCGTAATATTTTTCCCATTCTTGCATGGTTTCTTTCGAGGTTGAGCCGGCCCTGTAATCGAGGTCAGTCCCGTAAATCAGCCGGTCACGGTACTTGGTGATGAAGGCGATGGCGCGACCGCGCGGCAGCATCATGACATAAGGCATGCGGGCGGCCATGTCCACGGCGAAATTGGGATAGCGGTCGAAGCGCCGGCCCAGTCCGTCGAAATTCGATTCCATGCTGCCCAGGTGAGCGCCGACCACGCGCAGATTCGGATTTTCCTCCACCAGATGGTCGCGCGCGCGAAGGATTTCCGCCTTGGAAGGGGCGCCGGGCTTGCCGTACATGTACCACTCGGGGTGCTCCTTGTAATACGAGTAATCCGGAGAAGCGGGATCGAGCGGCTTCCAGCACGAATCAGGCTCGGCCAGGTGCGCGACCAGCGTCTTGCCGTGCGCGGCGATGTCACTATAAATGGGCGCGAACACCGGATTGTCAGGCATGATGTAGCCCCCGTGCGCGTCTTTAACTTCCATGCCGACGTTCTTCCAGATCTTGACTGCAATCGCGCCCTCGGTGAAGTTCTGATTGATCTGGCGAATCGCCGTCTGCGCAAATTCCGGCCGCTCGATGGGGTAGGGATTAAAGGTTGTGCAGAGAGCGCCATGGCCATCGCTGGACTTGACAAAATTCTCGGCTTCCCGAATCTCCCGGGACAAGTTATTCGCGGCCGCGATGCTGTGGGCCACGCAGATGTCGAGGACGTTTACGTTCAGCCGCTTGAGCATGGCGGTGAAGGCCGGATCGGTGACAAAGATGTGGGCATGCGTGTCGATGGGATTGAGTTCAGCGAAAGCCTTGAGCTCCGCGGGCGAGAACGTGCCCTCCACGGCCTGCGGGGCGGCTGAAGTGGCAGGGTGCGGATTCGCCACAGTTGGCTGGCTGCACAAGCTTGCCGCCAGCACAACCAAAAGTGTGAAGGCGAATGCGCAACGCGGCCGGGGATGGATCTTAGTATTGGGGTAAGATCGCGATCTATAAGTTTCATCTGCCATGAAAGATATGACTCCTCCGCAATGGATTGAGCATGCTGTGGCGCAAGGTCTGGCGCCGGCCTTGCTTCAGCAGTCACGCCATCGCGTCCGTTTGCTTGCTGACGTTGTAACCTTCAAGCCTCAGATGGGCCTTCCGGCCGGACAGGTCGGCGGTCCTGAATTTCGCCCACAGGGTTCGCGTCTCGGAGGGGAACAACGTGACGTAGTTATCCTCGTAGGTAATGGGGAGCACCTCTTCGCCATCCGGTCCCCGGGTGACTTCGGCGCGCATAAAAAAAGCAATATGGCTGGAATTGTTGGTGATGGTGATCTTTGCGCGCGATTCGTCACCCGTTTGTTTGACGCTCCCCGAGATTCCGGCCTCCGCTCCTGGCATGGTGTTGAGAGCGGTGAAATCGGCCCAAGCGACCTGCTTCAGGATGAACGCGGTCTCGTTTTGCGGCCCACCAATGTCGTCGTCGGTGGTGGACTGCCAGTAGAGGTTGTCCACCATCGGCGCGCCGTCGGAACTCGAAAGCTGGCAGCGGACAAAGTAAGTTGAGCTCATGCCTCCAATGCGCGGAATGGTTAATATTTCTTCGCGGGTGGCCGGCCCGATGTTCACGCCCGTCAATTCCTTGGAGAACTTCACGCTCCCGTCAAGGTTGTAAAATCTGACCGTGGCCTTCAAATCTCGACGTGCTGCGAGGGTTTGGTTTACGACGTAGATATGCGCTGTGCGGCGGTCCCCGGTGGCATAGTAATCAAACACCAGGCTGAGCGGTCTCAGCCCTTTTTTGGCGCCAAAGTAGGCTCCGCCAGGTTTGAGATAGTAATCGATCAGATGGCCGAAGAACGAGGGCCACTGGCTGTTCAACATCCAATAGAGAGACATCTTGTGAGTGGCCTCGGCGTCGGCGGCAAAATTCTCAAACTGCGCGCGGGTGTTTTCATAATGGGCCAGTTGAGCCTTCCGACAAAGATCCTCGCCGTCGGTGGGCTTGCCGTAGCGCATTTCGACCGCTTTTTGAATGGTGTCGAGCGTGCTGTTGCCGCGATTGGCGCCGGAATGATAGTACCAATACTCGTTGACCGGCCACAGCTTGTCCGCGGGAATGAACTTCTTGAGGCTTTCAAAAGGTGGGATGCTTTCGTTGTCGCCCTGTTCGGCGCACGAGCCTTGCGCCGCCGGGAACTGCCCGTTGAACCAGTAATAAGGAGGCCGCCATGAGTATGGGCCCAGCATGTGAATGCCATCCCACAGCGTATGCCCCGCCGCATCTTTGGCATAATTTGAAACCGTATCCACCACGGCGTTTTGCCAATGTAACTCTTTCAGAATTTGGTGGTACTGGGCGCGCACGTCGTCCGGCGCCCGTCCGTCGCTTCCGTTGGCCCAGATGAATGCGGCAGGGTGCTGGCGTAAGTTGCGAATGCGCGCCCGCAGGCTGGCGAGCGCCACCCATCGGTCTTCCGCATCCCACTGTTTCCATTTTTCCCATTGCATACAGCACATCCAGCCCTGCATGGCGGGCATGCCTTCCCGGTCGGCGCGATCCAGCATGGTGTCATCCGCGATCTTTAATTCCCAGCGGAGCATGTTCATGCCCATGTCTTTGGAGTAGTTGATGATGGCGCGGTCGCGATGGGGATCGTTCTTGAACAGCAGGTCCGGCGTGTAGCAGCCACCCCGCATCAGGAAATCTGTCCCATTCACTTTCAAGTAGAAGTTGCCGCCGGTACCCACCTGGGGAAAATCGTTGTCCGCGTCCCGATGCTGGGTAATCTTGCGGATGCCAAAGTTCGTCGTCGATGTGTCAGAGACCTTGCCGTCCACACTGAACTCGAGCTTCAATTGATAAAGCGCGGGCTCGCCCCATTCATAGGGCCACCAAAGGTCCGGGTCGTGGACCGTCAGCTGGGTGTAAGTTGCGGGATCAAACACCACTTCTTTGGTCTCATCTGCCGCCAGCTCGACTTTTTGTTGGAAAGAAATCGTGGGCTTGCCGGGGCGGGAAATTTCACCCCGCAGCGTCCCGGAAACTGAAGTCGAAACCCCGTTCCTGAGGTCGCAGTAAACGGTGAGTGCAGCGGGACGGGTGGCGGGAAGCGGCAGGTCGGTGACCACGCAAGGGTTCCGAACCAGAACCTTGCCCGTGGTGCTCAGAAACACTCTTTTCCAGACGCCGGCGTTCCGGTCCGGCACAAATGATATATCAGCGTGTCGCGCGGCGTCATGATAGCCGAGATACTTCCAATTGATCCAATCGAGCCAGCTATCGGCCAGCTCTACACCGTCCACATCCGGGAGCTTCCGCTCCGGAGTCACTTTCACGGCCAGGACGTTTTCCCTGCCGGACAGAATATATTTGGAGACTATAAATTCAAAGCTGTTATACATCCCCACCACGTGATTTTTGTCGGCCACCTGGCGCCCGTTCAACCAGATGTCGGCGCGGTAGTTGATGCCGTTAAAAATCAGGGAATAAACTTCGGCTTCAGGCGCATCAAAAGTGACCCGATACCACCAGTCCTGTTTCCACAAGTCCGCCGGAACTTTATGGGTGAGATTCATCCCCAAGTAAAGGTCACTAAACTCACCAGCGTCTTCCAGGGCCTGCAGCACGGTCGCGGGCATCCTGGGAATCGCGTGCCAGTGGGATGCATCATAAGCTGGCTTGGAAACATCCTCATCACGGGCTGAGACATTCTGAGCGGAGACGATTCTCCAGCCCGTCTGGAGCTCCGCCCGTTGACCTGCCGGCGCGAGATGGGCGATCTGAGGCACAAGCAGGGCCGAGACCGATCCCGCCGCTGACCGCTGGAGAAACTCACGCCGAGTGGGTCCCGAACCGGAAGCTTGCGGTTTCTTGTTCGTGGTCATTGGGGAATCCCGGTGTGGCAGCAGAAATACTTCATGTTTTCATGGCCCGCCCTTAGGCAGGGAATTGCGGGAAGCGGAAATCACGCTTCGTTGATCGCCTCGGCCACGCGGCGGGCGGACCGCGTCCCGGCCTCCTGCCCCCAATTCAAATTATCGGCATAAGCGCCGGCGAAATAAACTCGTCCCACGGGCTCAATGATGCTGGGCCAGATTTTGGTGAGTTGGCCGGGAGGGTAGGAAACGGTTTCGCAAGCCATGGCCCAGGGATCGGCGGCCCAGTTGTGGACTATCGTTTTCTCGATGTCGCCCGATTTTCCCGGATAAAACTTGTCGAAAGCGGACAGGGCCTCGCGGCGCGAGGTGCTGGCCTCGGCCCAGCCCATCAGCATGGCGCGGTTGGTATGCACTTCTTCCGCGATGCGCCACACCAGTTCCAGGCGCGTATCCGGCGTTTCCCAGTTGATGCTGCGCCCCTCCTTCACCCAGAAAGGCGTTTTAGCCTGAAAAACCACGCGCGTCACCGAGTAGTACGGCACCTGGTTGATAGCGTAAGCTTTGGTTTCGGGCCAGGCGGGCTTGGCCGGAATCTGCCGCAGCATCACCGCCGACATGCAGCAGACCAGGTAGTCGCCTTCCATTGCCTTTTCCTGGCCGGACTCCCGATAGGTGACGCGCACACCGCTCTCGCCCCGTTCGATGCCGGTGAGCGGGGCGTTCAGCCGAACCCGGTCGCCGAGCTTGGCGGCAAAGGTGTCGGTCATCACCTGGTTGCCGCCCTTCAGGCGGAAGACGTCGGGGGGATAGAGTGATACGCCGCGCAAATTTAAAATGGCCGCATGCCAGATGACGTGAAGCGCCGAGGCATCGGTGTCTCCAATCGTGCCGAT
The DNA here is from genome assembly GCA_035946625.1 of Terriglobia bacterium. Lineage (GTDB taxonomy): Bacteria > Acidobacteriota > Terriglobia > UBA7540 > UBA7540 > DASYXZ01. The sequence goes on along the minus strand of DASYZE010000072.1, from coordinate 94,798 downwards.
CGCACGGGCCGAGGCTCCGTCTTTCCTCAGCACGTCGCCCCAGGTGGTCTGGTCCAGGTGATTCAGGCCCGCGTCGTAAGGCTTGTATTCGTCCTTGAATTTATCGATGTAGGGGCGGAGATACAACGAGGGGAAATTCCACCAGGCATTGTGCTCGAGAAAATCCACCTCACGTTGGTTGAATCCCAACTTGCTGAGGAAGCTCCGATCGTGCAAATCCTCTTCGGTGCGGAATTTTCCGTCGATAAACCGGACCAGCGCCATCCGCCGTGGATAATAAAGGTAGGGCAGATCGAATTCCTTCACGTAATCCCAGTAGAGTTCGTAGCCCGGATTGGTGAATTGTTCAGCCCCCAGGTCGGCGTAAAGACCGTCCGCCAGACCCTCGTGAAGAGTCCGAACGTGTCCACCCGGCCGCGCAGAGGCTTCCAGCAGAACCACTTCGTGTCCGCGCTTCATCAGCTCGTAACCGCAGGACAAACCGGTGATCCCCGCGCCCGCGATGATGACCTTCTTGGCGCGGCTGGCGCGCGGGCGCGCAAAGGCATGAGCCGGTAAACCTCCTGCCAGGGCCGCCGCTCCCAGTTTTAGTACGTCACGGCGATGGAGTGGGAGCGAAGGTGACGCAGGCTTGCCCGAATAGGCTCTCTCCCCCGAGTGAACTCCTGGACTTCGTTCAACGCCTCTTAAGCTGGCGGAATCTTTCATGCATTTTCTCCCATGCTGCCCATCTATTCCGATCTTCGACTAAATCGCTACCCGGTTCAGCAATCTAGCTCGCTTTATTTTGGTGATGATCATAGCTCCTTCGTTTTGTGTGACTATGCCCATGCGAAGACTTACTCTTTATATCTTAAATTTTCGCTCGTCAAGCCAAAAGATTGTGGGCTGCCTCCTAATTGTTGTCAGCCAAGTTCAATGGAACTGGCCATGCGTATGGACAATTCACCAGCCAGTAGAGCAGCACTTCGATCATCTCCCGATTCACAAGCGCACAAAACCCGAAGAATCGAAAGCAGAAAGTCTTATTGACGAGGCCAATCGAAACAAATAGTATAATCCGCACGAAAGCGGCTTTTAGGGAGCGGTTTAATTGCAAGGGTAGACTTCGGACAGCGCCGGCAGCCAGCCACCAGCCGGGAAAGAGTTTAGAGCAGACTTGTAAATGCTCGTGAGAATTTCCAAAATCCATAGCGACGTTGTAAGAATGATCATCCTGGAGGGATTGGACGCGGAATGTTAAGCGAAGAGCGCAGACGAGCTATCCTGGAGATAGTCCAAACCAGCGGTCGGGTGGTCGTCAAGGAACTTTCCACCCACTTCCACACCACCCCGGTGACGATCCGCAAGGATTTGGAAACCCTGCACAGCCAGGGTATGGTGCATCGCACCCACGGAGGCGCCCTGCCCGTCACCAACGGTGCTTTGCTGGACCGCAGCGTGACGGAAAAAGAGAAGCTGTACCGCAAGGAAAAGGCGCGGATCGCGCAGGCGGCGGTCAAACTGGTGAACGAAGGACAGTCGGTGGTGCTCGATTCCGGGAGCACGACGACGATGATTGCCCGCGGTTTGCGTCAATTCCGCAATCTGACCGTGATCACAAACGGGCTCAACATCGCGGCGGAACTGGCGGGCAGCAACGTGGAAGTGGTGCTGGTGGGAGGCGTGCTGCGGAAAGAGTCGCTTTCACTGGTCGGCCCATTCGCTGAGGAAACCCTGCGCCGGCTGAGCGCCGACATTCTTTTCTTAGGCGTGGACGGCATCGAAGTCGGTTTCGGGCTTACCACCCCCAATACGCAAGAGGCGCAGGTCAACAGGATCATGGTGGAAATATCGCGCCGCAGGGTGGTGGTGTCGGATGCGAGCAAATTTGGCCGCCGCAGCCTTTGCCTGATTGTGCCGACCACGGCGGTGCAGCAAGTGATTACCGACGATCGAATTTCAAAGCAGGACCAGGGCCTGATCGAGAGAGCAGGAGTTGAAATAACCATCGTGTAGGGAATGGCGATGGAGCCGATTTTCGCCCGCCCATGCTCCGACCGCCAGGCCCCAACGCAATCCGCTCAGGGGGGAACGGAATTGGCGTCCAAAGACATCGAGAAGCCTGTGGACAAAGCGAAAGGAGTTTGGACTCAGGCGGAAATTCTTTCTGAACCATCCTGTTGGGAAGCATGCCTGAAGATTCTCGGCCGCGAGAACCATCCCACGAAATTGCGACAAATGTTTGCCGCCGACGGCGACTGGCTTATCACCGGCTGCGGCTCGAGCTATTACGCCGCCCTGGTGGCGGCGGCGACATGGACATCCCTCACCCATGAGCGCGCTCATGCGTTTCCGGCCTCCGAAATTCTGCTCTTCCCTGAGCTGGTTGTGCCCCCCTCAAGAAACTGGCGACCGATTCTGATTTCCCGTTCCGGACACACGTCCGAAGTGCTGAAAGCCGCGGAATATTTGGAGAAGGAGCGAAACCTGCGAACGCTGGCCGTGAGTTGCGTCGGAAGTCAGCCGCTGGAAGGTCTCTCCAGCCTGACCGTGGTTCTGCCACCGGCGGATGAGAAAAGCATGGTTATGACCCGTTCGTTCAGTTGCATGATTCTCGCGTTGCAATTCCTGGCCGCGGGCTGGGCGGGGAACTCGGAGTTTCAGGATGCGCTTGGGAAAATTTCAGCCCCCATTGAACGCTTGCTCGAAGGGCTTCCCACGCGGCTCGAACAATTTGTGGCGGCGAATGAGTTTGAAGATTACGTTTTTCTGGGGCAGGGCCCGTTGTACGGAATTGCCAACGAAGCAATGCTCAAGGTGAAAGAGATGTCCTGCTCCTACGCGCAGTGTTTCCATACCCTCGAATTTCGCCACGGCCCGAAGGCCATCGTCAGTCCGCGAACCCTCGTCACCTTCTTCATTTCGGAAGCGGGCTACACCGCCGAACGCGGCATGCTGGAAGAAGTCAAAAGCCTGGGGGGCATCAGCCTGGTGGTCACTAACCGCGCCGACGCCGCTATCCGAAGGGCCGCGGATTTTCTGGTCGAACTCAACCTCGACGTTCCCGAATACGCCCGGTCCGTGGCCTACATTCCGGCGGCACAACTGCTGGGCCTGTATACGGGCAGAAAAAAGGGCATTGACTCCGACCGGCCGCCCAATTTGAGCCGGGCCGTGATTCTTCAAGGTGATTGAAGGCTGGAAGGGAAGTGACCTTGCCCTCCGGGGATACGAAGAAAATGGGAATTCAGTTCGTTACGCGCGTTCCGTCGGCGCCGAAGCGGCACCCTTATTTAGACGATGGAAAGGCTCTTACAGCGGCCACCGGCCTTGCCAACTCGTCAAGCGTCTGCGAAAGATTGTGAAGGCAAAAACGCGTGGACAAGAAAACCAAAACCTTCGACGTGGTGCTGGCGGGCGAGTTGAACCTGGACCTGATCCTTTACGGCCTTCCGGAAACGCTGGAGCCCGAGCGCGAGCATCTGGCGCAGGGGATGGCGCTGACGCTGGGCAGCTCGTCGGCGATATTCGCTCACAACCTGGCCGCGTTGGGCAGCCGCGTCGGATTCATCTCGCGGATTGGCGATGACCTGATGGGCGAGGCGGCGCGCCAGTGGCTTGCCGAAGGCGGCGTGGACACTTCGCGCGTTCGCCGCGTCCCCGGCCCCGCGCAGACCGGGCTGACCGTGATTCTGGCCCGCCGTTCGGACCGGAATATTTTGACCTATCCCGGCACCATCTTCGAATTATGCTACGATGATCTCGATTTTGATTACCTGAGTTCGGCCCGGCATTTCCACATGTCGTCGTTTTTTCTGCACCGCGCGCTGCGCCCGCGAATGCGCGAGGCGTTCGCGGCCATCAAGCGAGCGGGACTCACAATTTCGCTCGACACCAACGACGACCCTGAGGATCGCTGGGAAGGAAATCTCTCCCAGGTGCTCGAACTGGTGGACGTGATGTTTGTAAACGAAAGGGAGTGCATGAAGCTCGCCGGCACTCAGGAAGTTACCCAAGCAGCGCGGCGGCTGGCTGCGCGCGTTCCGCTGGTGGTCGTGAAGCTCGGCGGGCACGGGGCGATGGCGCGGCGAGGCCAAGCCGAATGGCGGGCCGAAGGCCTCGCGGTTGAGGCCGTTGATTCGGTCGGCGCAGGCGACAGCTTTGACGCCGGGTTCGTCCATCAATACCTTCGCGGGGCGGACATTGAAACCTGCCTGCGCTTCGGCAATCTGGCCGGGGCGCTTTCCGTGACCCGCGCCGGAGGCACGGGAGCGTTTCGTGATCGCGCCTATGCAGAAACATTCCTGAAAGAACATTGGCCTCGGCACGACACGCAGCCGGCGGGACAAGGCCATTCCTGAAAAGCGCCATGATTGACTTCCACACTCATCCCGTTTTGGTCCGCGAGCTGGCCGAGAAATATCCGCGCTTTGCCCGCGCCGCGCGCGAGGTGTTCTATATCGGCAACAACTTTCAGCCGCTGGAAACCTTTCTGCTGCAAATGGACGTGGCCGGCATCGAGCGCAGTGTTCTGCTGCCGGTGGACTGCCGGCGCGCGCGCCAAGACCCCGTGGGCACTAACGAGCAGATGGCGGAGCTCTGCGCGCTGAGCCCGCGCCTGATCGGATTTGCCAGCGTCGATCCGCAAAGGAAATCCGCGGCCAGGGAGCTGGCGCGCGCGGTGAAAGGGCTGGGCCTGAAAGGGCTCAAGCTCGATCCCGCGCTTCAGGATTTCGATTCGGGTAGCAAACAGGCTCTGGCGGTTTACGAAGCGGCCGAGGACCTCGGGATTCCCGTCCTGCTGCACACCGGCATGAGCTGGGCGCCGGGCTCGGCCATCGAGCGCGGACACCCTTTGCGCATCGAACCCGCCATCCGGCGCCTGGCCAAGCTCAATTTCGTCCTGGCGCACTTTGCCTGGCCGTGGGTGTGGGAGGCCGTGGCCCTGGCGATGAAATATCCCAACGTCTATCTCGATACCTCGTGCCTCTATTACGACAGCCCCAAGGAGTTTTTCGAGTTCGTTTTCACGCGGCAAATTCCGCTCACGCTGATCGAGCGTACCTTGCGCAACCAGGTGGTTTTCGGGTCGAATTACCCGCGGGTCGAAATCAAGAACATGGTGCACGCGCTCAAGAGCCTTCCGCTGACGGAAGCGTGCTTGAACAAGATCCTGCGCGAGAACGCCGAGCGGCTGCTGGCAAAAAGAGAGCCGTGACGGGTGACGAGCGGGCCGGTGGCAGGCGAAAATGACGATTAAACTCGAGCACATCAAACTGCAGACGCGAAAGTCGGAAGAAGCCATCAACATCACGCCGCGGATTGATGATGCTATCGAGAAAAGCGGCGTCCAAAACGGCCTGGTCAACGTGATGACCACCCACACCTCCTCCGGCCTGCTGGTCACGGAAGGCATTCCGTGCCTGGAAGAGGACATCCTCACCCACTTCGCGCGCCTGTTTCCCGAAAGCGAGAATTATCATCATCGCCGTTATCTCGATTACGACGGCCGGCTGGGATTCAATGCCGACGCGCATCTGAAGAGCGTGGTGGGCGGGATCAACTGCAGCTTCCCCATCGAGAACGGGAAAATGGTGCGCGGCTCGCGACAAACCATTTACTTCATGGAATACGACGGGCCTCTGGAAAGAACTTACCTGATTCAAATCATCGGAGAATAGGGCGCTGGCGTGGCGGTCCCGCCGACGCACCGACTGTCCCTATTGTCCGGCGAGGGCAAGCGCGGTTTGGAGGAATTCCTGGCGCGCCTGCGGCGGGAAAGCGTGAACCTTCTCCTCGGCGGGTTTCACGGGGGGCGCCGCTGACAGCATCTGCTCAATCTTGCGCACATCCATGCCGCCGGACGGGCCGTTTGCCGTAAACTTTTTCAGGGTTTGGCGCACCTTCTCGTTCTGGCCTGTCTCATAGTAGAGCACACCGAGCGCCGCATAACTTGCCGACCACTCAGGGAGCAGGTCCACCGACCTTTTCAAATAACTTTCGGCCTGTTCAATCCGTCCTTGTACTCCGGCGAGGACACCCATGCCCCAAAACAGTTCGCCCGAATCGGGAATGCGGACAAGCCCCTCCTCAAGCGTTTGTCGGGCCAGTTGAGTGTCGCCGGATCGGAGATAGGCCAGAGCGAGCGAGAGATGAGCGTGGTCGTTGTCGGGGTTTTCCGCCGCCAATTGACGGAAGAGCTTAACGGCCTCCCGCGTGCGTCCGAGGGCGGCGTCAACGTCGCCCAGCAGAGCCCGGAAGCTCGCGTCCTTCAGTCCCTGGGGAGAAACGTGCTGGAGGGTGGCGAAAGCGTCCGGATAATCGCGTCTCCCAACATAAGCTGCGGCGAGGTCGTACCACGCATCGTCCGAATTGGGATTGGATTTAAGAGCCTGCTGGAAATGGCTGACCGCCTCGGCGTAGAGATGATAGCGCGCCAGGAGCACCCCCACTCCCATCGCGGTGCGGAAATCACCCTGGCTCAACTGATCGAGCTGCGCCACCGTCTGCCGGGCATCGTCGAGCCGGCCGATCTTCAAGTAAGCCTCGGCCAGAAGGTAGAGGTTGCGCGGCTGCTCCGGGTGCAGCTTCACTCCTTCCTGCAACTGGGTGAGATCGAGCCGGGATTTTTGCTGTGAAAGCAGGCCGGCACGGTGATCGAGATAATCGAAAAGGTGCTGGAAAGGGTACGGTCCCGAAGCCTGGTCTTTCGACAAAGTTTCGAAGACCTTCATATCGCTTTCGGCGGCCGCCATCTGGTGAAAACTTTGCTCCGCCCGGGCCAACTTGTAATAAACCGGCGCCGGACGCGGGTCCAGACGCGTACACCTCCGCAAGAGGGGGATGGCCTCGCCGAATTTCTTCTGATTCATTTTGACGCTGGCTAATTCGACCAGAGCATCCACGTAGTTCGGGTCGGTCGAAACCGCTTGCTGGAGCCATTTTTCCGCGCCTTGGTAATCCCCCTGATGGCACAAGATGTAACCCATATTGTAAAGACAGGAAGCGTTGTGGGGGTCCGCCTTCAGGCCGAGCACCAGGTATTTCTTGGCCTCCTCGAAGCGCCCCAGGTGCCGGTAATAAAGCGCCATGAATGCGTAGGAACGGGCGGAAGGATCAAGCTTGATGAGCGTCTGGAATTCCTGAATGGCAAGGGGAACCTTGCCGGTGGTGAAATAACATTCGCCGAGCGCCGCGTGCAGGTCCGGGCGGCGGGGATCAATCTTCACTCCCTCCTCCAGAAGGGGAATGGCGTCCTCATAAAAGGACTGCCTCATGCTGAGGCGGGCCATCAGGAAAATGATGTCGTCGTTTTGCGGAGCGGCCTGGTGCGCACGCGAGAGGAGCTCCAGCGCCTTCTCGTCCTCATGCTGGCTCGAATAGGCTTGCGCCAGGAAGTAGAGCGTCTCGGTCGAATCGGGGCGGAGCTTCAGCGCCCGCCCGAGGACTTCTTCGGCCCGGTCGGGCATTCCGCTTCGCAAGTAAGCCTGGCCAAGATTGTAGAGAATTTCAAGGGTTCCTGGTTGGAGGGCGTCCGCAGTTTCAAGTTCCCGCGCTCCAGCCTCGTACTGATTGTGGGAAGCCAACAACACCCCCAGCGTGAAATGGAGCCGGACGTCACCTTTGTCCATAGCCGATAGCCGATTCGCCGTGTTGAGTGCCTCTTGGGTCTCCCCCGCCAGCAGATAGGCCTGGACCAGGTTGAATAGAGTGCCGGCGTCGGCTGGATGAACGCGCCGAAAATAACGGATAGCCTCCTTGGAATGGTGCTGGCTAAGCAATGCCATTCCCAAATTATAGTTGGCGTCTCGATTGGCCGGGTCGAGGCTTAAGGAGGCGCGAAACTCCTTTTCCGCCGCGTCAAAATTTTGCGCGAGCAAGTAAGTGTTGCCGAAGTTGTTGTGAATTTCGGTGGAGCGAGGCGCGATCTTCAGGGCTTTCTGGAAGGCGTCCGCGGCAAGCGCGTAGTTTTTTTCCTGACCGTAAATCGATCCCAGCAGATTAAATCCTACCGCGCTGCGCGGATCGAGTTTGAGGCCCTCTTCGGCCTTTTCATGAGCCTTCGCCACGGAGCCGGCCTGGAGCAATTGTTCTGCCTGGCGAAATAAGTCCGCGGCCAGTGCCCCCGTGTCCGCTTGGTTTGGGGACTGGGCGGAGGCAGCATAGTGCGGGGCTCCGATCACCACCGAAATGAGAGCCATCGCCACGGCCAGCGTTCCAGTGCGACAGGAAAACATGGGCGGCAGTTTACCCCAAAAACCATTATCCAACCACTTGAAGGTCACCGTCTCCGCGGCCTATTGACAGAGGTCTCATAATACTTGCGGTGGTAGCACACTCGACGGAAAATCTGTTCGAAGGGACTGACTGTATGGGGACTTCCGAACGCGTCGGCTACGCGGTGGTGGGTTTGGGGCGCATTGCCGAAAGAGCGGTGCTGCCCGCTTTCCGCCATAGCCGGGGGACAAAACTGGTGGCTCTGGTGAGCGGGGATGAAAAGAAGGCCGCGCGCCTGGCGGCGAAATTCGGGGCGAGCGACTACTATAACTACGAAGATTTTTCCCTTTGCCTGAGCCATCCTCATGTGGATGCGGTTTTTATCGCCACGGCCAACGGAACCCACGCCGAATTCACCGAGCGCGCCGCGGCGGCGGGGAAGCACGTCTTGTGCGAGAAGCCCATGGCCAATTCGGTGGAGGACTGCCAGCGAATGATCGAGGCCTGCCGTGCCCATCATGTCCGGCTGATGATCGCCTACCGCAAGTATTTTGACCCTGCCAGCCTGGCCTTGAAGAAGTTGGTGGACGGAGGAAAACTCGGGCGGCTCAAGGTGATCCATTCCGCATTTACAATCCTCCTGCCTGCGGGCAATAAGGTGACGCCCTGGCACCTGGACAGGAAGTTGGCGGGTGGCGGAGCGCTGGTAGATGTGGGCGTTTACTGCGTCAATACAACCCGCTGGCTGACCACTCGGGAACCGTTTGAAGCCGAAGCCCATGCGTGGACGGTTGACCCGGCGCGGTTCAACGAGGTGGAAGAGAATATCGCTTTCCGACTGACATTTCCCGAAGGGCTGGTGCTCCAGGCCACGGCGAGTTACGGGGCCGCGCAAGCATCATTCCTGCACGTACACGGCGAAAAAGGGTGGGCGGCGCTTGACCCGGCGTTCGCATATGACGAAGAACGCCGGTTGTTTGGCAAGATTGGAGGGCACTGGTTCGAGAAGAGATTCAAGGTGATGGACGAGTTTGCGCTCGAACTCGACGCTTTTGCCGCCTGCATTCGCCGCCGGCGCGATCCCGCCCCCGACGGCCATGAAGGTATGCGCGATGTGGTGGTGATGCAGGCAATTTATCGATCGGTCCGCGAAAACCGGCCGGTTCCGGTCAACGTCCCTTATGCAGTACCCGCCTAACTGAATGTTTCTTTTCGGTTGACCGTGAAAAATTTTCACGCCAGCGAGAAAATACACCCTCTGTCGCCGATAGGGAGATTACTGCGGAAGAGCCAAGTAATTGAAACAGGTGTGGTTATTAGCGCAACACAATGGAAATTCAATTGCTCTGGTTACGGGATGTATCTTTGAATTCTGTCCGGAGTAAGAAATCAGGTTTGGGAGGCAGACCCGATGGATGAGAAACCCATGAACGATCAAGAGCAACTCCATGAAGAGCCCAGTTCGTCTTCGCGGTCAAACGCCGGGCCGTGGGTGGCCGTGTTGATTCTGGCCTGCGCGGTTGTGATCACCCTCGCGCTTTTCTTCCACGAGCAAGACTCCCGTCGAAAACTGGAGTCAGCCAACACCCAGATGAACGCCGAACTCAGCCAAATGCACGACCAGGTTTCAGACATGAACGCACGGGTCAACGCGTTGCTGGCTACCCCCCCCGCACCCACGCGCGTGGAGGATCCCTCTGCCCAAGCCTCCGAATCACAAACAGTGACCAGGCCAAAGCTAAGACGCGTGGCGGCGAGGAAGCGCCCCCAAAAAGAGGATCCTCGCTGGAAGCAGATGCAGGACCAACTTGCACAAAATAAGGAACAGCTTGACGCCACCCAGCAACAGGTGACCAGTACCCGGCAAGAACTGGAGGGTGATCTGAGTTCGACCCGGGACGATCTTAACGGGTCCATTGCCAAAACGCATGATGAGTTGGTGGCGCTGGAAAAAAAGGGCGAGCGCGATTATTACGAATTCAATTTGACCAAGTCCAAGGGGTTCGACCGGGTCGGCCCGGTCAGCCTCTCTCTGCGCAAGACCAACTTGAAGCATGGCTTCTACGATATGGCGGTCCTGGTGGAAGATTCCCGGCTCGATAAGAAACACGTCAATCTGTTTGAGCCCGTGCTCTTTTATCCTTCGGACAGCCACCAGCCGGTGGAGTTGGTCGTAAATCGAATCGACAAGAATAACGTGCGGGGCTACGTGAGCGCTCCCAAGTACAAAGAAACAGAAGCGGCCGCCAATGCCGCTCCTAGCGGCCAAACTTCGCCGGACGCCAAAACCGCCCTGCCCCATCGAGACAACCAGCAATAAAGGCGGCGGCTCCAGGGGATAACCGCGGTTCATGCGGGTTTTTCGTCAGGAATGCTTTTGCGTTTGTTTTGCCAATGAAGGGAGGAAAATATGAAACGAAAACTGCTCGTACTCATAAGCTGTATAGCCTTGATGACCCCGAGCGTTTTGCCCATCAGCCAGAGAATGTTGGCGCAGGACAATCCGGCTCAATCAGCCCCTCAACCCAGCGTCGCCCAAGACCAGGCTGCCCCTCCGCCCCAGTATCAATCGGCGCGGGAGCGGCGGTCGTATGTACGGGAGACCAGGACGCGCCGCCATTATCACATCACCAAGGGTGAAGTGCTGACGCTGGCCACTGTTGCCGCGGTCCCTATGGGCATCGGTGCGGTCGCGGCAGGAGGACGTGGCTTGGCGATTGGCGCTATCATCGCCGGCCCGAGTACGATCGCCGCGCATTACATTTGGAAACATTTCCATAGATAGCACCCCCTGTGCCGGGCGGTCATTCTCTGCAAGGGGAGACGTGGTGGAGCAACTTAAACCTGTTTCAGTTCTCCCCTTGCAGGCCGAGCTCGCGGGAAAGTTTACGCGGGTCGTAAGGTGAGCAGTGGAAAGTTCGTCCGCCGACCTCGAAGGTGGGCACGCGACGCAATCCATTGTTGGCGCGGATCACGAATTCCGCCGCGCCCGGCGTTTTCTCAATGTCGATTTCTTCAAAGGAAACTTCACGCTGGGTTAAGAAAAACTTGGCGCGGTAACAATCACCGCAAAATCGAGTGGTGTACATTCGAACTTTCTGGCCGAGTGTCTTCATGTTTCCGTGCTTTATTCCCCCCGGGAAGCATTGCCGCCACGCCCTCGGGCTTGACTGCACTTATACCCCAGAAGAAAAGCCTTTCTCCGCCTGAGGTGTCGACCCTGAAATTAGATGTGCGGGGTTCGAATTCGATGCCGGGGAGACTCGGGGAGACCTTGCCCCGCCGCCAAGCGCACAGGTCTTAATTTCGCGCTTTCCCGGCCACCTGGATGCGGACCAGGGAACGCTCCAGGGCAATACGGGCGCGTTCCAAATCCACCTCCAGATCGGAAACCTTCTTCAGGCGTTCTTCTGCCCTTTCCCTGGCTTTTCGCGCGCGCTCGAGATCGATGTCTTCGGCGCGTTCGGCCGTCTGAGCGAGGACAATCACACGGTCGGGCAACACTTCCACAAAGCCCCAGTTGATGCAAAGATAATGGGTGAGTTTCCCCCGCACGTAGGAAAGCTCGCCCACCTTCAGCAAAGACAGGAGGGGCGCGTGACCGGGAAGGATACCCATTTCGCCTTCCTTGCCGGGGACGGAAACCTCCGTCACCGAATCGCGGACCACCTGGCGTTCCGGGGTCACGATTTCCAGGTGAATTTCTGTGGGTAGAGTATCAACTGGCATTAGACCGCCGTCTTGAGCTTTTCAGCTTTTTCAATTGCTTCTTCAATGGTGCCCACCATATAAAACGCCTGCTCGGGAATATCATCGTGCTTGCCATCCACCACTTCTTTAAAGCTGCGAATGGTATCGGCCAGCTTCACGTACTTGCCTTCGAGGCCGGTGAATTGCTGGGCCACAAAAAACGGTTGGGAGAGGAAGCGCTGAATCTTGCGCGCACGCGCCACGGTGATTTTGTCTTCGTCGGAAAGTTCGTCGATGCCCAGAATCGCGATGATGTCCTGAAGGTCTTTGTACTTTTGCAGGGTCGACTTGACGGCCCGGGCCACGTTGTAGTGCTCTTCGCCCACAATGCGCGGATCGAGCAGGCGGGAAGTGGAGGCGAGCGGGTCCACGGCGGGATAGATCCCGAGCTCGGAAATCTGCCGCGATAGAACGGTGGTGGCGTCCAGGTGCGAAAAAGTGGTGGCGGGCGCCGGGTCGGTCAAATCGTCCGCGGGCACGTAAATAGCCTGAACGGAAGTGATGGACCCTTTCTTGGTGGAAGTGATGCGCTCCTGCAACTCGCCCATTTCCGAAGAGAGGTTGGGCTGGTAGCCTACGGCGGAAGGCATGCGGCCCAGCAACGCCGAAACTTCCGAGCCCGCTTGGGTGAACCGAAAAATGTTGTCGATGAATAAAAGCACGTCCTGGCCGGCGACGTCGCGGAAATATTCGGCCACCGTCAGTCCGGTAAGTCCCACGCGGAGCCGCGCGCCGGGAGGCTCGGTCATTTGCCCGTAAATCAGCGCCGCCTTGGATTTCTCCGGATGCTCGGAATCGATAACGCCGGATTCCTTGAATTCCAGCCAAAGGTCGTTGCCTTCGCGCGTGCGTTCTCCGACCCCGGAAAACACCGAAACGCCGCCGTGTTTCATGGCGACGTTGTTAATCAGTTCCATGATGATGACCGTTTTTCCCACGCCCGCGCCACCGAACAATCCGGTTTTCCCACCTTTCAAGTACGGCTCCAGCAGATCGACCACTTTGAGTCCGGTCTCGAACATTTCAAGCGTGGTGTTCTGGTCATCGAGCTCGGGCGCGTGGCGGTGAATGGGAGAGCGAGTGTCGCCCGCGATGGGGCCCATTTTATCCACCGGCTCGCCAATCACGTTCATCACCCGTCCGAGCGTGCCCTTGCCCACAGGCACGGTGATGGGCCCATCCAAATCCGTGACGCGCATTCCGCGCACCAGACCTTCGGTGGGCTGCATGGCCACGCATTTCACCCGCCCATCACCCAAGTGTTGTTCCACTTCCACAATCAGGCTGATGGGAGCGGGCACGGTGAATCCGTCCGAAGTAATGCGAAGGGCGTTGTAAATGGGCGGAAGATGTCCGCCTTCAAAAGCGGCCACGATCACCGGTCCGATCACTTCCACGACTTTTCCGACTGCGTTTTCTGCCATAAGGAATCCTTTTAACTCAGTTGGTCAGTGTTTCAGTATTTCAGCATGTCAGATTGTCAGTATTTCAGTTAACTGAAGATCTGAAATGCCGACTGAAAACCTGAAATACTGACCCACTGAAAGACTTCATGCCACTCGCCACTTGTCACTTTTCCTATCACTGCGCGCTGGCGCCGCTCACGATTTCGATGATCTCCCGGGTAATGGCGGCCTGGCGCACGCGATTCATATTCAGCGTCAATCTTTCGATCATGTCCGCCGCGTTGGTGGTGGCCGCGTCCATGGCCGTCATGCGCGCGGCGAATTCCGCCGCCGCCGACTCGAGCAGGGCGCGATAAACTTCAATCTCAATGTAGCGCTCCAGCAGGACCTTGAAAATCTCCGCCGCCGGCTCCTCATAGATATAGTCGATCAGGACTTCGCCCTCGCGCGGCTGCATCGGTTTGATGGGCAGGTAACGCTCCACCGTCAATCGCTGCACCATAATGGACTTGGACTCGTTATAAATAAAATCGACCGCGTCCACTTCCTCCTTGGAGTATAGCTCTATGATGGTCTTGGCGATTTCCTCTGCGTGCGAGATTTCCAGCCGGCTGAAAATGTTGGCGTAGTCAGAGACCATTGGGATGGGGCGCTTGCGGTAGAAATCGCGCCCTTTGCGGCCCACGGCAATCATGGAAACTTTTTGATCCTTGTGTTCCGCCAGATAGTTCTGGGTGGCGCGAATCAAGTTGGTGTTGAACGCGCCCGCCAGCCCTTTATCCCCCGAAACCAGGACGAGCAGAATATTTTTCACCGGACGCTCTCTCAGCAAGGGATGGACGCGCTGTTCCACTCGCGCCGTCAGGCTGCCGAGTAGAATCAGCATCTGGTTGGCGTAAGGGCGGGCATTCAAAACGCGTTCCTGCGCCCGCCGCAATCGCGCGGCCGCCACCATCTTCATCGCCCGGGTGATTTGCTGCGTGTTCTTAACCGAACGGATGCGGCGGCGAATGTCGAGTACGTTGGCCATTTTTCAAGTCGACAGTTAACGATTGATAGTCGACAATCAGGAGTTAAATAGTTGAAGGTTAAAAGTTAAAAGCAAATGACGTTATCACCTTTGAAGACTTAGCAGTTTGCTGAAAAACGCGCCAAGTATGTCATTCCAAGGAGCCCTTGGCGACGAGGAATCTCGCGTTGCCTGTGCGTTCAGAGCGAGATTCCTCGCTGCGCTCGGAATGACAGGGTCGGAAAGCGCTTTTCAACAAACTGTTGGATCAAGGGCTCAAAGTAAAACTCGCCTCCCTCAACGCTTAACTCTTAACTTTTACCCTTTAAACCTTCGCCGCTTTCCTCTCCGCCAAATACTTCGCTTTGGCCTCTTCCAGCACTTTCTTTAATTCGGCCTTCAGCGGATCGTCGAGTTGTTTCTTCTCCAGAATCTGCCTGGCCAGGCCGGGGTAGGAGGAGTCCATGAAATCGTACAGGCTTTTTTCAAACACCAGGCAATCCTCCACCGCCAGATCATCCAGCAAGCCATTGGTGCCGGCATAGATAATGACAATCTGCTTTTCCACGGGAAGCGGGCGGTATTGGTCCTGCTTCAGGATTTCCACCAAACGCTTGCCGCGATTGAGCTGCGATTGGGTGGCCTTGTCGAGGTCGCTGCCAAACTGGGCGAAGGCGGCAAGCTCGCGATACTGTGCCAAGTCGAGCCGCAGCGTGCCGGCCACCTGCTTCATGGCCTTGATTTGAGCGTTGCCGCCCACGCGCGAAACGGAAATACCCACGTTGATGGCGGGACGGATGCCGGAATGGAACAGATCGCCTTCCAGGAAGATCTGGCCGTCGGTAATGGAAATAACGTTGGTGGGAATGTAGGCGGAAACATCGCCGGCCTGCGTCTCAATAATGGGCAGTGCGGTGAGCGAGCCACCGCCTGTCTCGGGGCTCAACTTGGCCGCGCGTTCGAGCAGCCGGGAGTGGAGATAGAACACATCGCCCGGGTAAGCCTCGCGCCCCGGGGGCCGCCGCAGCAGGAGCGAGATCTCACGATAAGAAACCGCGTGTTTGGAAAGGTCATCGTAAATGCACAAGGCGTGGCGGCCATTATCGCGGAAATATTCGCCGATGGCGCAGCCCGCATAGGGAGCGAGGTACTGCATGGGCGCCGGGTCAGACGCCCCGGCTTCCACCACAATGCTGTACTTCATGGCATCGTGTTCCTCGAGCGTTTTGATCACCTGGGCGATGGTGGACCTTTTCTGGCCGATGGCCACATAAATACAAATCACGCCGCTGTTGCGCTGATTCAAAATCGTGTCAATCACGATGGCGGTCTTCCCGGTCTGCCGGTCGCCGATAATCAGCTCGCGCTGGCCGCGGCCGATGGGAATCATGCCGTCAATGGCTTTCAGGCCGGTTTGCAGGGGCTCGCGCACGGGTTGGCGATCCACCACGCCGGGCGCCAGCCTTTCAATGCTGTTAAATTTGTCAGTGAGGATGGGCCCCTTCTCATCCGTCGGACGGCCGAGGGCATCCACCACGCGGCCGATCAAAGCATCGCCCACCGGCACGGACATGATGCGTCCGGTGCGCTTGACGGTATCGCCTTCCTGGATGGTGGTGTAATCGCCCAGCAAGACTGCGCTCACCTGGTCCTCTTCAAGATTGAGGGCCAGTCCGGCGACGTCGTGGGGGAAATCGAGCAACTCGCCGGCCATGCAGTTGTTCAGGCCGTGAATGCGGGCCACGCCGTCTCCCACGGATATCACCGCGCCCACTTCGGTGACGGTAACGCCGCGGTCAAAATGCTCAATCTGGTCGCGGATAATCCGGGCAATTTCGTCAGCTCTGATTTGTGCCATGATCTCTCCAAGAAGCAGTAGACAGGGATTGTGCCGCCCCCTACCTCGCTGTGTTTCGTCCCCCTCTGTCTACTGTCTACCGTCTACTTTCTCGTGAGCTGCTCCCGCAACTGCTGCAATTGTCCGCGGACGGATCCATCGTACACGGTGCTTTCAATTTGGGCCAGAATGCCGCCCAACAGTCCGCCATCCATCCGGAATTCCATTTCCACTTTCTTTCGGGTAAGCTCTTCAAAATGGGTGCGCAAAGCCTGCCGTTCGGCATCGGAAAGAGTGGCGGCGGAAAAGACCCTGACCTGAACGACGCCCAGACGCTCGTTGGCAATCTTAAGGAACGCCGTGCAAATTTCGCCCAAAATTCCAATCCGGTAGTTGGTGACCAATACGCGCAGGAAATTCACCGAAACTTCCGCGGCCCCGATGCGCGCCAGGATTGCTTCCAGCACCTTCACCTTTTGGACAAGCGAAACGGCGGGAGTCTCCATAACATCACGCAGGTCCCTGCTCTCCTGGTAGGCAGCCAGGAAATTTTCCAGATCTGCGAGAACCGCACGGTAGTTGCCCGCCGGGGCCACTACCTCGGAGAGGGCGCGCGCGTATCGGTTGGCAACCGCCATCGCCATGGTCAGAAATCCCCTTGCTTGCGAAGTGTTTCGTTCCGCCGCCGTTGCGCCAATCAATTTCGGCTTTGCTTCACATCCAGCCTGGCCATAAACTGGCTCACCAATTGTTTCCGCGTGGCATCGTCCAAGCGTCCTTGGATCATCTGCTCCGCCTGCTTCAAGGCCTCTTCCGCAACAAAATATTTGAGGTCGAGCTTGGCGGCCCGGGTTGAGGTTTCCATGCGCGCCCGAGATGATTGGAGAATCTTTTCCGCTTCTTCGGCCGCGGCCGCGCGCAAATTCTGCCACTCCGCTTCCGCCTCCCGGGTGGCCGAAGCTTTGAAAGCGGCAATTTCCTCTTCCAGGTGCCGCAACTTTTCCTCGATGGCGGCCATCCGGGCCTGCGAGCCTTCCAGAGCCTTCCGGCCTTCCTCAAGCCGCTCCCGAATATCCTTTGACCGTAGAATGAAAAATTCGGCGAGTGGCTTGCGAAGCAGATAACCCAGCCCTCCGACAAGAATTATAAAGTTGATGGTCTTGTAGATGAGCTCTTTGGTTTCGGAATTGCCTTCCCCTGTTTTCCCCTGCGGGGGAACCGCCCAAAACGCCAAAGGGACCTTGGGTGCAAGATCTGCGGACCAGCCGGAGGGAGCAAGGCGCAGGGTGCTTGCCCGGACGCTCACACCCATTCCCGGAAAGGACAAAACGAGGAAGGCAAGGAGAATTGTCACTCGAGGAATGTGCTTCAAGGCTGGGCACCCCCCGGGCGGTTGGTGGAGGGCCCTTTACCGAGCACCAAGTCGGCAACATCGCTGGCCAAAGAACGGGAGGCTGCGGCCAACTCGGCCTTGGCTGATTCCACTTCCGCCCTTAGGTCCTTTTGCGCGGTCTGCAATAAAATTTCGGACTGCTCCCGCGCCTTTTGGAGCAGTACCTCGCGCTCTTTGAGAGTCACCTGCCGGTCGGCCTCGCGTTGTCGGTAAATTTCCTGCCGCGCCAATTGGAACGCGGCATCGTACTCCCGCGTTTTGGTTTCCGCCTCACCTGTTTGCTCGCGCGCGCGCACCAGCGCCCCGGAAGTCATGTCCTCGCGCTGCTTCAGCACGCGGATGAGGGGTCCAAAAAAAATCCGATTGAGGATAATTAAAAGCAGGAAGACAAAGATTACCGTCGGAAAACTTTGGACAAATAGATGTCCAAGCTGGCTTAGAATTCCACCCATGTAATGTGATCAGCCTTTGTTAGAGTTCCAACAAGCTGTTAGGAGCAAGGAAATTAACACGGAAATTCGGGAAGTGTCAAGAACCGTTGCAAGTTGGGAGTGTCTCAGTCTGCTGTAGCGGCGCTCTATGAGCGCCGTAATTGTAATGAAACCAAAGACGGCGGTCAGAGACCGCCGCTACAAAGGATCAAGCTGTACCACTACCCGCAAGTTGGTGGCGGTGTCATTTGGAGTCGGCTCCGTTTCGAAACACAGGTCATTCCCGCGAAAGCTGGAATCCAGTGTCGCCAAGCCCACAGCATTTCCATTTACCTTCGTGGTGGATTCCCCCTTTCGCGGGAATGACGGCAACCGGGAACGCCCGTGTCTGGCAAATGACACCAACACTGGCAAGTTTCGGGTTGACCCCAAGTATTTAATATGATTAGAATTCCTAAATCTGCGGCCAGACACCAAACGGCACGCATCCTACATACGTCTAACATAAGTGTGGGGGACTAAGTTTGGGGAGGCTAAGGGCATTTCTGTGTTTGGCACTGGTCGCCGCCTTGGGCGGATGTACGACCTCGCAATTGCCCAAGCCCGTCTCCCGACCGCCCGTTGCTGCGGTGGCGCCACCGCCGACTCCGGTGCCCCTTCCCCCTCCTCCTGTTCAGTCCATCCCCACGCCTCCCCCTGACCCGGTGGTCACACTCATCCAGCAGGCTGAAACCATTTATGCCTCCGGGATGG
The DNA here is from genome assembly GCA_035946625.1 of Terriglobia bacterium. GTDB lineage: Bacteria > Acidobacteriota > Terriglobia > UBA7540 > UBA7540 > DASYXZ01. Next base: position 76,020 of record DASYZE010000072.1, on the reverse strand, counting down.
AGGAGTATCGCGCCGGCAACTTTGACAAGGCCAAGGAGAAGTTTGACCAAGCTGTAAGCCTGCTCCTCGAGTCAAAGATGGACTTGACCGCGGATGAACGCCTGAACAAGGAATTTGAGAAGCTGGTGGAGAACATCCACGGCCTGGAAGTTGCATCCCTGGAAAGCGAGACCACTCCGACAGGTCATAAGGAAGAGCCCACTGCTATCGAGTCGTTCTCTGGGCTCACCTTTCCCGTGGATCCCCACGTTAAGGAACGCGCGCAGAAGGAAATCAAGGTTGTCCACTCGGAGTTACCCCTCATTTCCAACGACTACGTTGACGGTGTGCTGACGTATTTTCAAGGCCGAGGGCGCGGGTTTATTGAGAGGGTCCTGCGACGTTTGGGCGCATATCAGCCGATTTTCACGGAAGTGCTTAATAAAGAAGGGCTTCCGCCAGAACTGGTCTATCTGGCCGCGGGGGAAAGCGCCTTTAACCCCCTGGCACGCTCACGCAAAGGGGCTAAAGGGATTTGGCAGTTTATGCCCGGAACCGGGGCACTATACGGCCTGAGACGGAATAGCTGGGTGGACGAGCGCGAAGACCCGGCCAAATCCACCGAAGCCGCTGCCAGGCACCTGAAGGACCTCTATAATACCTTTGGTGACTGGTACTTGGCTATGGCCGCTTACGATAGCGGGCCCATGACAGTCCAGCGGGCCATTGAGCGGACGGGCTACGCGGATTACTGGACCCTGAGAAGCCTGCACGCACTTCCCAGGGAAACTGAGAACTACGTCCCCATTTTTCTGGCCACTGCCTTGATTGGCAAAGACCCCAAGGCCTACGGTTTTGACGTTGAGCCGGATCCCCCTCTTACCGTGGACCAGGTGGCGATCGGCGAGCCGACGGACCTGCGCCTGATTGCCGAACTTATTGACCACCCGGTGGATGAATTGATCAAATTGAACCCCTCCCTCCTGCGTTGGACGACGCCGGCCAATGATCCTGAATTTAAACTCAACCTGCCCCCTGGGACAGGGGACGTTTTCGAGAAAGCCATTGCTTCCATTCCCTCCGACAAGCGCATCTGGTGGCGGTCGCACAAGGTGGACGGGGGCGAAACGGTGGCTTCCATTGCCCAAAAGTATCGGATCTCCACAGTGGCGCTGGCGCGTGCGAACGGGATTGAGCGGGACACCGAGCTGGATGAAGGCACCCGGCTGGTGTTGCCTTTGGCGCCGGGCAGGGAGTCCTCATTGCAAAGGGTCCATGAAAGCGTCCGGCGCCATGCTGTCTGGTACCGAATCCGGCGTGGGGATACACTGGAAATGTTGGCTGACCGGTTTGATGTTACCTCTTACCAGATTCGCCGGTGGAATCACTTGAAATCCCAGCAATTGGTTCCCGGCAGGACTTTACTGGTGTACGAGGGGGGAACAGGCTCCGCATCTCATCGAGCGCGCCCCCGAAAGAAGACCGCCCGTAGATCCACTGCTAAAAATAAACCTTCCAAGAGCAAAGCTTCCCGGGCCGCGAACCACCCCAAGCCATCGAAGAAACACGCTGCCCAGCCGGTTCGGGCGGGGCGTTAACGCTTTTCCCTTCCCTCCATCGAGTGTAATTGGTTTGGTCAATCTTGCGGCGACCCCCGGACGTGCAATCGACTGCTTGTATTCTTGATTTGAGAGTTCTATCCTAAGCCATTCAACGCTCGGGCGATTAAGGAGGAATTCCATGGCCACTGCTGAAGCCGGCTATCCGGCGGATGATCCATTGGTTGCGGACCCCAAGCATTTCGCGCTTGAATTCGAGAATGAAAGGGTTCGAGTGTTGCGCGCTAAATTCGGACCCAGGGAGAAAGCTCCGATGCTTGGGTTTCCTGCCATGATTACAGTTTCGGTGACCGACAGGGACATTAAATTTACATTTCCAAACGGAAGAACACAGCGCCTGTTCGGCAGGGCGGGCGAGGTGGTTTGGTATGAGGCGCGCAGGCACCAGCCAGAAAACATGAGCGCGAAAGATTATGAGGGCATTCTCATCTTGCTGAAGGATTCCGAGTGAGTGTGACTTCAGCCCGGGTTTACGGCGGACGGGAGGGTTGCATTCCAAACTGCAAAGGGAAAACGAGCCGGTCATTTCGCGGGCCGGGTAATTCCCAGCCGGCGCATTTTGTAAAACAGCGTGGTCCGCTTCAGACCCAGCCGCTCCGCCACCCCACCGGGGCCTCCCAGCAATCCGTTTGCTTCGCGCAATGCCTGGAGAATTTGTGTGCGCTCGCTTTCGGCCAGGGTGCGGACCTGGGACGGGCCATTGCGCGCATCCAGTTTCAACTCGGCGAGCGGAGGGCGCAAGGTTTTCGCTCGCGTCAGAATGACCGCGCGCTCAATAAAGTTTTGCAACTCGCGCACGTTGCCGGGCCAATGATAACGCTTGAGAGCTTCCATAATTTCGGCCGGAATGGTATCAATCCGTTTGTTCATCTGACGCGCGAATTTATCCACAAAGTAATCCACCAGCAGGGGAACGTCCTGGGGGCGCTCTCGCAATGGGGGCGCGACCACGGGAAAAATGTTGAGGCGGTAATAGAGGTCCTCGCGAAATTCCCTGTCCTCGACCATCTGAAGAAGGTCGCGGCTGGTGGCCGCCAGCAAACGCGCGTTCACGTGAATGGTGCGCGTGCTGCCCAGGCGCTCGAACTCCTGTTCCTGGAGCACGCGCAGAAGCTTGGGCTGAAGCTCGAGAGGGATGTCGCCGACTTCGTCCAGGAAGAGCGTGCCCAGGTGAGCCAGCTCAAAACGGCCAATCTTCTGAGAAATGGCGCCGGTGAACGCTCCTTTCTCGTGGCCAAAGAGTTCGCTCTCCAGTAACCCCAGGGGAATCGCGGCGCAGTTCACTTTCACAAACGTCCGGTCGCGCCGCGAGCTGAGATTGTGGATGGCGCGCGCGATCAATTCCTTCCCCGTGCCCGTCTCGCCCAAAATGAGCACGGTGGAATCCGTCGGCGCTACGATCTCCACTTGCTGGAGGACGCGCTTGAGGGCCGGGCTCTCCCCGATGATCTCCTCGAAGTTATGCTCGGTCAGAATCTCTTCCGTCAGGTAGATTTTTTCCTCGGTCAGCCGCTCTCGCGATTCGGCCATTTGGCCGTAGTCCAGGGCGTTCTCCACGGCGATGGCCACCTGGTTGGCGACTTGGCGGAGAAACTCCAAATCTTCCGCGGTGAACGCGGCTTCGTCCAGTCTTCCGAGGTTCAACGTGCCCAACGTGCGGTGCTGGCTGATGAGCGGCAGAAAGCAGGCCGCCTTTATCGCCGCCAGGGCCGGGTTGAAATGAAAACTGAATCGGGGCAATTCCTGGCTGGTGACTGCCAGGGGCTTCCCGGTTCGCAAAACCTCTCCCGCTGCCGAACCGGCGGTGGCAATCACCAGTTCTTCTTCTTCGCTCCCGTCGCCCCGGGCGAAGTTTCGCGCATAAACGCGCAGGCGTTCGCTGTCTCCCGGTTCCGGCAAAGTGACGCTGGCGAAATCACATTTCATCACCTCACGAACGCTGGTGGAGATGGCTCGCAGAAGTTGGCGCAGGTCGAGGTTGGGCACCACCACGTTGTTCAGATCCAGCAACAAGCGCAGACGGTCGCGCTGATGCTCCAAAAGGCGCTGCAGGCTGAGAGCTTCCTGGTGGCTCAGCGTGTTGTCCATGGCCAGGGCGACCTGGCCCGCTACTTGGTGCAGGAATTGAACGTCGTCGCGGCCGTAGGCGTTCAACTGCTGGCTGCCGAACCCCACCGCTCCCAAACGGCGGTGAGCCGTGGTCAGGGGCAGGATGCAGAGAGACCGGATATTGGCCCCCCTCAGAAGCGCGATGGCTTCGGGGAATCTGGTTTCGTGTTCAAGGTCTGGGACCACCAACGGCTGCTGGGTCTGCCAAACCATGCCGGAGGGTGAATCTTCTATGGAACGCTCCACGACATTGAATTCCACCCGCGTCCGGGTCTCATGAATATGCAAGCGCATGGTATGGCGCTCGGGATCGTGCAGGACAAGCCACAGGGAATCAAACCTCACAATGCGCGGAAGGCATTCGGCTACGGCATGAAACAACGCGGGAAGTTCGCGGTGCAAGCCAATCGATTCCGACACCTCGAGCAAGACTTGATGCGCGGAGGTTTGCCGGGCAGTTGGAGCGCCGGTTTGAGATTCGGTTTCATCAGCCATGCTGTTCAGTACAGTGAGAACAATGGTGAATGATGAAGTATGAGTTGCAAGTCATGGACAATGCGGGCCGGGAGAGGGGTCCCGCAAAATTCAAAAATCAAAAATCCCTGCTCACTCGTAACGCAGCGCCTCAATGGGGTCGAGGTGCGCCGCCTTGTGAGCCGGATAGAAGCCAAAAAAGACGCCGACGCCGGCGGAAAACACGACCGCGATGATGATCGCCTGCACCGGGATCAGAGTGGGCCAATGGAGCGTGTCTGAAATGACGGAAGTTCCGGCGAATCCGGCGGCGAGACCCAGACAGCCTCCAATTACGCTCAACACGGTCGCCTCGCTCAGGAATTGCATTTGAACGTCCGTTTCCGTCGCGCCTACTGCCAGGCGGATTCCGATTTCCCGAGTCCGCTCGGTCACTGAGACCAGCATGATATTCATGATTCCGATGCCGCCCACAAGCAGGGAAATGGAAGCGATGCTGGAAAGAAGAATGGTCATCACGCGCTGCGATTGCGCGCCCGCCTGCGCCACGTCGGCCGGATGACGAATGTTGAAATCGTCGGGCTCGTCCGGGCGCAGATGGTGCCGGTCACGAAGCAGGGCGGCGATCTGCTGCTCGGCGGGAGCGGTTACTTCGCGGGAAGTGGCCGAGCACATGATGTCATCCAGCCAGTCGTAGCCAAGAATCTTCTTTTGCGCGGTGGTGTATGGCATGAACAGAGTGTCGTCCTGGTCCTGGCCAAACGGGGACAGCCCTTTGGCCCCCAGGACGCCCACCACCTGGCAGGGAATCGTTTTCACGCGGATGGTCTTGCCGATGGGATCTTCGCTCCCGAACAACTGATCGACAATGGTTTGACCCAGCAGGCAAACGTCGGCGTCGTGCGCCACGTCGCTCATCTGGAAGGCGCTTCCGCGCGCGATTTTCCAGCGGCGCACGGACAGATATTCGGGGGTTACACCATGGATGGAGGTCTGCCAATTCTGGCCGGCGTAAATGACCTGCACGTGTGAATCCACGTTGGGCGAAACGTTATATACCAGCGGAATCTGTTGCCGGATCGCGGCCCAATCCCCAACGGTCAGCGTCTTGGTGCCTCGGGTGCCGGTGCGCAATCCGTTGACCTGGCGGCCACCGGCCTCGATCCAGACCATGTTGTCGCCAATGCTGCGGATTTGTTCCTGGATCTGGTTGGAGGCTCCTTCGCCAATCGCCACACTGCAAATGACGGCGCCCACGCCAATGATGATTCCGAGCATGGTTAGAAGGCTGCGCATCTTGTTGCGCGCCAGCGCCCGCATGGCCACCCGCAGAAGTTCGCCCAGCTCGATCACAAGCCCCTCACACCTCTAGCATAACAGACGATTATTGGGTCGGTTCGGTTTCTTCAACCACTCCAGGCGCGCGGGCAAACACAGATGGGTTATACTCACCCCCCACCGTACAAGTCATCCGGGGAGCGCGTGAATGTTTAGTGGCACAATTCAGGCTTTGTTCACTTCCAGCCCAGCAGAGGGCAGATGCCAGGGGCGAAACGCGGACGGTTATGTTGCTTCACGCGGCCGCCGCCTTCATGGGACAATTTTCGTTTTGCTGGCCCTGGCCTTTGCGCGACAGGCGCGGGCGCAGGACCCGCGAGTGGAAGCGGCCGTTACCAAGATTGATGCCGTGATTGCGCGCGGACCTTACCAGGCATCCTGGGACTCGCTGGTGAAGTACCAAGTGCCGGAGTGGTATCGCGACGCCAAATTCGGGATATTCATTCATTGGGGCGTCTATTCGGTTCCGGCCTTTGACAGCGAGTGGTATTCGCGCAACATGTACATCATGGGCGGCCCCGTTTTCAAACATCACCTTGAGACCTATGGACCACAGAACAAATTTGGCTACAAAGATTTTATTCCCATGTTCCGCAGGGATTTTCGGTTTACCACCAAGGGTGACTCGCTCTACGCCATCGCCCTGGCTTGGCCGGAAAGTGGAAGGCTCGCTATTAAGTCACTTGCTTCCGGCTCAACTCTTAGCCAGCAAAAAATCCGCAAAGTTGAACTGCTGGACTACCAAGACAAACTGAAATGGAAACAAACTTCTGGCGGACTTTTCGTCAAGTTGCCGCCTGAGAAGCACGGCGATTATGCCCTTGCCATAAAGATCGCGCCGATGGACCGAGCCCCGTGAATCTTGAAGGGGAGGGGCCCGGGATCCCCAGGATTTGCATTGGGGCTGCGCCCGCTTCGCAAGGGTAAATGCGCTCGAAGGAAGCGGCTATGACTTTGGACGATGCGCTTATTTCTGTTTGGCGCCAAGTGCTGGTGGATGACCGCCCCCAAGTCGAGTTGGATGGCAAGGTACACAAAGTCATTTACCTGCGCGCCAAAAAGCTGAGGTTGGTTGAATTTGATTTCAACGATTTCCGCAGGGCGGGGATTGAACAGAATCCCAAAACAACTTCGCGCTGGGCGGAGCTTGCCCGCGACGGAAAACGCATCATGCAGTTTCGCTCTCAGGGGCGATATATTGCCAACGTGTGCGAAGGCTAACTCCTGCACTATCCGGCTTGGCGGGCGATTGGACTTCCAGATTAACGCACATTAGGGTCTTCCGACTCTGCGCCCGGGATGGTTCCAGTGTCTTTCACAAATAGGATTGAACTGGAGGAAGGGGGTCTCGGAAAATAAGTCGCCACTCCGGGTCAGCCAATGCCTTGGCCCTTCGCCAGAATCAGCCCGAGACCCCTCGGGTTTATGAAACACTTGCCGAATATTTTCCCGCCGGACGAAAATCAATTCAATCAGGGATTCTACCTGTTTTCTTGGCGGAATATACTTACGTAATATTGCCGACCCTAAATTTCCCCGGCCCTTCCTGAATGATAGCGACGCGGGCTCTTCAGCGCGCAATAGGATGTCATCCACCAATCCGATTTGAGACACTTTGGTGGCGACCATTTCGTCTTGTCAATAAAGTGGTGAAAGATGTTCTGACCGGCCCTCCCGGCGGTATACTTAGCGCCCGGTTAAAACTCCGCCCCCCGGAGGGAGAAATGCTGAGAAACGCTTGGGCCACCGCCACGGCATTGATGCTTATGAGTTCATCAGTTGGGGCACAGTCGGCATCCAAAACGAAATTGGCGGTGGTAGGTCTCGACCACGATCACGTTTGGGGCTTGCTGAGGGATATCGCCAAGGAACCGGACGCCGACCTTGTGGCCATCGCCGACCCGCATCATGAGCTGGTGGAAAAAGCCAGGGCGCAGGTTCCCGCCGACGTGAAATTCTATGCCGACTACGTCAAGATGCTCGATGAAATAAAGCCGGATGGGGTAATCGTGACCACAGCCAACAATCGCCACCTGGAGATCCTGAAGCAGTGCGCTCGGCGGCACATAAATTATTCGGTGGAAAAGCCGCTGGCTACGAACGCTGCGGACGCGCGCGAAATGGAACGCCTGGCGCGCGCGGCGCACATCAAGCTGATGGTGAATTACTGGAACGCGTGGACCGCTTCGTCGCACGAACTCTTCCATCGTGTTCATGCCGGAGAGCTTGGCCCGGTGCAGAAAATCATCGTGCAATACGGACACCAGGGGCCGAAGGAAATCGGCGTGTCAAAATATTTCGCCGATTGGCTTTACGATCCCGTAAAGAACGGTGGTGGGGCGCTGATGGATTTTGGCTGTTACGGCGCCGAGTGGGCCTTGTGGTTAAAAGGCCGTCCCACCAGCGTGTTTGCCTACACGCTCAAACTCAAAACCGAGCAGAACAACGCCGTGGATGATGATGCGGTGATATTGCTCGAATATCCGGACTCGACCGCCATCATCCAGGCTAGTTGGGATTGGCCTTACAGCAAAGGGCAAGTGCAGGTTTTTGGCCCCAAAGGCAGCCTGCTGGCCACGGAGTCCTCCCTGCTTTATAGCGACGCCAAGACTCCGCCCAACATTGACAGCCCGGAAGGCCAGCCGGTTGCGCTCGGCCCGGTGGAACACGATACCAGCAACCCCATCGCCTATTTCCTCTATTGCATTCGCAATAACAAAACGGTGGAAAATCCGGTGGCGCCGGAGTTGAATGTGGGCGTGGTTGAAATTCTGGATGCGGCCAAGGAATCCATTCGTACCGGACGGGCAGTAAAGTTGGGAGCGAACTAAAAAAACCATAAAGCAGGGCCGGCCCTTGGGCCGGCCTTTTCGCAAGAAAGTGCTCAACCAAGAGGCCGGGGCAAGCCCCGGCCCTACAGACATTTTGGAGAGAAAATGAAACCAAAGCCATCAAAGCGAATTACTCGCGCCGCGTTGATTCTGGCATTTTGCAGCTTGGTGTTGATCGGCGTTCAAGTTTCCGCCGACGAAGGAATGTGGACCTTTGATAACCCGCCCACGAAACAATTGCAGCAGCGCTATGGCTTCACGCCCACGCCGGCATGGCTGGACCACATTCGCCTGTCCAGCGTGCGGTTTAATGACGGAGGTTCCGGCTCCTTTGTGAGTCCGCACGGTTTGGCGCTCACCAATCACCACGTGGCGTTCGGCCAGTTGCAGAAAGTCTCCACGCCCCAGAAAGATTATGTGAAGGATGGTTTTTACGCCCGCACACCCGCCGAGGAGTTGAAATGTCCTGACTTGGAAGTGAACGTTCTAATGTCGATGGTCAACGTGACGGCGCAAGTGATGGGCGTCTTGATGCCGGACATGAGCGACAAGGATGCGCTCGAAGCGCGAAAAGCAGAAATCGCGAAGATCGAGAAAGAAAGTCTGGATTCAACCGGCCTGCGCTCCGACGTAATCCCGCTTTACCAGGGCGGGGAATACTGGCTCTACCGCTACAAGAAATATACGGACCTGCGCCTGGTTTTTGCGCCCGAACAGCAGATCGCCTTTTTCGGGGGCGACCCGGACAACTTTACCTACCCGCGTTACGACCTGGACTTCGCGCTTTTCCGAGTTTACGAGAATGGTAAGGCCATTGAGACGCCGAATTACCTCAAGTGGAACCCCCGCGGCGCCGCCGATGGCGAGCTGGTTTTTGTTTCGGGAAATCCGGGCTCCACTTCCCGCCTGGATACCCTGGCGCAAATTGAAGACGCGCGCGACACTTACCTGCCGTCACGGCTGAAAGTGTTGCAGGGATGGTTAGATACCTTGAATCAATACTCCGCGCAAGGGCCGGAGCAGTCTCGGGAAGCCGCGAACCTGACCTTTGGAATTGAAAACTCCATCAAGGCCTTGACTGGCATGCACAACGGCCTGCTGGACAAAGATCTGATGGCGAAGCGGCGGAAAGAGGAAGCCGATTTCCGCGCCTTGGTGGCCAGCAAGCCGGAATGGAAAAAAGACTACGGGCCGGCTTGGGATGAGATCGCTGGGGCTGAGAAAGAGTTTGTCTCCCGCTTCAAGGAATCCCGGTTTCGCTCCGTTGTCCCCTCGCGACTGGCGGGCAACGCCCTCACTATTGTCCAATACGTCATCGAAGTGAAGAAGCCTGACGGCGTTCGTCTGGACGGCTTCCATGATTCAGAACTCGATTCGCTGAAGTTCCGCCTCTTTTCGCCCGCACCCGTCTACCCGGGAATGGAGAAAGCTTTGTTGGCCAATACACTTTCCTCCGCCCTACAAGAGCTTGGCCCCAACGACCCTTTTGTAAAAGCGGCCGTCGGAGGCGACTCGCCTCAGGCTGCGGCTGAAAAACTGGTGGATGGAACGAAACTAGGGGACGCGGCCTTTCGCAAGTCTCTGGTGGAAGGCGGTGAGGCTGCGGTCGCAGCGTCCACCGACCCTATGATCGTGATGGCCCGCAACATCGATCCTTCGGTGCGCGAAATACGCAAGTGGATTAAAGACAACGTGGAGAGCGTGGAAACGTCGGCCGGGGAAAAAATCGGCAAGGCGCGTTTCGCGGTTTATGGAAAAACGACCTATCCCGACGCCACTTTTACATTGCGTCTTTCTTATGGAACGGTGAAAGGCTATCCCATGAACGGCACCATCGCGCCGCCCATCACCACCCTCTATGGGCTGTACGATCGCGCCTATAGTTTTGGGCTGAAAATGCCGTTCGCGTTGCCGGAGCGATATTTGCAACAGAAGGACCGGCTGGACCTCTCCACTCCGGTGAACTTCGTCAGCACCTGTGACATCATCGGCGGCAATTCCGGTTCGCCCGTCATCAACCGGCAGGGCGAGCTGGTGGGATTGATTTTTGACGGCAACATCGAAAGCCTGGTGAGCGACTACGTTTACAACGAAACGATCAGCCGCGCCGTCGCCGTTCATCCTGGATTTATGATCGAGGCCTTGCGCAAGATTTATGACGCCGGGGCGCTGGCGGATGAGTTGGAAGGTAAGTGAGGTGGGTTGTTTCTGCTTTCTTGGAGTTGGTCAGTAGGTCAGTATTTCAGTATGTCAGTAAGGCAAGTTTCGAGGCGCATATCGCCCCGGCACTCCTTGGCGGGCTTTACGAATTGAAATACTGACCTGATTGTTCCTATCGACAAGCACTTTCCAAAAAGAAATCCGAACGCTTTGCATTCATTTCCGGTCTTTACACTTGAGGGCGAGATATGGGGGTTTTGGAGCAAGTCAGCATGAGCGAGCCCTTTCCGGTTGCCGACGACGCCGCGGATGAGTTCGAGGCTGTCGTCAGGGAACACTCCCATGTGGTCTACCGGATCGCTTATTCCGTGCTTCGTAATCATCACGACGCCGAAGACGCCACCCAAGAAACCTTCATTCGCTGCCTGCGCTGGTGGAAGCGGCTTGACCCGGGGCGCGACCGTCGGGCGTGGCTGGCGCGGACGGCCTGGCGCCTGGCCCTGGACCGAAGGCCGAAGCGTCGCGAGATCTCGCTGGACGACTCGGCCCTGGCCGTTTCAACTTTGCGCGCCACCGGCGCGGGTGTGGACGAGCTGGCTGCCCACCAGCAGATGGAAGCGTTGCTGGAACGCCTGATCGCCGCGCTTCCGCGGGAATTGCGCGAACCGCTGATGCTCTCCACGGTGGAGGATTTGACCTCGGTGGAAATTGCCGGGATGCTCGGCATACCGGACGGATCCGTGCGCACCCGGCTGATGCGCGCGCGGAAGGTCTTGAAAGAAAAGCTATCTGCGATGTTGGAGGGTAAGGCGGTCAAGTAGTGGCGGTACGCGAGCCGCCCCTACCGCGACAGGTGGTGCAATCATGGATGAAAAGGAACGCAGTCAATTTGTTGACGATTTGCTGGAAGCAAGCCTTTCGCAGTACGGCAACGTGACCCCCCGGACGGGACTGGAAGGGCGAGTGCTGGCGAATGCCCGGGCAGCCCAGGAACGCCGCGCCCGGTGGCTGGGGGCGGGATGGCTGGCGGCGGGCGCTGCCGCGGTGTTGATTGCTATCGGAGTTTTAAACTTCGCCCACAAAGAGTCAATCCCCGCCCTGCCAAAGCTTGCAGGAGCGGTCACGACAGCGCACGCCACGGATGTCGGCCCCGGGCCAATTCCCATCCCAAAGGTGCGATCCCACGGCGCGGGTCGACCTTTTTCCCGGCCGGCGTTGCGTGGCGCATCAAAACGCGTGGAAGACGAACCCCACATGACGGTGTTTCCATCGCCACAACCGGAGACAGCAGAAGAAAGATTGCTGTTGCAATACGTACGTACGACTCCGCCCTCCGTGCTCACAGGCTTCCCGGCGGATTCCGCGGAGATTCCGGACTTGGAAATTAAGAAGTTGGACATGCCTCCCCTGGCGAGCGATGCAGACGAAACGAAAAACAATTTATGAGGAGAAAACCATGAGAAAGCTGATTCTGACGGGATGGATAATGGCCGTCCTGGCGGTAACGACGGTCTGTTTTGCCCGCACGGCGTCTGCTCAAGACGCGCCCAAGGGCCAACATTCCTCCGAAGCTTCAAAATCCCCAGAGAAACCACTCTCTGTCTATCGCCTGGAATTCGTCGTGCGCGAACTTGAAGGCGGAAAAACAATCAACAGCCGCACCTACACGATGTCGGTCGAAGACGGTGACACGGGCAGAATTCGCGTGGGCAACAGGGTTCCCTATAACACGGGTAAGGATACGTTTCAGTATTTCGAAGTGGGCATCAACATCGATTGCCGCTTGCGAGACCACGGGAGTTATATCTTGCTTGAAGGTACCCAGATTGAGATCAGCAGCATTGTAAAAGATGATTCCGCATCAGGCGGAACACCCAACCCGATCGTGCGCCAGGCCCGCTCCTCCGTGGCCGCCGCCATCACCCCCGGCAAGCCCGCCGTGATCACCAGCATGGACGACGTTTCGTCCAACCGCCGTTATGAGGTGGAGGTCACCGCGACCAAATTGAAATAAAGTCATTGTCCGTCGGGCAAGATTTCGCTTCAACCCACAGACTACCGACAACGGACATCCTTTGCTCAAACAGCAAAGATACATCGGCGCTGATCAGGACGCCGTCTGCATGGCCGGTTTGCCGCGCCGCGCGATGGCCCCCGCGATGGCTCCGAAAAGCGAGCCGACGACAATCGTAAGCGGCACCCACAAGAGCATCTGAGGGATCAGGCCAATCATCACCCATTTCGGCCAAAGCCCGGTCGGCCCGTTGTAACCCGGAGGCAGGGCATCGTAATGTGTCCCCCATTTGCCGCTGATGGCGAAGATCATCAAGATGGCGACCGGAATCCGGGCCGCCAATCCGTAAGCCAGGAGAATCTTGCAAAGCGCACTCCAGCCAGGGAAACAAAGTGATCCGCCGACTGCCATGATTACGAAGCCCATGATCGCCTGCAAAGGAGCTTGCGCTTGGGCTCCCTTGAACGATACGAAGCCGCCCAGAATAAGGACGGCCAAGCCCAGGATTGGAAAAGTGAACGACTTTCCCGCGCTGGCCGGCCCATCCCCATTGCGGGCCAGCTTGACCGCAAAATACGGTCCAAGGATCAAAGGCAACCATGAAATGCCGATGACCGCAGCTCCTCCCCCAGCATCGGTGCTGAACCACGGCTTCGGCCAGCTCTGCATTTCCCCAACCGCTCTCAGAATTGTCACAGCCAGCGTGATGATGGTCGGAATCAAAATAAGTTGCGTGGACGTAAGATGGGTGCTCGAAGTCGTCTCTGACATATCAACCCCTTTCAGAGAGTTCGATGGTTGACTCTCAATAAGAATTTCATTCAAGTCAGCAGGAGATTACGCCTGTAACCTTCGATCGGTGATCTGCAATCTCAAGCCGCCAATCTTATCACGCCGCGGCCGGCATGGTTTTCTTGCCGCGGCGAGCGATGGCGGCAACAATAGTTCCAAAGACCGCTCCCACCACCACGGTGTAGCCGACCCACAAGAACATTTGCGGAAAAAAGGCCAGGTCAACAAACTGCTTCCAGAAGGGGGCACTGGCAAAGGGGCCAGGAGGAATGGCGCTGTAGTGCGTTGTCCAGCCGGCTTGCATGGCAATAAACATCACAATCAGCACCGGAATCCGCGCCGCAAATCCATAGGCAAAAAGTGTTGTTCCCAGAGCTTGCCACCCGGCTCGCGCCACGAACCCGGCGCCAAAGATGATCAGGAATCCCAGAATGGCGATTGTCCCTCCACCTGCGGTTAAACCCTTGAAGACAACAAACCCTCCCAAGACCATGACGGGAAGGCCCGCCAATGCGAGACCAACCGCTTTCCCTTTGCTCGCCGGGCCGAGGTCAACGCCCGCCAGCTTGAGCGCGAAATAAGGGCCAAAAAAGATCGGCAACCACGAGATTCCGACGATAGCACCACCACCGCCTCCCGCTCCGGTACCGAACAGCCTGGGAGACCATTGTTGAAGTTCTCCCACCAGCCTGAGAATTGTTACAGCCAGGGTGAAGAGAGAGGGAACGAGAATGAGTTGCGCGAGGTTCGGCCGAGCATCAGAATTCGTAACTGCCATGTATGCCTCCTTATATTAACTCCACCCAGCCGGACGGAATCGCCAATTCCCGTGGCTTGTTGCTGGAATGCCCTGCTCCATAGTGAACACCATTGTGCATTCTAGCCGATTGCGGGCGCACCTGCCAGTAGTTACGAGCCTCTCCCCATGAATCGGCGCCGTGGACGGCCAGGCCCCCGGCTGTGACTTGAATTATTTTTGTGGAAATGAAATTTAGGGTGTTACACTGCATCCAAGCTTTAGAGCCTGACTTGGTTAGCATTCGTCCAGAGCCGCGATTTCTGGTCAGGGAAAGCACCATCGACGATACTTTTGTGAAATCGCAAAAGGATCGGCGCCCGGGTATCGGGAGGATTGTTCATGAAAACTTTGTTGGTCTATCCGGAATTCCCCGACACATTTTGGAGTTTTAAGCACGCCCTCCCTTTTCAAGGGAAGCGTTCCGCCTATCCCCCTCTGGGGTTGCTGACGGTCGCTTCCATGCTGCCCGAAAGCTGGCCCAAGCGCCTGGTGGACCTCAACGTCCGCAGGCTCAAGGATTCAGACTTGGATTGGGCGGACGTGGTTTTTTTCAGCGGGATGATTGTGCAAGGCCCGTCCATGAAGGCGGCCATTGACCGCTGCAAGAGCCGGGGTCTGCGCACGGTGGTGGGCGGACCCATCGCCAGCACGCAGGATCCTAATTTTGCCGGAGTGGATCACGTGGTGGAGGGCGAAGCGGAAGAACTGATTGGCGAGCTGGCTTCAGATTTGGAGCGGGGAGAGGCCAAGCCCCACTACAAGGCGAAAGATTTGCCCGACCTCACCCGCGTTCCGCTTCCTCAACTCCACCTGGCCAGCTTGCGGCGCTATAGCGCCATGGCCGTCCAATATTCGCGCGGTTGCCCGTTCACCTGTGAATTTTGCGACATCATCGAAATCTACGGCCGCCGCCCCCGCACCAAGACTCCGGAACAGGTATGCGCCGAGTTCGATCTGGTGTATCGCATGGGCTGGCGCGGCCCCGTCTTCCTGGTGGACGACAACTTTATTGGCAATAAGAAGAATGTGAAGTTGCTTCTCCCCCACCTGGTGGAGTGGATGCGCAACCACAAGTATCCTTTTTCTCTCTTCACTGAAGCTTCCATGAATCTGGCCGAGGACGGCGACCTGCTACGCATGATGCGCGAGGCCCACTTCACCCGGGTGTTCCTGGGGATTGAGACGCCGGTGGCTGAGAGTCTGAAGGAGACGACCAAATTCCAGAACCTGCGGCACGATTTATTGGAAGGGGTAAAGCTGATCCAGGCGCGCGGGATTGAAGTGATGGCGGGATTTATTGTGGGCTTCGACAGCGATCCCCACGACGTTTTCGACCGCCAAATCCAATTCATTCGCGACGCGGCGATTCCCCTTTCCATGGTGGGGTTGCTTTCCGCATTGCCCAACACCCAGTTGTGGCGCCGGCTGAAATCGGAAGGCCGGCTCTTAAAAGAAAGCCTGGGCAGCAACACCCTTATGGATTTGAATTTCATCCCCAAAATGGACCCGCAGGAGCTGCTGGCGGGCTATCAACGAATCCTCAAAACCATTTACAACCCGGAAGAGTATTTCAAGCGCGCCTCGGACTTCCTCTCCCATCTGGGTGGTTCGGCGCACGCTCCCATGGTCTTTTCGGACCTGATGGCGCTGGGGCGGTCGTTGTGGCGGCAGGGCGTGCTGAGCGACTACCGGATGGAGTATTGGAAATTCATCGCCGAGACGCTCCACCGCCATCGCACTCATTTTGACAAGGCCATCACCCTCGCCATCATGGGGCATCACTTTTTCGAGTTAACCTGGGCAAGCGAAAGCGTGGCACTTGGTAGCTAGCGGCCCGTATTCGGTGGACGTGCCGTAAACGCCCCGGAGATTTTCCCAAACAGGCGTGTTTCCATACGTCCAATTCTCTTGAACCCTCGATTTTGGGGTCCGCCCGCTCACTTGGCGGCGCAAATGCCGCCACCTCGTACGAGGAATTCATCCTCCCCTTATTTTCACCAAACATTTGTGCTCCGTGTTTGAAGATGAATTCAACTGCATTGCCAGGAAGGAAAGCTTGGGGCTGGGCATCGATTTCACAACAAAGAAGGCCAGAGCGTGGAGTGCCCTGGCCTTCCACATCCTCGGTTGATCCCTGTTTTCATTTGCCCATCGTGGCCACGGGGATGACGAACCCTTTGGCGACCCTCTCTCGTTCAGCAGGCTTGAAGGACCTCTGAAGCCCGGGCGCGTAATGCAGCACCACGCCAATCTCGCGCAGGCGCAACTCGCTTACACACTTTCCGAACTGCGTCTTGACCAGAATCAATGAATTCTGGCCGGACCGGTTGAGGTCGTATGCTTCGGCCTTAATGAAGCCGAATGCCTTTTTTTCACGGGAAAGCTGGACCGTGCTGTCGGAAAGCATTTTGTCCAACAGTAAGGAATATTCCCCCGCAGGCAGGGCCGCCTGGCCCCAGCGAACCTCAAAAGGCAGAGGGAATTTCCTCGCGTACTCTTGAGCGCGCGCCAGACTCGTGCCAAGGCTGGACATTAAAAGCGCCACTCCCATCAGCCAAGCCATCTTCATGCCTCGATTGGATTTCATGACGTGGCTCCTTTGCTCTGATTTATCTTTGGGGCTTATTTCCTTGCCCTCACTTTCTTAAGCGTAAAAGCCGCCCTAAAACCGTAAAGCCCAAGAATACATTTTTTGAGGAGGACGAGGTGTGGCGAGGGAGCGTCCTGGTACAGTCTGCTATAGCGGCGCTCAGCGCCTGCCCCGCAACGCGGGGGGGGGCCGAAAAAAATTGACGAATCAAAGGAGGCGGCCAAAGACCGACCCGACAAAGGACCAAACTGGACCACTACCGAGGGCCACAGTCCATCGATAGTGGAGCGAAAAGTTAGAGGGCGAGGTGCAGCCGTGCTGAGCAACGCTTGGCAATGGGGGAGTTGGCGCGGGAAGGAGGGGTTTTTCGGGCACGAGATGCCTTCGCTGGCGCCGGCGCTGCCCGCGACGGTGAAGACCTATTAATATGGGGGCGACCCGGCCTGCCATGAGCACCGATTGATGAACTGGTTGACGGACGAGGAGCGAGAGGGAGGGCCGCGGGGATTCATCGGATTTGCCATCAGCGCGCGGATGAGCGAGACGGGGGCGGAGGGGCAATGTGCCGAGGTGCCCTTTGTGCCCGGTGAGAAAACGGAGAAGAAAAACATTTAGCCTCTAAGCTACGTGACCGTGCGAGTGCGGAAGCAGCAAGGCGAGCTGTTTGGGGGCGGCAGCACGGTGAAGCACTTCGCGGTGATGAGCAACTTTCAAGAATGGTCGACGGCGAAACTGCTGCACTGGCATCGGAAAAAGGCGGGCACGCACGGGCCCGAGCGGGCAGATTTCAAATTGCGAATCAGGATTTGAGAACCAGGCCGGGAAAGGGAGCCAGTATATGGAAGACGATAGGCGGGGCCAAGAACTCGGTGAACATCATTCGTATACGGCCTTGCGATGAGCGATGCACGTGATATCGGCCACTTTTCCTCCGTCATCAATTGCAGACACAACCGGATAATTCCCCGCGCGAATCCGCCAGCAATCTTTATAACCGTGCAGCTTCTTACATCCAACGGGACGCGGATTGCCCGACAAGCCACGGATTTTGGGAAGCAGCCACCCAATCGCCTCAGAGGGCAAATCCCTGAGCTCTTTTCTGGCCGACGCCGCGAAGGTAACGAAGTATTCCTTCACCTCACTTTGCCCAGGGCGCGGAGTTCCGCTTCTACTTCGGCCAAAGTGGAGCGCGGCTCATGGCTGCGCGCTTCGGACACGGCGCCATCTTCGATGTCCTGGGCCAGCATCGACAAGGCCGTGGCAATTACTTTCTCGGAGTCATGATACGCGCCGGACTGAATCGCCAGGTCGATCACGCGCTGCCGTTCGGGCTTGAGTTCAATGGTCATGGGTCGCGCCTTCGTGGGGTGCGTTGAAGCCTTTCCTCCCCCTTGGCTCCCATCTGACTACCAAAGAGTACAACAAAACCTTCCCTATTGCCTGCCTCCCCTCGCTTATGTCCGGTATGTCCAGCGAGCTTTGTTCGCCCTTCACGACCGACTGCGGACGGGAACAGCGGCCTGAGTCCTTGCTATGCGTTTCACTCTGTCTATGCGGTAGATCTTTCCGGCGGGATCAGCCCTTCTTTAATTCGGCCAGGACCAAACGAGCGGTTTCTTTCAGAGTTTCGAACACTCCCACGCCCTTGTAAGCAACGGCTTCCAATACAGGTTCATTCTTTTTCATCAATGCTTTCTTCAGGTCTTCCAGGGGCAGCGCGTTGGGGAGGTCGCGCTTGTTGAGTTGCAGGATGTAGGGGATCTTCATCAAATCGTAATTGTGTTCCTTCAGGTTTTCCTGGAGGTTATCCAACGCCTCAAAATTAGCGTCCATGCGTTCTTCCTGGGAATCAGCCACAAAGATTACGCCGTCCACACCCCGGAGGATCAGCTTGCGGCTGGCGTCATAAAAAACCTGTCCGGGCACGGTGTAGAGGTGAAATCGGGTCTTAAACCCGCGCACAGTACCCAGGTCAAGGGGCAGGAAATCAAAGAAAAGGGTGCGGTCAGTTTCCGTAGCCAGGGAAATCATTTTGCCGCCGGTCTTGCCCAGGGTCTGGTCAAAGATCCATTGCAGGTTGGTGGTCTTGCCGCCCAAGCCGGCGCCGTAATAGACGATCTTGCAATTAATTTCGCGAGCCGCAAAATTGATAAAACTCACTCGGTCGATCCCCTTTTCCCAATTCCACAGTCCCGCGAAGCGCCCCAAGTTTCCGCCCCACAAGGCTCCAAACTTTCGCCATTCATCCGGGCGTGGGTTCTCATCCGTCCGCGGTAAGTCGGAGTCAGGCTATATAACACAACCGCAAATAGATAACAATAGCCGGTTTCAAAGTAATACCAAAACAAAGGCGCGGCCCGGGTCTTTGGACCTCTCAATTCGCGAGACGATCTCACTTTAAAACTGATGTGGGAAATATCCCGGCAGAACCATCATATCGCGCCACGCTTCGGTGGGTCTAGCCCTTTGGTGCGCTTTTTGATGAACGAGGGCGCAATCCTCAGCAGTGCATCACCCAGGCTAACCAGCGCGCGGCCCCATTCTTCCTTGGCTTGGGATCTTGTTGCGCCATAGGCGTGTACGAATAAAGTGAGGGAGTATCCCCAGTGGCCATTCCCATGGAACAGGCATCGCCGCACCACAATATCTATCCGGGCTGGAAGGTGTCGACCGGCCAATGACCTTTCCAGCTTTTTTGCGAGCCGGAGGTGGGGTTCGAAGCGCGAACGGAGATCGGACCGCTCAAAAACCAAATCCACGTAACTGCTCACTTTTAGGGGAAACTGGAAATCCAGCTTATCGTCATGCGCCAGTTTGGTGGAGACCCAGACGTCGCATTTCGCGGTGCGGAAAATTGATCCTCGCACGTTGACCCTTTGCAGCAACCGGGCCAGCGCCGGATTGTTCCGGCATTCCGTCAGAGACGCAAACTTCTCCGGAAACTTTCTCAAGTCCACATATTTCAGGTGAGGTTGATTGGGGCTGGCCCAGGGAATTTCCAACGTGGCGTCGCCGGACTCGAGTTCGGAAGCAATTTCCACACGCATCCCCTCATTGATACCACGGCGAAGACCCGGTTTACAAAACCTTCGATTTCATAGTTTCGCTTCAACTTCTTCTCAAGGGTATTTGACCTTGTGGTATGATGGAAAATACTCTCAACGGCGAGTAATTGTGGATTATAGTTTAGCTTCAACCAATCCTATGGATAAAAAAGCTGGACAAAATCCGGCGCGACGCCGGAGCGCTCGAATGGTCCTGCGCATCCCCTTGCTGGTGAACGCGGTGGATTCCGCGCAGGAAACTGAGTGGGAACCCGTGGAAACCATCATGGTGAGCGAGCACGGCGGGATGATTCGAGCCAGACAGAATTTTCAAATTGGCTCCACGCTGGACATCCGCGTGCGCAACAAGGATCGCTTTGCCCAGGCGCGGGTGGTCTGGACCTCAACCAAGGTGACCGCTCAAGGCATGGAGCTCGGGTTTGAAATCGTCGATCAAACCGGCTTCTGGGATATCAAATTCCCTCCCGACACTTAGACTCCGGGCAGCAGCATCCCGGAATCATGGGGCGCCCGGGAGGGCGGTGGCGCCGGTCGAGAAAGGGGCAGCCTTATGTTGGTCCAAGAAATCATGACCACCGATGTAACCACCGTACAAGAGACCGAAATGTTGCTGGACGCGGCGATTATTTTCGCCCGCTCTTCCCTGCGGCACCTTCCCGTCCTCAGGGGCGCTTTACTGGTTGGAGTGGTTACGGAACGCGACGTTAAGCGCTTTGCCCCCGGAGTGATGAGCGGAGTCTCATCGGGAAAATACAATGAAATTATGGAATCCACTCCTCTCAGCCGCGTGATGACACGAGACCCCATGACGCTCAAACCCGACCAGGACGTTGCCGACGCTGCAGAAATATTCTCCACAAAACGTTTCGGATGTCTTCCCGTAGTGGATGATGGCAAACTGGTGGGCATTATCACCACCACGGACATGCTGAGACTGCTGGCGCAAATCATAAAGGATAACCGCGCCCGCAAATAGGCCGCTCCACGGCTCCCGGGCTTTCGGGGCGCCGTCACTCAGATTGTGATGCGAAACCCCGGGCCCGGCAAAAAGGACGCAACGGGTTGAACGACCGCACTCAAAATTCCACCGTCTCTAATCAGCTTGGGGGAGGAAAGGGATCCCGTGCGACGCTCCTCGCCCTTCTTCTTGCGGCTTTCGGCGTAATCCCATTCGCCTCTGCGCTGGGCCGGCCGCCGCGGCCTAAAGAGAAGCCGCCGGCGACCTATACCATTCCCCTTCCGCCACGGCCGGATTATTCGCACCTTGATTGGCTGATCGGAGATTGGTCGGGAAAAACCGGGGAGCAAAAACTTCAGGGCGACGTTCATCTCAAGGTCTCTTATGACCTTGAAAAGAGGGTGGTCGTTTTCCGTGAATCTGTTTCGCTTCCTGCCACTAAAACGATTCCCGCCACCGACGAAACCTGGATGGGTATCCTGACCGCGGACCGTCCGGGTGCGGGGTATATTCTTCGCGTCTTTTCATCCACCGGTTTTGTCACTCGCTATCGAGTAACCACGGAGGAGGCTGAAATCCAGTTTAACCCGGAAGGAGGCGAGCAGCCTCCACCCGGATGGCTCTTTCGCCGGAAGCTTACACGGACAGATACGGATGCTTTGACCGAAACGGTTCAAGCTTCGCCGCCGCAAAAGTCCTTCTTTGACTACTTCACCGCCAAGCTCACCCGAGCTCAACCCGATACGACAAAATCCAAGTAAGCCTTGATTCACCCGACCCAGAGTGGTGTAAAATCCTGGCAGGAGATCGATTCGCCCGGTTGGAGGCGAAATTTTGCTGGGCGGCGCAGCCGGGCACCGAATTCCAAAGGAAGTCATGCTTATGTCCAAAGGAAAAAAAATCCTCGTTGGTCTTCTTATTTTTGTGGCGCTCATTGTGCTGGCCGTGGTGATTATTGTCCCCCTGCTGGTAAACGTGGACCGGTACCGTCCGGAAGTGGTGGCACGCATCCAGGCCCAGACGGGCAAGCCGGCGCAAATCGGGCGGCTCTCCCTCACCCTGTTCCCCACTGTCGCCATTCGCGTGGATGATTTCGCTCTCGGCAATCCTCCGGGATTCCCTCAAGGCCCATTTGTGAAAGCCAAGCGCATCGACGCGGTGGTGGACGCGTGGGCGCTTTTGAGCCGGCAAATAGTCATCAAGTCGCTCAAGCTGGATGAGCCCGAAATCAGCTTGCTCCAATCGTCCCGCGGCCAATGGAACTTTGAATCTCCGGAGGCGGGCAAGCCGGTGAGGAAGGTTGCGATGGCGGCCTCCTCCTCGTCCTTCACGCTGGGTGTGATTGATAGCGTGACCGTGACCAATGGACATTTGTCAGCCGGCAAACTGGCTGCTAACGGCAGGCCCGATACCCCTTTCTTTGAGACCAGCGGATTCTCCAGCCAGCTCGAGCAAGTTGACCTGAACGCGTTTGGGGCCTCGCTCTCCAATCCTTTCGCGCCCCCGCAGCGCAATCAAATGGCTCGCGCGCCGTGGTGGGGCGCTTTCGTGGTGTATGCCGCCGGCGGCCAGCCGGCCGCCCACGGAACGCTGAAGGCCGATTCGCTCCGCTTCCAAACTTTGCGGGTCACTTCGGTGAAATCCAATGTCCGGCTCTATCCCAAAGAAGTCTTTTTCGACGACCTGGGATTGAATCTCTACGATGGGCACGCCAAGGGCAACGTCGATTTCAATTTTGCCGGCGTCAACCCACACTACAAAGTTAAAAGCCAAATCACGGGAGTGGACGTGGCGAAATTCCTCCAGGAGATTCCCAGCGCCCGTGGCTATATGACCGGCAAAATGCAGGGCAATATGGATCTGGATGGTGAGGTGACAGGTTCTTCCGACCCCCTGGCCGGGATGCGTGGAACCGGGAACCTGAGCGTGAAGGACGGCAACCTGCCCAAACTTCAGTTGAGCAAGAACTTGATGGAACTGGCCAAGTTGAGCAGCCTTGGAGCCGCCCAGGGCGACCCCGGAGCGTTCGCCAGCATCGCCGCTGACTTGAACATTGCCAATGGCAGAATTACCAGCAGGAAAATAAACGTGGTCGGCAACGGGCTGGATGCCCAGGGAGCAGGTAGCATGACCATGGCAGGTCCCGGCAGCCTGGACTACACCGGAGTGGCCAATCTCGCCTCCGGCACGAACCAACTCAGCACTCTCCTCGCCGGTTTGTCGGGCGCGACACTCGCCAATGGCAAAATGACATTCCCTTTCGGCATCGGTGGCACACTATCCTTCCCTAAATTCATGCTGAAGTCCCTGGGCAAAGGCCAGTTGAACGGCTTGCAAAATTTGATTGGGGGCCAACAGGCCCCCGGCGCCACAACCAATCAGCAACAAACTCCCGCCAGCCTCATCCAGGGCTTGGCGGGCGCGTTTAAGAAAAAGAAAAACCAATAGCGGCTGGGTTCAATGGAATCGGTCCTCGGGCGCGGAGTCTCCGCCTGCCCGCCTATCCTTCACTGTGTACCTTCGTTGAAATCTTATTCTTAGGCCCTTAATCTTCCCCAGGTTGCGCAGAGGCTTTGATTTTTCAAATCGGCGTTAATCAGCGAAATCTGCAAATGAGGTCGCAAGGGCCGCTCCAATTTTCCCCTTTGCTGGGGGATCGAAACTCGAAAATGGATAATCGAAACTGGCAAGGCCAACCTCGCGCCGATTTTGCGGTTTCGATTTTCAAGTCTCGCGCTTCCATGCCCGAATTGACCGCATCGTGGCTTTCTGTTACAAATCTATAAGTCCGATGACACGTGATCTTACTCATGTCCGCGAAATTCTGGCTGCCGCTCGGCTGGAGCATGTGCGCTACGCCATTCGAGACTTGGCCGTGGTGGCGGAGCAGCTCGCGCGCGAGGGCAAGAAGATCCTGCCCCTTAATATCGGCGACCCGCTGAAGTTTGATTTTGAAACTCCGCCCCACATCATAGACGTCGTGGCCAAAGCCATGCGCGATGGCAAGAACGGCTACGCTCCTTCGGGCGGGGTTGAAGATGCCCTGGACGCGGTGCGCGCTGAGGCGGAGCGCAAAGGCATTCGCAACATTCAAAATGTCTTCATCACGCAGGGCGTGAGCGAAGCGGTGGATATTTGCCTGACCGCCCTGCTGAATCCCGGCGAAAATATTCTGACGCCCTGCCCCGAATACCCTCTCTATTCCGCCGTCCTCGCCAAACTGGGCATTCAGCCCAACGCTTACGTGCTGGATGAGAGCGCGGCCTGGGAGCCAGATCTGGAAAATCTCGAGCAGAGGATATTTACCGACACGCGCGCCCTGGTGGTGATCAACCCCAACAATCCCACCGGCGGAGTTTACTCGCGGCCTACGCTTGAAGCCATTGCCGAGTTGGCGCGCCGACATCAACTAATGATTTTTGCCGATGAGATTTATGACAAACTGATTTTGGACGATGACCCTCACCTCTCCATCGCAGCTCTCGCGCCGGACGTGCCCGTGGTCACCTTCGGCGGGCTCTCCAAAGGATATCTCGCCCCTGGATGGCGGATCGGATGGGCGGTGGTCAGCGGGGACGCGGCGGCCGTGCAGCCTTACGTGGAAGGCATCCACAAATTGTTGCGCGCGCGCCTTTCCGCCAATTGTCCGGAACAATACGCGGTGCGCGCCGCGTTGGAGGGTCCGCAGGACCATGTGGCCGTGACCGTGCGCAAGTTGCGCGCACGCCGTGACCTCACCATGAAATGGTGTGAAACCACGCCGCGTTTGAGTTGCGTTAAACCGCGTGGCGCCTTTTACGCTTTTCCCCAATTGGAGATCGCAGGCAGAGATGACGAGTTTGTTCGCGCCCTGCTCCTGGAAAAGCAGGTCCTGGTGGTGCATGGCAGCGGCTTTGGACAAGCACCGGGCACGCGGCATTTTCGCACCGTCTTTCTGCCCGACGAGGCCACTCTCAACCGCGCCTATGAGAGCATCACCGATTTCTTGCGCCAGCGGCCGAATTGAGGATAGGGATTAAAGATGACTGAAATCGGCATTCCCGGCGGTTTTCCCATCTGGGCGACGTTGACCCTCGGATTTGTGCTGGGGTTGCGCCACGCCCTCGACGCCGACCACGTGGCCGCCGTCTCAACCTTCGTCACCGAGGAGCGGAATCTGCTTCGGTCATCGCTGGTGGGAGCTTATTGGGGCATGGGCCACACGGCGGCATTGCTGGTGTTTGGATCCCTCATGCTGATTTTCCGTTTTACCGTGGCCCCACATACATCAAGCTTTCTGGAATTTCTGGTGGGCTGCATGTTGGTGGTGCTGGGCCTTCGAGTTCTACTTACGACCCCCAATAAGGGCGCGCTGCACGTTCATACCCATGCCCACGATGGGACCACGCACTCCCACCTTCACGTTCACCTGGGCGGCGGTGGCCACGAACATCAGCATCATACCCTGCGATTAGGCAAGCGTCCGTTTGTGGTGGGCGTAGTGCACGGACTGGCGGGGACAGCGGCGGTTTTGTTGCTGGTGGTGGGAGCGATCCCATCCATGCTCCTCGCCTTCGGGACCATTTTGATTTTTGGAGTGGGCACCATCGGCGGCATGATGGCCATGAGCATTCTAATGAGCGTGCCCCTGGCCTTGGCGGCGGGACGCTGGCTGATGATGGAACGTGCGATTCGCCTGGGGACCGGATTGTTCAGCCTGGGGTTCGGATTATTTCTGGCTTGGGAAGTGGGTTTCCTTCAGGCATACTTTCATTAGGAGGAACTCGCATGGCCGAACAGACAGGCGAAAAATCCGAAGCAGGCCAGGCCGTGGAGCTCCCCGTTCACTTTTGTCCGGTGTGCTCGCACAGGCTCGAGTCCCGGCACTGCAAAATGGTCTGCCCGCGTTGCGGGTTTTTTTTGTCCTGTTCCGAATTTGAATGAAGGCTTTCGACCAGAAAGGAGAGTTCAAATGGCATTGGGAATTGTGGAAAAGGATTCAGGCGGGATCACCATCCTCGAAATCTCGGGGCGCATCACGCTGGGCGACGAGAGCCAGCAACTCCGGACGAAGTTGAAGGAGCTCCTGGCCCAGGGCAAGTCCCGGCTGGTGCTGGATCTCGCCAATGTAGGCTACATAGACAGCGCCGGCCTGGGCACCCTGGTGGGGGGCTATACCTCCGCCTACAACGTAGGAGCCATCATGAAGCTGGCCAACCTGACCAAGAAATTCCACGAACAATTGCACATCACCAAATTGGTGACCATTTTCGACGTTTACAACACGGTGGACGAAGCGCTGCAATCCTTCGTGCCCATACACTGACGCCCGGGCGCACGGCACCAGCCTATATTCCGGCCGGATTGTCCAGCCAGAAGAGGGTGAGGCCCGAGAGGAGTTTGGGATAGAAGTCGGTGGATTTCTGGGGAAGAACCTGCCCGGCCAGCGCGTTTTCCCAAACCGCCGGGATGGGCGCGGGATTCATCAGGAAACATAATTGAGCCTGGCCGCTTTCGACCCAGTTCAGGGCGGCTTTAATCTCCCTCACATAGTGCAGGTTTTTTTCCTCGCGCACGGCTTGCGGATCAATGCCGAGCACTCGCTCCAGGAGAATCCGGTGGAGGATCACTACATCCAGCCGGGCAAGGCTGGGGGCAAGGTCGGGCATCAACTGGGAAACGCGGATGTCCTTTCGAAGGGTGAGAATGCCCTGCGCCTCGCTCCCTGCGAAAACTCCAATGGCCGGGGCTTCCCGACCGGCAAGTTGTAATCTCTGCGCCAGGCCTGTGTCAGATTTTTCCGCCTGCTCGTCCGGGTGCAACTCCTGCCAGTCGAAAAATTCCTGAGCGTCGCCCACAAATCTTCCCCATCGGAAAGCAGGCAGGCCGTGCAGCAAGCGATGGGTGGGCAGAACCACCAGCCCGTCTGCTTCCTGCCGCACGCAGGTGACCATCACGTATTCAGCGCCCAATGCTTTTTGCCCCTGCGAGCGGCAGGCATTGCGGAAGGCCAGAGCAGTTTCATAGCGATGATGACCGTCCGCGATCACAAGTTTTTTGGGCCGCATGGCTGCAACGACTCCAGTCACGATGGTGGGCTCCGTAACTTTCCACACGGAGTGGGCGGTTGAGTATTCGTCCACCACGCTCTCCCAGGGTTGATCCTTCGTCTTCGCGTCGAGTGTGGCTTCGATTTCCCCCTTAGGGTCGCTGTAAAGCATAAAAATCTGGCCGAGGTGGGCGTGGGTCGCTTTCAACAGCTCCAGCCGATCTGCTTTGGGCCCGGAAAGCGTTTCCTCGTGACGGTGAATCACCCGGGCGCTGTAGTCCTCCAGCTTGCAAAGGGCGATAAACCCCCGGCGCTGTTTTTTCTGCTGGGGCTGGCCTGGCACCCAGTACTCTTGATAGTAGGGGTAGATCGCGGGTTCGGGTTCCGCCGTCAGGACTTGTTGTTGTATCCAATCACGAAGAAAGCTGGCGGCGCGGGTATAGACGTTTCCCTGCGGAGAATCGCCGGGATTCTCCAGCCCACGGATGATGCGCGCGGCGTTGTATGGGCTCAGGCTGTAGTACCGGGCCTGCATTTCAGCCGAAATCTTGTCGTAGGGTTGCGTAACCACATCGCCTAGCTTCGCGATTTTGTGCGGATTATAGTGCAGCGCTCGAAAAGGAAGTATCTCAGCCATTGATTTTTTGTGGCACCCAAAATGCCGGGTGGATTTTGTTGATTGTCCAAATTACCACAGGCATGAAAACACGTCGAGAATTATAACCTTCGAGCGGCGGTGTCGTTTGGAATCAGATCCCTTTCGGAACACAGGTCATTCCCGCTTTCGTGGGAATGACTGCATCCGGGAGCGCCCGTATCACCAGAACCCTTGCGTAGCCAAGGCGCTGGTTTGCGGCTAAAATGGATTCATTCAACATGGGTGAAAGAAAAGGAAATCCGGCCGGGTGGCTTCAATTAAGGGTGGGATCTCGTTGCGCGAGCGTAAATTGACGGCCGTCACCAGGGAAATTTTGAGAAATATCCAACTCCTGATTTTTGATTTGGACGGCACGTTGGTGGACAGTGAAACGGACCTTACCCTGAGTGTGAATGCGGTGCGAACGCAGATGGGCCTGGAGGCCCTCCCGCGTAAAACCGTTTCTTCTTTTGTGGGCCGCGGCGTGGTCACGCTGATGGAGCGCGCGCTCGGCAATGCGGCCTCCGCTGATGACATTCAAAAAGCGGTTGGCATTTTTCTTGCCTACTACCGGCTTCACATGCTCGACCACACGGTGCCTTACGCCGGCGTCCGCGAAACGCTCGAAGGGCTCAAGGGCTGGAAAATGGCGGTACTCACCAATAAGCCGGTCCGCTTCAGCCGCGATATGATGGCGGGATTGGGCCTGGCCGCACATTTCTCTTTCATTTACGGGGGCGACAGTTTCGAGCGGAAAAAACCCGACCCTATGGGAGTGGTGAAATTGATGGAGGACACCGGCGTGTCCGCGGCGCAGACGATGATCGTGGGCGATTCGGATACGGACGTTTTCACCGCCCGCAACGCGGGCGTGTTGTCTTGCGGCGTAACTTACGGGATTGGATCCCATACCCTGGAGGCGGCGCGGCCGGATTTCACCGTGCGCAACCTTCGTGAGTTGGTTCCGCTGCTGAACGGTCGGGAGAGGTGAATGCAGTTTCGTGTGGAAGATGGGCGCTATTCAAAAACGCTCATCTCCAACCCCTGCCCGCCGCAGGGCATCTTAAGGTAGGTTGCATGACGGAATCTCAGAAAAAAGGAAGCGTGGTGTTATGGCGATGGTTGCTGACCTGCGCTTTTTGCCTGGCCGCGCCGCCGGTTTACGCGCAAACCCGGCAACCGGGACCGCCTCCCCCGGCGGCGCCCGCTGAGGATCAGGGAGAGCCCGGTGTCCGCGGCGATTGGGCGCCGGAGTTGTTGGACGCGATCCTGACTTCGCCCAGCCCGGACGCCCGTGACGCCTTGCTGGACGCGACTTTTGCTGCCGGCCCCCCCATCATCCCCCAACTGGAAGCAGCACTGAAAGACGATCGCACGGCGGAGTTCGCCGCCCAGTCGCTGGCGTTTATCGGCGGCCCCGAGTCGTTCAAAATACTTTTGAAACTGGTGGCCGATCCCCGCGATCTCGACCTGCGCCGATTTTTTTATGGAGCGCTGGGCGAATATCAAACGCCTCAGGCCACGCAGTTCTTGACCGACGCCGTGACCCACTCGGACGCTGAGCCGGACCGAACTGTTACTGAAGCCGCCATCATCGCGCTTACGGTTCGGTCGGACGTGAGCCTCCTTCCTCCGCTCCGGGAAGCCGAAGGCAGGATCAAAGATGTGGTCATTCGCGACGATGTGGAAAATGCCATTGACGTTATCGAAGCTCGGGCGAAATACCTGGCCACCCCTGAGGGCAAGACGGCGGGCGACTCGGTGGAGGCGGCGGTACGAACTTATTTCAGTCCCGCCCTTGAGCCGCCCCCCGCGCCCGTTGAACCGGCCACCACTGCGGCGAAGATTCCGGCGGCGCGGAAATCGCCGGCCAAGCCTGCGGTCAAAGGCGCCGCTACCGGCAGGGTACGGCTAAAGCCGCCGCCCCAGCCCAAGCCCGATGCCTCGGTGGAGGTTCAAAAGCTCACGTTTTCTCCGGACAAAACCCGCGCCCTCGCCCACGTGCTGTTTCAAGACCCGATGGCGTTGGCCTATTACGATATGGTTTTGAAAAAGGAATTTGGAGATTGGGTTATAGCCAGCGTGTGGCTGGGCAACGAAGTGGAAAAAACGCCGCCCCCTTCGACGCTGGCATCCCCGCCGGAGAAGTAAGGGAGCGCATGAATGATATGCGCCCCGATTGGCCCTGCGGGCGTTCAGAAATATCTTTACCAACAAAAAAACCGCGATTTTCCTGAAGTGAAAAGGTCATTGTGACCCGGTTAAGAGGATTTTGGGCAGACCGATGCGATACATCGTGGTAGGGACAGCGGGGCATATTGACCACGGGAAATCCGCACTGGTGCAGGCGCTGACCGGCACCAACCCGGACCGCCTGGAAGAGGAGAAGCGGCGCGGCATCACCATCGATCTTGGGTTTGCCCATCTCGACCTGGGGGAAGATCTGCGCGTCGCTTTTGTAGACGTTCCCGGGCACGAGCGGTTTATCAAGAACATGCTGGCCGGAGTGGGCGGAATCGACCTGGTCCTTCTGGTGGTGGCGGCCGATGAATCGATCAAGCCTCAAACTCGCGAGCACTTTGATATTTGTAAATTGCTCGGTATTCGCGCCGGCCTGGTGGCCATCACCAAATCCGACCTGGTGGAGAAGGATGTTCTGGATCTCGTCGCCCTCGAAATTCAGGACATGGTGCGCGGCTCGTTCCTGGAAGGCGCCCCCATGGTCCCGGTGAGCGCGCGCACCGCCGACGGCCTTGACCACCTTAAATCCGAACTGCGCTTGGGCAGCTCGAAGGCGGCACCTAAATCCATCGACCGCCCCATTCGCCTGCCCATTGACCGAGCCTTCGTGATGAAAGGTTTTGGAGCAGTGGTCACGGGCACGCTGATCGCGGGAAAAATAGCAAAGGAAGCGGAGGTTGAGGTTTTTCCGCTGGGACGCCGCGCCCGCGTCCGCGGCATCGAAGTCCACAACCTGCCGGCGGCGGAGGCATGGGCGGGACAGCGCACGGCGTTGAACCTGGTGGGGCTAGAGGCCCGCGACCTCGCGCGCGGAATGGTTCTGGCAGAACCCGGGCTGTTCAAGACCACGGACCTTTTGGATTGCGCGCTCACCTTGCTCCCCGCTGCCCGCCCGTTGAAGAACCACGCCCGGGTGCATTTCCACTGCTGGACAGCCGAAACCATCGCCGAAGTTGCGTTGTTCGGCGCGCGTGAGTTGCGCCCCGGGGAGCGCGCCTACGCACAGTTGCGCCTGGCGGAAGGCGGGCTTTTCCTTCCCGGCGATCGCTTTATCATTCGACAGTTTTCTGCGCTGATTACACTCGGCGGCGGCGTGGTGGTGGACAATTTGCCACCCAGGCACAAAGGCGATCCGACCGGTGTGCTCGCTTTCCTCGAAACTATGGAGGCAGGCTCGGCCGCGTCAAGACTCGAATTACTGGCGCAACAGTACGGAGAAGTTCCCGCACTCACGCTCGTGGCACGAACGGGCTGGCCGCTGGCGGAGGTTTCAAAAATTGCAAAACATTTGGAAGCGGAGCAACGTTTGAAGATTCTCGCAGCGCCGCCGGGCCTGGTGGTCCCCGCCAAATTCTTTGATCGTCTGGCGCAAAAGGTGGTTCAGGAACTCGGGGCGTTTCACTCCGCACAGCCCTTGGCGCCGGGATTGTCCAAAGAAGATTTGCGGGGCAGGATTTCTGGTGGCGGAAATTCACGTGAGGAATCGGCGGTGATTTCAACTGCACTTTTCAATTCGCTTCTCGCGTCACTAAGTGCTCAGGGCAAATTGAGGGTTCAGGGGGAATTGGTTCAATTAGCGGGCCGTGAGATTCAATTGAGCGCCGAGGAGGCCGCCGCCCAGGCCGCGATCAGCAGTGCGTTTGAGAAGGCCGGCTTGGCCGTGCCCAGTGCCCGCGAGGTAATCCAGGGGCTCAAGATCGATCGCCCGCGAGCGGAAAAACTTTTGCAGATTCTCCTGAAGGAAAAAGTGCTGTTGAAAATTACCGACGACTTGATTTTTCATCAGGCCGCATTATCTAAACTTCGCCAGATGCTCGCGCAGCGCAAGGCGCAGAGCGACCGGCTGAACGTGGGCGTCTTCAAGGAAATCACCGGCCTCAGCCGCAAATACGCCATCCCCCTGCTCGAATATCTTGACCGCGAGCGCGTCACCCGCCGGCAAGGCGACGAACGGATCATTCTCTAACGGGATGATCCCACGTAGGGGGAGGGCTTGCCCTCCCCTCAATTGTCGCAGGCAGGAAAAGGGTACGGCAAGCCGTACCCCTACAATCGGTCCCAACGCAAGTCCCATACTACCCGCCAAATGGTTTCAACATTTCATAAACTAGATGGATGGGCAATCCGACCACGTTGGAATAGCTACCCTGGATTTGCGTTACAAACTTCGAAGCCAAACCCTGAATCGCGTATGCGCCCGCTTTATCCATGGGCTCGCCACTCTGAACGTAGTCGTGAATTTCCTGCTCGCTCAGCGGGGCGAAGGTGACCCAAGTAACTGCAAGTTTCAAGTCTTCGGCACCCTGAGGCGGATGGAGCACGCACACCGCGGTGATTACCCGGTGCGTGTACCCGGACAGTTGGCGCAGCATACGCGCAGCGTCATCAGGGCCGGCGGGCTTGCCGAGGATTTCTCCGTCCGTAACCACCACGGTGTCCGCGCCCAAAATCACGCTGCCAGGCGGAGCGGAAGCACCCACAGCTCGCGCTTTTGCGCGGGCAATTCGACGAGTGTAATCTTCCGCGGATTCCCCTGCGTGGCGCGTTTCATCCACGTCGCTGGCGCGCACCTCGAAACCAAATCCAGCGCTGCGCAACAATTCTTTTCTTCGGTCGGAAGCAGAGGCGAGAATCAATCGCATGGGGAACCGATTATAGGGGGGTTGAGCCGCCGCCCACAAGACGCTCAAAATATTTGCGCCGGCAGATTGCGGATGTATACTGGCGCGGCCCGCTAAGGGGCCAAATTCACTTTACGCAGGTTGTGCCATGAAAAAAGACGCCGAAAAATCCACCCCCCTCAATTTAAACCGCCGCGCGTTTCTTGCCGGCGCCGTTGCCGGCTCAGCCCTGATTCCCGGGCTGGCCTTGGCCCAGCACGAACGCGATTGGAGCGGCCGGAATCCCATTCACTATCCTGACCCGGATGTGGTGGTGCTGGACCAGCGCTTTGCCAAATACAAAATCGGCAACACTGGAATCGAGCGGGTGGCCACCGGCATGCTTTGGGCGGAAGGCCCGGCCTGGAGCGGCCAGGGCCGCTATCTTGTGCTCAGTGACATCCCCAACAATCGCCAGATGCGCTGGCTGGATGAGGATGGCCATTTCAGCGCCATGCGCAGCCCTTCAGGGTATAGCAATGGCAATACGTTCGATTTTGAAGGCCGCCAGCTTTCCTGCGAGCACGTCAATCGCCGCGTGGTGCGCTACGAGCACGACGGCAGTGTGACCGTGATCGCGGATAAATGGCAAGGCAAACCCTTCAACGCGCCCAACGATATTGTGGTGCATCCCGACGGCGGCATTTGGTTCTCCGATCCGGGCTACGGCATTCTGGTGAATTACGAAGGGACGCTGGCCAAGATGGAGCTGAAAGAAGCCGTTTACCGCGTGGATGGCAAGACCGGAGAAATTGAAATGGTCACCGACGCGGAATACAAAGCCAATGGGCTCTGCTTCTCACCCGACTATAAATTGCTCTATGTCTGCGACACCGGCGCCACGCATTATCCCGACGCGCCAAAAGTCGTTAGAGTCTACGACGTAGTGGATGGCATTCGCCTGCGCAACGGGCGCGTCTACATCTCCACGGAATTAGCGGGCAAAGGTGCGGGTCTCGCCGACGGCATTCGCGCCGACAAGGATGGCAACGTCTGGGCCGGCTGCGGCTGGGTCGGCCCAGGCTACGATGGCGTTCACATCTTCACCCCCGGCGGCGAGCGGATTGGCATGATCCTGCTCCCCGAGATCTGCGCCAACCTCTGCTTCGGCGGCCCCAAACGCAACCGGTTATTCATGGCTGCGAGCCAATCGCTCTACGCCGTTTACGTGGAAGCGCAGGGGGCGCACATTGCCTAGCGGCACCGCGTGAACTCAAAATAAACTCCATGCCCTTTCCGAGGGGAGGGAGGGACCCCGCAAGATCTATAGAATTACCGGCCCTCTCCGAGGGGAGAGGGTGGTCTGACCCCGGCGCTTTCATCAACCGGGGCAGGGCGGGTGAGGGGTTACTTCCGCGCCGGGCGTACTTGCTGCTTTTTCTCTTCCCACATCGGGCCCTCGTACCAAGCCCCCCCTTTTCCATTTCGCCTTCATGGGTTTTTTTTCTCAATACGAAGCGTGATAATCTCTCGTACTGTGAAAACCACGCGCTACTTTGAGGAGCAGGTTTTACGCAAGCGCCCCTACATTCGTCGCGAGTGGTGCGAGGAAGTCGTGCGCCAACCGCTCAGGCGAGAACAGTAGCCGGACGGGCGGGTGCGGTACTGGGGCGTGGTCGCCCAACTCGGCGGGCGCGTTTTGCGCGTCGTCACCCTGGAAGATGGCGAAACTATTCTCAACCCTTTCCCCGACCGCAATTTTAAAGTAAGATAGACACGGTATGAAACTTCACTACTACCCGGAAACCGATTCGCTTTACATCGACCTGAATTCAAGGCCAAGCGCGGACTCGCGCGAAATCGCCGATGGCCTGGTGATTGATTTCGATGCCCAAGGCGACATCGTGGGAATCGACATCGACCACGCTTCGCAGAAACTCGACCTGAAAACTCTCGAAGCAGTTTCACTCCCCGCAGTAACAACTTAAGATTGCGTGAAGCTCCCAGCGGCGAGCGGAATGGCGCGATCCTGCTGCCCGAGATCTGCGCCAACTTCTGCTTTGGCGGCCCCAAACGCAACCGGTTATTCATGGCCGCCAGTCATTCGCTCTATGCCCTTTACGTCGAGGCACAGGGCGCGCATATTGCGTAGCCGCGATGCCTCAGCTTTCCTTCCTTCAACGCCCTCCGCGTGGTAGCATAGGCTCGTGCGCGTCGGGCGCCACCGGTCCGCGGGAAGGGCTGAGCCCACTGAAAGACATCCGTTTGACTGACACCTTGAAGGTGATCTTCCTTTCGCCCGAACTGGCGGACATCGGGCACGCCGGGCCGCACTGGCCCGAAGGGGGTCATCATGTCCAAGTCCGATCGTACGAGCTTTGCGCGCACCCTGCCTGACAAACCCGATCTCAACCAACTGAAGAGGCAGGCGAAGGAATTGCTGAAGGCGTTTCAGGCGGGCGAACCTGCGGCGGTAGCGCAGGTGCGCGCCCACTTTCCGCGGCCCATTTCCAAAGATGAACGCGAGTCCTTCCAACTCAGTGACGCGCAACTGGTGCTGGCGCGCACCTACGGCTTTGACAGTTGGCCGAAGCTCAAAGCTTTTGTCGACGGCGTGACGGTCGCGCGCTTTATGGCCTCCGTCCAGTCGGGCGACATTATGCGTGTGCGCGCCATGTTGCGCCAGCGGCCCGAGTTGGTCCACAAGGATACCGCCGAAAATAACGAGCACCGCGGGCTGCATTACGCGGTATTACGCCGCGATGCGGCGATGGTTCGCCTGCTGATGAAGGGTGGGGCGGATGCGCGGAAAGGCATCTGGCCTCACCGCGACGCGACCACTGCTTTCGCTCTGGCGCGCGAACATGATTTCCAGGAAATCTCCGCGGTGATCGAGGAGGAAGAGCAGGGGCGTCGCGCCGGCTTGAGTTGCCCCAATTCTTCGGTCTCACGCCTTCAGGAAGAAATCAACGACGCGATCCGAGGCGGCGATAGCGCAACGGCCATGCGTCTCCTCAATGCCGATAAGTCCCTGATGAACGCCTGCGACCGCGAGGGCGGGACGCCGCTGCACGTGGCTGCGCGAAAGGCAGACCAAGGGATGGTCGAATGGTTGCTCGAGCGGGGCGCCAAAGTGAACAAGCGGGACATCTGCGGCTTGACGCCGCTGGACCGCGCCGCGCTGGCGGTCGATCCACGCTACGAGGGCACGCCACCGTTTCCTGCTGTCGCCAAACTTCTGTTGGATCGCGGGGCCGAGGTCTCTCTCCGTGCCGCGGTGGCGCTGGCGGATGCTCCGCGCGTCCGCGAACTGGTGAGCCGCGACACCGAGGTGTTGCGAAGGGGCATCTCGTGGACCTCGGGCGGCCTGCTCACTCTCGCCGTGAAGCACGGACACCTTGAAATCGTCCGGCTGTTGCTCGACCTCGGCGCGGACGTGGACGAGCGAACGCTCTTAAAAGAGTTGGAAGAGCCCACTGAAAGCTGGGGCGCGCCGCTGTGGTTTGCCGCGCTGGCGGGGCGGCGCGACATCGCCGAACTCCTGCTGGACCGCGGCGCCGATCCCAACGCCAATGTATACGCCTCCGGTTGGCCGCTGCGCAACGCCTACCAGCGGAACGACGAAGCCATGATGCGGTTGTTACTGGAACGCGGAGCCAAGCCGCAACCTTACATGGTGGCCGAGACCCACGACGTTGCCGAGGCCCGTCGGCTGCTCGAAGCCAATCCGAGCGAGGAATTGGCCCGCGAGTTGGCCTGGTCCGCTGCAGACAAAGGGTGCCCGGCCATTGTCGAGTTGGCATTACCGCGGCTGAAGTGGCCCGCAAACGACCCACGCTGGCACTGGATTCTGATGCAACCTTTTCGCGGCGTCGGGGACAGCGCCGGTCTGAGACTCGTCGTGAGTACAGAGGAGCGCCTGGCGTGCATGGCCATTCTCCTGCGGCATGGGATTGATGTGAATGTGCCGCGCCTCGGTCAAACGGTTCTGCACTTCACGGCGGCGCGGGGAGGGATAGAAAATGAATCCGATCGCATACGTTTTGCGGCGATCTTGCTGGACGCCGGCGCGCGGCTCGACCTGCGCGACGACCTGCTAAAATCCACTCCACTCGGTTGGGCGTGCCGCTGGGGGCGAAGCGAGTTGGTGGAATTCCTGTTGGCGCGCGGCGCGCCGGTTAACGAGCCAGACGCCGAGCCCTGGGCCACTCCGCTCGCCTGGGCGAAAAAAATGGGGCACGCCGCCATCCAGCGCCAACTTCGCGACCACGCCGCGAAAGCTTGACGCCGCATGGATTGTAGGCGGTCCGTCCGCTTTTTCCGCCTGCGCGTTTCCGGCGGAGTCGGGTTCGATATAATCACTTCCCCAACATTCAAGGTGAGCAGCTTACGCCGACGGAGGACAAATGGCAGAGGAGAAGAATTTTCACATGACACCGGATGAATTCCGCCGCCACGGTCGCGCGGTGGTGGATTGGATTGCGCATTATTACGCGCGCGTCGAGTCGTTTCCGGTGGTGTCGCAAGTGGAGCCGGGGAGCATTCGGGCGTCGCTCCCCCAGGAAGCGCCGGAACACGGCGAGCCGTTCGAGGCAATTCTGGCTGACGTGGAGAAACTGATTCTGCCGGGTGTCACTCACTGGCAGTCGCCCAATTTTTTCGCCTACTTCCCGTCGAACTCTTCCGGGCCCGCCATTCTCGGTGAATTAATGTCTGCCGGCCTGGCGGTTCAGGGAATGCTTTGGGCCACCAGCCCCGCCTGCACGGAACTCGAAACTCATATCCTCGACTGGTTGGTGCACATGCTTGGCTTGCCGCAAAAATTTCTATCCACGGAAACCGGTGGCGGCGTGATTCAGGACACCGCTTCCAGTTCCACGCTTTGCGCGCTGCTCGCGGCGCGCGAGCGCGCCACACAAAATGCATCCAACAAGAACGGATGCGATGGCCGCCTGGTGGCCTACGCCTCTTCGCAGGCTCATTCCTCGGTGGCCAAAGGGATGATGATTGCCGGGTTGGGATCGGAAAATTTGCGCCTGATCGATGTGGACAGCGAATACGCGATGCGCCCCGAGGCTCTGGCGCGGCAGGTGGATGAAGACCGCCAAGCAGGAAAGATTCCGTGCTTCGTCTGCGCCACCGTGGGAACGACTTCGTCCAACGCCATCGACCCGGTCCGGGCCATCGGCGAGATTTGCAAGCAGCGCGGTGCGTGGCTGCACGTGGACGCGGCGATGTCCGGCACGGCCGCACTCTGCCCGGAGTTCCGCCATTTCCAGGACGGCCTGGAACTGGCTGATAGTTACTGCTTTAACCCCCACAAATGGATGTTCACCAATTTCGATTGCGATGCATTCTTTGTGGCCGACCGCAAGGCGCTGATCAACGCGCTTTCCATTCTCCCCGAGTACCTGCGCAACAAAGCCACCGAGTCAGGCGCCGTGATCGATTATCGCGACTGGCAAATTCCCCTGGGGCGCCGGTTTCGGTCGCTGAAACTCTGGTTTGTGATCCGGCATTATGGGATCGCGGGACTGCAACACCACATCCGGCGCCACGTGGAACTGGCACACCAATTCGCCGACTGGGTCAGCGATGACGGCCGGTTTGAATTGGCTGCGTCCGTTCCTTTGAACCTGGTTTGCTTTCGCCATCGCTCCGGAGATCGGTTCAACGAAGTGCTGATGGAGCGGCTGAATCGAAGCGGAGATCTCTATTTGACGCACACGAAACTGGACGGGCGATTCACGCTGCGTCTTTGTGTCGGCCAAACCCAAACCGAAGCCCGTCACGTCAAGAGGGCGTGGGAGAGGATTCGGGAAGAGGCTTTAAAACTGGAAAAAGAAAGTTCAAAGGGCAGTACCGAAGGGTAAAGGTTGAAGGATTAATGCGGAGCCCGGTTTATTGTGTGATTGAGGCGCGGCTTGCTCTGGCGGACGTTTGCCGAAGAACAGAAGTCTTGGCACGCGGCGGCCCCAAAGGTCCGTGAGCGGCGCAAGGTCTGGAGACACGAAACCCGGGGCCAAGGATTCGAACTCCGCTGACGCCGGGTTTGTACGCGAGCTGAAGAGCGTTGGCCCGCCCTGGCAATTCGGAGAGGAGCAAGCTCTCCGGGCTAGCGCCGTCGCGCCTTTTTCTTGCCCGCTTTTTTCTTTGCCGCTTTCTTGGCTGGCTTTGCTGCCTTCTTAGCTGGCTTGCGGGCCTTGGCTTTTTTCGTCGGCTTGGCCTTTTTCGCTTTTGGCGCCTTCGCTTTGGGTGCCGCCTTGCGCACCACAGCGGGCTTGGGCGAGGGCGCCGACACAAGCAGAGGCGGCGCAGGAGGAGGAACCGAAGGGATGCTGGTTACTTCAGCCTCGTAGGAGACTTCTTCCTCGAGCTCCTCGCTCTCCTCGCCCGCGCCTTCTTCCTCTTCTTCCCGATAATCGGAAGAGAGTTCTTCCCCGTAATCTTCCAACTCGT
This sequence comes from Terriglobia bacterium, assembly GCA_035946625.1. Taxonomy (GTDB): domain Bacteria; phylum Acidobacteriota; class Terriglobia; order UBA7540; family UBA7540; genus DASYXZ01. The sequence goes on along the minus strand of DASYZE010000072.1, from coordinate 37,327 downwards.
CGCCCGGCTCATTCTCTTTATCAAACGTCATGCAGTCCTCCTTATGGCGTCGCGTGGCTCACAACCAGGATCGAATCCGACTTTGGCGCTTCAAGTAATGAGGATAAGTGCCAAAACCACCAGCGGGCAGATGTATACCACAGATTTCATCCTGTCAAGCGCAATGATAAATACTTGTCAAAGCTCTTTGGAAGGGAGGACACGGCTGAGGAGCCCTTACGCACGGTTTGGATTGCATGGTTTGGATTGCATTGCGGCACATCCCATCCGGTGGTACACTCCTTCGCACCGAGAAACGACCAGTCAAATATTGCATGTGGGAAGGAACTGAAGGAGGACTTCTATGGGGGGATTTATCGGATTTCTCTTCATCGTTGCGATTCTGTTCGGCATCGGAACATTTTTCGGCGGTTTTTTTACGGTCGCAACCGCCAAAGCCGCCGTAGTCCAACGCTTCGGCAAATTCGTGCGCGTGGCCGGAGCCGGACTTAATTTCAAGATGCCCTGGATCGAGAAAGTCGTCTCCCGAGTCGACTTGCGCGTTCAGCAACTCGACCTGAAGATGGAAACCAAAACCAAGGACAACGTTTTTGTCCAGATTCCCGTCTCCATTCAGTATCACGTTTTACCCGACCGCGTTTATGAAGCCTATTACAAGCTCTCCGACCCCAAAGAACAAATCGGTTCGTACGTGTTCAATGTGATTCTGGGCCACGTGCCCAAGATGATTCTGGACGAGGCCTTTGAGCGGCAGAGCGACATAGCGGTGGCCGTCAAGCAGGAACTGGATGGCGTGATGGAAGGCTTTGGTTATGGAATTGTGAAAGCTCTGGTCACCGACATCATCCCGGATCCGAAAGTGAAAGCCGCCATGAATGACATCAACGCGGCGCGGCGCGAACAGGAAGCTGCCAACGCACGCGGTGAAGCCGAGAAAATCCTAAAGGTCAAGCAGGCCGAAGCTGAATCGCTGAGCAAGCAACTTCAGGGCCAGGGCATTGCCAACCAGCGCAAAGCCATCATCGACGGACTGCGCGAGTCGGTCGAACTCTTCAAACAAGGCGTGGAGGGCGCAACCGCGAAGGACGTGATGATTCTGGTTCTTCTCACCCAATATTTTGACACGCTCAAGGACATAGGCGCCGCAGCGCACTCGAACACCGTTCTGATGCCGCACAGTCCGGGAGCGCTGAAGGATTTTTACGACCAGATTCGGAATACCATTGTGCTCGGCGAGGCCGTCAACACTGCGCAAGCCAATGGAACCGCGTCGACTGGCCCGCCGAACCCTTAGCCATATCATGATAGGACCAGGTCAATTCGTGTTACACTCTCTGGACACACTTGCGGATGGGCCGTTAGCTCAATTGGTAGAGCAACTGACTCTTAATCAGTAGGTTGAGGGTTCGATTCCCCCACGGCTCACCAGAACTTTGCGATTGAATAACTTACTGGTAGGATTACGTCGTTGGCATAACAGATTTTGGAGCAGAGATTGCGAAAGCTCCTATTCTCAAATCATTTCTATTCCGTAACTGACAAGAGTAGTCCACCAAGTAATCTATAGTTAAATATGAGTAGAGGCATTAACTCTCAAATCTAAAAACAAATAAATTAGCCCGGTGCACCGTTTGTCGTTTGCGACTCGGTGTTCCAAAAATTTTACAAAAATGTAAACTGTTCCAAAACTGGTGTTTCCTGAATTAGCATGAGATGTGAATCGCCAAAACTGCCGCCGACACAGAAGGCCACTCGCTCCGGGCTTGCTCAGAATCGCAGCTCAGCTGCATTGCGTCGCTGCTTTGCAATGCCCTGATCTATCGTTGCACCCACACCGTTTCCCGGGGTGTGTGTCTTCAAGAATGCGGTGAGTATTATGACGGTCAGCTTTCACCAGCTCCTCCTCTCTTTCACAAGCCTGCTTGGTGTGGCGCGATGCCGTACCCTTCCCTCGCCAAAACCGCATCCGCGCCAATGATAGCGTGCGGTGCATCGAGAACGCTTGAAGTAGGACATGCATACTCGAAAAGGAATCGCATACAGACGCGCACCTCTTCTGTGGATAGCGACCTATGAGCGGGTCCTGCCTTCGCCGATCAATAATCCTTAAGCATTTTTAGTGGAAAGTCCCAAAAGTATGGGGCGCGGAAATGACTTCTCTTTCGCCCCGATGAGTTCGGCGTTTGTAATTATTTCTTTGACAGAATGTCGGTCGCGCACACTGCATCAGTGCATACGCCTTGGGATGCCGCTGAAATAGCAAGCGGGTGCGGAGTTCCGCTTGTCGAAAAATGTGGAGGTTTCAACTGGATTGAAGTTTGAGTGACGCCGAATTCGAGAAACCCGAACTGTGTGCTGCCCACTGCAAGCTGAGGGTGCCGGTCACGGGCGGCTTTTCTTTGATTCTCTCGTCCCCAGAAACGCATGCCTAGCTTTTCTACCCGAGGCCTGCCACAGTTTGACTATTTCGAAAACAATCGCCGTGGCGTACGAAGCTGCAATCCACACTCCGACTGCCTCGATGGGCAACCCATACCAGGCTCCGACCGACAAGCCGATCATTTGGGTGTTCCGGTAACCCCACCAACCGAAGGGGAGGGCCAAGGTGGCCTCCCAGATCAGGCTGATCAGGACAACGATGAAAAGCGTCAGGCTGAACGCCCGCCAATTGATGAACGGCCGAGCCGAAGGGAAGAATGCCGACGCAGGAACAAAAGCGGCGGCTACGAGGAAGGTAAAGTATCCCGGAAAGCCTTCCGGGGCTGGTGAAAGGGCCTTTTTATAAACGATGGCTGCCGCGATCAGCCCTAAGCCCAGCGCCACGGATGGCCCGTGAAATTGCAAGAGGCGTTGGATTTTTCTTGACTCGCCCGGGTAGTCCGCAACGTTGTAGGCGGCGAACCAGAACTCGTCCGCCCAGATATAGATCAAGAGCACCGTGATGAAGCCGGTCAGGTAGAAGACATACTCTTCGATAGGAACCGCGTTACCCAAGGCTGGCGCTGCGATTCCAATCGTCGCGCCCGGGTTCGGGAAATAGAAGAACCAATGGGCGAAGAAAAAATCCAGCCCGGCACCGCAGGGCACCAGAATGGCGATCGTGCGCCAAAAAGCTTTTTGCGGGATCTCCACGCCTTCGTGGCGTAGGAACCAGCCGGCAATGACTGCGATCGGGACAATGAACAACGACAGGCTCCACGTATAACCCAGGGGAGTGGGGTTCGGACTGAAATCGTGGGGTGCAACTGGAACGCGGACGGTGTGCAGTGTAAACGCTGCGGGAATAGCCACCATGAGCAGCATCAGGAGAACGATGTGTTCGCTCTGGCGCGAATTGACGTTATTCCGGCCTACCGTCTCAGACATGGGAACGAATCTCCTTTCGTCTTCCTTCAGTTCTCATGGAACTTGCCCGTAGTCAGTGGGTCAGGGCGAAGAGCAGTTTCAGAATTCGGCCTCAAGGAGCAGGCTAAATTGCTGATGAGATGACATGGGGAAGTCGCTCAACAGAAACCCGAACATTTGGCACGGGACCAGGAAACAGGGACCGTGTCCTCTCAGTGCAAAGTGGGGAAAAAGCTGGGCGCCTGGCAATTAAAAAAAACAGGCGCCCAAAAGAGCGGCCGCTCTCCCGACGCCACAGTTGCCGCCCTCGCCTGCCTCGTGCGGCGCCGGCCCGATGGGAGGCTAGGCATCCACCGCACTACCGGATGAACCCTTTAAGTCTGCGTCCGACCCTTAGGCTGGCCAAATACCCGGGGGCGGCTTCAAGAGGTTCAACCCAAGCCCTCGGAGCCCAATCTTGTCGTTGGTGTCGCATACCCGTACCATGTATTTATTAAGGGTGCCAACCATCGAAAGGTCTAGTACGCCCTCGTCCTTAGGTTGAGTAAATACTCTTTGCCTGCGTGGGAAGAATTGATCGCCAGTGTGAGAACCAGAATGCCGCGGATCTCCGACTTCTGCTTTTCGCTTATCAATTTAAACGGGCGAAATATTCAAGTCGGGGCAGTACTCTTCCTAAAGATGGGGGTCTCCCCTACGTTGCGACGGTTGCGACTGAGCAATGGGCAATGTTAGAAGCGACAAGCTAACCTAAATATATCGGGCGAGCCTGCGGAGTAATCCTCGGGGTATCAATCGGAGGAGGTCCAGGAATGAAAATCCATTTCACACGACGGCAGTTTGTGGCCACCGCGGGCGCCGCTTCGGTGGCTCTTCTTGCTGAATCTTTCTTTGACCCCGCCTCGGTGCAGGCGGCCACGCCTCTGGTGCGCCGGGACGTGGGCGGCATGGATGCCAGCGATCCCATACTCTTGTCCTATCGCAAAGCCATCAAAGCCATGCAATTGCTACCAACAAGTAACCCGGTAAGTTGGGCTTACCAGGCGGCCATCCACGGGACGATGATTTCTCCCCCGCTCACCTCGTGGAATACCTGCGAACATGGAACGGATTTCTTCTGGTCCTGGCATCGAATGTACCTCTATTGGTTCGAACGCATCATCCGCAAGCAGTGCGGCGACCCCTGTTGGGCGCTCCCCTATTGGAATTGGGCTCCGGGCAGCGAATTGCAGCTTCCCGCGCCCTTCCGCGACACCGCCAGCGAATTGTACACTTCCAATCGCGACACCAATATGAATAACGGCACCGGGTCGCTCAACGCCGGCGCAGTTGACATCAGTTTTACATTTAGTCAACTCGATTTCCTAACCGCCAACAGCATCATCCAAGGGCCGCACGGGAGCGTCCATGTCGAAGTAGGGGGGTGGATGAGTTCGGTCCCGACGGCCGCTCAGGACCCTATCTTCTACCTGCACCATTCCAACGTAGACCGTCTCTGGGACCTCTGGCTCGCGCAAGGTGGCGGGCGCACCGATCCCCTCTCCGACACGACTTGGACGAATCGCCAGTACACTTTTTTCGACGAAAACGGCAAGCCGGTGAAGATGACCGCGTGCGACATCCTTCGCGCGGCCGAGCAGCTCAACTATGTCTATGAAGGCGAGCCTCCCCAGGTCAACGAGTACTGTCTGCGCTTTATCCCGCCCTGGAAATTTGAATGGCAACTACTTCTGCACTTGCCGATTCCGCCGGTTGAACTAAAGTCCGTGCCGGTTTCCATCCCCATCGAACTCGGGGAGATCCGCCAACGGCTTACACAGGCTCTGGAGAGTAAAGCCGAAACCCTCTTCCTTGAGCTGGACGATGTCGAAACTGAAAGGCAGCCCGGCGTGGTCTGGGAAGTGTTCCTGGGCCTGCCGGCGGGCACGAAGGCCGACGCCAAGAGCCCCGATTTCGTTGGTTCCTTATCCCTCTTCGGCTCCGGAATCCGCAGCGAAGCGCACCGCGAATTCAAGCCCGCGCGTTTCCTTTTTCCCTTGAACCGCGCGCTGCAAGAGGCGTTGAGGGCCAACCCAGAGCGTCTGAACGTTACCTTCGTCCCGGTCGGCATCCTTATTGGTGGAAGACCCTCGCACCCCGAACCCAAGTCCATCGTGCGTATCGGCAAAGCCAACCTCCTTGTAGAAATCCGAAAGGAGGGTGAGATGGGCAAAACAAGGAAGGAAAATTAGCAACTACAAAATCGCTGTTTCTCATGCCTTCGAAGTCGATGGGGTTAAGGCGGAAGGGAATTGTTCTAATAAGGAAGGTTTCGACTCGCCGCGGATAATGTCGTGGCGAGAAGAAATCTGGAGTTTGGAGTAGATGTTGGAGAGGTGAAATTTCACGGTGCTTTCCTGAACGCGCACGATGTCGGCGATTTCTTTATTGGAGAGCCGGCGCTTGACGAGTTCAAAGATCTGAGACTCGCATGCGGTCATGCCATCGAAACGGGAAGAGTTTTTCAAGCGGGCTTCGTGAGCGCACTGCACGTACTCGCGCAGAATCTCGCGCGGAATCCAGACCTTTCCCACCGCCACCGAATGGATGGCCGCAAGAAATGACCGCGGAACTTCGCCGTAAGAAAGGAAGCCGTCAATTTTGATCCAGAGCAGGCGAAGCATGTCTTCTTTGCACAACTCGCGGTCCAGGATCACGCACTTGGCTTCGGTAAAATAAGTTCGCAGCCGCCGCAGGCATTCACTCAGAGGCAGGGGCAGACCGCAATTGTCCACCACGAAAATCGCCGAGGGGGAATCCCTATCGCCTCGGGCCCTAAGGATCTCAAGGCTCACAGTCCTAAGGGACGGATCTTTCTGAACGAGCGCGGTCATGTATTCGAGGGCGAGAGGATTCTGCTCGATGAAGCAAACAAGAAGAGGTTCTTTGTGATTCCCGCCCCGCATGACACAACCTCTCTCCCGCTACGATAAGCGCTTATCCAACTCAGGCAGCCTGGCCAGTTACGCACGCGACGTCTAAGGTTGGCCCCCGTTCAGGCAAAGGACCTAAAACAGTCTTCTTGAATATTCTCTCCTTCGCTTCTGACCGCTTAAGTTAAACCCCTATGGAAGTGTTGTCAATACCATTTGCGGGAAAATAGCTACCTCGACTAAGTGTCTAGCCTGTGCTCGACCTTGTGACGGTTGGTCGCCGCGTTGGACAATCATACGATTTCGTGGAACAGGGGCGACCTTCCCCCTATCGAAGCCGTATCTTGTGAAACAAGCGCGCGCGTTGAAGGAAATCCAGACGCCCTGCCGATGACCAGGATGGGCAGCCCGTTACCCCGTGTGGCAAGCAAGGCGCGTTCTAATGGTTGATGAGGTGAGGGCAGCGGCGCTTTGAAAATCTGTGGCCATGGGTGCCTTCCGGCTCCCGGGAGTAGCTGGCCTCATAAGGTTGAGCGCCAGCTTTTTAACTGATGAGCCATTATTTGACTCGCCAAGGAATTTTGAAGCGACGTCTGGGACTCACTTGCGAGAAGGAAGTCTGTTGAGGAGGAAATCACTACGGCTCGGTTATCCTCAAACATCGAGAACCTTAAGGCGTATTACTCAATAGTAATCATTGGGTCTGGTTACGGGGCATCGATCTCCGCCTCTCGACTGGCCCGCGCCGGGCAGTCAGTGTGTGTGCTCGAGCGCGGCAAGGAGTTCCAACCAGGCGAATATCCGGACACGGAGCTTCGCGCGCTTGAGGAGATTCAGGCTGATCTCCCCGACGGACATATTGGCTCCGCGGACGGCCTCTACGAATTCAGCGTCCATCAGAACATCAACGTGTTCAAGGGATGCGGCCTGGGCGGAACGTCTCTGGTAAACGCCAATGTGGCATTGCGCGCCGAACGGCGAGTTTTTGATGATCAGCGCTGGCCAGCGGCCTTGCGCGCCGACCTGGGGATGGGGCTCGAATCGGGCTACCGGCACGCAGAAGAAATGCTCAAGCCCGTCCCCTACCCCGCTTCGGGGTTCCCCAGGCTGCCCAAGCTCGAAGCGCACGAGCAGTCGGCAAAGAGTATGGGTGCGCCCTTCGAGCGCACGCCCATCAACGTCAATTTCGACGTTGCAGGAAAGAATCATGTGGGCGTGCAGCAAGAGCCGTGCGCGTGTTGCGGTGATTGCGTGACAGGCTGCAACTACGCAGCCAAGAATACACTCATCATGAACTATCTGCCTGACGCCAAGAATCACGGGGCGGAGATCTTTACTCAGGTGGACGTGCGTTGGTTCGAGCGTGTCGACAACCGTTGGCTGGTCCATTATGAATTGTTGGGATTGGGCCGAGAGAAATTTAATGCTCCGCAGATGACGATTAGCGCCGACGTTTTGATTTTGGGCGCCGGGGCGCTGGGCTCGACGGAAATCTTGCTCCGCTCCAAGGCCCGCGGCCTCAGCCTTTCCGAGCAGGTTGGCGAGCGCTTCACCGGCAATGGCGACGTGCTGGGCTTCGCCTACAACACCGACCGTGTGATAAACGGAGTGGGATGGGGACACCACCGGCCGGGCGATATTCCTCCCGTCGGGCCCTGCATCACCGGCGTCATCAACTTGCGAAACCAGCCCACGTTGGAAGACGGCATGGTCATTGAGGATGGCTCGCCGCCTGGACCGCTGGCGGGCTTCCTGCCGGGGGCGCTGGCGGCGGCCGGCGACCTCGTGGGCCGCCAAGTCAATCCGGGCGTGGTGGAGGAACTGCGAGAGGAAGCGCGCCAGCTCGCGGGCTGGGTGGAAGGACCCTATCATGGCGCAATCCACAACACGCAAACCTACCTGGTCATGTCACATGATAGTGGCTCGGGCCGCATGAAACTGGAAAATAACCGTCTGCGGATCGATTGGCCCGGAGTGGGCAGCGAACCGATCTTCAACAAGGTCAACGCGCGCCTCAAAGATGCGGCGCGCGCCCTGGGCGGAGAATATGTAAAAAACCCGCTGTGGACCAAGCTTCTGAAAAAGGAGCTTGTAACTGTGCATCCGCTGGGCGGCTGCGTGATGGCCGAAGACGCGAGTCAGGGTGTGGTGAATCACAAAGGCCAGGTTTTTTCCGCCGCACGAGGGACCTCGGTCTATGAGAATCTCTACGTGATGGACGGCGCCATCATCCCCCGGCCGCTGGGCGTGAACCCTTTGCTCACCATTTCAGCCCTTACGGAACGTTGCGTCGCGCTTGCGGCGACTGACCGCGGATGGAAAATTGATTACACTTTGCCTTCGAAGCCCGTTGCCCCCGCGGTCATGCAAAAGGTCGGCATCGAGTTCACCGAAACCATGAGCGGGTTTTTCTCGAACAAAGTAAAGGATGATTATCAGCGCGGCTTTGACCAGGGCAAGGCCGAAAACTCGCCTTTCAGTTTTACCCTCACCATTGTGACGGAAGATGTGGATGCGACCATTGCGGATCCTCAACACGCGGCTCGAATGACGGGAAGCGTTACAGCTCCGGCGCTTTCACCGCGTTCGTTGACCGTAAACGAAGGATTATTCAATCTCTTCGTGGTAGACCCAACCGAGCCGGCGACACGCCGCATGTGGTACAAGATGCCGCTGGTTGCCGATGATGGCCGCGCTTATTCCTTTGAAGGATTCAAGCTGATCCGCGACCGCCCTATGACCGACGTTTGGTCGGATACCACCACGCTTTATATCACCGTTTATAACGGCTCGAATAGCCAGAGTCCAGTCTGGGGCAAAGGGATCCTCATCATCCGGCCGCAGGATTTTTTCCGCCAGTTGACCACGATGCGCGCCATCAACGCCGCCAGCTTTAAACAACGGCTTGAGGCTGAAGCCCAATTTGGTCGCTTCTTCCTCGGGGTACTGGCGCAAAAATACGGCAGGATTTTCAGAACCCCGGGAACGGTATGAGGAACAAGTGCAACCGCAGCCACTCAAGGACACGGTTATTCCCTTCCGCGCTGGAGACGGGTTCGAGTGTAACTTGATCCACGTGGAGGGCTCAAATCCCGCCAGCAAAGGGCCAGTGCTGCTGGTGCATGGAGCGGGAGTGCGCGCCAACATCTTTCGCGCCCCAACGCGCGCCAATCTCGTCGATTTCCTAATCGCCAACGGCTACGACGTTTGGCTGGAAAATTGGCGCGCCAGCATTGACCTGCCACCCAACCTTTGGACGCTGGATCAGGCCGCCGTCTTTGATCATCCCGTGGCGGTCGAAAGGGTCTGCACCTATACTGGAGCCAGCGAAGTGAAGGCGGTGATCCATTGTCAAGGCTCCACCAGCTTCATGATGTCCGTGGTGGCGGGTCTGCTCCCCCAAGTGAAGGTGGTCGTTTCAAACGCCGTCGCGTTGCACACCATCGTTCCGAAATTCTCCGGATTCAAAATCCGATACGCCCTGCCCCTGATCGAAGCCGGCACAAAATATCTTGATCCGCAATGGGGACTTGACGCTCCCACTCTCACGGCCAAGATCATTGACTCGATTGTCCGCCTGAGCCACCACGAGTGCGACAATCCGGTTTGCAAAGAGGTCAGCTTCACTTATGGAAGCGGGCGCCCGGCGCTTTGGCGGCACGAAAATTTGAGCGATGAAACTCACCATTGGCTGAAGCAGGAATTTGCCAAAGTCCCGCTCACCTTTTTTTCCCAGATGAAGAAATGCATCGAATGCGGCCACCTGGTGAGCGTCGAGGGCAGGAAGGAGCTGCCGGCGGATTTTGTTGCGCAGCCGCCCCGGACGGATGCGCGTTTCGCTCTCTTCGCCGGAGAAAAGAATCTATGCTTTCTTCCCCAAAGTCAGGTAAAAACTTACGAATTCTTGAGCGCGGCGCGGCGCAATTATCACTCGCTACACACCCTTCCAGGCTACAGTCACCTGGATGTATTCATGGGCTCGGACGCGGCCCGCGATGTCTTCCCGCTCATGTTATTTGAGCTGGAAAAATCACACTGAGGGGAAACCATGGCAATTCCCAAGCGGGTACTTGCAGCCAGCGGACGTTACTCTCTGGTGGACGGCATCCCCTTTAAGCTGCCCATCAGTTGTGAGCAATCTCCCGTGCTCATGGCAGCCTTCCCCATCAATGCGGAAAAGGCCGCGGTGCTGTTGCCCGGCAACGAGATTTTTCCGCTTCGGGTGTGGAACCGAGGCTTGCTGGTGATTACCGTGGTGGATTACCGCGTCACCATCATCGGGAAATATATCGAGTACTCCATTGCCATCGCTTGCACGCACGGGGCGAAGCCGGCTCCACGCCTGCTTCCTGCGCTCTTTATGAAAGCCTACGATACGGGACAGTACGTTTACGATTTGCCTGTCTCCACCGAGATTTCTGTCAAGGGGGGCAAAGGCATTTGGGGGATGCCCAAACATCAAGCCAACCTGGACTTCATCATCGGCGATCGTACGGTAAGCGCCCAGTACGATTGTGACGGCCAGCTCGCCATGAGAATCGAAATCGCGCGCCCCAAGAGAACGTGGCTGCCCATCAATCTGGGCGCTATTAATTTTTGCGAGTTCCGCGGAATGTTATTCAAATCCTACATCTATTTCCGGGGCGAGGTCGGCATGGAACTCTTCAAGAAAGCAAAGGCCACGCTCACCCTGGGCGACCACCCGCGCGTCAGAGCTCTCAAGGATCTCGAAATCGACCCCAAGCCTGTCTTCACGGCGTTCATCGCCGAGGCGCGCGGCGACCTCGACGATCACTGCGAAAGCTGGTTCATGAGTTACTCGCAACCTCCGACCGTCGGGCCCGAAGGCATGGAGAGTGTCGTGAATCTGGGTCTGAGCGAGAAGTGGCTGGCGCCGCCGAAAGATCATCCGTGATCAAGGGCCTGTTCCAGGCAATCCCGCGGATAGGGGAACTCACGTGAAAATGAACCTGTTGGTCCTGAACCATTCGGTGTTGTTTCTGTGTGTCTCCATGTATCTGGGGACGGGGTGGTCCATGGTTTTGTTCTCATTTCCCAGCGCTCCGCATTTGACCCCGGATAACTACTATTACGCCTTCGTTCCCCAGGTGGCAGCCGCCACCGCCTTTTTCACTACCATGACCAAGCTGATGATCGTTCTGGGCATTATTATGATCATCGCCGAGTGGAGGAGCGGGTTTCGATGGGTGCCCATCGTCGTGCTGCTCGCCGTATTTGCCGCCACGGGCCTGACCTTGAAATACATCTTTCCGCTCAACGCCGCGATGAGCAGCGGCATAAAGGATAGCGCCGAGTTGCAGCAGACGCTCAGCCACTGGATGTTTTTGAACAAGATTCGGGTTTCACTGTGGAGCGTGCAGTGGGCCGCCATGATGATTTACTTTGCCGGTAAGCTCAAAGCGGGGGGGAGCCGGATATGAAACCGAAAAGCCTCCTCGACTGGCTGGTTGCGGCCATCGCCGCACTCACGGTGGTGAGCGGCGTGGTGCAGATGCTCGCGCCGCGCTTGGTACTGGGCATGATCGACGGCGAGGCCACGCCCACCAGCGCGCACTTCTTCGCGATTATCGGCATGTTCATGGTGCTGTTTGGCGGAGCGCTCCTGCACGAGATTTTCAGCACCCCGCCTCAGCCGATCGTCGCCCTGTGGGCGACCCTGCAGAAGTTCGGTGCCGTGGCGGGCGTGACTCTGGGCGTCTCACGGCAAATTTTCTCGCCCCTCGCGCTGATGGTGGGCGGGTTTGATTTGATCTCGGCGCTGCTCATTTTCTGGTATTGGACGCGCATTCGGCAAAGCGCATGAAGGTTCTCACTTACCTGCTTTATTACGGCTACGTCATTACCCTGGTCTTGGCGGGAGCGTGGGGCGTTTTTTTTGCCGCCTTCGACCAGCGGGTGCTCTTCCATTTGGACGTTCAGGCGCTTGCCCCAATCACTGCCGCCAGCCTGGTAAGCCAGTACCGTTTTCTGCGCGCGGTCGAATTTGGCTTTGGCGCTTTCAGCGTCGTATACCGCCGGGAGATCTTCACACGCTATGGTTTCAACCGGCTTTTCCTTACCACTATGGGTTTCGGCGTGGCCGCGCGCGTGGCCTCGCTCATTCTCGACGGCCCGCCTCTCCCGGTATTCAACTTCTTCTTGATCTATGAGCTGGTGAGCATCATTTCAATTTACGCGTATTCCCGGCGCACGTTGGAGAAGGCTTGAGCAAACCTTCCACGAACGTTTTCGGCGCGGCGACGGCGGGAACCTCGGGACCGCCGCGGTCCTTAATCCTCGCCGGAGGCGGCATGCGCGTGGCCTACCAGGCGGGTGCGCTCCGCGCTCTGTTTGAGGCGGGGCTTACTTTTGCGCACGCGGATGGCACTTCGGGGGGCACGATGAATCTGGGGATGCTCTTTTCCGGACTCTCCCCGATTGAGATGTGCGACCGCTGGCGTACCCTCGACGTAAAGCAATTCACTTCCCTGATGCCCATCGAGGACTATCTGAAGGCGTGGGATGCGCCGGCGATGGGCGATGCGCGGGGAATCGTGCAACACGTTTTCCCCCACCTCGGCATCGACGTGCAAAAGATTAACGCAGTCCAGACGATGCAGGGCACGTTTAACGTTTGCAATTACACTCACAAGACCAGCGAAGTGATTCCCCACCAGCAAATCGACTTGGACCTGCTGGTGGCCGGGATATCATTACCCATTTTCATGCCGCCGGTCGAGAAGGATGGATGCCTGTATCTCGACTCGGTGTGGATCAAGGATGCCAATCTGATGGAGGCCGTCCGGCGCGGCGCGGAGGAGCTTTGGGTGGTCTGGTGCATTGGCAACATCCGCGAGTACAAAAACGGCGCCTTCAACCAGTATGTTCACATGATTGAGCTGAGCGCCAACGGACACCTTTTTGAGGAGTTCAAACTCATCGAAGAAATCAACGCGCGGATCCAGGAGGGCGAGATTGTCCACGGACATTCCCGCCCCATTCGGTTGCACCTGATCAAGCCGGAGTACGCTCTGCCTCTCGATCCTGACTTTTACCTGGGGCACATCGATGCCGCCACGCTCATCGACCGCGGCTACGCCGATGCCAGGCAATATCTCGCCCACCTGCCAAGCGAAGGGCTGCCTTTGCAGCCCAGTGTCACTGAGATGCGCGACGACACCTTGGGCCTCACGTTCCGCGAGACCCTTTCGGGCGGATTCGCACTCGGCGAGACCGACCCTGACGCCGGGGAAAGAAAGGGAATAGCCACCGTGCTGACGCTGCACGCGGCAATCCATATCCACAACGTTAAGGCTTTCATCGCTGATCCGGACCATGCTGCTGACCTGTTCGCTCATTTTAGTTTTCCGCCCTGGGGAGAAAACCTTCCTGCCAACAAAGGTGTCTTTAACCTGTTCCGTACGGCCGGCAACCCAGCAACCAAGCTCATGGTTTATGAACTCGGAATCGAACACGACGGGCGGCATTATTATCTGGCCGGGCGCACGGAAATCCGGAATGGGGCCGGTATCGAGCAATTGTGGAAGGCAACCACGAGACTCTACGCGCAGCTGCACGAAGGGACGGATAAAACTGGACGTATCGTGGCGGCGGGAATCCTCAACATCGGAGTCAGGGGGATTGCCGAGTTGGTTTCTTCCATGTACGTTACCCATGCGGAATCGACGAAAGAACGGGCCGATACCCTCGCCGAATTTGGCCGACTCTTCCTGGGTGAGCTTTGGGAAAATTACCACTAGGAATGTGCAGGTTACCTGCGGAATTCCTCAACGGATGGAGAGATGCCAATGGTAGTGATCATCAGCGACACGCACTTGACTGACGGCACTTCCGGCGAAACAGTTCGGACTGGCGCCTTCAGGTTGTTCGCCCAGGAGCTTCGCGACCTGGCATATGACGCTTCGTGGCGGCCGGGCGGCCACTATGAGCCCATCCAGGAACTGCACCTTTTGCTCCTGGGCGATATTCTGGACGTGATTCGGTCTACTCAATGGCTTAATGGAAGCGTAAGGCCCTGGGACGACTCGCAGACCCAGCCGTTTTCGGACAAGATCACTTCCATCACCCACGACATTCTGAAGAACAACCAGAAATCTCTCGAAGTCCTCAAGAGCTTTAAGAATGGCAGGACCATCACCATTCCGCCGGCCAAGCCTGATGGGACCGTGGATGACGTTTCCTGGAATCCTGACGCCGAAGGTCGGGTCCCGGTTGAGGTTCACAATTACTACATGGTGGGCAATCACGACTGGTTCTATCATCTTCGAGGTCCGGTATATGACCGACTTCGCGGAACCATAGTCGAAGCCATGGGCCTGGATAACCCGGCGACCCTGCCCTTTCCACACGACCCGGCGGAATTCGACCAATCACCCGCCTTCTCGAGGCTGGCGCAAGCCTACACCGACCACAGTGTTTTCGCCCGTCATGGGGACATTTATGATGCATCCAACTACGATGGAGATCGAGATCGGTCCTCCATTGGAGACGCGATTGTGGTTGATTTGATCGACCGCTTTTCACCCACTGTCCAAGCCCAGCTTGGCAGCCGAGTCCCCCCTGAATTCATTGACGGCCTCCGCGAGATCGACAATATTCGCCCTCTTTCCAACATCCCGGTTTGGATTGACGGCCTTCTTCACCAAACTTGCCCCGACCCTTCGGTGGCGAAAAGGGTAAAGGATGTGTGGAACGACCTCGCATCAGATTTCTTCCGCATCCCTTTTGTCAAGAATCATCGCCACATCGATCTGGTGAAATGGGCGCAGGACCTGACGCGAAAGCTATCCCTCGGCGATCTCAGTAAAGCGATCCTCAGGTTCGCCGGCATGGTTCATTCCACTGACCGCCCTGACTTCTCAGATGCTTTGCACGAATCAGCTTTCCTCAATCGCAGCGCCCGCTCTATTGTTTACGGCCATACCCACCAGTATGTGTTGGTCCCCCTCGAAGTGTCCTCTGGAACCGGCGGAACTTTGGACCAAGTCTACATCAACTCAGGAACCTGGCGGCCCTTCCATGAGTTGGCCAAACGGCATCCCAATGAGGAAGAATTTGTACGCTACCAGCTGATGACCTACCTGGCCTTCTTTAAGGATGGCGAACGACATGGGCGCCATTTTGAATCGTGGAACAGTGCGATGGACAAGGCTTGACAGGGAAGACTTATAAGTGGGGGTCGTAGTGTCCCCACAATTGCAGCAAAGACGGCGAATTATATTAAAGGGGATGTCAAAAGAGAACGCTATTCCTTCTCCGTCGGGAAGTGGGGGCAATCTTAACTGGTTTCGGTTGGAGTGTGGCGGGATCTTCTCCAGGGACAGCTAAGAATCTGGCCGAGGGAAGGGATTCCCGAGACGCGGATCGGCCTACCTCTTTGTCGAGGCGAAAGCAGCGGACTTTCACTCAGGCAAAACGGTATCCTCGCTTCACTCAGAGTCAGATACCTTCAGAATTCCGGCGCGGGGAGACGCCGAGATCACATGGGCGAACTTCTTAAGTCGATCGTCACGGCGCCGTTGCCGAACGTGCTTATCTTGGGTGGTCTCGTCTTTCTCGGTATCGCTGTTATGGGAAAGGTTTGGGGCAAGATAGACCCCGGGAAATGGGGCCGCATAGCTTCGGCCGCAATCGGTCTGATCTTGGTAGTTGGTGGATTAAGAATGCAGCGGGGCACCGCGACCGCCCCTGAGCCGGAGGGCCCGCAACTTTCGGCACCGCTCCTGCTCTCGCCCGCTGAGGGGGCAGTCTTCGACAACTATCCACGCCAGACGACCTTGCGCTGGACTGCTGTCCCGGGCGCCGCAACTTATTCGGTTAAGGTCGAGTATTGTGAACCGAACGGATGCCAGGAGGGCGCAACTCGAACTCTGAAATTAGCGACGGGTCTCACCTCTCCAAGCTACATGTTTGAATTCGTTGGCGCCCTGCCGGGTAGGTGGAGAGTATGGGCTGTGAGCGCCGATGGGCGCGAAGGCCCAAAACCGAGGTTTCGGGGATTCCGTTACGCGCGTTGATGCAAAGAATCCACAGCAGACCACCAAGAAGGATTTGTCTCTCGCTTACGGCGGAGTGCCTTCCTCTTGCGCCGCTGGCAACAATTCTGACGGCGGCAACACGTATGCAGTCTCACAGTAGAGCCCAAATCCATTCACGCTGATGAACCCTGTTCGTCCGGTGCTGCCAAACTGGGGATGGAGATCCGGAAGGTCTCATCGCCGGGTGGACAGCGATCCCATTACCTGAACTTGCGACAAGACACGCCCTCGCCCGGGCCGGGTCTGGCAGGTTTTTAGGTTCCTCAAACCATAAGCGCTCCATACCAAGTAGTTACATATTATTGGAAAAAGACTTTGCCTGGGAGGGTAGGTTGCACTAGCAAAAGAGGTTAGGCCTGCCCTAGCGGAACGGCGGGCTCAATCTCGACTTTCCGGCGATTGACGTCGGGCATGGACAAGCGTAAGCAGGATGTTCACGCCCCGCTCGCCACGACAGAGGAGAGTCAACATGCCCAAGGAACCCATGAAGAGCAGTAGCACCATGGATACTCCGGCAACCGTCGGGTGTTGCCCACAACTTGAACCCTGCCAAGTTTGCGACGTGCTCAACCTCACTTACCGGCTTGCATTCCGCCCCGTCGTGGCGGCGGGCGACCAACGGCAAGTGGTCACGGTGGAGGTCACGCTACACTACCGGTTGACCCGATGCGCGGGGCCTCTCTCGCTGGGTGATCTGATGTATTCGACCACGCTTTTGCCCGGCGAAAAAGTGCAACTCTACTCGAGCGACCGGCACACGCGGTTCAGTTTCGACAGCGAGTCGAAGCTTTCCTACCACACCGAGACAACCTCGGAAGAGTCTTACTACGCCGCCGGCATGGCCTATGGGATGAGCAATCTCAACCTGCTCGACACCACGAATGCCAGCTCTTCTTTCAGCTCCTCCTCGGTCAGCGGAGGCGGGGGTGCAGGCATCGACCTTGGTTTCTTCAGCATCGGCGGCTCCGCTTCTGGCGGTTCCTATGACGCGAACTCAGCCAGCACCCTCGCACACTCGCTGAGCCAGCACGCAGAGTCACTTCAGCAGCACATGGAGGTGAGCACCAGGGCTGCTGCCTCAACCTCGATTGGCGAGGTTGCCACTCGAACTCATCAGCAGGGCGAATCCGAAGACCAGTACGAGTCGGCTTCGCGCACCTTCACCAACCCCAACCACTGCCACGCCGTCACGTTCCTTTTCTACCGCATCAACAAGTGTCAGACGGTGAAGTTTGAGTTGGTGAGCATCGACCGGCGCGTGGACGACCCTCTGGCACCGACAGGCGTGGAACTAAATCCTCCCAAACCTCTGACGGGAGTGGGCGTGCTCTCGAGCCGGGTGCTCGCGACGAGCTCAAGCCGCCTGGACGTGGCGACGCGGGCACTGCAGAGCGTCGCCGTGGAACAAGGAGGCACACTGGCAGCGGGAACTTTGCTCGCAAGGTCGCCTGCGAACTTCACGCAACAGGGACCCATCCCTGTGAACCTCCGGCTGTCTGCCTTGCAACAGGTTGACCAGGACCTCGTGAAGGAAGGGTTGCTCGATAAGGTGGGCGGCCAGGTCTCCCCGGCTGCGCAGAAGGCACTCGGCTGGGAAAAAACTATGTCCATCCCTACGCCGGGAGTGCTCGTCAAGGGCTGCCTGGATGATTGCGACATCTGCGAACCCGAGCTAAAGACACTGATGGGTCTGGAGGCCACGCGGAAAGATTTAGAGAACCAACTGCTTAAGAAGCAAATCGATTTACTCGATAAATCGCAAGAGTACCGGTGCTGCCCGGCAGGAATGCAGGAAGAAGCCAAGCCGTAAACGGCCAGTGAGCTATTTCGAGGCGCACAGGCGTTTGTGATTGGACAAGAAAGCTGAAGGTGCAGGTGCGCGATGAACCGCTCTCTGGACATGGTCAGACTTTCCGGCTTGATGAAACGCGGCCAGGGCCGGCCTGAGATTACGGTTGCCTTGATCGACGGACCCGTGGCCCTGAACCACCCTGACCTTTCGGGCTCGACTATTCGTGAAATCCCCGGAAAACTCAATGGGACGTGCACGCGAGCCGACACCTTGGCGTGCATGCACGCGACTTTTGTGGCCGGTATTTTATCTGCCCGACGAGGTTCCGTGGCTCCTGCGATCTGCCCCGGATGCACCTTGCTGCTGCGTCCTATCTTTGCCGAATCTGCCAACGACAACAGACAAATGCCAAGTGCCGCTCCGAAAGAACTCGCTGAAGCCATCGCGGACTGCGTCGAGGCGGGCGCACGCGTCATTAACTTGAGCTCCGCCCTTGTTCAACCTTCGCCTAAAGGCGAAAGCATGCTTGAGGAAGGACTGGACTACGCCACCCACCGCGGTGTCATAACCGTAGCGGCGGCAGGCAATCAGGGGTCGGTGGGGAGCTCGGTTATTACTCGCCACTCCTGGGTCATTCCTGTGGCAGCCTGCGATCTTCAAGGTCGACCGCTTAACGAAACAAATTTGGGCAGTTCAATCGGCAGACGGGGGCTGAGCGCGCCGGGGAAAAACGTTGTCAGCCTGGGGACAAACGGCAAGCCGCAGACATCCGGGGGCACAAGCGCTGCGGCACCTTTCGTGACCGGCGCAATCGCGCTGCTTTGGTCCGAGTTTCCCGACGCTAGCCCGGTCGAGATCAAGCTGGCCGTGACGCAAGGCGGTACGCCAAGGCGGGGCAGCATCTCTCCGCCCGTGCTCGATGCGTGGGCCGCCTATCAAGTGATGAACTCGAGTCGGAATGGGAGACAGATAGCATGACGAAGATTGGAAGAACTAAGAATCACCACGATGAATCCCGGGAGCAACCTCACCGAGTTCGTCTGCCGGGGTTCCTAATTGAGGGCGAGATCGGCATGGGTGACGCGATAAAGCGAGTGACGTATGCCATCGGGATCAAGCCCTGCGGCGGCTGCGAGAAGCGCGCCGCTGCACTCAATCGATGGATGCAATTCTCGCGATAGTTGTTTACTTAGCGCCTGGATGCACAAAAAAAGGAGAATGAAATGTCATCACCAGTACAGCTCGTCGCCGGCCTTGGCGGCGCAATCGGTTCTGATTTTCGCCGATTACTGAATCAGCTTATCTTCGTTGAATTTAACGGCAAACTTTCTCGGCTGAATCTGCTTCGCACCGGAACCATTATCACTTCCGGTTCAACGACCTTGCTGGCAAGCTACGGCTTCAATCTCGATACTGGCAAGGAGGACACTACAGGGTCGCCCCTGACCGGCGACATTTGGTGGTCGCCTCCGACCGGGATGGTCCGAATTGGCAGCGCCCAGATGATTGATCTCGGCGTAACCAATTATGCTCCAATTACGCCGGACACGCTTCAGAGCCTGCCCTACTCTCCCGCAACGATCCCTGCGGCTAAATTCGTCACCGGAGATGTGTTCGCTGTCCGAACAAACGGGGGAAACTTCTCCAAGGTTTTGGTGGTTAGTTCGGGACTCAATTTGCAGATTCAGTGGGTCACCTACAAGCTGGATTCGCCGTACATAGTACTCGGTACCGGCTATCAGCAGCCCGAAGACGTGAAGGCGAGCGCCGATGGAGCTCACGTGTATGTGACTGAGAGGACCGGGAATCTGCTCAAAGTGCCTTTGGCGGCTCCAAATCGCACTCCCGCCATGGTGCTTACGCCCGGTATGACGGCGCCTCAGCAGATCTTTCTCGACGAGGCCCATAACACGGCCTATGTCGTGGAGTTCGCGCCCTCCGGCCAATTGTGGCAGATCAATCTCACAACAGGCTCCAAGAAAGCGATACTCTCTGGCCTACAAAATGCCGTCGGACTTGTACTGAGCGCCGACCTACAGTTCGCCTACATCAGCGAACAGACTGCGGGGCCGGACCAGGGTCGTGTAAGTAGTTTCCGACTGAGTAATGGTTCGCGCCAAACGATTGTCAAAGGGCTGACGGCGCCGTTCTTTCTAACCTGGTCCGATAGTACACAAACCTCCATTCTCGTTCCCGAACGGGATCCCGCCAATCGCATCACCTTGATTAACGTAGCAGGGAAAAGTGCACAAGTGGCTGTCAGTGGCGTGCCCTTCCGGCCTTCGAGCGTGACCGTGCCGACGCCGGGCCAGATGCTGATTTGCAGCGATCAGATCATCGAGGAAGTGGATTTTCTGGCTTTCCAGCCCGCCGGCCCACTGCTCATGGGCATTGGCTTTATCCCATTCGACAAAGTAATTACCATCGTCGGGCCGACGCTGGGACTGGCCGACACTACGGTGGATCCCACTTACTTTTATCAGGTAAAGGATACGCCCTTCGGAGGCGCTCTCCCACTGATGCTCAATTACATGAGGGCCTTGAATGATGGTGCAGCGTACTACCGGGTCTTCGTCCAAAACGTCAGCCTCGGATTCGTTCTCCAAGACGTCACCTGGACGGATGAACACTGGAACGGATTTGAATTCGTCCCCATTACGACCAGTCCGGTTAATGTGGGCGGCCAGCCCGGCTTTTTTCCCACGCGCGCTCTAAGCGACCTGTTCCTGTGGATGAATCCGTCGCTGGGGGGCTTCATTCAGTCAACGGGCTTGCCGAATGGTCTCAACACGATTTGGATCGAATTCGTTGATGGAGCAGGAACCTTTAAGGAATGGGCCACGCCGCTGCAGATCCTGGTGGACAACAATAACTGTACAGCGACGATCGCGACGCCAACTTTGCATGGTGCTAGCGCGGATGCCAACTGCGGTCTTCTTCACTACGGGACGAAGGACGGATCTCTGGTTAGCATGCCGTTCACAGCAAGCCATCCAAACAACTTTGCCACTTTCTCATTCGTGCTGGTCAAGGGCGTCAATCAGGTGACACTGCCGCCGCTGCCGATAAGCAACGCGCCAGTTAGCTCGGCGCCCGGGTTTTCACCTATTAAGGAACCCGTGGATCAGCTTCTGGGCACTTGCACCATAGCCGCCTTTGCCGAGGAGGTTTATGTCGCCGCCACGGCTAACAACGGGTGGAATCGTCAGAGTCAGTATGATGCCGAGGCGTTAATCGCATATGTGCTGGCTCCCTAGCGCCACCACGCGCGCGGGCACGAGGGTGGTCTGACGGTTCTCAATGCCCGTCGCGCCTGAGGACGTGATTAACTCGGTCGAGGTAAAGTGCAGAATATCGCGGACTCCGCTTTAAGCCAGCAAGCCAATTCTAGAGGAGGTCAAGCTTTATGCAACAAGGCGAAGGGAAAGAGACATTGGAAATGGTGCCCTCCGTGGCCGTCGATACGCCGGCGAGCGCGACACTTGTGGCAAGACCGGCGGCCGCGGTAGTCGCCGCGCAACCCTGTCCAACCTGCGGAACCGCGCCGGCGAACGGTCAAACGGCCCCCAATTACTTATATGCCATCGGCAGGATTGAACCACGCTTCCCGCGGCCGTCGGTGGAAAAGGAATTTGCCCAAGCCACCGGCCGGGCCGGGACTATGGGGCTGACCGACCGGCAGGCGCTGCACTCTGTGCTGTCCAAGGCGGAGAACCGCTACTTGGTCCGCCAGTTGTGCTGGGTGATGACGATCGAGGGCCTCGAAACGTACATTCTTGTCCCTCGCGACCCGGCGGACTTCGGTTTGCTCGTGGAGGCCTTGCGTCCTACACCTCAACCCTGGGACTTGGACTGCGTGATTGGCGTTCGAGGACCCATTGCCCCGCCTGAAATGTGCAACGGGCTGATGGTTCCTGTTGCGGTCTTCGATCAGGTCTATTCCTTCGATCGCGACGCACTGATTAAGGCGATACCCCGGCCGGAGAAGACCACAGCCAAGGAATTCGGCCCGGCGGCAGAAGAACTGTTCGATCGGATCATGCAGATAGCCGATAACGCGGGGGCGACGGATGAGCACCGCGCTTTGAATTACCTGGCGGTCCGCTATCAGGCCATCTATGCCAACGCTGCCGAGGCCTTCGCCCGCAGCGCCTCGCTGACTGGTGTCGACGTCGCTCCATCGCCATTGAGTGGGACGCGCAAGCTAGTCGATGTCATTTTCTCTTACACCAACCGCAACAGCGATGTGACGGAGAAGTTCTTCTGCCGCGTTGATGTAACCGAGGAGTTCCCGTTCCTGGTCACAAAGCTGTCGCCGTATTATGACCGTTAGATTGGACAATTTCGAGGGATAAGGAGATCAGGAATGAACATGCCAGGATTTACCGCGGAGACCTCGCTCGTCGGGGCGAGTGAAGGGTATCACTTGGTCGGCGCTGCCATTACCCTGGCAGCCGGGGGAAAAGTTTCACCCCAGTTTGTTATGCCCCATTGCTATTGCTGGCCCGGGGGATGTTCCGGGTCTTTTTGCTGGCCCGGGGGATGCTACTGCCTTCCAACACCCCATCCTCCCACAGTGTTCCAATAGACCTGGTCCGCCGGCTGGGGTCGGGTTGGGGCGGCGCGCCCATCTATCCTGGCCGGCGCACTTGTCCTGAATCTGGCTGAGAGCCCCCTCAGCAAGCGCGGCGGTGATCGGTCCGATGACGAAGACGATTTGGGGTCTCAGGCGCGGCGTGCCGAAGTTGTATTGGCGCCTGACGGTAGGCGAAGAGTTATACACGCGTTCACGCCGTGATTCGTCTTACACAGTCAGCCTCATCGAGTGCGAGCTCTATTTCGCTTAATACAGGTTTCATTTATGGAAGTACGAAATGTAAGAGATTCAGTTTCCGTTCCGTCAGGAGGAGGATTCCATGAAAACCTTAAGGCAAGCCATCCTTGACGAGCAAGGAGTGATGAAAGTCTCATTATTCGTTATCGCGTTTTTGCTGGCCGTGGTATGCACGGCGCTGGCGCAAGGTAACACGAACGAATCACCAGCCGGGGAGCCACCGTGGGCCTTGGGAAACGGCAAAGCCAAGCTGATTGGCCACTATGGCAACCCACACCAGATGTTGCGACTGGCCTTCGGTCTGCGGCCACCGAACTTGACGGAAGAAGAGGAGTTCCTGCAAGAGCTGATGACGCCGGGCTCACCCCAATTCCACAAGTTCATGACTGCGGATGAGTGGAATGCGCGCTTTGCGCCATCGGTGGAGGATGAGCATGCGGTATTGGATTGGGCGACGAGTAACGGGCTGACCATCACGCACCGATATCCCAATCGTTTGATCGTGGACGCGGAGGGGTCCGTGGGCACAATCGAGAAGGCGCTGCACATCAGGATCAACAGCTATCTTTTCCACGGCGACTCTTACTTCTCCAACGAGCGCGCGCCCGTCATTCCTGCCGAGCTGTCGGGCATCATTCGCTCCGTCGCAGGTCTCGACAATTTTCCGAAGGCGCGCCCAGCAAACTTCCCCGGAACCGACCCTCCGGGGCCTGTTTACCTTCCAGGGCCCGTGGTCGGCCCGGAGGTGACTTATGCGGCGGACGGGGACGGCACACGGAGCCCGCGGGCCCCGGGCAACTCGAGCAGCGAGGATTCTGTCCCGAACTTCACCAACGGCTTAATCGACCCCCAAAACATCTACAGTTCCAACGCCTACAACTATAATGGACTTCAAAACTTGGGCTTCTGCTGCAATCCCTTTCACGTGGCAGGCGGCTCGCCGCCCGAATCTTCGATTGCCCTCGCGACGTTTGGCAACTTGCATACTAGCGCCACCCCTCCCACGTTCCCTGACATCGATGGTTTCCACACCACATTTCCGTATCTGGCTTACCTCGTCACCACCATCCCGATTGACGGGGGCCCCGGCTCCTGCACCGTTACCTCGACCAATTCCTGCGGCAATGACCTCGAAACAACATTGGATACGGAGTGGTCCACGGCCACGGCAAACAGCTTCGGCAGTCTCTTTGACACCGCTCACGTCTACGTCTATGAGGACGGTGGCTCCGCCGAGGATATGTACAACCAAATGGTGACTGACGGCCATGCGCTGATTTTCAGCACGAGCTGGGACAACTCTGAACTGACCGGGACATTTGCGATCAGTGGCAGCGAGATGGATACGCGACATAACATCTTCAACAACATGGTCGGCTTGGGCTGGACGCTGATGAATTCGTCCGGCGATGCGGGGGCGACCGCCGACTGCTCCACGCTTGACGTGAATTATCCGGCCTCGGACCCTGACTTTATCGGTGTCGGCGGTACACAGTTGGGATTGTTTAACGACGGCAGCTTTGCCAGCGAGGTCGCCTGGACTGGAGGTACGGCACCGGGAAGCTGTTCTTTTCCGACTAATAACGGTGGAAGCGGAGGAGGGTGCAGCCAGCATTTCGGAGTCCCCGGTTTCCAGTCAGGCTCCAATGGGACCTGCGGCACGCAACGCAGCGTTCCCGACATCGCGCTCAACGCCGCGAGCGGGCAATTGATGTTCTTCAACGGGAGTTCATTTGGAGTTGGAGGCACCAGCATCGCCTCACCGATGGTGGCCGGCTTCTTTGCGCAGGAGGGAGCCTACCTGCTGGACCTGAAATCCATCACCGGAAATACCTGCGGGTCATTCCGCGCACCCTGTGGGCCGATGGGAAACGGGAATACATACCTGTATTACTTTGGGCAAAACCCTTCCTATCCTCCCCATTACCCTTTCTATGACATCACATCAGGATGTAATAGAAATGATATAACTACCAAAAATAACCTAACCCCATTCTGCGCCGGCATCGGTTACGATAGCGTCACTGGCTGGGGCACAGCCAATATGTTGCAGCTCGCCTGGGCCATTAACACGTATATCGGGGGCGACTTCGGAGCCCCTGCCGTGAACTTCACCGGGCCGACGATCGGCCACTGGTACAACACCAACCAGACAGTGAGCTGGTCCATTAAGGACACCTCTGCCAACGGCGCCGTTCCGAATGGCGTGGCAGGCTTCAGTAACGCCTGGGATGCGGATGTTGGCGATAACACGAGTGAACCCACACCCGGCACGGGCAGTTCATACTACAGCGGCCCGCAAACAGCCCTCGGGACCACCGGTTCGCCAACTGGTTCGCAGATTTTGGACAGCAGCGAGGAAGGATGCCACACGGCGCACGTAAGGGCATGGGACAACGGGGGATCCACGAGCGACAACACTTATGGCCCCGTGTGCTTTGACAACATTCCGCCCGTCGTGCTTTGCGGATCTCCAGACGGGTTGTGGCATGCCAGCGACGTGGCCATACATTGCACTGGCAGTGACAGCCTTTCGGGGTTGGCCAATGCTGCGGACGCGAGCTTCAATTTGACGACCTCGGTGCCGGTGGGCACGGAGACTAGCAGCGCCTTCACGAACAGTCGTACGGTGTTCGACGTGGCCACCAACAGCACCACCGTGGGCCCGATCGGCCCGAACATGGTGGACAAAAAGCCGCCTTCGATCCTGATCAGCCAGCCCACGGCAACTCAATACACGCATAGCAGTACCATAACGCTCAGCTATGCCGTCACCGACGGCGGGTCCGGGGTTGGCACGGTCACGCCCACGATGGACGGCAGCCTCACTGTCGGCGGCAGTACGATCACCAACGGCCTGACGATCAATCTGCTGACGTCATTACCTCTGGGGCCAAACACGTTTGCGATCAAGGCGGCCGACAAAGTTCTCAATATGAGTTCGGCGTCGGTGACTTTCAATATCATCGTGACGCCACAAAGCATCATTAATGACGTTACTCAGTTTTTTGCGAGCGGGGCAATCAGCAGCTCGGGTGTCGAGTCGGGGCTGCTGACCAAACTGAACGACGCGCTGGCGGCGCGAAACGCCGGTCAGTGCGGCCCAGCCGACAACATCTATTCGGCATTTATCAATCAAGTCATGGCGCAGTCCGGGAAGGGGATTACGCCGGCAGCCGCGGCCATTTTGATCGCCGACGCCCAATATTTGATGGCTCATTGCCCGTAAACCATTCGGCGCTCGAACGGTCCGCCCGGAATTTCAAGGCACAAACCCCGGGTCGAGGCGTTTGGTAAAGCGTGTAATGAAATTGATCATCAAATACGCAATCCATACGGAAAGGAGAAAGGAACATGGCTGTACCCGAATTCACTGGAGAAGCGTCGCTTTATAGGTCATCCAGACAGTATCAGGCGATGGCGTCCCGCGTTCAGCCCAACGGAGTTGCAATTCCGCAGCAGGGAGGACTCTTGCCCCTATTCCATTTCTGCTATCCACAAGTGTGCGTTCCTGGTGGCGTGCAGCGTTGCTGCTATTGGACTGGGCTGGGGTGGAATTGCTCGACACGATACTGCCCGCCGCCCAACCCTTGCGCCCATTGCAGCACGCCGGAGGAATGTTGCATTTGCAATGGTGGAACCTGGACTGGAAAAGTGTGTTTTTAAAGTCTTGAGGCCGTACCGACATTCGGTCCGCGGCTTTCGGAGCCCAATCGCCCAGGTTGATTCCAGTCCGGCTGGGCGGGGAGAATTTCTTTGTGCGTGCCGAAGTGACCGGGGAGATCGCTTCCCAGGCCACGAGCCAGTCGTCGCTTTGCGACCGCTAAACCGAAAATCCAAATAGGAGGTAGCCCTAAGATGCATTTACCAGGATTCACGGCTGAGGTTCCATTGAACAGGACGCCCGCCGCTTACCAGGCAGCCAGCGATTACGTTCGCCCGGATGTTGGCAGATCTGTTCTGCCGCAGTACTTCTTCTGTCACGGAAACTACTGCTGCAATGAGTGGGGTTACTGTATTTACAAGGGGCATGTCCTGATGTAGCCAGCTCCGCCTTGGCGAAGCCTTCGAAGCCCTTCATCAGCTGCGGTTGGGAGATTGAAATTTCCCAGGCGGTCTTGGAAGACTTGGGGGACAAGACAGGCTGGGTGTCCGCGAAAAATCAGGGCTGCGTGGCGAACGGGGTGGCCTGTCGCTTCATCGCCAAGTTGGGATAGTAAGCTGGCCGCTCAGCCGAACGATTTCAAGAGAAAGGGGAACGGAAATGAGATGCGGGGGTTACCGCAGAAGCTTCGCTCTTTTCGGCCGGTGAACGCTGCCGGGAGGTGACCAACGAACTTGACGGCGGGGCGCCGATGCAGGTGCTGCCGCAATCGTGCAGCATCAGTTGCGACGACGCGACCGGGTATTGGGGATGCAAGGTGAACTGCGGACCTCACATCCACGTCGTTGAATGATCCGAAGACTTCAGGTCTTCGGCCATTTAGCTCTCTGATCTCGATGTCCACTCGCCGGTCGGCCGTCGCGACCTGGCCTTTGTCAGCCGGCGGCTTGTGGGTGGGCGATCGAGAAAATAATTCGCGAAAAGGAGGAAGAACATGACTATGCCAGGTTTCAACGCTGAGGTTTCGCTCGGCGGCTGGAAGGAAGACTACGCTTTGACGCCGGGGATTGCCGCAGGAGCCGGGAAGATCCTGCCACAGTTCTATTGCCGTTCGGATGAGGGCGGCACGACCTGCTTTCAGTGTTGGGATGAGGGCGGCATCAGCGGCTGCTACTCATTCCGCTTGCGACAGTTTACAGCGTTTTGAGCGGCCGGTTATCGGGCTACTGGCCATGGCGGAACAATTTTTCGCTCTGACCGAGGCCAAACCGCCCGATGACCATCGGCTGGTGCAAAGCCTCCGAGTCGCGGATTCAACAGGTCCGAGGCTCGTCACAGTTCCCGAAAGTGGGAACCTCGGTGAGCGAGCGCGGCGCGGTTGCATCCGATTAATTCGGAGAAAGGGGATGTGTCATGAAAATACCTGGATTTGCTGCCCAAGAATCGTTGTTCAAGACGGGCAAGGAATATCGCGTGGCTGGTGCTTCTGGGGAGAGCGGCGGGGCAGTGCGAACCGCAGTTGTGCTCCCCGGCAACAAAATCCCTATTGACGTTTTTGCCTGATCCCATGGTTGTACAACCCCTGTCGCCGCTGCTATGCGCTATCGGGAACAGCGAGACAAAGCTGCCTTTGCACGTGCAATGGAGGGGTGCCGATTGTAGTGGGCGGCGGGGTCTACTGCACGCGATCGGGCCTCTTGCTGGCCGGGATGCAAGTGAAGGTGGCTCTCTGCCCGCCAGAAAACCTTGCGCTCGGCCGTGCAACTGAGAGGATATAATTTGGATGATACTAAAGGAGGCCATATGGCTAATCATAAATTCGTAGAAGTGCTGAACAAGGCCGTGCTTCTGAACGTCGAGCAAGGGAACGAACAGCGTGTGATTATCGGGGGAAATGATGGAACCCTGATCACGATTGATGCCAACGGGCGCATTCACGTGACACCTCCGGAAGGCCCTGGAGATCCGGAAGTGCGGCAGGCTGTGGCTTCGATCCTTCAAGGTGTCAATGTCCTGGGCCGTTTGGGCGCTGCCGGGGCGAGCGGAGCAGGCGCTTCGGCTTGACCCAACTTCATCTGCAGCCGCGCCTGGCTTGGTTGAGGCGCAAGGCCGGCTAGATGGATGTCAGCCCTGTAGAGCTTTGTGGCTTATTACCGCATTGACGTCTGTCTTCGGTGGAGCGGGTGCACTGGCCGCGCATCTGCAGCCGCGCACGTTGTCACGCATGGGGTTTGAGCAAACGCTTTAATAAGTGGCCATCGAAAACCGGCCTCGTTTGAATGTATTTCCCCGGATGTATGTGGACTACGACGATGGGTGATTCCAACCAGTTTCGCATGATTGGTGTGGTGGCCGGTTCCGGGGCTACCGGTGGCTTGATTGCCTGGGTTATGCAGGCGGCCACCGGGGGGCGACTACTTCCCTTCCCTTGGTATGCTTCCGTGCCCGCGGCGCTCTTATTGGGCAGTGGCGCGGCCGGTATCGGAGTGTATGTGTTGGCTAACACCGACCTCACTCAAGTAGGACGCGCGGTCTTTTTCGCATTACTTTGCGGCATAGGTTTTAGGCCCGTTTTCAAAGCCGGAAGTAACTTCCTGAGCGGCACGCTCTCCCAGGCGCAGGCCCAGTCGCAGTCATCTGAGGTGCAACTGAACACGCAACAACTCAGCCAAGCGGTGGCGACCCAGGCGCCCCGGCAAGTACAAGCGGCGGTCCAAAAAACGGGGGACACAACCGCCAGCCTGGTTCAACAGTCCGCGTCCGTCCTCGACGAGGACCTCAAAGCTGAGCTGCTGGCCAATTCGGCCAAGGCCGTAGATGGCATCGCGGCGGCAGTGTCCAAAGCGCCCAATGACTCTGTGGAGAGCCTCTACAAGATTGGTCTCGCGGCCAAGCAGGCGAATCAAACAAAGTTGACTCTGCACGTGCTCGATTCGCTTCGCCAAGTGGAAAATTCGAGCGCCGGCCCAGCGATCAAGGACAAGGCCCGGGAATATGCATCAAAAATCCAGACATCAAACCTCACCCGAGTGATGTAGGGTTGCTGAGATGGTGGAGACGTCCCGGTAGCAATAAAGAAGAGAGTGGGAAAACCCGCGTCGTAATGAGGGTGTTTCCTGAAGGCGCCGGGCTGACTAAAAATGTCAGGTCGTTTTGCCCATACACGGCAGAACGTGCAAGAACTTCAGGAGGTGCAGGATGTCCACGCAAAAAAAATCTCGAAAGACCAAGAAGTCACTTCAAAAGATCGGACGCAGACCCAATGTGATTCAAATTGTTCCGCCGCGTGACGTGGTTCGGCCGGCCTACGTGCGCGCCGCGGAAGATGACAAAAATCACGAGCTCGTTACCCGTCCGCTGGCCTCTCCTACAGGACCCGGGAGCGCAGCCGGATGGCATAACGTGGCGGGCAGCCAGATTGCCGTGCCCAATGTCACCAACATTTACTTGGGGCCTTTTTGGGGCGACCGTGCGTTTGTGGAAGGATTCAGCAAAGCCATTGTGGAAAACGGATATCTGGACCCGCTGAAGGAACTGGGGTACGGCACCGGGCCGGGCACTTATGCCGGACCTGTAGATGGAGTTGCATTGGACCCCAATTCCACTTTCAAGGACAGTGACGCGCAGGCGACGGTGAAGAACATGCTGGACAGCGGCCAAATCTCGGGCGATGCCAATAGCCTTTTCGTGCTCATACTGCCCGACGGCGTGACGGGCGAGATGGATTCGGACGGCAGCACTTCCTGTTCGGCATGGTGCGGCTATCACGACTCGTTTGATGATAGCGGGGTCGAGATTTCATACGCCGTGTTGCCCTCTTCGCTTTGCCAGCCGTGTGGCGGGCAGATTGGGGACTTCACCGCTGTTTATGCCCACGAGCTGGCGGAAGCTTGCACAGACAAAGTTCCAGGTCAAGGTTGGGTAGCAGCCGATGGCGAAGAAAACGGTGACCTGGAAGCGTGGATTCTTTTCGGTTGGGGCCCGCCCGAAGATCCGCAGCGGTATACGATTCAAGGCTACTACACAGCCGAGCGCGGCAACACGGTGGGCGCTTGGAGAAACTAACGAACCTTATTGCGCTGACCATCATGATTCAGGGAGGAGGCAGACTATGAACGAGCTATTTCCAATTGTTTGCGGGATACTGACGGGAGTTTGCTGCGGCGGGATTCGCACAACCCATCGTCGGACGGCAGCGTGGATCGCGCTTTGTGTTATTTGCGGCGCGACGGCCACGCTCGTCAGTGGGGAGTACAGGCTGGGGTGGGAGTATCTGTGCATTGACGTGCCTTTGGTTGCCGGGGCAGCGTGGGGCGCGATGACACTCCTAAGATTTCTAAGATTAACTTCTGCGGCAGGCGAGTAATTTGTGCAATCGGCAGCCGGCACGATAACGCACGAAAGTGCATAGCAAAAGGAAAATAGCAATTGGTATGATCGAAATGGCATCCCGCGCCTGTGGGACCATCTCAAATGTTTTTCCGACTGAATCCACCCGCGGATGCGGGTCGGGTATGATATCGAGGAGGCATCATGGCCAGGAAATCCAAAACAGCCTTGCATCGCGTGAAAGACTTGAAGTCGATCACTGGAGACGAGGCGCGAAGAATCAAACTGGCGGCGGGCGTGCATCCGAGCCTGGTGGTTCCGGAAGCGGCAGCCGCCATGCCCACCAAATTGGTTACCAAGCCTGGGGTGGAGCGGTGGCCGGTGAAGACCGGAACGGACCTTGACGTCACGGACGTGGGCAAAAACGAAAAGCCTGACGGCACCTTGAACTATGGGTTCATCGATACCACAGTGGAAGAGCTGGTAAGTATCCCGCGCCCCTCGGGAGCCGACGCCCCCTCGACGCAAGACCATCGAATGGAACCGACTGAAGCCACCGTGTGGCGGCTGGTAGCGGAAATCATCGCGCTCAAGCAGGAAGCAGACGGCGATTACCACTTGGTGCTTCAAGGCGAGAGCGGAGCCACCATGATCGGCGAAGTGCCCACGCCGCAACCGCCCTTTGTGGCGGGGACAAGCCCCTTCTTGAGCGATATCAAAGTGGCCCGAGAGGCAGTTTATCAAAAGCTGGTAAGCCCGCTGCAGTCAACCTTTACGCCGATGGGACGGACATTGGCACCGCGAGCGGCGTTGATTATGAAATCAGCGGGACCTGCTGTGGCGCCGAAAGCCAGCCAGAATTCCGCCGCTCTTCAACAGGAAACCTTTCAAACCAAGATCAGGGCCACTAAAGCGAGACTGATCGGCGTTGGATTTATCGACCGCTTGCACGGCCAGTTGGGAGTGGCGCCAAATGGGATTGAATTGCACCCGGTGCTAAGTGTCGAGTGGCTCTGATGCATAGGAATTTCAGGCTTCAGATCCTGGCAACGTGAAAAGGTACGTCAAGCCGTCATGCATTCGGTCCATTGGTTATTGGCTCTCGCTCTTGGGGTGCCGTCAACAACGGCGTCGGCTTTGCCATGGGACACGAGGGAGTTGGTGTGCCCTGTGCGGTCATTGGAGGCGGACCTGCTGGCGCAATGACGGCGGAGGGATTGGCCCGCGACGGAGTTCGCGTCGGAATCTTCGAAGAAAAATTGAACTGGGAAAAGCCCGGCGGCGGGAGCATAGATCATCGCCGATCGAATCAGGTGGCTCGAGAAGGGTCGTTCCGGACGGAGCATGGAATCGAAGCAGGCATGTTAATTGTGCGGATTTCATCATTGTGGCTGCGGGGCTCGGACGTTTCTTCGCGCGAAAGGAAAGCTTCATCTGTGGTACCAAGGCGTAGATCGTCTGCGCCCGCAAATCAAAAATCATCCCCCCGGATCGCCCGTTGGATGTGATATCGAAGGCCCATATTTCGCCGCTGGAATCCACGCGCCCCTGCATAGGGGCGTGGGATGAGTGCGCATGCAATAGGTCCGCCGAAAACTGAGGGACAAGAGCGAATCTTGCAAAGGCAGCCGAGTCGGCGCGCCAGGCAAGGTAAAGCCAAATCCCCCACAAGAGCACACGTCTGGGGGCTTCTTCATGGAGTTCTCCGTCCCGGCAAGGGGGCGACTTATTCAGGACTCGGGGCGATAATTCAACATGGGCTCCCTGTCCCTCCCAATAATTCCATCCCAGGATGGAAACGGTTCGGAGCGATCCTCAAGTCTTTTGATGTCCTATGGATCACGCAAGTGTTCCAAAAGTGTTCCGCAAGTCTATCTGATAGCGCGAAATGGGCTCTACTTTGAGCGAAAGCAGATTCCCTGTAT
The DNA here is from genome assembly GCA_035946625.1 of Terriglobia bacterium. Taxonomy (GTDB): domain Bacteria; phylum Acidobacteriota; class Terriglobia; order UBA7540; family UBA7540; genus DASYXZ01. The sequence goes on along the minus strand of DASYZE010000072.1, from coordinate 4,528 downwards.
TGGTGTAAACGCATGTTGAATATGGAAGAGGGTGGAGCGAATGAAGGAAAGGAACGTGCCTCTTAATCAGTAGGTTGAGGGTTCGATTCCCCCACGGCTCACCACTTTCCGGGGACTCGCTTCAGAGACTTTTACCACAGAGGTCACAGAGACTAAACCCCCTGTGCTCACTGTACTGCTAATTCCGAATTTCCTATCGGCGCGCGAAGATTTTGCTTCTCGCATGCAACTCGCCACTCTGCCCACTTGGTTGCGGCCAAAGGCCGCGCTAGGGTCAATATCTTCTTCTTGGTTTAGGCTCCCCCCCGGGTATTCCGCCGCAACTAAGCCACGCCCCACCGCTCACGTTTTAGCTTGAGCTTCAAATTGCTTTCATTCCTTTTTTTCAGGCTGCCCCTTATAATCCTTCGGAAAACCTTTTGAATATGCACCAGGGATCTCATGTCGCAGTAGTTGGAGCGGGCGCGTTCGGCGGGTGGACGGCCTTGTATCTGCTGCGCCGCGGCGCGCGCGTCACCCTGCTCGATTCCTGGGGGCCGGGAAATTCGCGCGCGAGTTCGGGGGGCGAGACCCGCGTGATTCGATGCACCTATGGCGCGGACCGCGTCTACGTAAAGATGGCGGCGCGCGCCCTTCAATTGTGGAAAGAAAACGAAACCCGCTGGAAGCTGAAGCTGTTCCGCGAGACCGGTGTGCTGTGGATAGCAGGCGATGACGACCGGTTTGAAAGGGCCGCCATGCCCATCCTGCGCGAGGTTGGGCTTTCCTTCGAGGGACTGACCGCCCAGGACGCGGCCAGGCATTACCCCCAGTTTAACTTTGAAGGAGTCCATTGGGCGCTGCTCGAAAAAAATGCCGGATATCTGTTGGCGCGGCGGGGATGCGAGGCGGTTCTGGAGGGCTTTCGATCTGAGGGAGGCCATTACCGGCAACTTGCTGCGGAGCCGGGCCGCGTGGACGGCGGCGAATTGAAAGACCTTACTCTTTCCGACGGCTCGAAGCTCGCCGCCGACCACTATGTTTTCGCTTGCGGCCCCTGGCTGGGAAAAATCTTCCCCAAACTGCTGGGCAATCTTATCAAACCCACCCGCCAGGAAGTTTTCTTTTTCGGAACTCCCGCCGGCGACTCTCGATTTACCGAGGACGGAATGCCGGTCTGGATCGATTTTGGCGAGCGCCGTTTTTACGGCATACCCGGAAATCAAGGGCGCGGCTTCAAACTGGCCTGCGATCTTCGCGGGCCCCAATTTGATCCTACTTCAGGAGAGCGCAGGATCAGTGATGAAGGATTCCGGGCGGCGCGCGATTATTTGCACTTTCGCTTTCCGCTGATGAAAGGCGCGCCCTTGGTCGAAGCGCGTGTGTGCCAATACGAGCAAAGCCCGGACGAAAAGTTCATCATTGACCGCCACCCGCGCGCGTCCAACGTGTGGATCGCGGGCGGAGGCTCCGGGCACGGCTACAAGCATGGACCCGCCATCGGGGAGATGCTCAGCGACCTGGTATTGAACGGGAAAACACCTGATCCATTCTTCGCCCTGGCCAGGCTCTCAAAATCCTGACTGTTCAAAGGGAGTCAACTCAAATATTGTTTTGCCCAACATCGGGAAGCGGGCCGTAAAGATGTCGGATTTCCAAACCGTGGGAATCGGCGGCTGATTCCCTTGGCATGCCGGGCAAACGATTCAAGCCCTCAGCGTGTCTGGAATGGCCTCCATTTGGATGTGGGTTGGGGTCTCTCCGATTTTGTAAAATCCCAGGCGCTCGTAAAGACGCTGGGCGCGATTGAATCGGAACACATATAGGCGCACAGGCTTGCCCGCGCTTTGGCCTTCGTCCAGCAGAGCTTTGATCAGCCGGGTTCCGATGCCCGAAGCTCGATGCTGAGGTAAAAGGGAAATGTCGACCAATTCAATCGCCTCGGAATTTCTTGAGACCAGCAGGCGGCCCATGGGGCGGCCATCGGTCAGGATAATGTGGTGATCGGCTTGCGGGAATTGGGCGGCATAATATTCGTGCTGGGCAAGGAATTGCCGGCGCAAGAAAGCGTCCTGCTGGGCCGGGGTCCAATTGGTCAAAGCCATTTCTTCGGTTCGCGTGCTGGCAAAAACCTCATAGAGAAAAGGTTCGTCACCCGCGCGAACCGGGCGAAGAGTTACACCCTGAGTGGCCAATAGTTCCCCCTGATGGCTTTGGGCGGGCTTCACAGAAAAGTCGGGCCAACCACAGTGATGTCGCGGGCCGCTAAATTGACTCCGGGCACTTGCGCCACTTTTTGGATCAAGGCCTTCTTCAAGGCGCGCGCCAGCTCGCGCTCAGTGGGCTGGTGAGCGAACTCGAGTTGGCCGCCGATGGCGTGCAAATGGTTTCCGGCATCCAAAGTCCCGCCGTAATCAATCGCCAACACGGTTGTGCCCCCTGACGATTTCCGGAGCCTGACCCCGATGGCGTTGACCAATGCCTGAGGCGCCCTGGTGTGGCTCGAATCGGGCGCGGCCGCCCATCCCATTCGGCTGGCAAGCATGCCCGCACCCATCATGGTGAACAATTTGCGTCGACTTTGTTTCGGCATGGAAGCTCCTTAAGATCGCGATGGAAAGATCCCCGACAGCGCGATACAGTAATTGAGTGTTAAGTAAGGTTGAATATTGTTATGCGGATGGCTGCTCCCGTTCGGAGAAATCATCCCCGGGTTCATGGTCGTATTAACCGCATTGGAATAACAATTGCCGCCGGCCGCCGCTGTGTCGGCTGGGTACGCGCCCTGCGGATTGTCGGTGTTCGCCGGATCGGAACTCGCAACCACTGAATGCGAATGGGCGGGCATCTCAGCGAGCGCCAGCGTATGGGCCTCCTCACCCGCGGTCTGCCCGATGACGTAATTACTCAATCCCGGTCCCTGGCCCATGTGAATGCCCACGCGGCTTCGGAGATCTGGCAGAGCGAAGGTGGATATTCCATCCCCGCCATACGTAGTCCCCAGAAGGCTGAAAAGAGCGGTGTACTGGCTAATGGGCAAAACTTGTCCATCGCACTGGGCCCAACCTATCGGAGCAAAACTAAAAGCAAAGATTCGAATTTCTCCCAAATAAGGGCTTGCCATTGGTCCTCCCTCCTATTTCCGTACGCTTCAGGTGTGATGACGCGAGCTCAATTATCCTTCAGCTCCGCCCTCCAATCTATTGTTTACGACCGGCCGGCCGCTTCTTAATATAGTCAAAAAAGATTGGGCACGGCTTGCTCACTGCGGTTGGATGCCCTCCGGAGCCACTGATGTCCAGCCGGCTAGCCACAAGTGAAGGCCGTGTAGACCACGTTGCCAGTCGAACCGCCCAGCAATTGTATGGAGAGGAGACTGCCCGGAGTAACAGCCACGGAATGGGCGGCGTCGGTGCAACCAGTCCCGCCGGAAATTGTGCAGCCCAGCGCCGTCGAACTCCCATTCAGCCGCAAGACCACGATCAGGGAGGCCGGACTGCTCAAAACAACGTTCAAATTCCCGGCCGTACACGCCGACGGCATCAAGGAATCCCTGAGCGTCTCGTTTGCCGAAGCGGAAGAGATCCCATCGATTCGAATGTAAGAGGGCGAGGAGCCGGGAAAATTGTTATAGAGGGTTGTGGTGTTAAAAACCCCGACGTGGGGAAATGACTGGCCGCCGGCAAAAGTCACCACGCCATCGAACTTCGCCGTACCGTTTACCTCCAGATTGGCGGAGGGTGTTGCGGTCCCGATGCCCACGTGGCCGCTCGAGTAAACGTCACCGCTAAAATACCCCGCCCACTTTCCGCCTTGCCCGTACACACCTACTCCGCCGGTACTCACCGCCGCCCCATAGACTCCGTAGGTCGTCCCGCTCGCCGCTCCGCTATACCCGAAAACTCCGTACCCGGCGTTGCTGTCCGATTCCCCATACACGCCCGCCCCCGTTCCCGCCGCGTTGGTGGCAAGCCCGTCCACACCGTCATTGGCCGTCCCCATATTGGTGCCCACAATTGCGCTGGTGGTTCCGCCCGTCAAGGCATTGATATCTCCCGCCACGTCCAGCCTGTGCACCGGCGTCAGCGTGCCGATGCCCACATTGCCAGAGTCAAAGACGTTGCCCATAAAATACCCTGCCCACTTTACGCCCTGTCCGTACACGCCCACGCCGTTCGAGCTGACGGCCGCCCCATACACGCCGTAGGTTGTCCCACTCGTCGCGCCCGCATACCCGAGCACGCCATAGCCGGCGTTGCTGTCCGATTCCCCATAAACTCCCGCCCCGGTTCCCGCTGCGTTGGTGGCAATGCCATCCACGCCATCGTTGGCCGTCCCCGTGTTGGTGCCTACAATCGCGGTAGTTGTCCCCGAGGTGAGGGCGTTGATATCGCCCGCCACGTCCAGTTTGTGGGCGGGGTTGGAAGTCCCAATGCCCAGATTGCCCGCCGAATTAATTCGCATTTGCTCGGTTTGGTTCCCGCCGTTGGCGCGCGTGTCAAAGACCATGGCAGTGGCGTAATTGCCCTGAATGCTGTTCTCTTTGATC
>DASYZE010000071.1:0-8540 GCA_035946625.1 Terriglobia bacterium | reverse complement strand
GGGCACCGGAACTCGATTCGCTTTGCCTTCTCACTGGTTGAGTACATGGGAATGCGGACACAAGCGCTGCGATTCCGCTGCGAGTAAATTAAATTGATGGGGGCTTCGTAACCGGGCACGAGGCGCCGGTAAGAATTGGTGGTGGGTGCGGCGAAGGCCAGCAGCGCCGGCGCGTGTTTGAGCAAGCCGCCGATATAGTGCACAGCGTCCTCGCGCAAGTCGGCATACTTGCCCTTGTGGAAGACAAGGTTTTTCTTGCCGGCCCACAAGCTTTGGTGAACGTGCATGCCGGAGCCGTTGTCCTGGAAGATCGGCTTGGGCATAAAGGTGACCGTCTTGCCGTGGCGATGGGCGACGTTCTTGGTGACGTATTTGTACTTCAACATATTGTCGCCCATCTTCGTCAAGGTGTCGAAGCGCAAATCGATTTCCGTCTGGCCCGCCGTGCCCACTTCGTGGTGATGAACCTCGACGCGGACTCCGAGGCGCTCCAGGGTGAGCATCATCTCCGAGCGGATGTCTTGCAAACTGTCGGCGGGCGGCACGGGGAAGTAGCCTTCCTTGTACCGGATTTTGTACCCCAGGTTTTTCTGCGTGTCAGTGTCTTTCTTGCCGCTGTTCCAAAAGCCTTCTTCGGAATCAATGTGATAGTAGCCGTAGTTATAAGACTGATCGTAGCGAACGCTGTCCAGGATGTAGAACTCCGCTTCCGGGCCGAAGTAACAGCGGTCAGCGACCTTGGAAGATTTCAAATACGCCTCGGCTTTTTTCGCGATGTGGCGCGGGTCGCGGGAATAAAGCTCTCCCGTCACCGGATCCTTGATGTCGCAAATTATGCTGAGCGTGGGAACGGCGGTAAAGGGATCCACAAACGTGGCGTCAGCGTCGGGCATCAGGAGCATGTCGCTTTCATTGATGGCCTGAAAGCCCCTGATGCTTGACCCGTCAAAGCCGCATCCTTCAGTAAATGCGTCCTCCTCAAACTCGCGCGCCGAAACGGAAAAATGCTGCCATAGGCCCGGCATATCCACGAACTTCAAATCAATGATTTGAATTCCCTCATCCTTGATAAATTTAATGACCTCTTTTCCTGTCATGTCTGAACTCTCCCCCTCGATTTGAGTTTCAGGCGCAGGGCGCCTGTCGACCAGATTCCTGGTATTCCTTGGAATGGAGCGCCCCTACGGGCCCGGCACCAAGGCTATGTCAAAGTATACCCACCTACGATGAGCGGGAAAAACATACAGCCTATCAGCCGCCCAATGCAACAAGAATCGTTGGTACTTGCTGGCAGCAGTTCGAGTCCGCCAGCCATTACCGCTGGCGGTTTAGGGCCTGTGTCTGTCGAAAGTATCACCGCCACCGTCTCACCTACTTAACCTCTTTGAGATCGAACGTGTAGATCAATCCCACCGCAACGGTATCCTGGTGGTCCACGGGTGTGGTGCCTTTGAACAGGGTATTCTGGCTGGCCATGTCACGCCGGTACTCGAGTCGGGTGATGAAGTTGTTGTGTATTTTGCGCTCGAACGTCTCAGTAACCTCATGGATGTGCTGCGGCGTGAAGGCAGTGATTCCGGTGGTGAAGCCAGAAGGGTCGTCATAGTACTCGTAGCGCGTTGAGAGGGCATAATTCGGATTGAATTGATAGCGGACATAAGCCGCCACTCCGGACCACCACACGGGATTAACCCAAGTCGGTATGCGATCGCCACGGCCGTAATCGAAATTCCCCATAAAGGAAAGTTTACCGGTCGGCGAGTAGGTCAGCTCCGTGTCCCAGAGCTGCCGGATATTCTTGTTATTGTTGGCCTCCTCAGGACCCACCATGTAATTTTGGGTGAAGCTCACCTTCTTGTTCGGATTCCACCCGAACTGGAAACCCGCCGTCTTGCCGGTGTTGTTGTCCACAATGTTGTTCCAGCCGTTCACGAGATAGGCTGTGAAATTATACTTGTCGTTGAAAACGTATTTGGCGCGAAGTCCGAAGTGGTAAAATGGGATTGCGTAGGTGAACAGCAGACTGCGCGAATAGTTCCAGTTGTCCTTGCTCTCGATGACCTCGGCGCCGTGCTGGGTGACGAACTTCCCGAAGTCGACTTGCAGGCCCTTACCCACAGGCACGAGGTACGAGCCGTAGGCTTCCTTAAGGTATTGGGCATAGCCGAGGCCGCCTGGCTCGGTGCTACCCACCACGTTCATGGCGTTTCCAAATCCCAAAGCGACGTGATACCCGATCCGGCTGTCTTTGGCGTCCGGGGGTTTATCCATGATCACTTCCACAGCGTTGAGTGATAACTGGTCGTAGGGACTATCGAAGGCCCTTAGTCCGGAAAGCCCTGTGCCAGGGTTGCCCGGCAATACGCTGGGCGCATTCAGATGCGGATGTTCGAAGTTGTAGCCATAGTAGCCGTCCACAAACCCGGTGACGCTCATCGGCCCCAATATGCTCGCCATGCTGGTTCCCGCCGGCTCGGTGGATGCGGCGGGAGCTGGAGGGGTCGGGATAGTGGCCGGACTCGCGGGGGCCGATTCGGTTTGAACCGCCTGGGGCGTTGATGCCCCAGGTGATGCCGAAGTGGTTCTCACTCCGAGTTGTTTTTTCAAGTTCGCCATCTCTCCCTGGATTCGGTCCATTTCATCCTGTAATTCCTGCATGCGCGAGGAAACCTCGGCGGGTGTGGCTGCCGGTGAGGCTGAGGGTGTGGCCACTGACGTGGCTGCCGGCGGTGCTTCGCTCTTTCCATCCTCCGCCCGCATGGATGGAGTGCCCGCAAATGTCAAAGCCATGATCGCTGTAACCAGCAACCCATTTCTGAAGAATTTCATAATTTCACTTCCTCCCCTTGCCCCCCACGTCGAAGAGGCTTAGCCCTTCGCGTGATTTAGTTTTGGAATGTTTAAACTGACTATTCGACACTAGGGGCGACACGATTTTCCGTCAAACAAATAGTTTTTCTAACAGGGATAAATATGCTTTACCCAAATAAATCTTTTAGCAAGGATAAATTATGCCGCACGAGCGATTCCTCCTTTTGCCTTCGCCGGCAAATTCGCTTACGATGCTGAAGTTGAATTTGCATTATTCGTTGTGCCCGAACTGTTTGAACGTGTCGGGAATTGGCGCTACCCCATGGCTGACATTCGAGTTCGTTTTGCGCCCTCGCCCACCGGCTACTTGCACGTCGGTGGAGCGCGCACCGCTCTCTTCAACTGGCTCTTCGCCCGCCATCATGGAGGCGTTTTTATTTTGCGCATTGAAGACACCGACGTGGACCGGTCGAAACAGGACCTTGAGACCGCCATCCTGGAAAGCATGATGTGGCTGGGGTTGACCTGGGACGAAGGCCCCTTCCGCCAATCCGAGCGTCTGGGCCGCTACCGCGAGGTGGCTGCGGAATTGGTGCAGGGAGGCTATGCCTATGCTTGTTTTTGCACCGCACAGGAATTGCAGGCGAAGCGCGCCCAAGCCGAAGCGGAGAAGCGCGCCTGGAAGTATGACGGCACTTGCCGAAATCTTTCACCAGACGAATTGGACCGCCGTCTCGCTGAAGGTCGCCCGCACGCCATTCGATTTCGGGTGCCCGAAGGCGGCCAAACTATTTTTGACGACCAGGTTTTTGGATCGACCGGGGCGGAGAACCGCGACATTGAGGATTTTGTCCTGGTGCGGTCAGACGGCAACCCAACGTATCATCTGGGTGTGGTGGCGGACGATCTCGACATGCGCGTGACCCACGTGATTCGTGGCGCCGATCATTTGTCCAACACGCCCAAGCAAATTCTGATGTACCAGGCGCTGGGCGCGCCCTCGCCCCGGTTTGCCCACCTGCCGCTCATTTTGGGCCCGGACAAGCAGCGCCTGTCCAAGCGGCACGGCGCCACCGCCGTGGGCGCCTACAAGGAACAGGGCATTCTGCCCGAGGCGCTGCGCAATTTCCTGGCGCTGCTCGGCTGGACGCCGCCCGAGGACAAAGAAATTATCCCGCTCGAAGAAATGATCAAGGCCTTTGAACTCTCCGCAGTTTCGAAATCGAATGCCGTCTTCGACCTGGAGAAATTGGCGTGGATGAACGGCGAGTATTTGCGCCATCTTTTGCCCGCAGATTTGTATGTTCTGGTGGAACAAGAATTGAAATCCGCACGCATTTGGCGGGGGGCTTTCGCGACGGAGGAGCGCGAGCGGTTCGAATCCGGCGCGCGCTTGCTCCAAACGCGCGCGCGCACCGTTCACGATTTCTCCCAATCGGGCCGGGCCTTTTTTAGTGACGATTTTGATTACGATCCGGAAGCGCAAAAGAAATTTTGGAAACAAGTGGAACTGGCCGGCTTGCTCGAACTGCTGGGCGAGAGGCTTTCGCTGGCCCAGCCTTTTGATATTCAAGAAACAGAAAAATGCTTGCGGGCTCTGGCGGAAGAGAAAGGGGTGAAAGCCGGCCTGTTGATCAACGCCAGTCGCGTGGCGCTCACCGGCCAGGCCGTGGCGCCGGGCTTGTTTGAAGTCATGGTGACGCTCGGCCGGGAACGCGTGGTCAACAGGCTTCAACGGGCCGCCGCACATTTGGGGAAAAATCCTCCTGTGTAGGGCCGGGAACTATGCCGTGATAGAAAGGCGGACCTTTCCCGGCAAGTCTCTATCCTCAGTTTCCAGGCTAACTATCCATCCCTCGATTTCATTGGCGGAAATTTTAAGCAAGCCGCAGCAGCGCGGAAGCGAAAATCGTCTTTTGCCGGCGCTGCCTGGATTGAAAAAAAGCTTTTGAGAAATCGCGATGAGGCAAGGCTGATGGCTGTGGCCGAAGATGACGACGCGCGTGGCAGGATCAAAATTCTTCAGGAAATCGGCGCGCCGCTTGGGAATTGATTTTCCCTGGCACGCTTGGTCGGACCACGCTTCCAGTTCTGACGGCTGTGCGGACAAAATGTGCTGCATTTCGATTTGTACTTTCTTGAAATGCAACCTGCGAGTGAGAGGCAGGCTCAATTCATTGCCGTCCACGTTGCCGCGCACCGCATGGACGGGCGCAATCTGTCCAAGTTCTTCCAGAATATCCGGCGAATCCACGTCGCCGGCGTGCAGAATGGTTTCCACGCCGGCGAGCACTTCGGGCAGGCGCGGGTCAAAGTATCCGTGGGTGTCGGAGACCACGCCGATTCGCATGTGGTAGCCTTGCCCTTCTATTTTTTTCCCGGCGGCTGCGCCGATTTTCTCAACCCTTCGCTCACAATTTTCCCGAACATCTGCCTGGAAGTATCGCAGGCAGAATTCAGGCCGCGGCAATAAACCACGCTCAACTGGCAGCCACAAGTGCATGCGGTGGTGTTCAATCGGCGGAGGGCAGCGATCTTCTTGTCCGCAGGCAGGCGTTCCAGGTCAGGGTCCGTAACGGCCACCAGATCTGAGGGTACGAATTGGCGTCCCGGATTCGGGCAGACGGGGGAAGGAGGTTCCAGTGGTGCGGGCTTGAAATCAGGCTGGCGCGGATTCAAAAACCAAACCAGCAGAACCAACAGCGCCAGGGCCACAGCAACTACCGCCACCGAAGTTCGCGATGGGCCGGGATTTGCTCCCGCGGGGTTCGGCTCACTCAACTTTCACTCTCTTGAATAAATCTCCGTGCACCTGTTTCACCGCGACGTTCGGGCGGACCACCTTCACCGCCAGTTCCACCGGCACGCTGGTGGGGGGGAAACAGGCGCGGTCATTGCAGGCCTGATAGGCAAACTTGCCTTTTAAGGTGTATTCGCCCGGCTTGGTGCCACGGGCAATTTTCAACTCCGCTCGGACCACCAAGGTGCCTTCGTAGACGGATAGTTTCGCATCATCAAATTCAAACTTAATAGCCATGCCCGGAGGATATTGGATGTCTTGAACCGTCACTTGAGGGTTAGGGTTTATTTTCAATTCCGAAGGGATCAGGTATTCATGTGAAGGTTGGTGAGCGTTAATGTGATAGCCGGGGGTAATCCTGGCCACCAGAGCCGCTTGAACGATCGAGCCGGGATGGGCGGCATCCGTAGCCAGCACGGCGCTGGCAGTTACAACCGGAGGAGTTTTATCCGCCGCCATCACGGACGCGGCCAGGCAAACTAAAGAACAGCCCCAGAATAATCGGTGCATCAGAGTTACCCGGCTTTCCGTCATGATCGCAAACCACTTCAACGCAGACCGTCGATGACTGTCCATATTCAACTTTTAAATTACCATAAAATCCGGGTGCAGGTTGTCTCACTTGGCGGACTGCACGGCCGGCTTTTCCGGCGCAATAAAGATGACCGGGATATTTTTCTTGCGGGTCAACTCCTCCAACGCCACCACGTCTTTTTTTTCGATTCCCTGCCACGCGGAAAGCTGTGAGTCCAGTTGCGGGTCCAGGGCCTCCAACAGCTCATAAGATTGTTGGGTGGGGGCGGTATCCGCGCTCTCCACCACCGAGGCCAGCGCGATGTATTTGGCATCGAGCTTGAGGGGATAATTCAGCGAGTCCTCGGAAGTCTTGATTTTTGGGTTGAAAAGCGCTTCTTCCACCGGAGTCATTTTCTTGTCGAGCGCCTCGGCGGCCGCGACGATAGGTTTCGATTGAGGGTCCTGCGCCAGCCGCGTGCGCAGGGACTGCAATTGGGTGTGCAGGTCTCGAATCTGGTTGACCGCGTTGTGGGCTTCATTCACGCGGTCGCGGATTTTCATGGCCAGGTCAAATTGTTTCTGCAAATCGGTCTCGGAAGTTTTCACTCTGGGGTCCATTTTCAAATCGAGCGCGGCGGTTTGCGCCTTGCCGCCCACGGTCAACTTCACCTGGTAATGGCCGGGCATAGCCCAGGGTCCTTCCGGCTTGTAATCCCCATATACCGACCCCGGAATTTTCGTCGCGGTCTCGTAGCGCAAGTCCCAGGCAAATCGGTTCAGCCCAGCCGCGGCAGGAAGCAGGTCTTTTGGCTTCGATTCGTCGGGCCACTCCGGCGGGGGTGCGCCTTCCGCCATCTTGCTTTTCAAGTTCGAATATTTGCGGATCGTCTTTCCCTGGCTGTCGAGGATTTCGAGAGTAATCTCCTCTTTCTCCTTGGGTGCGGATTTCAGGTAATAGTTGACGATGGCGCCCGCCGGCGGATTCTCGCCCACGGGTCCGCGCCTCCTCACCGACTCAGCGCGAAATCGATAGGCGGTTTCCGGTTCGTACAAATGGACTGCCGCGTAGTCCACACCCGGACTGAACTGGCGCAATGGTGTGATGTCATCCAGTATCCAGAACGCCCGCCCGTGGGTGGCCAGCACCAGGTCGTCGCCCTTCACAATCAGGTCATGTACAGGGGTGGTGGGCAGATTTAATTGCAGCGATTGCCAATGAGCGCCATCATCAAAGGAAACAAACACTCCCGTCTCGGTTCCGGCAAAGAGCAATCCCTTGCGCTTGGGATCTTCGCGCACGGCGCGCACGAAAGTGTTTTCGGGAATGCCGGTGGTGATTTGCGTCCACGTTTTGCCATGGTCATTGGTCTTGTAAGCGTAGGGGCGATGGTCGTCATTCTGGTGCCGATCGATGGCCAGGTAGGCGGTGGCGGCATCGTAGGGTGAAGGATCAATCTGGCTGACGCGGCTCCACTTCGGAACCTGTTTGGGCGTTACGTCAGACCAGTTCTTGCCGCCGTCGGTCGTCAAGTGGACCAGCCCGTCATCACTGCCCACCCAGATCAGGTCTTTCTGCACCGGCGACTCCGCGACCACGAAAATGGTGTCGTAGTATTCGGTCCCCGTGTCGTCCTTGGTGATCGGGCCGCCCGAGACTTGCTGCTTGCTTTTGTCGTTTCTAGTCAAGTCAGGGCTGATGGCGGTCCAGCTCATGCCGCCGTTGGTGCTCTTAAAGAGAACTTCCGCTCCGTGATAAAGCGTGTTCGGATCGTGGGGCGAAATCAAAATGGGTGCGGTCCATTGAAAGCGGTGCTTCAGGCCGGCCGCGCCCATGCCGTCCGTGACCTCGGGCCAGGCGGAGATTTCCTGTGCCTGCCCGGTGCGTTTGTCGAACCGGGTGATGGTTCCCTCGTAATCCCCGGCGTAAACCATATTCGGGTCAGGCGGGTAGGGAGCGACATAGCCCGCTTCGCCTCCGCCGACATCATACCAGTCGGTCCGGTCAATCACGCCGTGGTCGGTGTGGCTGGCGATGGCCACCGTCCCCAAGTCCTGCTGCGAGCCGTAAACATAGTAGGGAAAACGCGTGTCCGCGATCACGTGGTAGAACTGTCCTGTGGGCTGATTGTCCTGGCGCGTCCAGCTCTTCCCGCCATCGACGGTGATGGTGGCCCCGCCATCGTTGCCATTGATCATGCGCGCCGGATTGGTGGGATCGATCCATAAGCCATGATGATCGCCGTGCGGCGCAACCAGCAAAGCGAATGTCTTCCCGCCATCGGTGGAACGAAACAGGCCGGTATTCAATTCGTAGACCGTGTCGACGCTTTTCGGGTCGGCAAAAATGTGGGTGAAGTACCAGGCGCGCTGGCGGAAGCGGTCGTCGTCGTTGATCTTCATCCATTTTTCGCCC
>DASYZE010000070.1:0-54945 GCA_035946625.1 Terriglobia bacterium | reverse complement strand
TTCGCTGCGCCCCATCGGTTCGAGAACATCTTTCAAGAAGTGTTGCAAACGATGATCCAGGCTTTTCAGCCTCTGCGGTGTCATGACCAAACTGTACCAGACGCCGCAAAAGCTGTCAACAGATACTTAACCTAGTAATGTTAACAGTTTGTTGAAAAACCCGCCCCATTGTCGTTCCGAGGAGCCCTTGGTGACGAGGAATCTCGCATTGCTTGGTTCTTCAGAGCGAGATTCCTCTCCCGCGTCTTCGGGATCGGAATGACACCTTCACCAAAGCCCACATCCGGCCAAATTCCACGAACCATGCATCTGATTTTTTCGTCATGAAATGATAGTATGCAAGCTTTCAAAATACTTTCGCGAGGTGTTTTTAAATGGCTTACAAAGGTTTGAGCTTGGAGGGAAAGCGTGCGCTGGTGTTTGGAGGGACAAGCGGGTTGGGAAGATCGATCGCCCTGGGGCTGGCCGAAGCGGGCGCGGACGTGGTGCCCGTCAGCCGTCGGGCGTCCGAGGTGCAGCGCATCGCGGCAGAGATTCGAGCGCTCGGCCGGCGCACCCTGGAGCTGACGGCGGACGTTACTCGCCGCGAAGACATTCAGAAGGTTATCGACGCCATGGTTCAGGACATGGGCCGGATCGACATCCTGGTGAATTGCGCCGGGACTACCAAGAAGGTCCCTTCGCTCGAACTTTCCGATGAGGACTGGAACCGGGTGATGGATATCAATTTGCGGGGAACCTGGCATACCTGCCAGATGGTGGGCCGGCAAATGAAAGAGCAGAAGTATGGCCGCATTATCAATATCGCTTCCATCGGAAGCTTCCAGACCCTTCATGAGGCCACCGTCTATGCCGCGAGCAAAGGCGCGGTGGCGATGCTCACCCGTAATCTGGGCGCGGAATGGACCAAATATAATATCGCGGTCAATGCCATCGCTCCCGGCGTTTTTGAAACGCCACTCAATCGGGAACTGATCAACGCGCCCGACCGCAAGGCTTCGATCCTATCGCACACCCCCATGAAGCGGTTTGGAACCCTCGAGGAAATCAAGGGTGTGGCCATTTTTCTGGCCTCTGACGCCGCCAGCTTTGTGACCGCAGAGGTGATTGCCGTGGATGGCGGCTTTATGTCACAGGGCATCGGCGGATGATTTCACCGAGGGCGGAAGTAACTCTTTTCGCATTGGGTCGGAAACTTCGCCAGGGGAAATCGCTGGAGTTTAATGCGGCGGCCACCGATCACCATTTCAAATTCAGAACGGGGGAGCGTGCTGTGAAACTGCGATCTTTAATTTTCATTGGTTCGGTCCTTCTTGTGTCCTCCAGGCCTTTGTGCGGAGGGCAGAACGAACTTGAAAGCGGGGCCAGATCCCTCCCGTCCAGCAAGGTGCTTTTGAAAAACGTTCCGGGAAAGCCGCAGCCCACCAACAGCTTTCCGGCCGCGATGGCCCTGAGTCCGGACGGACGCTATCTGGCAGTGTTGAATGACGGTTACGGAACGGCGGAATCCGGGCATCAGCAGTCCATCGCCGTGATTGGCGTCAAGACCAACCGGCTGACCGATTATCCTGACTCCCGCCTGGGAAGAAAAGGCCGGCAGACGTATTTCCTGGGGCTGGGCTTCAGTCCGGACGGGCGCTCACTCTACGCCTCCGTGGCATCGCTGACCGATCTGACGGGGAGCGTCGCCGGTGATACCGGCAACGGCATTGCAGTTTACAGTTTCCACGATGGCCGTCCCACTCCGCAGCGGTTCATCAAAATCCCGCCCCAATCATTGCGCCCGGCGCAGCGCGCGGATAAGGTGTCTGAGAGAACCCAGCCCGGCGAGGCGGTTCCGTATCCCGCCGGACTGGCAGTGGTGGTGCAAAATGGGAAAGAGAGAATCCTGGTCGCCGACAACCTTTCTGATGACGCACTTCTGCTGGATGCGCAGTCCGGCGATGTCATACACCGTTTTGACTTGAGCACCCATGACGTTGTGCCAGCCGCGTTCCCTTACGGCGTCATCGCCACCCGTGATGGCAAGCGCGGTTACTGTAGTCTTTGGAACGCATCGCAAGTGGCCGAATTGGATCTTGGGACAGGGACGGTGACGCGCCACATATCCCTGCTTGAGCCCGAAACTCCCACGGCGGCGGGCTCGCACCCGACCGCCATGTTGTTGAGCCCGGACGAAAAATACCTTTACGTCGCTCTTGCCAACCGTGATCGAGTGGCCGTGATTCGAGCCGCAACGGGCGAACTGGCGGGATTCCTGAATGCCGACCTGCCCGGCGACCGCCACGGCGGGGTATATCCCAACGCCCTGGCGCAAACCGGCGATGGAGCGCGATTGTATGTAGCCGACGCTTCAGCGGACGCCGTAGCTGTTTTCGATATGACGCAGTTTAAAGAAAACAGCACAGCAAGTAGTTCGGCTTCACCCCAGACGGCCACGGGTTTCATTCCCACCGAATGGTATCCCACCGCGCTGGCCCTGGAAAAAGGCGATTTGTTTATAGCCACCGGGAAGGGCAAGGGAACCGGACCCAACGGGACAATTCCAGCCGGCGAAAGAAAGCCGGGCAGCGACCCGCGCAAAGATTTTCCGTATATCGCCGGGCTCATTCACGGCTCGGTGGCGCGCATCCGCCTTGCTGCCGCCGAGGGCGCACTGGCCAAACTAACCGATGAAGTGATCGAGAGCAACCGGATGAAATTCCGGCCCGGTCAGATTCATTTTCAAATGGGCTCCAATCCAATCCGCCATGTGATTTACATCATTAAAGAGAACCGAAGCTTCGATCAGATTTTGGGCGACATCAAACATGGCAACGGTGATCCCGCGCTTTGCATGTATGGCAACGACATCACGCCCAACGAACACAAGCTCGCGCTGCAATTCGGCGTTCTTGATAATTTTTATGACAGTGGAGAAGTTTCCGGCGACGGGCACGTTTGGTCCACGGCCGCCATCACCAGCGATTACACGGAAAAGACTTGGGAAATTTCTTATCGTGGCGCTGAGAGGCTGTACGATTACGAGGGCGTAGTGTCAAAAGGGGTTCCCTGGCTGGAAGGTCAGGCAGACGTGAACGAACCCGGAACAGGATACATCTGGTCTAACGTGGCCCGCGCCGGGCTCACCCACAGAAACTACGGCGAGTTTGTGGCCACGGAGTGGTGCCGGGACTCATCTAATCCGCAATCGGGCGTCCAATCGCCCAAAGAAGGCACGCCGGAGCCACAGGGTAACGCCTGCACTCCCGCCGCCATTCATAAAGGCGAGCCATTGCCTGCCAACGTGGGCGATCCCAAAGGCTCGGCCAGCCCCTGGCCCTGGGCAGTCCCAATGATCTCGCGCGATGTGGCCACCAAGCCCGAGTTGGAGGGCCACTTCGATCCCCGCTTCCCTGATTTCGAGTTATTGTATCCCGATCAACTGCGGGCCGACGAATTCTTGAACGAGTTCGACGGATTCGTGGAGGCGCGCAAAAAGAATCAAGGGACCGAACTTCCTCAGTTTGTAATCCTGCGATTGCCCGACGACCATACGGCGGGGACGCGACCGAAGTCGCCGCAGCCCGCCGCGTCCATTGCGGACAACGATCTGGCCGTGGGGAGGGTGGTGGAGGCCGTTTCGCACAGCCCTTACTGGGATGATACGGCGATTTTCATTTTGGAAGACGACGCCCAAGACGGTCCGGACCACGTCGATGCTCATCGCAGCATCGCCTTCGTCATCAGTAAATATTCCCCTGGGTCCACTGAAAACCCGTTCGTCGATCACCACTTCTACACCACCGTCAGTGTGGTTCACAGCATAGAAACTCTGCTCGGACTTCCGCCCATGAACAACAACGATGCCTGGGCGCCGGTGATGGCGCCGCTTTTCGCCGGACCGGGAAACCAGCCTGCTTTCAAGGCCGATTACACCAACCGGGACAACGGGGTGATTTATCGCGTCAACGCGCCCAACGCGCCGGGCGCGAAGCAGTCTGCCGCCATGGATTTTTCCCACGCCGATGCGGCGGACACTCCTACCTTGAACGCCATCCTTTGGAAAGACCGCAAAGGCAATCAGCCCATGCCCAAGACGCCACACAAGAGGATTCAACGCCGGGATGATTAATGGCGCGCCGGCTGCAGCGGTGGACGCGAAAATTCAGACACTTTCAATCCTTCCATAGGGTCGTGACGCTGACGGCGTTGCCCCGTAAATTGCCCAAAGCCTGGCCGGTATTGTAATGGGTGTAGCCCAGGGTGATGGCGAATCTACGGCTCGGCCGGAGGGTGACGGCAGGGCTGAGGTTAAGCGCCCGAGTTAAGGCGCCAGAATGCTCCGTCTGCTGAATTCCCACTCCATCCGAAAAATCAAAACTTATCGGCCCCCACAATTTTCCGTAAAGGCGAGAAGTTAATAGCTGGCTTTGATAGAAGCCTGGATTGAAGAATCCCATAAACGATTGTTGAGTGTGCCCGGCAAACCCGAAGTATTGGCTGGCGAAACCGGCGTCGAAAAAAAAATGGGTGGAGTGGAGGATGTTTTCACTGAAAGCCGCCGTGCCGCCGTGAGCGTACTCATGGTCGGTCTTATTTGAAATAACTGTCTGCCCCTTGATGCTATTGGCGTGCAAGTATCGTTCCGAGTCGTAGGCGGCGAAAAAATAATCGGCATGAACCTGCGCGCGATGACGCAGAAAAATATTCAGCCCGCCATGGACCCGGTTTTCCATTACACCCAGGCGGACAGAAACGGGGGTATACGGTACCGCGGACCTGTCCACATCCAGGTGAAAATTGATTTTCCTGGAAGGAGTGAAGGAGAGCCCCGCCTGCACCAGCGCGCTCGAAACGGCCGAATTGATTTTTCCCGCCTGTCCGGGGATTGCAACCGGGATGCCCGGGCCAAATCTGACCCAGCCCGCGCCCACGCGCAAGTCGAGGTGGGGTGATAGAGGGGTGGACTGCCGATAAAGGAATTGGATCGGGGCGGCGGTGCCGCTGATGCCCGTGGGAATCGGAGTGCCAATCAAATCGCGCCCCATCGGACTTTCTGAGGGCAGCGAGGTGAAAGAAAAGAAGGATTCGGTCCGAGGGAGGATGCCCGCCTGAATTGTTGTTCCGAAGCTGGAAGTTCGCAAATCTTCGTGCAGATCCAATTGATCGCACCCTTGGGAATCGAGACAAGCTCCGGGCGGGCCGATTTCTCTTGCGAAAGTAGCGGTGGTGGTGATGGTCACTGACGCTTCTTCTCTCACCCGCTCTTTCATTTGCACAACGTCCTGGTCATTGGGCGCCAACGCAGCGGCTTGGTTCAGCAGAGCCAGCGCGGCGCGGCGGTTCCCTCGGGCGTGATCGATATTGGCCAGTAGGAAGATTGCGTCGAGATTTCGCGGCTGCTCCTTGACCACCATTTCAGCACTGTTTTGGGCTTGCTCCAAGTTGCCCTTGTAAAACGCGATCCTAGCCTTGCCCATGAGGGCGTCCGGGTCGCTCGCGTTCTCTCGCAACACCTGACCAAAGTGTTTCAGCGAAGCGTCCCAAGCTCCTTCGCTCAGTTCCAATTGCGCGAGGTCAATCCGCGCCTCGTGGTTGCGCGGGTCTGCAAAAAGCACGGAAGCCAGCACGTCGCGCGCGGCCGGAAAATCGCGCAGAGCGAGTTCGAGGCGAGCCACCTCCAATTTGTAGCCCAAGTTTTGGGGATACCGGGCGACCAATTTTTTATAAATGGCAATCGCGTCTTCAGTCCGATGCGCCTGGAGGTAGACGCCGGCCAGTCCGGCCAGCGCACCCTCCTGGCCGGGATTGTCCTTCACCACACTCTGGTAAATTTCGATGGATTGATCGGTCTGGCTGTTCATTTCCAGGACCCGCGCCCATTCCATGCGCGCGTCGAGGTCCTTGGGATATTTCGCTGACAATTGTTGGTAGGCACGGATCGCCGCGGGAAAGTTTTTCAATTGCGCTTGAGTCTGCGCCCAGCCCCTTAAAGCAACAACATCATCGGGGTAACTCGCCAAACGTTTTTCGAAGTAGCGTGAAAACATTTCGGGTGAGGATCCGGGCGCCGGGCGCAGGGAGTCCCAGCGGGCCTGCTCTTCCGCGCGGTCGATGGCCGCCAGGGCATCTGCATTTTGCCGGTCCGCCGGCTGCTGATTTTCGAGCTTCTGGAAAATAAGCCGGGCCTGGGCGAAATGTTTCGTCCAGTAAAGAACAAATGCCTTGCCCTGGAGCGCGTCATAATTATCTGGCTGAACTTTCAACAACTCCGCGTAACATTCAGCCGCCTCGCGATATTGGCCCAGGGCGGCGTGCGCTTGTGCCAGGTTGAGCCGGGCATCTGAGTTTGCCGGGTCAAGCTTAAGCAGGCCTTCGAGGACTGCCATCGATTCCGCGGTTTGATGTGAACGCAGCAAAGCCTGGGCCAACTCGTAGAACACACCTTCCGCCCCGGGCTGAACTTGGAGGTAGTGGCGATAATGCTGGACGGCTTCACTGTATTGCCGGCAGTAGGAGAGCGAGTTGGCCAAAACGAGCTCAAGCGATTGGTCGTCCGGCGAAAGTTTTAACGCCTGACGCCCGTACTCGATGCTTTCCTGGCAGCGTGGCGGGGAAGAGGCGAAGGTGGTCAGTGCTTTGAGCGCGGCGGCGTCCATCGGATTTTGGGAGAGACGCTGCCGGAAGTACGCCTCGTCGTGGGGCGACTCTTTTTCGGCTTGCCTAGCGGATGCCGATTTCGTTTTGGCGTCGAGGGCGGCGCGGGCATTCTCAAGCCCGGCGGTCAATTCGTGGTCACGGGGATATCTGCGATGGAGCTTGGCAAACAACGCTTCTGATTCTTTGCTCCGGCCCATCCAAAGCAACACGAAGGCTTCGCCCGAGGCCGCCTCGCCGCTGGTGGGCTCCAAACGCAGGACGCGATCGTAAACGCCCAAACTCTCAACCCACCGCCCCTGCCAGGAATATATTCGCGCCACCCCAATAAGTGCCTGAGGGAAATCAGGTTTCT
This sequence comes from Terriglobia bacterium, assembly GCA_035946625.1. GTDB lineage: Bacteria > Acidobacteriota > Terriglobia > UBA7540 > UBA7540 > DASYXZ01. The sequence goes on along the minus strand of DASYZE010000070.1, from coordinate 47,951 downwards.
GGGAGAGGACGGTATGGAATTCCTCGATGGCTTTGGTGTATGCCGTCTGTTGGCCATTTAGGATTCCCAGTCGCGTGCGGGCTTCGGCATCATCGGGTTTGCGGTGAAGATAAACTTCGTAGGCGGCCGCAGCTTCGGAGATGCGATGCGCGGCGTCATACTCCTGCGCGAGGTTTTTCCAGCTTTCGGGAGCGGCATCTGGGAGTTCGGCCAATTGGCGCAGGAGGGCTGCCGCCTCAGTGTGCCGGTTGAGTCCGGAGAGGCTGGTGGCCAACTGCCCGGTCACTTCGCGCGCGCCTGGCTTGATTTCGAGGGCGAGTGAATAGTAGTGGACGGCGCGAGTCCGGCCAGCCGGACCCTGGGTGTAATAACAATAGGCCAGGTTTTTCAAAAGCTCGAAATTGCGGGGAAAGGCCGGAAGGACTTCGAGATAAAACTTTCGAGCTTTCTCAAAGTCGCCCTGATTGAAAAAATCGCGCGCCGATTCAAGGGTTTGGATGGAAGTCAGTTTCCTTTGCGCAGCGGGAGTGGTTGCACGCGCGCCATGCGCACGCGCGGGCCCCAGGAATGAGGCCGGCAAAATCCCGACTAAAGCAATTTTCCTCCAGTGTTGTGTCATGATCGTTCACCGAGAAAATCGGACCCCCGCAATCCGAGCGGCCTGGTTCTACCGTTCGTGACCGGCGCGCCCAAGGCCATCTGAGGAATGCTCCGGCTGCCTTCCGTGTGAGCCGGGTCCGATTGAATTTGCCGATTGCACGTGTTGCCCGATGGCCGCGATTTGCGGGGAGATGTTTCTATTTGGCTCCTGCCGCGCATGCAAAGCCAGAAAAGCCTTGCGCAAGAGGGCGTATGAATCCTTGGGCTTCAGGAAGTATTGCGGGGTACTCCAGCCTTTCCAACGGTAGTACTTGAATCCCGCGCCGAGAACCGCGATGGGTCCCGGGAGGGCGGGCATGGCGTCCGCAATCGGTTGGTCCTCTTCCATGATCGGTTGCGCCCTGGCTGAGTCCGACGGACGATATGAAAAGACTGCTATCAGGAATCCCGGAGTTTCAACGGTCTCAACCGTTCCTTCCCGATTGATGCCGGCAAGAACTCTGAAGCTCGATGGGTCGGTCACATTCAGCAGGCTCCAGGGAATCCGAAGGTCGATCGCGTTGGTGTGAACGTTGGCGTGCCATTCCGCGAGCGAATCATAATCGGTCGATTGAGGGTCTAAGCTTCCGTAACGCAAGATTCCACGGTCATAACGCCGGGGCGGAAAATATTCCCCGTTACGGCTGAATCGCCTGCGATTGGGCTCGATGATCTGGGGCTCAAAGCTTCCGGCGTCCGAAATCATCACGTGCCAGCCCAGCTTGGGAAGCAGTACGCTACGGGCGGGTTGTCCCGTAAGGGTGACCAGCCGGTAAGGATTGTATGAAGATGCGATCCAAATGCGGCTGGAATCCTTCCCAGCCAGCTGAATGGCATACGTCATGCCCATCGGGAATTTGATGGGAGCGATAAAGGGCAGGGAAGTGAGGCCCCCGTGGCCGGGTGTGGTCGAAATGCCAATCAGATAATTGGCCTGATTCCAATCGGGCTCACCGTCGTGGTCGTTATCCAATTGATCGACGGCCAGGCGCAAATAGAGGAAGCCTTCGTCGGCGTCCGCATACAGGGCTTTCAAGCGGCGGGCGGGATCAAACTGGTCGCCCGCCTCCAGAATGGAATGAGACTTGGAATTGACATAAAGAGGAGGAGTGCCGTCCCACTCCGGCCGCGTGCCTTCCAGGGCGTGAACCCTGCTGAGATGAGGCTCGGCGGCGAGGAGACCGAAATCCTCGGCGGGATCCATGGCGCTGGTCCAAAGTGGTTTGCGGTCCCGAGGCTTCTCAAAGTTTCGGACAATCCAGGTTTGCCGGTACCATTCATCGACCCATTCGAAGACCATGCCTCCCGCCGCACCGGCGTCAAAGACGGCGCGAGTCATGCGCGAAAGCGCGCGGCCTTGCTGCCCCTCGTTATCTCCTCCCTGGTCAAATCCGGCGCCGCCGAAGTGTCCGATGCCCACGCTGGTTGGAATTCCATATTCGCTGATGATCAGGGGCACGCCACGATGATGAGCTTTAAGGTCGCGCACATAACCGAAAAAGGGATTGCTCCCTTCTTCATCCCGGGCTTGGCGATATGCGGGGTCGCGGCTGATGAAATCCGGATAAAAGGGGAAAACACTGTAGGCGGCAAAATAGCCGGCGAGAAATCGCCGGAGAGCGTGAAGATGCATGGGGTCAAGGGTGACGGCGTCATCGTCGTCGTAGGGTTCGGCGGGCATGGAGAAGCGCTCGCCTTTCGCGCGGCGGAGTGCGACTTCTTCGAACATCGTGCTTTCGGTAGGATGGTGCATGGGGTCGAGCGCGGGTGAATTGACGAAGGCAATGGGGCGCTGCCAGTTGTACTTTGTTTCTTCGTACTCCGCGGTGTAATCAATCATTTGCGCGAGAAAAATCTCCGTCGCGCTGGCGGAGGATGCCTCCACGTATGTACCGCGATAGTGCTGCATGGAGGAATGGAGCTGGTTGTTCGCGATCACCACGTGCGACGGCCATGACTGGTCCAACAGGAATCCGGCCACCCAGGGCGAAACATCGTTGGTAAAGACACCTCCGCTATATGTTTCGGTTTTGCCCAAGTCGGCTTGGCCGTGGATGGCATCGATCGTATCTCGAATCGCCTTCTGACAGTTCGCGTCGTATCTGCGGTTAAAGAGATCATTGCCGGGCGGGGCACTGAAAGAAATTCCCTGAAGCAAGCGCACGGGCTTGCCGGAATTGTGGTTGAGTTGCGCCAACATACGGTAAAAAGCGGCTGGGAGGATGGTGTAAACGCGGAGGGTGTTGGTTCCCAAATCGCTGATTTTCTCCAGCCAGTCATTGTAGATGGTGGAATCGGTCACCGAGTCCGACGGAAAATGGCCGGGGAGCACCGGGGTGAAATCGACACCGACAAGGTAGGTAGGCTGCCACCCGCCGTTTGACCGCCAATCGAAATGGTCTCCTGTGACTCGGGCGGTGTAGGTGAGTTTTTGAGGCCGGGCAAGAGGCGGGAAATCCGTGCTCATTCGCTGAACGTCGCCCGTCGTGTCTAGGATCTCATCCAGGTTCTTGATGGCAACCGGGTTGTGTTCGTCGAGGGCCAACGCCTGTTGGAATTCAATTGCCGCATCCCGGTTCTGGCCTCGGTCGAGGTAGAGCGTGGCCCAGGCAAGGTGGGTATCCACGGTGTTCAAATTCTGAGCCCCCAACGCCATTAATAAGGCTGCAGCTTCATCATTTTTCTTCAGGACAAGCTCCGTGTAGGCGTAACCCAAAAGGGAATCGGCGACTTGGGGAGCAAGGGTATGCGCCCTTTCAAAATAGGGTTCAGCCCGGGGCGCGTCATTCAACTTCAAGCAATCCCATCCCATCAGGCTCAGGATGGCAGTGTCATTCGGATCAATTCGATAGGCGGCGCGCAGGAGCTGCAATGAACGGTTGTAATTTCCGTCATGAAATTGCGCCACCGCTTCCGTATAGAGCGGACTGGAGTTGGGTCTGACCCAAAACTCCCACGCCAAGGCCAGACAAAAAATGACGGCCAAAGAGAAGGTGATTCGATTCAAGAAATTCATCGTCAGCCCGCTTCTAATCGTGAGTACCAACGTGGATCACTTTTTCCCATTGCCTGAATCCGAAGAGGAAACGGACCACGCCTTGAAATCGGTAATATAAAATCACCTGGCGATACCCGATGTTTTCCAGGAACGCGTAGAGCAGCAAGGTCGAGAGGTCCCAGTATCCCGGATAGCGGCGATAGGTCAAGTCCTCAAGAAGGACCGCACCCACGGACAGGAACCCCCCATACAACAGAGCGAGGCACACAAAAAGGATGTACAGCGTGGGCGGCACCATCCCAAACAGCAGGGCCAGAGGCACCATGAAGTACCCGAGAAATTCCACCGCCGCTCCCAAAGCCTCCACGTAAAGTTGGAAGGGATAACTGACCATGCCAATCATTCCGTATCTCTGGTTAAACAGGATTTCAGAATTTTTCCAAAGCGTCTGGCAGAGGCCCATCTGCCAGCGGCGCCTTTGCCGGCCCAGATTGACAAGCGAAGATGGACATTCGGTCCAGCAAACGGGGTCGGAAGTAAAAACCATTTTGATTTTGCGGCCTTTGACCACAGCCCAGCGGTGAAGTTGGACGATCAGGTCCATGTCTTCCGTGACCGTATCCTGACCGAAGCCGCCCGAATCGATCACGCTCTCGCGGTGGAAAACCGCGAAGGCGCCGGACATAATCAGTGTGCCTCCCATCGCGTCCCATCCCGTCCGACCATAAAGGAAGCTGCGCAAATACTCGACCACTTGAAAGCGCTCCAGCAGCGTTTTGGGCAGGCCCACCTTCACCACCTGGCCGTCGCGCACTTCACACCCATTCAGGATGCGGACAATGCCGCCGCTCGCCACGGTGTTCACCGAAGAGCGAATGATGGGCCGCATCAGGCGCAGAAGGGCATCGCGTTCCAGGATGCAATCCGCATCCAGGGTGCAGAAATAAGGCGTCCGGCACATGCTGAGGCCCACATTCAGCGCGTCCGGTTTTCCGCCATTTTCCTTGCTGATCACCAAAAGGTGGGGAATTTTTGGATTCGCATAGAATCCTTTGACCGCATGGGTGGCCATGCGGGGCCGAAAAATCAAATCCATTTTGATCAATTCAAACGCATCCACAAGCCGCGCGAGGGTTTCGTCCGTGGACCCGTCGTCCACCACAAAGACTTCCAATCCGGGATAGTCGGTCTTTAAAATTGACCGGACGGAGTTCACCACGATTTCCTGTTCGTTCCACGCCGGGATCACGATGGTAGCGGGCGGCGTCACCACGGACTCCCGGATCTCGTCCAGTCCCTGGTAGACCAGGCACCGGGTATGAACCCAGGTGTAGGCCAGGGAAAGGAGCATCAGCACGGTGTACGTCCCGTTGGCCAGAAAAAAATAAGCTACGATAACCACGTTGAACACGTTCATGGAGTGGTAGAAGATCTGTCGCCAATCCATAGAATCAGGCCCTTCCCGCCTGGGGCGCCGGGATGCCCGGAACTGCCGCCCTCGGGCGCAATCTTGAAAACGGCTTGCCGCTGGCGAGGCCCTTTACCCAGGACCGGATTTGCGGGTCGGGATGCCGTCCAAAATCCGCCAGGAATTTCCGTCGCAGGTTTCGTTCCGGGATGCCTTCCAGTGCCTCCAGCATGCAACTGGTTTTGCCCAGTTCGGCGAGCAGTTCCATGACCTGAGTTTCCTTCCCGTTTCGGTCTTGAGCGTATTGGCCAAGCAAAACTGGAACCAAACCTGCGCGCTGGATTTCGTCCCCGATTTGTTCCTTGCTGTAGCGGTCAGTGGTGGTCAGGGCGTGATCATAGAGACGGCTGAGGCCTTCGCGCCCGAAACTTAGCAGTGTGCGCGTGGCTGCTTCCCGCACCATCCACTGAGCGTCCGTCAGCCTACCGGCGATGAGGTTTGCGCATGACAAGTACTTTTGTTTGGCGAGCGCGCGGGCGCTGTGCATTCGAACGAACCATTCACCGTCCCCGAGCAGAATGAGGAGTGCGGACGTTGCGCGTTGGTCGGGCAGGTATGCGATCACGGGAGCGGCTCGTGCGCGCACGTCAGGATTCTCGTCACTGATCAGACGGCTCAGAAAAATTTCAGAAAGCTCGGGGGCAAACGTCTGGGCGTCGAGAACAAAATCTTCGTTCTCCGCCGCCCGGCGCTCTGCCATCCCCCGGATAATATCCACGGCCAGAAAACGTATTCGGCGGTGTGAGTGACGAAGTGAGGGCAGTAGCTTGGCGGCTTGTTCAAGTGGGAAACTGACCAGCGCCATCTTGATGGAGCGCAGTGAGACTTGTCTGGACGCATTCTGAATAACATCGTGGAGACAATCCAAGAGGGGCTGGAAGCTTTCCGGCTCGCCGATGGCGGCCAGTGATCGGGCGGCAACAGAGGCTACGTCAGGATGAGCATCGCCCAGAGCTTTGACCAGCAAGGGCCAACTGGGCTGGTGAAAAATGGCGCCCAAATGGTGGGCGCTGGAAGCTCGAACCAGGTAACCGAGCCGGCCGGATTTTTCCTGGATTCGGTTGGAGGTTACACGCGATACCTGGCGGCCTTTCGCGTCCACCATGCCAATTAATTGTTGCTGCCAAACCTCCACCAAACCCAGATCCGCGCACAGTTGTCTCAGGATTGGCGCCGGGGAGGTCTCAGTTTTTTTTTCGATTAAAAGCAGTTCCAAAACCCTGAATCGGTCGCTTCCGGTAATACCTTTCAGTGTATCCAGCCCCTTCCCGTATTCGATCTTGCCCTCCAACATGCCAGAAACGATGGGCGTGTATCGCGCTCGCAGGGCGTCGATTCTGCTGAAATATTTTTCCCTCCGACGGCGCCGCAGGAAGGCAGCCACAATCAGGAAACTGGCCGCAAGGAACACCAAGATGTTCATCGCCAACACTACTTCGGAGATGTGTTCGATGAGAAATGGCATTGAGCTTGAACGAATCGGTTACCCCGCTTAGATGCATTAAAAATGAAAACAGCTTCAACTTTGACATTGGCGGAGGCTGTACATCCAGCCGGGCCTGGGGGCGGCGGTGATATTGGGGCCTGGAGTCCTATTCGGCAGGAAGTGCCAAAGGATCAACGGTCTACGGGGAGGCCGGCCTTTTGCCAAGCGTCCAGGCCGTCCTGATACACCTTCACTTGTTCTCGAGGAAACCCGTGCGACAGTAGTACACGCCCCGCGGCGCGACTTGACCCGCAAATGTCGCCGGGTGAACGCCCGCTTTCGTAAAGCACAATGGTCCTGTTCTTGGGCAGAGAGTCCCAGCGGCCCTCGAATTCGTCCACGGGCACGTTGATGGCTGCGGGCACGTGCCCGCCGGCAAAATCCTTTGCTGACCTCACATCCACAAACAAGGGTTTGGCGGCACCCTCAAATAGTTGGCGAGTCTCAGGGGTTCTGATCAGGTCAGGTTGGGCCTTTTTGGCTTCATCGTTACTGCAAGCTATTTCCGACCCTTGAGAACTTGAAAAGATGTTCGCCCCGGCGTCACCAAAGCTCCCTGCCGAGGTGCCGCCGGCTGAGCCGATTGGCGGGGTTGTGGTAGCGCCTGCGCCCTTGCCCGGTGCCTCAACCGCCGCTAAAGCCTGATCCAGGAAGTTTGAGAATTCACTGAAGTTGATGGGCCGCGCAATTTTCTGCTGGCCGACAAAAAACGTCGGCGTGCGGTCCACTCCGAGCGTATGGGCATCAGCCATATCACGCCGGATGATGGGTTGCGTGGTGTGGCTCGAAAGGCACTGGTCAAAGCGTGCTTTATCCAGGCCCAACTCCACCGCGTAAAGATTGAGCGCGGGCTCGGTCAAGTCGGTTTGGCTCTGGTAAAGTTTGTGATAGGCCTCCCAGAATTTTCCCTTCTGGGCCGCGCACTCGCTCGCTTCCGCCGCCTGCATAGCATCTCGATGGATCTGGGTCAGCGGAAATTGCCGGAAAACAAATCGGATTCTCCCGCCATACTTCTTCAGAATTTCCCGAACCACAGGTTCTTCGCCCCCGCAGGCCGGGCACTCGAAATCTCCAAATTCCACCACGGTCAGGGGCGCGTCCGGGTTCCCGGTCGAGTGACTATCGGGCCGGACCAGGGCTTTCATGGCGTCCGCATTCACTTGGCTGACCGGCGGCGCCTCTCCGTGGCTTGAAAGGATCGCAAACGCGGGTACGCCGAGGACGATGGCCGCGATGACCACGGAAAAATGCCTGCGCAGTGTGGCCAGCGCCGCCGCATCGTCAGGACGCCGGGAGGGACGGACCCACTGAAGTACAGCCACGGCAAATATAACCGTAATGGTGACCGCCGAGCCCACGCACCATGCACACCAGGCGTGAATCACGAAGCCTTCGAGATAAGTCAGGTAGAGCGAAAAGAGAAAACCCACGCCCGCCATCGCCGTGAAGGTGTAACGAACCTTGCCGGCCATCAGGGTGGAAATCAATTGCTCGGCGAAAATCAGCAAAACCATGGCGGCATACATCGCCACGCCATAGATCGGAAGAGGAAGTCCCCACAAGGTTGAGTAACGGCTGGCGCGTACCGCATCACAGCCCGTGCCCAGGCACACCAGGGCGTGCGAGGGCGAAGTGTAGACCCACCAGAGATAGATGGAAATAAACAGTCCAGCCAGACTCAAGGCCAGCAGCAATGTTTTTCGCATACGATTGTATTGTACAACGGACAGAGTTCAATTGGCCTCAAAACCCCTTACCATGCCACCGTTTAAGTTTAAGGAGTAGAATGCGCTTGACTTATTTCACGGCTGATTGATAAGGTAGGCGTCAACATCCATGTGAACTTCCATGGCGATTAAATTTCATCTCTTGCGATAGAGGTACTTCCAGGGGGAGTCCAATGATTCGTAAAATTGGAATTCGTACACTCGCCATTCTTCTTTGGGCAGGCATGGTGCAAACTGGTGCGCGGGCGCAAAGGCCCGATTTGACTACCGCGCCATCGGACCAATTGTTGAAAGTCTATGCGCAGCTCCGGTCCTTGCAGGGTAGTGAGGTGGGAGCGGTTACGGAGAATGTGGTCTGGAAACGTGATGCCGCCACCTTCACTTTTATTGATGGCCGAATTTCCTTCGCCGCGCCGGTTGAAGGGCACGTGGTCGCGGCGGCGTTCGAGGGGCGGGGAACAATCGTGATGGACCCTCCCACACAGATTGACCAAAATCAGATTGCCCGGTTTACCAAAAGCCCCAGGCTCGAAGATGGATTCCGCTCCGCCATCTTTTTCTTTACCGACGATTCCTGGGATGACCTGCAAAAACTTGTCAACGTCCGCTCCAGTGGCCCTACGGCGGGGGACGGCGCGGCAATTGGAGAAGCGGAAACACGACTTCAGAAGAATTTTAATAACTGGTGGGAGAGCCGGGCCAAGGGGGGATTTCCGATTTCCAATCTTGCGGCCCGGATGCTCGCCGACCTTACCGATCCCACCAGCCGAGGTTTTTTTCTGGCCGACGTGCAGAGCGAACACCACGATGAATTATTCTACAGCATCAGTTGGAACAGGGACGTGATCCTCAACACGGGATTCAGCACCGACGAAGAAGTGATGCTGATGCATCACAAGCGAGGACAGTATTCCGAGTGGTGGTCAGGATTTCACCTGGCTGGCGAGTACGCAACCACCCCTCACCCCGAGCACCGGACGCTTCTCGCTCACTGCAGCGAAGAGCATATTGATGCGGTAGTGAGCAAAGACAACCACCTCTCCGCCTCAGTTCTAATGCAATTTGAAGTTCCTATGGCCAAGGCGCGCCTCCTCCCCCTCAACCTGGCTGGAGTCCTGCGAATATCGGGCGTCACCGACGAGGCGGGCAAGAAAATAAGTTTTATCCAGGAGGATAGAAAATTGGACAGCGATCCGTGGATCATCCTTCCTGAACCCGCGTCGGCGGGCACGCAATATAAATTGAAAATTTCCTATGACGAAGACTCCACTCGTGAAAGCCGGATTATCGATCAGGAGGGATCCGGGCTCTATTTTGTCGGGGCACGCACATCATGGTATCCCAGCTTTGGCGCTTTTGATGACCGCACTCACTTCTTCCTCCATTTTGAATCACCTAAGAATCATGATTTCGTGGCCACCGGCCGCAACCTAACCAGTGAAAAGAAGGGGAAAGAGCTGGAAACGAGCTGGGAATCTGAGATTCCTTACAGTGTGGTTGGGTTTAATTATGGCGACTTTGTCCAGAAAAGCCAAAAAGGAAATGACCTCACAGTTACGGTTTATGCTGGAAAGGATATACCCGATGAATTAAAAGGGCTGAGCCAGGCTATCGATATGGCAGATCTTGCCCAGGGCCCCGGCGGTTCGCACAACATTGAGGGTGAGTTGGGCATCATGCGCGGCGGATTCAACACCACCGGGATGGCCAGCTCCGCCGCGGCTATAAGCTATTCGGCCTTCAGGCTCTTTGAGTATTACTATGGGCTGCTGCCCTTCAAAACAATCTCAGTCTCAGAGCAGCCCGTCCGGGGGTTCGCCCAGAGTTGGCCCACCCTGATATTTCTCTCTTATGACTCGCTCCTGGACGACACCACCCGCCACAGCCTTCACCTTCAGGATAGCGCCGAAGGGCGGGAATTTTTTAATACGGTGGCCGTCCATGAAATGTCCCATCAGTGGTGGGGCCACATGGTGGGATGGAAGACTTACCACGACCAATGGCTGTCGGAAGGGTTTGCGGATTTCTCAGCCGCTCTCTACCTCCATAAATCAGATCCCAAGCGATTCAAGGGATTTTGGGACCTCAAGCGCGTCCACCTGCTCTCCAACAACGGCAGCGGGCACGCGCCGGTGGAGGCCGGGCCCTTGTGGATGAACTACCAGAGCAACGCCTACCTTGAAGGGCGGAATTCCACGTTCTTGATTTACGAGAAAGGGGCCTATGTCCTTGAAATGCTTCGCATCCTCATGGAAGAGCCGAACGCGAAGGAGCCAGACGCTCGATTTATTGCCATGATGAGGGATTTTGTAACCACCTATGCGGGCAAAAACGCTTCCACGGGAGAATTCAAAAGTATTGTGGACAAACATTTCCAAGAGAATATGGATTGGTTCTTCAACGAATGGGTTTACGGTGAGGAAATCCCTCACTACGATTTTAGTTACAACCTGACGAGCGGGAACAACGGCCAAACCGTCCTCCATTTTGCCCTCAGGCAATCCAATGTCTCAGATTCTTTCTTAATGCGTGTCCCCTTGTACGCCACCGTGGCAGGCACAAATCATCGCCTGGGCTTCATCGTTGTGAAGGGATCGACTACGGTCGCCAGGGATGTTCCCTTGCCCTTCCGTCCCGAAAAAATTTCACTGGATGATACGCACAGCATCCTCTGCACGATGAAACAATAATCCCAGTCAGCGTGCGGCCGGAGACCCTGCTTGTTGAGCAACTGCGGCAGGGGTGAATCTTAATCAGGTTTCCAGGCTTGGAGCAGCCCGTCAAAGTGCGGCGCGTTTAGGCGGTTGAGCCATGCCCCTTAATCGCAACTCTAAAAAGGGTAAAATCGAATTACCGCTGCCCACTTTCAGGGACCAATTTCCCGTCAAAGAGAAAAATAATTCGATCGGCAAAGCGTTCGGCGAGCGCGCGCTCGTGGGTAATCATCACCACGGTGGTCCCGGAGGATTGATTGATCTCGCGGACCAGGTTGAGAATCTTATCGCCCGTTTTGCTGTCGAGGTTGCCCGTGGGTTCGTCGGCCAGTAGCAGCCACGGTTTGTTGACCAGCGCCCGGGCCAGCGCCACGCGCTGTTGTTCTCCGCCGGAAAGTTCACTGGGGCGATGGGTCAACCGCGCATCCAATCCCACTTGCTCCAGCGACTGACGCAAGCGCGCCTCGCGCTCCCCGCGGTCAACCTCCGCGAATCGCATGGGCAACTCGACGTTTCCCTCCACCGTCATGGTTTGAATCAGGTTGAACGATTGAAACACCATGCCCACGGTATGCCGCCGGTAATCCGCCAGCTCTGCCGAAGTCATTTCTGCCAGGTTGCGATTGCGAACAAAGATGGCGCCCGAGGTTGGCCGATCAAGTCCAGCAATCAAGTTCAGCAAGGTGGACTTGCCCGATCCAGAACTTCCGAGCAGCGCCAGGAATTCCCCCGCCCGCACTTCCAGGGACACGCCATCTACCGCCCGGATTTCTTCCGGCGCCGCCGGGTAATATCGGCAAACCTTCTCCGTGCGTACCGCCACGCCACCGCTCGATGAAATTTCCATGGGCATTTATCTTACGACGTTTTGCCCAATACGAGCCTCGTAAATTGAAAGGAAAAAAGGCCAAAAGTTAAAGGAGAAAGAACTGAGGGTCGTGGAGTCATTTGTCAGAGTCGGGCGTTCCCAAGTGCAGTCGTTCCCGCGAAAGAGGGAATCCACATCCGTAAATCATTGGAGATCCCCCCAGCAAAGACTGGATTCCCGCTTTTCCGGATTGACCGGTGCTTCGAAAGGAATCGGAATCCCACTGACCCCATTACCGGACTAAAGTTAAAGCATGAAAAAGGGCGCCCGCAGATTGGACTTACACTTCCAACCTCTTTTACCCTTTAACTTTTAACCTTTAGTCTAAGCCCTTCCTGCCTGCTGTCGGTAAATTCTACATGAAAACTGGAATTATTGCCCCGCCTGGCTCCGATACACGTTTTCTGCCTGGACCTAACTCCTTATGACTAAATGGATTAATTTGATTGCGGGGATGGAACGCCTCGTGCCATATGGAAGTCGAAGTCGGCTGCAACAGAAAAGCATGGGTAGTTAACCGTAGGGCGCTGCGCAGCATACGCAAGGTTCGAAGCAAGGAGAATCCAGTGAAGGAGGTTTCTAGTGAGGCATATTCATAGATTCTCAGCGGCCATCATTATTGCCAGCGTTCTTTTTTATTTGTCAGCTTGCGGCAGTTCCCAGAATAACGCTGCCCAAAACGCGAACACAAATCAATCGGCGGAAAACGGAGCCTATCCCGCCAGCGGGCCCGCGCCGGTCCAGGAGCAGCCCTCCGTGCAACAGTTGACCCTTCCGGAGGGAACTCGAATCGACGTCCGCCTGGATAATTCCATCAGTTCGGAAAGAAACCGAAGCGGCGACACTTTTCAAGCGACGCTGGACCGCCCCATTGAATTGGGTAACGGAGCGGCGGTGGTGCCACAAGGTTCCCGGGTCATCGGTGAAGTGATTGCGGCCCGGCCTTCCGGCCATCTGAAGACTCCGGCCGAACTTTCTGTGGCGTTGACGGCCCTTGAAGTGGATGGCAATCAATATCCCATTTCCACTTCCAGCGTGAGCCGCCGCGGGCAATCACACAAGAAGCATGACGCCAAGTGGATTGGAGGTTCAGCGGCGGGAGGCGCGCTGCTAGGAGCCTTGATTGGCCATGGGAAGGGTGCGGCGATCGGTGCATTGATTGGTGGGGGAGGCGGAACCGCCGCCGCCTATGCCACCGGCAAACAGAATATCGTGTTGCCCTCCGAAGCCCTGCTGCACTTTGTATTACGCCAGCCGGTGACCATTTCTAGGGCTGGATAGTCTATCGAACATCGGCGGGATTCCCGCCGGGGATGGGGATAGAGACGCCAGGAATCCGATGAAGGAGAGAGTGACATGAACATGAGTGGAAGTGAAAGACGCCGGTCTGACCGGCTTTGGTTGACGGTTCCATTGCGCTTTGAAAGCGTGGATTCGAATGGCGTATCGGTGGAGCTCGATGGACGTGCCGTAAGCCTGAGCCGCCACGGCGCCAGAGTACAATATCCCCTGCCGCTGGGCAAAGGTCAGGCGGTGGTGGTCAGAAGTCCGATTGGGCACCACGAGGCGCAATTTCGAGTGGTCGAATCGATCGTCTCTGCCAAAGAAAAAAATGGTGAATACGGAATGGAATGTGTGAACGAAGACGAAAACTTCTGGGGAATTGATTTTCCCACCCGAGTAGGTGGCGATGGCGCGGATGCCAAGGCGCTGCTCGAATGCAGGATCTGCCACAACATGGCACTGGTGCCCCTCAGCCTTTCAGAGGTCGAAGCATTGCGGTCGATTGGCAAAGTGGGCATATCCTGCCACCACTGCAAGGTAGAGACTCCGTGGAGTTACGCGGAGGTCCGCGTCCGTGTTCATCCTTCCCACCAAGATTCACATCAGGGACCTACGAGCTGGATCACCTCCTCCATTCCGCCCCTGGAGCGCGGCCACCGGCGCGTCTACATGCAAGTCCCTCTCGGCCTGCGTGACTCGCGCGGGAGCGCGGAAGTCACCAAGACGGAAAATATTTCCAAATGTGGATTTTGCTTTACCAGCGAGAAAAAATATTTGACGGGTGAAATTGTGATGTCCGTATTTCCTCTCGATCCGGTTTCCCAAAAAACCGAATTGCCCGCCCGGATCGTGCGCGAGCAGAACATTGAAGGTTCTGGCCGCCGGTTTTACGGCGCCACTTTTGAGCCCCAAACAAGCTCCAAGCCACTCGTGGCTTGAAGGTAAGCCTGCCATACCCAAAGGCGCAGAGCCGCCTAGCGACTCTGCGCCCCCTCCTCTAACTCAAGCCCGTCCTCTCACCTGATTCGAGCTTGCGCTATGGTGTAGAATGTTCAGCCATAAAGCGAGACCACGGAAATGCAGACTTCGGGAATTGAAAAACGCCGGTCGGACCGGTTGAGCGTGAAGATACCCGTCCACGTCGCAGGCATTGATCCCAACGGCGAAACCGTGGAATACGAAGGGAGCGCCGCGGGACTCAACCGGCACGGGGCGCGCATCAAGATTCCCTGGCCCCTGGATTGCGGCCACCCCGTGCGGGTGCGGACCGTCCGGAATAAATCGCGCCCGGCGGACTTCCGATTGCTGCCGATCATTTCCCCACAGAGCGATATCGGTAATTATGGAATCGAATGCCTGGACGAAAAAGAAAACTTCTGGGGCATTGAGTTTCCGGATTCCGGAAAGAAAGATGAGGAAGACGCGCGGGTGTTGCTGGAGTGCGGCGTTTGCCACACCATGGCGCTTTTTTCCATGTCCATTCTGGAAATCGATGCCCTGCGGACCATCGGCATGGTGGGCAAACCGTGCCGAACCTGCCGCGCGGAAACCCCGTACCGGTACGCCGACTTGATCGCCTTGGAAGGGGAATCAAATTGGATGATTTCCCCCCACCGGCCCATGGACCGGGGCCATAAGCGTGTTTACATGCAATTGCCGGTCGAAGTCCGCAACGCGCGCGGCGAAGAGGAAGTCACGCGGACCGAAAACATTTCCAAGTCCGGTTTCTGTTTTGCCAGCGAAATAAAATTCTACCGCGGTGAGAAGGTGCAGGCAGTCTTCCCGTTTGATCCCGTCTCCAAGAGAACAGAATTGGGCGCCCGAATTATCCGAGCCCGAGCCATTGAAGGCTCGCACCGAAAATTCTACGGCGCCAGGTTTGTGCCCCTGCCAACCACCAGAATCCCAGGACCGCGCGCAGTTTAGCCAATAAGCCCAAAGTTGAAACCGCGGCAATCCAATCCAAGTTCAGTAAAATCTGCATGGACTCGCTGGAACGGCGGGCATGAAGCTTCAGGCCATCTTGTTCCCGCATTCGGGACAGAATTTGGTTCCGGGTTCGGTTTTTGTTCCGCATTTCGAGCACACACTTTTCGGGTGCAGGGGCGTGCCGCATTCCGGACAGAATTTGGCCCCCTGCGTCCGAGCGCCGCAATTGGGGCAAAGGGCGGCGGCCTCACTGGTCAGGTCAATGTCCCTGGTCAAATCCTGCGCCGCCACTTTGGTTCTAATCTGGTCCACCGTGGCCTGGGCCTGGGCGGCGGCCAATTCGGTTTGAACATTGGGCGCGCAATCGTGGCAAAGTCCGCGCCTCTGGTTCCAGCAGGTGGTGACGCAAACCCAGTGCGAACATTTCGGGCACATGCGGAAATTGGGTTTGGCCTCTTCCACCGCGTCGTGAAAAGCTTTGTCGTGCCCGGGACCCTGCACAGCGCGCTCGATTTCATAAGCGCTGGAAGCCGCGCTGCCGAATAGTCCGCCGAAAATATTACCCGCGGCACGCAGGCCGCTGGTGGCATAGCCGGTCACAGAAGCCTTGAACTCGGTCATAAATCCATTGCCACACCGGTCGCAAAAAAACTCGAATTGGTACCCTTTGTCCGTGGAGTGGTCGGTGTGATTCTTGGTGAATTGGATGAGGGCCATGGAAAGTCTCCCTGGGCGTATCGGGCTGATCGGAAAAACGGCAGGGCATTCTAACTCTTATTCGCCTGCTGTTCAATCCGCGCGCGGCCCTGGCGTGAATCAGATTCAATCAACCCAAGCTCCATTTGGAAGGATGATGGAAGGGTCAAAAAAACCGGCGCCCCGGGAAGGGCGCCGGAATTGTTTTGCGGCGTAAATTACCAGGTGACTTCCTGCATCACCTTGCCACCGGTGGTGGTGTTGGTGACCGTGGTGGGATCGGTGCCGGGTTGGTGAGCCGCGTCACCGGTTGTGCCTGCGCGCGCAATGGCCAGCAGCCCGGCAAGATCAGTTTCGACCACGCCGTGAGCGGAGCCGTCCAAAACGTAACCATACGTCGTTTTCTTCAGCAGGTTGTAAACAACCCCATCGGCGTGAGGGTCCAGGGCTTCGGCGTAGCTGGTGAGATAAGTGTTTAAGTTTAAGAAAGACCAATCTGACATCCCCTGCCAGCTCCCTGACGGGACGGAGTTCGGATCCTGGAGTTGGCCGACGGCGAAATCGGTACTGTAGCCGGCCATGAACTGGACCAGGTGGGTGGTGCTGTCCACCGCCGCACCGGAGATGGTAGGTCCGGAACTCCCTAGTTGGACGTGTGCCGTCCCTCCTGCCGCTGGAGCCCAGGAGTTGAGCACTCCGGTGGTGGTTGACACCGTCTTGGTGATGGTCGCCAGGTTCACAAATTCGGCATCGCTGGTGTCTTCGAAGGTCATGATACCGACCTGGAGCGCGGAGTCCGCCGCGTCACCGTCAACAGAAGTACTTAACGTGTTGGGGAACAAAGTGGTGAAATTGGAAGGTGTGACGTAATACGACACCCCACTGGTTGCCCCCGCGGTCAAATCAATCAATTGGAAGCCCCCGTCTTCATTTCCTCCCAGCATCAGTCGGTGGAGGATGTCGGCACCCATGTTTTCGGCGATTTCCTCGGACGTGTCGTCCACGGGATAGAGCTTGACGATGGGGGTCCCACTGGGCCCCACCTGAGAAGCGTCAAAGACCATGTAGCCATCCGCAGTGGCAAGGAAAAGCAGCGATCCACCCAGCGGCACTCCACTTCCGATATACGCGGAGCCGCCGCTGAACCCAACCGGCGAGGTGGCCGCGAGCGGAACATCCATCTCTGCGTCCACCGGGTTATCAGTTCCAGGGACGCCACTCACCAGGGTTTGGGCGTTCAGTACCACAACGTGTTTGCTGCCGTAAGAAAACGCCAACACTTGCGGGTGGCCGGCGGTTCCCACAAAGGGGATGATCCCGCCCACGTCGGCGCCGCTAAAGCCTCCCGTAGTATTACTGGAAATCTGTGGCCAGGCGTTGACCGTGGGCGCGGTCAAGGTGGGGTCGGTGATATCGATCACGACCACGCCTTCCGCGCGTGCGGCGACAAATAAATATTGCTTGCCGCCGAAGGCCAGGCTGTTGATGGCGCCCGAGCTGGTGGCGGCGAGACCCACCGCCGTCGGCGTGCAGATACACGTGCTGACGGAGGCGGCGACACTGTCATCCAGGCTAGAAGCATCGGAAATGGTGATTCCCGCGGTCGTGGTGGCCAGACTGGATTTGATGAAAGCAGCCAGGTCGCTCAGGAAGTCTGAGGTGCCGGCGGTGGAAGGGAGGGGTCCGGTACCCAGGGTAATTACAGTACCGCTTCTTTCGCCGTCCCATATTCCATCCGAGATGTCCACCGCCAGCGCATCGATCAAGGCATCAGGGTCGGAGGAAAGCAAAAGTTTACCTTCTTCTGCCAGAGTGCCCAAAATCAGACCCAGTTTGACGGCGTCCGGATTGCTGGCGATATCCGTTTTCACCAGGCTGGGCATCAAGGTTTCGACCGACGATCCCGGCGTGAAGCCGTAAAATCCCACGATGGTCGCTTCGGCAGCGGCGTGTGCGGCAACGATGGTGGTCGAAGAGCTGGCCAATTTCCCATGCGTGAGGAAGTCCACAAAAGTGGAGACTGCCGTCACCACCAGGCCGCTTGCGCCCGTGGACGCATTGTCGATAGTTGCGCTCACTGTGCTGCTGCTGGTGATGGTGGACCCATCCCATTCGCTGACGTAGGTGCCACCCGAGGCGACCACCCGTACCGGGCCGGTGGGCGCGGGGGTCAGGCTCACGCTAAAGATGCCATTGGCGTCAGTGGTTCCGGTCCCCAGGACCGCGCCATTGCTCCCGTCCGAGTTGATCGCATACACCGTAACCGTGGCCCCGCTGACTCCGCTTTTGAAGATAACGCCGGCCACGGTCACACCTGCCTTGCCGGTTCCGGTGAGGGAAATGATCTGTGGGCCGCCCAGGGCGTTGTCGGAAATCGTAACTGACCCCGTCAGGTCCCCAACCGCCGTGGGGGTAAACGTGACGCTGATGCTGCAGCTTGCCCCGACCGCGACGCTGCCGCCGCAAGTGTTGGTCTCGGCAAAATTAGGGCTGGGTGCGATACTCGATATATTGAGCGTCGCCCCTCCGTTGTTGGTGAGTGTGACAGTTTGAGCCGCGCTGGCGGCGCCGATGGTAAAGCTCCCATAACTTAAAGCATACACCGACAGGCTTGCGGCCGCGGAAGGAATGGCGGCGGGCGGATTGCCACCTCCGCACGAAGAAAAATAGGCGGTTGCTACCAGGGTGATCAGGGCAAACGCGAATCGACGCATAAGGGTCTCCTCAGGTAAAGTTTGGACGAACGGACGGGAAAATCCCGGTGCCCGGTGGGCACTCAGACTGGCGATCTCTTCCCTTGTGGTCAAGCAAAGGGGGACCTCCATCTATTGTTTCAGTGGTCCGATATTTACCACCGCAGATTCCTGAAGTCAAGCATCAAATTAGGGTGAACCAACTGGCGCTCCGCCTTCGAAATCCGCGCCCCAAAGACAGGCGTAGATCAAATCAAGAACTCCTTCTGACCATAAAATTCAAACCAAGCCTTGCTTACGTGTGATAAGACTATCCGGGGACAGGCGGAAATTTGATGGCCGAACAGAGAGATTTCACAGGAGAATTTGAATGACCTCTCGACGAAAATTCTTGCAGACCGCCGGCGCTGCTGCCGGGCTAACCCTCGCTTCCGCCCCCGGAGGCACTCTCGCTGCCCAGGAAACCCCGGGCCGCTTCCATTCCGCGACCCCATATGCCAACCTCAAATCCCTCAAGGCTCAGGCGAAACCAATCACCGCGGACGAGCGCCGGGCCCGAATCGAGCGGGCGCGGCAGTTGATGACGGAAAATAAAATGGACGCGCTCATGCTGACGGGCGGCGCCTCGCTCGTATACTTCAGCAATATACATTGGGGCGGAGGCGAGCGGCTCTTTGCCCTTATTCTGCCGACCACGGGGGAGCCGTTCTGCGTTTGTCCGGGCTTTGAGCGCGACCGCGCCGCAGAGCAAATTGCTCTGGGGCCATGGGCCGCAAGTCCCGACGTGCGCGTGTGGGAGGAAGATGAGAGCCCCTACGAAATGGTGGCCCAGGGGCTGAAGGACCGCGGCATTTCCAGCGGCCGCATGGGAATGGAGGAGACCGTCCGCTATGTGTTTTCCGATGGCGTGGCCAAAGCGGCTCCAGCCCTCGATATTGTGAGTGGCACGCCGGTGACGGCCGGCTGCCGCATGCACAAGTCCGACCATGAAATCGCGCTGATGCGCCTGGCCGCCCGCGTTACCATCACCGCCTATGAAGCGGCGTGGCGCGCCCTGCGACCGGGAATGACCCAGCAACAACTGCGGCACCTGATCGAAACGGCCTACGCCCTTCTCGGATTTCCCGGCGAGGTCAGCGTGAACGTGGGAAAATTCTCGGCGCTGCCCCACGGGTCCATCGCGCCGCAGACCATTCGTGAGGGCGAGATCGTGATGATTGATGATGGCTGCAACGTGGAAGGCTATGTCTCCGATATTACCCGCACCTTCGTGCTCGGCAAGCCGACAGACAAAATGCGCCAGGTGTTTGACATCGTACACCGCGCCCAAAAAGCGGCGCTGGAAACCGCGCGCCCGGGAGTTCTCGCCGAGGCCGTGGACGCCGCTGCGCGCAAGGTGATTGTGGATGCCGGCTACGGTCCCGGCTACAAATTCTTCAAGCACCGCGTGGGCCACGGCATGGGTATGGATGGCCACGAATGGCCCTACCTGGTGAAAGGCGACACCATGCCCCTCGCTCCCAACATGATGTTCAGCGACGAGCCCGGGATTTACATCGCCGGTGAATTTGGCGTCCGCCTGGAAGACGATATGCACATCACCGAAAACGGTGCCGAACTGTTTACCGGACAGAGCGCCTCACTCGAACATCCGTTTGAGAAAGGATAGAAGGAAGGAGTCAGAAGTCAGAAGGCAGAAAGGCGAAGGCAGAAAGAGGCTTGGCGACGGCTGAAAGGTGATAGCTGGCAGCTTCTAACCCACAACGGACAACAGACATATGTACTTCCGCGCCTTATTGCTCCTTTTTCTTTCCGCCGCGCGCGCTTTCGCCAGCGCCCCGGAGGGCATTCCGCGTGATCTGGCCCGGCAGCGCGCCGCGCAGATCTCCGGCGTCAGGTATCAATTGCGCTTTGACCTTGTTCCCCGCGCCAACACAATTTCCGGACGCGAGGAATTAACCTTTTCCCTTCGCACCGCGCAGCCGGTGCTGCTCGATTATCGTGACGGAACCATCAATGGAATGTTGGTGAACGGCGCCCGCGTATCGCCCGAGATTGAGAATGGACACCTTGAGCTTTCCGCCGCCAACCTTCGGGCGGGTGAAAACAACCTCAGCATCAATTTCATTTCCCGGGTTGCCCCGGCTGGAAAAGCGTTCACCCGTTTTGAAGACCGCGACGACCACACCGAGTACATCTACACCCTTTTTGTGCCCATGGACGCCAGCATGGCGTTTCCGTGCTTTGACCAGCCCGACATCAAAGCGCGCTTTCGGCTCTCGATTGCTGCTCCCGCAAGTTGGACCATCATTTCCAATACCGCCGTCGAAACTTCTGCATCGAAGGGCGCGGCGCGCCAGGTCACTTTTGCCGAAACGCGTCCCCTCAGCACCTATCTGTTGGCCTTTGCCGCCGGACCGTTTCGCAAGGTCCACGATCGGCCCGGATGGCCCGGTCTCTACGTGCGCCAATCCATGGCCGCGCGCGCCCAATCAGAGGCGCCCGAGGTGCAGCAAACGGCCGCGCAAGGAATCGAATACCTGTCGAAATACTTCAATCAGCCGTTTCCATTTCCCAAATACGACATGGTGCTGATTCCCGGCTTTGCCTATGGCGGCATGGAGCACGCGGGCGCCACCTTCCTGCGCGAGGAGGCCGTCCTCTTTCGCCGGGCACCGACCCATTCTGATCTCATCGGCCGCGACCTCCTGGTTTTGCACGAATTGACCCACCAGTGGTTTGGTGATTTCACCACCATGCGCTGGTTTGACGACCTTTGGTTGAAAGAAGGGTTCGCACAATACATGGCCTACCAAACCCTCGCTTCCCTGAAACCGGGAGAAAATATCTGGAAGCGGTTTTATGAGTCCATCAAACCCGGCGCTTACGCCATTGATTCCACCCCGGGCACCACCCCGATTTATCAGGACATACCCAATCTCAAGGACGCCAAATCCGCCTACGGAGCCATCGTGTATTCCAAGGCCCCCGGCGTCCTCAAGCAACTTGCCTTTGTGCTGGGAACAGACCAGTTTCGCGACGGGTTGCGCGTCTACCTGAAAGACCACGCCTACTCCAACGCCGAATGGAGCGATTTGGTGCGCGCGCTCGAACAGGTCTCGAAACAACCTCTCGGCCCCTGGGCGGAGATGTGGATTCGCCATCGCGGCATGCCCCAGGTGGACGTGGCCTGGTCCTGCGGGGGAAACCGGCTCACCCGCCTGGCCTTGTCCCAGCACGATGTGCTCGGCACGCGCGACATTTGGCCTATCGCCACCCAAGTACTTTTGAATTTCCCCGTCGGTCCGCCGCTTCAGATTCGGGTGAATTTGAATCAACCTTCGGTGATGGTTCCGGAAGCGACCGGCAAGCCATGTCCGCAATGGGTCTTTGCCAATGACCAGGATGAGGCCTATGGGCGCTTCCTTCTCGATGCGGCCAGTGAAAAAATTGTGATGGAGCAGCTCGGTTCGGTGGAGGATCTTTTCCGGCGCACCCTGCTTTGGGGTTCGTTGTGGGATGGCGTGCGCCAGGCCCAACTTGCTCCGCGGGCCTACCTTGGGCTGGCGGTAAAATTGGCGCCCACCGAAAAAGATGAGTCGCTCCTCCAAAGCATTCTTGGGCACACCACTACTGCGCTCCACCGCTACGTGAGCCGCAAGACGCGCGCCCAATTTGTGCCGGGCCTGGAGACCCTGGCGTCGGAGCGCATGGTGAATTCCGGCGATCGCAGCCGGCGCATCACCTGGTTCCGCGCTCTGCGTGGTCTGGCGGAAACTCCCGGCGGCCTGGCCCAACTCAAAGCCTTGCTCGACGGCCAACTATCCGTCCCTGGAGTCGAGCTGCGCTCGCTCGACCGTTGGGGTCTGGTTACGGCTCTTATCGCTCTGGGCGATCCTCAGGCTGATGCCATCTTCAACTCGGAAAAACAGCGCGACCATTCCGGCGACGGGCAAAAGTACGCCTACGCGGCCGAAGCGGCGCGGCCGGATCCCGCGACCAAGCGAAAATATTTTGACGATTACCTTCACCATCCCGCCCGGCCCGAGGATTGGATTGAGCAGAGCCTGGGCGCGTTCAACTATTGGAATCAGTCCGCTCTGACCGAGCCCTACTTGAAGCCCGCTCTCCAAGCCCTCCCCCGGATCAAGCGCCAGCGCAAGATTTTCTTCCTAATGGGCTGGCTGAACGCCTTTGTGGATAGCCAGAAATCTCCCCATGCTCAAGCCGAAGTTTCAATCTTCCTCCAGACCGCTCCCTTGGACAAAGACCTGCAACTGAAAATCCTGCAAGTCAAGGATGAGCTCGACCGCACCGTTACCATCCGCCGGAAATTCCCGGATTGACCCAACCCTCGACAGTCCCCTTTTGGAGCACGTGGGGACTCCGGGACTTGTCCTGGGGCCGCCACTTTTCCTGGTGGCGAATGGGCAAAGCAGGGTTATCTTCGCCGGCAAGCTCGCGCCAAGGGCAGCGGGCAGTTCGTTCGGTCACGCCCTCTACGGCGCCTCGCGCGCGGCTGGCGCTGGGGGTGGTAAACCCGCTAAACGCCTTGACTCGCGCATTTCCCCACGATACCATCCCTCCAACCCTGCACGTGCGCAAGGGGCATCAGCGCCCTCGATTAACTTTGGAGATCGGCTTCCCAGGTTTAACGTCCTGCCTGCGAAGGCCGGCCAGAGTCCATCGCCAGCCGGGTCCTGCCATGGCGGGGGTAGTGAACTTTATCCCAAGGAGGATTGTCATGAAAGATATCCACGCGCCAATTCTTTCCGCACGCCCCGTTTTTTGCTGTGCTTTGCTGGCAGTTTTTTATTTTGCCTTTTCGGTCCCCCTCCGCGCTCAATCTACGACGTCGGAAGCGTGTCCGCCCGGCGGCACGCCTTCAACCGGGACCCGGGGCGATGGCGATGACATCCAATGCCGGATCAACAATATTTTGAACAGCAACCAGACCCTGATGACAACCCTAAAAAACAAAATGGGCTCCTGCACGGGGCCTCACTGTAATTTGTTGACGGACAGTATTAACCGGGGCATGGCGGCGCAAAGCCATGCCATGAAGGCCAACGCGCGCATGAAGGGATCCGACTATTCGGGCTTGAACACCCTGAGAAAGAACACATGTGCGGGGAAGAAGACCGACTGCGCCACCGGCAACGGCTCCTATACGGGCGGCGACACCGATCCGACCGTGGGCTCGGACACGGCGGACCAGCTCGATTCCGCCAGCAATGCCCTGGACACGGCCAATACGAACCTGAGCTCCGAACCCGACGTGGCGCCTTCACCCTCCCCCGCCGCTGCCCAAGCGACGTTCCAGGATCTCTACGATTACACCGCGGACTCCGATTACCCCGCATGGCTGCACACCGGCCATCCCGATCCCAAAGCCCTGGTCGCCTCCAAATTCGCTTTACTTCTGGCCGCGCAGGCGGCGGACGGTGTGAAAGAGGTTTCTGAAGATGCCTGCAAGCAGGATGCGGTAGTATTGGGCGAAGGGGGGAATGGATCTCTGGCGTGCATGGTGCTCTCCATCGTCTCCGTGGCCATAGACGCCTCGCATGAAATCCTGGAATTCGTGGACAACGACACCACGGCGTGGGAAGTCCACGGCGCTTACGAGCGGGCGGCAGACCTGAACACCAACTTGGGGCATGTGGATTCGGATGTCAGCTCGGTTCAGGCCGCGGTGGGCAATACCGAGGCGCTGATCGCCAATCTCCAGGGGCAGGTGACCACCCTGCAAAATTCCGTGACCGCGCTCCAGACTCAGCTGACCTCGGTGGCCAAACAGCTCGGACAAAAGCTCTACGTGACCACTGACATGAACAAACAGATTATTCAGTTGCTGCTGGTGCCTGACGGCAGTCGCAAGGTGGGAACATCCCTTCTCACCTGCAATGGCGATGGCAGCGCCAGCGCCCCGTGCCCACCCGTCATCCTGAACTGTTCGGTGGCGACCGGGCAATGTTCATTTAATTCTCACTGAGGCAAGAGCCGCCTGGAACGCTTCGGTTTGAATGCGCCACCCGGTTCCGGCCAGGGGGCCGGCGGGCGCGAACTTTTCCATTTTCCCTCAGCGCCGGGGCAGGGGAGTGTTATCATCCTGCTCAGGTTGGGCGTGAGACCATATCACAGGAAAGGAGGGCTACATGGACCGCTATGGGGAAAGGGGAGCCTCCAGGATCAAGGGATTAGTCTGGCTGTTGATTATTGTTTCGATTTTGTACTTCGCCGCCAAAGTGATACCCATTTATTTCGCCAACTTCCAACTTCAAGACAAGATGCGCGACGAAGCGCTGTACGCGCAGGCGAACCGATACACCCCTGAACAGGTTCAGGAGCAGCTCCTGGTGGAGGCTCACGGCCTGGACCTTCCCCTCAGCGCCGACCAGGTTAATGTGGAAATGACTTCGCAAGGCACGCACATCAGCGCCAATTACACCGTGACGGTGGACCTGACCGTTTACCAGCTCAAGCTAACCCTCACTCCCTCCGCCAGTCATGAGTGATCGTTATCCGCAGTGTTTTCGCGCCCTGCGCGATTTGCCGGGCGGAGTCGCCCTGGGAGCAAGAGAGCCGGCAGCGAAATAGAATTTCCCTTTGCCCTATTCACGCCTTGATTTTGACAGGGGCTAGTCCAGGTATTTTACAAACACCACTTCGTTGCGAGCTTCGTTATAGAGCAGCTCGTCCACCATCGCCCGGGTCAGCAAAATCCCAAAACCTCCGGCGCGAAGTCCCTGGTCCTCGCGGACGCGGATGTGCTCGAAGGGCTGATCCACGGGATTGTTCACCGCCGCGTGCGCCAGGTCCTCCAGCCGGAATCCTTTGCCCGGGTCGGCAATTCGATACAGCAACATGCGGCGGGCGCGAAGATAGGAAATGCGCACTTTGCGATTGGGGTCCAACTGGCCTCCCCACTCGATGGCGTTGATCAGCAACTCGTGGAACGCCCGCCCCACGGTCTCGCGCACCTCGGTGGACAAGTTGACTTCCAGGTGCGCCAGGAATCCCTGAATCCGGTCCGCGGCATCCAGCTCGCAGGGCACCAGCAGCTCCACCCAATCCGGCCGCGCCGAGACCACTTCGATAGCCGCTCCGCTGGGCTTGCTGGCCAGCGCTTTCTTCACCAATTCCTGCAGCGCCTTGGGTTGGAAAGGCTTGGACACATACTGGTAGGCCTGTTCCCGAACCGCGGTCAGGAGTGTTTCAGGAGTGTTGTCCGCGGTCATCACAATCACCTTGGGCCGCGACGGCTCTTTGCGCAATTGGGCCAGCAACTCCAGCCCGTTCATGCGCGGCATCCAGACGTCGAGCAACATCAAGTCATATTTTTTCTTGCGCGCTTTTTCCAGGCCCTCCACGCCGTCTTTCGCCGCATCCACGGCGTACCCCGCTGTTTTCATCAACTCGCTGATGAGCAGCCGGATAGCGCGATCGTCCTCGACCACCAGGATTTTTTTCATCGGTTTGTCACCCGTGCCTTCGTAGCGCAGTTGGAATTGATTCTAATTATATCCCGAGTCTGCGAGCGGGCAGGAAATTGAGCAATCTCCCCGCACTCATCCACCCGCGATGAGCGCCCTCCACCAGGGCGTCTCCTTCCCACCAAGCTGCCCGGATCATCGGTGTTTTTCGCCAGTTTGATGAATCGGGTCCGCCCGACGGTGTTGGTGGCGCCTTTTTTCTTCGCCTTGACCCGCGCCAAAGGCAGCCAGCGCCGTTCTGAGCCGCGCCATCTCTTTTTGCAGGGCGGAGAAAGCGCCTTTCGCCCCCGCCAACTCTCCCTCTCGCGCCAGAGCTTCCAGATTGATCGCCGCCCCCACCGCGGCCGGGGCGGCAAAGATGCTCACCGATCCGCGAAAGGCGTGCGTGGCTTTCATCAGCGCTTCCGCGTCCCAGGCGTCAATGGCTTTTTGAATTCGGGCCAGCCCCATGGGAGAGTCAGCCAGAAAGATCGAGATCAACTGGCGCAGAAGATTCACATCGCCGCCCACCTGCGCCATTAGCGCCTTTTCATCCAGTACCGCGCGCGCGGCCATGCTTTGGGCTGATTCCAGATGATCCGCCGCCCTCCGCGGCCGAAGCATGCCAATCGCCTTAAAGAGGTCGGCGGGCTGAATCGGTTTGGAGACAAAGTCATCCATCCCCGCGTCCAGGCACTTCTGGCGGTCGGCGGGAAGCGTGGAAGCGCTGAGGGCGATGATGGGGACGCGGTCTCCCGTTTCTTCCTCAGCCTTACGGATGGCGGCACTGGCTTCCCATCCGCTCATCCCAGGCAGATGGACATCCATCAGAATAAGATCGAATCTTTTCTTTCCCAACCGGGCGATGGCGGCTTCGCCGTCTTTGACCGTTTCCACACTCAGCCCCCTTTTTTTCAAAATACCGGCCGTCAGCTTCTGGTTGACAGGGTTATCTTCCGCCAGCAGGATGCGGAGGGATTGCTTTAACGGCGCCTCCGGCCCATCCGAACCCTGCCGCCCCCGTGCCGGACGCCCCTTGCCCTTGCTGGACATTCTCATCGCCCGGAAGATAGCTTCCAGCAAGTCCGTATGCTTAACCGGCTTGGTGAGGCAAACGTGAATGCCCAACTTGCGGCAACGCGCCTGGCTGCCACTCTCACCCGCGGCAATGAGCATGATGGTGGCGGGCCTATCGCGTTTTCCGGACTTGATGATTTGCTCGGCCAGGGCCACCCCGCCCATGTTGGAGAGGTCGGCGTTAATGATCGCGAGGCGGAATGGGGTGCCCGACTGGCGCGCTAGACGGATTGCTTCCAAGGCGGAACGTGCATCACCGGCGGGAATAGGCCGCATTTGCCACCGCATCAGTTGTTCTTCGAAAATCCTCCGGATCGCCTGGCTGGAGTCCACTACCAGGACCGGTAGATCCTCCAAGCCCGCTGGTTCGCGCTCGGCAGGATTGCGCAGGGTCTCCGCTGGAAGCCCAAAATAGGCGGTGAAGTGGAAGATGCTACCTTTGTTCGGCTCGCTATCTACCCAGATTTGCCCGCGCATCATCTTCACCAGCTCCATTGAAATCGTAAGTCCCAGGCCCGTCCCCCCCCAGCGACGACTGCTGGAGCGGTCCGCTTGGGAAAATGCCTCGAAGATCATTTGGTGTTTATCGCGCGCGATGCCGATGCCGGTGTCCGTGACCGAGAAGTGCAGGATGACCTCCTGGTGGCTTCCGGATTCCGTGGTTACCCGCAGGATGACTTCGCCCCGGTCGGTAAATTTGATCGCGTTGCTCAACAGGTTCAGCAGAATTTGCCGCAGCCTGGCAGGATCCCCCACCAGCCAAGTAGGGACGTCCGCCGCAACACTGCAAGCGAGTTCCAGATGTTTATTCGACGCTTTCAAGGCCAGGAATTTTACGGCGTCTTCCAGCAGTTCGCGGAGGTCAAAAGCAATGCGCTCCAGCTCAAACTTTCGCGCTTCGATCTTGGAAAAATCCAGGATATTGTCAATCAGGCTCAGCAGCGAGTCGGAAGAATCCTTCACCGTCTGGATGTATTCCCGTTGCTCCGCATTGAGTTGGGTGCCCAGGGTCAAATCGATCATCCCCAGAATCGCGTTCATGGGCGTGCGAATCTCGTGGCTCATGTTGGCCAGAAACTCGCTTTTGGCCCGGCTGGCGTCCTCGGCGCGCCGCCGGGCAGCCTCCAGCTCTTTCACCAGGTGGGCGAGCCGGGCTGCGTTTTCCTCTTCTATTCTCTTGGCGGCTTCCAGTTCATGGGTGTAGCGCTTGAGCCTTTCTTCAGCCCTCATTCGTTCGGTGAACTGTCCGATTTGGCTGCCAATGGCGTCGAACATCTGGAGCACTTCCTGGTCCGGCTGGCGGATTTCGCGGCTGAAGAATTCCATCACCCCGATCACTTTACCCCCACTCCGTACCGGAAAGGCGAAGGCGCTGTGCAACCCTTCCCGATGCGCCACCGCGGCGCGCGGAAAATTGGAATCCTGGGTCACTTCCGGGATCCAGGCCGGCTGATTGCTGGACCACACCCGCCCGGATAGCCCCACGGAAATCGCGTGTTTCATGCTGCGCGTGGCGGCTTCGAATTCGGGAATTTGCAGCGCCGGCACCTTCCATAGTTCCACGCAATTGGCCACCCCGCTCTTTTCGTTAATCCGCCAGATCGCCCCCATTTCCCATCCCAGGCTGTGGCAAATCTTTTGCAGCACCAGAGGCGCCGCTTCCGCCAGGCTCAGGGATTCGGACAGCACTCGCGTCACCGCGTATCCTGTGGCCAGGCGCTGTTCCGCCCGCTTGCGATCGGTAATATCCTTGGCGACGCAATAAATAAGCTGTTCGGCGGTTGATGGCGTCGCGTTCCATAGCAGCCATTTGTAGGAGCCGTCCTTCGCCCGATAGCGATTCTCAAAAGATACGGTTTGGGCGCCCCCGGCCAATTTTTGCGCTTCAAAGATGGTGGGACCGCGATCCTCGGGATGGACAAAATCGAGATAGGGTTTGGACTGGAGTTCCTCATTAGTGGTGCCCAGGGTTTTTTCCCAGGCCGGGTTGACTCGTTTGAAATAGCCGTCAAAACCCGCCACGCACATCATGTCCATCGAGAGCGTGAAAAGTTTTTTCAAATCTTCCTGGGCGGGGTCGGCTTCGGCCAGGACGGGCGGGTTGATCGTGGACGGAGGAATCATTTCGACGAGCGCAGCGGGCCGCACCTCAGCGCGATGAGGCTCTTCCGGCCGAAGGGAAGCGTCAGAGGATCCCGGGTTGGAATTGGGAGGAGCCTTTCTCATTCACTGGAGGGCTGATGAAAAAGTAGAGGCGGCTTTATGCCGCCATCTTCGCCCGCAAAAAAAATGAAATTCCGGCGGCTCCGCAGTCTCGGGATCACCCCTGCCCAGCCCAATGCAATTTTTTCATCGCCGCGCCCACGGTCGGCACAGCTTCATTTTTCAACTTTTTCCTGGTCAGCCCATGCTGCCAGAAGGGATGATTCAGAACACGCCTCCGCCTGGCCATGCCACCCGATCTCTTGCGACCTTCCAGAAGCGCCCCTTACCGGTCCGCCAGCTTGGCCGCCAGGTTCAGCAACACTTTGCGGTCGGATTCTTCCATCTTTCTGAGCAATCGTTCCAGCTTAAGCTGGAATCGCGCTTCCGCCCCTTTGGGCCCGGCCAGATCGGGCAGGCCTTTCAGCGATGACGGGGAGTAAGCCGCAGCCGGTTCGTCGCCGCTATAAAACAGTTCGTACAGCTTGACTTCCAGTGCCCCCGCGTACTTTTCGAGTGTTGACAAGGAAGGGACCGTGTGGCCGTTTTCAACCCGGGACGTATAGCATCGAAGGAGGCCCGTAGCTTTTTCGATGTCCCCCTGGGAGAGGCCTTTTTTTTCGCGGATTTCGCGCAGTTTCAAGCCGATGATCATTTTCGTTCTCCTTTAGTATATTGTCTGGCAAGGGCGCGGCTCTCAGCATTGTGAGCATATCATCAATTCATCTTCCGCGCGTTCCGGCAATTTTCACTCCGCTGTCACCCAGACGGATGGCGATAGCGTTAAGTTACTACTGGCGGCACATATCCTATCGGCGGTTGCGCCTCAAGCCATGAACCACTGGGGTGCAAGGCGGGGGCGCGGCGCCGATTCAGCTTGCGCGGGGTCTCAGCACCAGGCTCAAAAGGGCCATGCGGACGTAGAGGCCGTTCTGCGCCTGGCGAAAATAGGCGGCGCGGGGATCCCCGTCCACCGCCCTGGTGATTTCGTCCAGGCGCGGGAGCGGGTGCATGATGATGGCGTCCCGCCTCATCAGCCCCAGGCACTCCTCGTTGATCACGTACACCCCGCGACAATTCTCGTAATCAGCCACGCGATCGCCAAACCGCTCTTTCTGAATGCGGGTTTGGTACACCACGTTGACTTCGGGCAGGACCTTGGCCAGCTCAGGTTCCTCGGCAAACCAGACGCCGTGTTCGCGCAAGTGGCCCAGGATGTCCTCTTTCATTCTCAGCATCTGCGGGGCCACAAAATACATTTTCACGCCTTGATACTTGCTCAGCAGGTAGGCCAGCGAGCGGGTGGTGCGCCCTTGAGCCAAATCGCCCACCATGGCGATGCGCAGCCCGTCGATGGCCCCAATCTCCCTGCCAATGGTGTAAAGGTCAAGCAGGGCCTGGGTGGGATGCTGGCCCACTCCGTCGCCCGCGTTGATAATGGGGACGCGCGATACCGAGGCGGCGCGGCGTGAAGCTCCCACCTCGCTGTGCCGCAGAACGATGACGTCCGCGTATCCGTTCATGATACGAATGGTGTCTTCCAGGGTTTCGCCCTTGGAAACCGAAGAAAACTCCGCCGCGTTTTCTGTGGAAATCACCCGCCCGCCCAGACGATGCATGGCAGTCTCAAATGAAAACCGCGTGCGGGTGCTGGGTTCATAAAAAAGAGTGGCCATGATGCGGCCGTCAAAATCTTTGTTGCCTCCGCGCTCGGCCACTTTTTCCATCTCTTCGGCTATTTCGAAGAGCTCGGCCAATATGGCCAGATCGAATTGCTGGGCTTCGACAACGTGATGAAGTTTCATGCTCTGGTCTAGTTCTCCTCTGAAGGACTTCGTGCAAACCCGCACCGCATTTTGCATAGGGGTGTCATTTGAAATCAGGTTCCTTTCGAAAACCCGGTCATTCCCGCGAAGGCGGGAATCCATTCTTTCTGCGGCGTATTTCGAGTCGCTCTCGATATGGATTCCCGCCTTCGCGGGAATGACGCACCCAGGAGCACCCGCGTCCGCAAAATGAGACGACCATCACATTTGGTCATCGCTCGAAGCACTCAAACAATTATGAGTCAAGGCTATTGGATTCCCCCTGGCGCAGCGTCCCAGAGTCAGCAAAGGGGCCGCTATCCTTTTTCGCCTTCCTGCACGGCGTCAATGGCGGTCAGCAAGGTGCGGCGGTTGCCCGTCCGCAATTTGGAGAGCACGTTGGAGACGTGGTATTTCACCGTCCGCTCCGAAATGCCCAGGGCCCCGGCAATTTCCTTATTGGAGAATCGTCGAATCATCAATTCCAGCACCTCCGTTTCCCGCGCCGTCAGGGAGAGATCGCGCCCCACGTGCTTGTCCAGCAGCAGGTTGGTGTTTCTCACATATTCGGCGATGACGGGCCGGGGGAACCAAAGGTTGCCTGCCATGATGCCGCGTACCGCTTCCAGCAATTCTTCCTGCCAATTTCCCGCCACCAGGACCACGCCGTCAATGCCGGCATAGAGCAATCTCAGCTTTTCGGCGTTATCGCATACCGGTGAGGGCGCCAGGGCAAGAAACTTGCTTCCCGGACATCGGACGCGCAAGAGGCGGGTAATCTCCGTGAGTTGCTCGTGGAGATACCATCCATCGAAAACAAACAAATACGGTTGGCGCTGCTCGATCAACGCGTCAAAATGCTCGATGGGGGGGTGGGAAAGCAGACTTCCCAGTTCGGCATCTTGAGAGAGAATTTGGGTTAGAACACTGGCGACGATAGGATTGCGCGCGATGACCTGAAGGTGAATATCCATTCTTAGGGCCAGCCTCGGGCAAGACGTTCGTGAAGCCGATAGCCCTGATGAGCTTATATCCTAATCCCGCCGGGCCTGTCCAGATTATCGGGTTAGTAATCCGATCGCGGGCGCGGCTCAAAGCTCATGGCGGCTGGTCTAGCCGACTTCGTCCCGTTGACGGGTGCCGGGCAACAAAAATTTACGGTGGTCGGCTTTTTTTCTCCTTGACAGCTTAGGAGAGAGCGCGCTACTTTCCTAATCATCTTAGGAGGGTAGATGAACGACCAAGCGCAACTGCTTCCCGGCACTCTCGATCTTCTCATCCTGCGGGCGGTTTCGATCGGCCCCCTGCACGGGTACGGTATCCTTCTGCGCATCGGGCAAATCTCCGGCAATGCCTTGTTGATCGAACAGGGCGCGCTCTATCCCGGCCTGTTTCGCCTGGTGCGCCAGGGGCTGCTCAAGGGGAGCTGGGGCACATCGGAGAACAACCGCCGCGCCAAGTTCTACGAACTCACCGCTACCGGCCGCAAACGTTTGCGTGAAGAAACTGCCAACTGGAATCGGCTGGTGGCGGCTATCGCTGCCGCGCTCTCGGCGCAACCGGAGGAAATATGAGACTCCTCGATTCGCTTCGTCGTCGCATGGCCACTCTTTTCCGCCGCTCACTTATGAACGCGGAGATCGAGGACGAGCTTCACTCCCACATCCAACACCGCGCCGATGATCTTGAACGTTCCGGCCTCCAACGTGCCGAGGCCGAACGCCGCGCGCGCATCGAGTTTGGCGGGCAGGTGCGGTACGCCGAGGAAAGCCAGGAAGCGATGGGCAGCAATTTTTTCGAGACTCTGATCCAGGATGTGCGCTTCAGCCTGCGCAAGTTGCGCAAATCTCCCGGCTTCACCATCGTCGCGGTTTTGACGCTGGCTTTGGCCATTGGGGCTAACGCCGTGGTATTCAGTGTGATGAACGCGCTGGTCCTGCGCCCGCTGAATGTGCCTCACGCGCAGAGCCTCTACCAACTTGGGCGCACCGGCGAGAAGTGGGGAGGGAACGAGTCGTATCCCAGTTATCTCGACCTGCGCGATCGCAACCGCAGCTTTGAGGGTCTGGCGGCTGATAACATCTCCGGGGCGGGGCTGGATGCGGGCGAAGGTCCATCGCGCGCGTGGGGCTATGAAGTTACTGGGAACTACTTTGACGTGTTAGGCATTCAGCCCTACCTTGGGCGTGTTATCCATGCATCCGATGAGCACGGCCCCAACAGCGCTCCGTATCTTGTGCTCAGCTACGCGTATTGGCACACGCATTTTCAGGATGATCGCAGCATGGTGGGCCGCGTTATTCAGCTCAACAAGCATCCATTTACCATCATCGGTGTAGCGCCACCGAAGTTCGTGGGAACGCTATTGATTTTCTCTCCTGATTTCTTTGTGCCCATGGTGAACCAGGAGCAGGTGGACGGGCAGAGTGTCCTGAACATGCGGAGCAATCATTGGCTTGGCGATGTGTTTGGGCATTTGAAGGCCGGAGTCACTCGTGCCCAGGCGATTGCTGATCTGAATTCGATTGGCTCGTATATGGAAAAGACCTATCCCAAGGAGGAGAGCCGGGTGACCTATTCCATGGGGCATCCCACAGTTGGCGACGTCTTTGACGGTGCGGTCCGGGCATTCGTCACGGGATTGATGCTCCTGGCTGTCCTGATTCTGCTGGCCGCATGCGCCAACCTCGGCAGCCTGTTTGCCGCGCGCGCCGCCGACCGTGGGCGGGAAATCGCCCTGCGACTCGCGTTGGGAGCACGCCGCATGCGCATTCTGCGCCAACTATTCACCGAAGCTGTGCTGGTTTCTTTGACTGGTGGCGCTATCGGACTATGGGGGAGCATCTTGCTGCTGCACGGTCTGAGTGTGTGGCAGCCATTTCCCGAATTTCCCATGAATGTGCCTGTGACTCCAGATGCCGCTGTTTATCTGGCAGCTTTGCTGTTGTCTTTGGCGAGTGGACTCCTCTTTGGCGTTGTTCCGGTGAAGCAGGTATTCATAACATACCCATACGAGGTCATCAAGCGGGGGTCAACAGGCACGGTGACAGGCCGGATTACGGTCCGTGATCTGTTGCTGGGATTACAGATTGCTATTTGCGCCGTCCTGGTCACCTCTTCAATGGTTGCTTTGCGCGGACTGGCACGGTCGCTGCACGGCAATTTTGGTGTTGAGCCCAAGAACGCGACACTGGTGGAGACAGACCTCACCACGGCCGGCTACAGTAGCGACAACATGCCCGTCATGCAAAAGCGCATGATCGACGCCCTGGCCGCGATTCCCGGCGTAATGTCGGTGGGACTGGTGGGCCAGTATCCACCGCTGCATATGGGCTGGACCGATACAAACGTCTTTACTGACACGACATCAGATCTCAGGCCATCCAATGCCGCCGGGGACGCCATTCAGTACACCATATCCCCCCAATACTTCCACGCCGCGGGTACTGCCTTGCTCGCGGGAAGGACCGTGACGTGGCATGACGATAAAGACGCGCCGCGTGTGGCTGTAATCAACCGGGAATTTGCGCGCAAATTCTTCGGCTCGGTATCCAACGCCATGGGCCGGTACTACAAGATGCCGAATGGAACGCGCAACCAGGTGGTGGGTATTGTAGAAGACGGAAAATATACGGCCAACCTTGCCGAAGACGCACAGCCGGCGATGTTTCTCCCCCTTCTGCAATCACCCTCGAGTGAGACATGGTTGATCGTGCGCTCGGGTAGCGATGCGCAGCACCTTGCGGCAGCCATCAGGAGCACGCTGCGGGACTTGGACCCGGGGCTGGTTTCTTTCATCCAAACCTGGAACCAGGAAATGAACGGAGCTCTTTTTGTCCCACGTATGGCAACGGTGTCGCTGGGCGTGCTCGGCGTGATGGGTGCCATGCTGTCTATCACCGGCATCTTTGGAATGGCTTCGCACTCGATCAGCAAGCGGAAGCGGGAGTTGGGAATTCGCATGGCCCTCGGCGCCCAGCGCAAGGAAGTCTTGAAGGCAGCGTTAGGACGGGCATTCAAATTGCTGGGCTTTGGTTCAGCGGCAGGATTGCTGCTGGGAATTCTGGCCAGCCGGGTGCTGGCTTTGATTGTGTATCAGGCGACTCCGCGTGACCCACTGGTTTTGGCTGGTGTTGTTTTTGCGATGGCATTGGTGGGACTACTGGCCACGTGGATTCCAGCGCAACGCGCGCTGTCGCTTGATCCTTTGATACTGCTGCGCGAGGAGTGAACTACCCTGGCACAGAAAAAGTGGAACCCTCGGGCTCGGGTCCCCGCATTTGTCTCCACGACGAAGTGCGGCTTGTTCTGGGCCGGAATAACCCTCCTCACAGTCTATTCTGCCCTCGCCCAGGAAGTCCCGCCAGTCGCTCATTCCCCCCAATCCCCGGAAATCACATTCCACAGTTCGTCCAATCTGGTCCTGGTTGATGTGGTCGCCCTGAAGGCTAAGAATGGCCGCTCGGACCAGACGTTGAAGCGGGATGACTTTCAAATCTTTGACAACGATCATCCGGTTTCGATCAAGACGTTTGACAGCGGAGCAAAATTCACGACTCGGCCCCTCGCCCTTTGGTTTGTTGTGCAATGCAGCATGCGAGGGTACGACACGCAGGCTTCAGGCTTGTTTCGAGGCCGAATCAGTCTTTTCAAGCCCGCACTGAAGGACTTGGACAAACAAGACGTGGTGGCAGTCGCTCACTGGTGTGACAATGGTGATTCAAAACTCGACCTACTACCGACGAACAACGTCGAGGAGGCGGCCCCCGCCTTGGAACAGGTACTCGCGCCAACCTTCAACCCAGACGACCACGATAGACCAGGCGAGCTTGCGCTGCAGAAGACTCTGCAACTCATCGTTGATGCTACGCGCCCGTTAGTGCCGGAACGACTGCCGGTGGTGATTTTTCTCTATGGAGATCACAGTGGAATGCCCAGATCGGAGGCCGATCACTTCATTGACGAGCATTTGGAAACCTCGGCCACAGCCTATGGCCTGAAGGACCGTCGATCCGGCGCGATGCCGATACCTCTAAGGTTGCTGGGGAAGTCTTTCCAGGAACAGATAGAAGTGGCCAAATATATCGCGATCCAGAACGGAGGCGAATACTCGTGGGTGACGCCCGAAACATACGCCACCGGCTTGGAAGAAATTCTACAGCAGCTTCATTCCGCTACGAGTTGGGATTCCAGCCGGAAGCCCTGGACGGCAAGCGTCATATCCTCAGCGTGAAGCTGGCCGACGCGTTGAGGACCCAGCACCAAGGAGTGCGTCTGAGATGCCGCCTCGCCTATGTGCCTGTGGCTTCTCGCTAATCGCGAGGCTGACGAGCTGGACTGTAACTCGGACATGCTGAGAGACGCACGTCTGCCCCAGCGCCCTTGCTGCACTGCGGAAAGTCGATGCGTAACTCTTTTGTATTCAACAAAGCGTCTGCGGGCAGGAGCGACGACTTTCTGCTCATCATGGGCAGCCCTACGGCTGTCACTGCCCAGAATGACAAGCACAAAACCCTTTTCAGCGCTCCCTGAGGGATCAGCCATTTTCGTTTTATATTCGCTGTACCTCGTCTCAGAAATTGATGCCAAGACCCTGACCATAATAAGTTAGAGGGGACAGTTGACTATTCCACGTCCAAGGCTCTAAGTATAGGGGTACTGGGGCGCGAGGCTCTTCTCCAGGGATCTTGCGACGACAGGTCTGTACCCTTATCGTCGCTTCCTCGCCCCCTCAAATTTCTGTTTTGACGAGCAGATCCGTAGATCGACAATGCCAGGCTTGGATTGAGGCCCATCGGAAAGGGTGCATGTGAAACGTACCCGGCGTCGCCCGTGTCTGTTTTGGCAGGTGAGTAGCCTTAGACAACTTTGGGGTCAACAGTTACGGATAGGCCTTTGCCTCGACAGACGCGCAGGGTGAGGCGTTTTTATTCGTTTACCGAGGATGTTTTACTACCTTTTGAGGTCCTTCCTTTCGATTCTTGGGGTTGAGGTTAACGCGTCAAGTGCTTGGTATGTCCTGAAGGAATTGAAATATGAGACCGAACGCTCTGGTGGTTGACGATGAATCGAGCGTCTGCCAGTTGCTGGGCAACAAGCTCAAACAGGGAGGATTCGACTGTCAGACCTGCTCCAGCGTCGAGGAGGCCTTGAGAATTGCGCAGGCAACCTCTTTTGATGTCATCATCTCCGATCTGCGCCTGCCGAAAATGTCCGGAATGGATTTTCTGGAAATCGCCCGCCGCCAGTTCCCTGGCACTGCCTTTCTGATTGTCACAGGGGTGGATGACGTTCGTGTGGGCATTGATGCCATGAAGAAGGGCGCGGACGATTACCTGGTAAAACCGCTTCAACTAGACGCCGTGATGATGGCGATCGGCCGGGCCCTGGAAAGAAAACGGCTGGAAGCGAATTTGGAAAATTACCGGCATAACCTGGAAGAGATGGTTGAACAACGGACCTCACAACTTCAGTCGGCCATGAAACGGATTGAGAAGACTTACGATGAGACCCTGGAGGCGCTGGGCGCCGCGCTCGACTTGCGCGATACGGAAACCGAAGGGCATTCACGCCGGGTCAGCCGCTGCTGCCTGGAAATGGCCACGGCGATGGAGTGTTCGAGCGAGCAACTCAAACAGATCGCTCGCGGGTCCTACCTTCATGACATCGGAAAAATTGGCATCCCCGATTCAATCTTGCTGAAGCCCGGAAAACTGGACGAGGAAGAAATGGCCGTGATGCAGACCCACGCCCGCGTGGGTTACGATCTGGTGAGCCGCATTGGCTTCCTGGCCCCGGCCGCGGAAATCGTCCTTACCCACCAGGAGCGATATGATGGTACCGGATATCCCCAGGGTTTGGCGGGCAATGAAATCCCCTTGGGATCGAGAATCTTCTCCGTGGCCGATACGCTGGACGCCATGACCTCCGACCGGCCTTACCGCCGCGCCTTGCCCTTGCCCGCCGCGCGGGCGGAAATTACCCGCGAAGCCGGGCGGCAATTTGATCCCGCGGTGGTGCGCGTTTTCCTTTCCATCCCGGACTCGGTTTGGGAAACCATCCGCCGTGAGGTTGCCGGCGCCCGCCTTTATGCCACCACCCGCAAACCCTCCATGGCTTCCTCCATCCCGCCCTTCGCCTTGCCCTTTCAAAAACGCTGCCCTCCCCCGCGGGTGGGCGAAAGCTGATTACGGCGGCGATTCATACGGGCCCGCCAGAGGTGCCGCCTCCTCCATCGGGGAGCGCCGACCTCGTGGCGAAGACCGCCGTCATTGCGGTCTGCGGCCAGGGGCGCGTAAGCACTCTAAAGGATTCTACAAGAGGTATTACTGTTGCTTTGAATACTGTACAAAAGGGCTTAAAGCGGGCGGAGACCAGCGCGGTGCGCCTTGCGGGGGCGCAACGTTGGAACCCGGGGGCAGCCCGCTCGGGCGGCCAGGGCCCGATAGTATATAGTCGGATGGTGGGACTCGGATTCCGCTTCGGGGATTTTCCCGGCGCGGCTTCCAAAACCCTGCTCATGTCAGCCCCTCTTCTTCTAATATTGTACGAAGTCGTTCTCGCGGCGGTCGGTGGAGGGCCTGCCCGAGCCGTTGGGCTTGCTCTTCGCCTGGGGGGAACGGATCTCCGCCTCGCAGGGGTCGGGTCGGGGCCCTACGCGGACACCTGACACCGCGACCAGCGGCGGCCGATTGGTTCCTGACATCCGCGCACTTGGCGCGGGCGGTTGCCGGTATGGCCGTGCCTCCTCCTGCGTGCCGAACTGAAAAAAGCCCATGAGCTCCTGCAACGATTCCGCATGAGAGGCCATCTCTTCCGCCGTGCTTGAGAGCTCTTCCGCCGAGGATGCATTTCTCTGCGTTACCTGGTCGACTTGTGACATGGCCTTGTTGATCTGGTTCACACCGGACGCCTGCTCACGCGAGGCCATGGTGACTTCCTGGACCAATTCAGCGGTTTTCTGAATGGAAGGCACCAGTTCGTTCAATAATTCTCCTGAGCGCTCGGCAACCTTCACGCTGCTTGCCGCCAATTCAGCGATCTCCCGGGCTGCTGTCTGGCTGCGCGCTGCCAGTCCGCGCACCTCCGTAGCGACTACGGAGAAGCCTCGGCCGTGCTCTCCGGCGCGGGCCGCCTCAATGGCCGCGTTGAGCGCAAGGAGATTGGTCTGATAGGCAATTTCATCGACGATCTTGATCTTCTCCGAGATCGATTTCATGGCGTCCACCGTCTGTTTCACGGCCTTTCCGCTTTCGTCGGCTTCGCGGGCGCCCTTGGAAGCAACCTGTTCCATTTGGCGGCTATTTTCCGCATTCTGGTTGATGGAGGCGCTCATTTCTTCCAGGCTGCTGCTTGTCTCTTCCACCGAAGCTGCTTGCTGGCTAGTCCCCGCCGTGACGCCCTGTGCCACGGAACTGACCTGTGTGGCGGCGGATGCCAGCGAATCCGATACGATCTTGACCTCACTCAGCGTATTCGCCAGCCGCTTCGACATGGAGATCAAAGCGCTTAGCATTTTGCCGGTTTCGTCCGACGCCGCAACCTTGATACTGGGTGACAAATTCCCCTGCGCCATTTCATCGGCCACACGCACGGCCTCCAGCAGTGGCCGGGTCACTGCCTCGGTCAGCCGCCATGAGAGCGCGATCATGGGGATCAGACAGAGAAGGGTCGTCGCTACGATAAGGGCCAGGCTGCGGTTCTGTGCGTTGCGAGTTTCGTCGAAGGCCTTCGTGATGGCGGCTTGGTCGCGCGTTTTGTTGGCCTGAAGCTTATCCCTTAAAGCATTGTACTTGCTGCGCATGGTGGCGAGCGATTCGCTGAGATCCTCACGTCCGCTGCCGTCAATCATGTGCTCAGTCGTCTGCCGTGCCGTGGCGTAGTAATCACTGGTGTCGGATTGCAATTGATCGAGGTCGTGGCGATCCAGCAAAGGATTGTTCTTTCCATCGCCCAGCCGCTGCATAAACTTGTCGCGTAACACATCGGTTTCCCCCAGGGCCGCGGCGTTCTTGGCGGCCACAGCGTCCTGCAACCCGCGCTGGATTGCGCCCAGATCGTCGGCGAGGTCCTGGCTCATTTCCACTGAAGGGTAGTATCCGATTTGTACTTCTTGCAATTTGCTTGCGCTCAGGTGGCCCAGTACGAGAGTCGCAAGCAGCACGACGCAGAAACCCATCATGGCCAGAGCCGGCGTAATCAACATCTTGTAGCGAAACGAGAGCTTGTCGAACATTTCATTTCCTCCGATTCCCGGTCCGGTCGTTCGGCCTGTGTTGAGATGTGGGAACCTCTTGCCATTCGGCATCCTTTAATGGCCGGCCGCGGACCGCGTCCAACTTCCCCGCGTCCCGCGGAGGGCGCGTATGCCGCGCCTCCCGGGACCGCGCGGGTTGTCCGCTAGTCAGCGACGGTGATGACTTTCAATCCGTGCGTGTCGGCCCCGGACGAAACGTAGGCAATACCATTTTCGCTGGAGCGCACAAAGCTGATGGCGGCGCTTTCATTCCTTTGAGGCGGAGGAATGTCCCGCCCCGAAAAAATCTGCTGCTGCCAGAAAGCGTCCACGGCGGAAGAGGGCTTCCCAAGAATGCTTTTTGAGAAGCTCTCCCGGACCGGTGAACTCACGGGAAGATCCACTGGCGACGCACCGTGCCCATCCCTGAACTTGGTACTTTGCTTAAGGAAGATTCGCGACAGGTCGTCCTTGCTGATCGAAGTCGCCGGGTTGGCGGGATTGACAACGATTTTGTATCCCCCGCTCTGCGCCCGGACGGTTGCCGAGGCAAAGAGCACAATCGCAACAACGTGAGTGATTCGTGATAGTTTCATGATTTGTTTCTCCTTTGTCATGGCTCCTCGTCGCCTCAGAATTTAAAGCTGGTCTTGACGACCAACGCCCTGGTATTAGGTTTCAGACCTTGCGGGTTGTCCACGCTGTAAAAACCGTTCGGATAGTCGTCCGGAAGTCCAACCCCGTGCATGAAATGACCTTCCACCTTGATGTTTACAAAACGGTTCAGATCGAAGCGTGCGGTGAGCACCTTGTCGTGATCAAAGCCGTTTCCTGCCGGGATCAACAAATTAGCGGGAACGGCAATCGCGTAGTGCGAGTAGTAGGAGCCCAGTTGCACGTGCTTGGCAATCTGGTAGGAACCAGCCATGTACCAGCCGCGGACATTGGTTTGAAACTCGGGGCCGCCGTTGATGGTGGCATCCAAAGAGTAGTGGCGGTACTCCGAGTCCACCACCAATTTCTTCCAGGTGTACTGGGCGTAGTACTGATTTGTCCAGTCGACCTTGCTCTTCAGGGTCGTCGCCCCCGGTGTACCCTCGCCAAAATGTGCGGCGATGTCTTCGTCCAGGCGGGATATGCCAACCAGCATTCCCTTAAGAGGCGTGGCCCAGCGCAGATCGCCGCCATACTGAAGTCCTCCCATCCGGTTGAAGCTGCTTCCAATGAGATAGGCGTACCCGCCATACGGGCTGTCTCCCCGGCGCCCGGCATACGCGGTATATGAAAGTGTCCCGCCCTTCTTGCCCAGAGGGACGTCCCCAAACACGTCGCCTCCCACGTGAGCGATGGTGACATCGCGCAGGTCGGTGGGATAGACGCTTTGCGGCAGCAAAGCAAATGTATGAAGGAAGTCAAGATCCTGAGTGTCATTGTAGAGACCCATGGTCGTCTTCACTTTTCCACCGCGAATTCCGAACCAGGAGGTGAACTTGTAGCTCGCCACCGCCCAGTCGAGCTGGGGATGCCACTTTCCCAACTGCCCGAGATCCCGATCGTAGATTTGCGCTCCAATTCGGAACTTGTCGGTGAGTTGGATGGAAGCGTTCCCGCCAAAATCGGTGAACTGCCCGCTACCGATATCACCGGTTTTCATGGTCAACCAGTTATTCCCGTCCGTGCTGACAAATCCCTGAGACGCGAACCCGTGCACCTGAACATCCTGGTTGAAAAGCTTAATGTCCTGCGCCCACACTGAACTGACACATGCGCAACAAACTAACAACTTGATCAATGTCCTTAACATAGAAACCCCTTCTCCCTGCAGCCAAAAATGGCCGCGCGATTAGACTTTGTTACTTACCTCCACATCTCAACTGAAAAGCCGACAGAAAACTCGCGGCTTCACAACCTCCAAAACCAATGGTGGTTATTCGTTTGTGCACTTGGTCCTTTCCCCTAAGCCGGCCCGAACTGGAATCTGCTCGGGCTGGACAGTGGGAAAGAACAGAAGCAAACGGCCAGGTGCGGTAGCGCCCGGTGCAAAGGCATTGGGCTGTTGGAATTCGCAACTTACCAGGGTTGCCGGTTTTTCCATCTGCATTGAGCTGCACCTCCGAACGCAACCTCGTCGTACGGAGTTGACAAAGCACGGGTAGTGCCAAGTGGGCGGGCTCTACCGGAAATGCGCCAAAGGGCTTATTCCACTGGGCACAATTGATATCAGCTTGTAGGCACAAAGGGGTATGAGTCTCTATTGTGGATGGACACCGTCCAGCTTTTGGACAAAAGCTCCTCAATTCAGACTGGAACAAAAACTGACATCGGAGGGAAAACGCTCAGCACTTCTAGGTTTGGTCGATTAGGGACAAGCGGGTAGATTCCCTCTTCATCGCCGAACCCAAAATTTCATTTAAGGGCATCGGACCTCCTGAGCCTTTGGCACCAAGGCGGGTGCTGTAACGTCCACCGCGGTTTGGAATTTGTCACCGTCGAAGATCCGATCATGCTTGAACATGCCGTAGATGGTGTGTTCGTCGGTTGACGGACGCGTGGTGGCGACCAGGGTCCGCACCTTGGTTTTGCCATGCGCCTGGAGAACCCGATATTAAGCGCCTCAGCTAAAGACCGCTGCGGAACCGGAAGTGGGGATCATCGCCAACGGTCTACCGGGCCCGATAAATTTCGTGCCATCGGCCAGTGGGAAGGGCCAACCCAACCATTCCACCAACAATTGCACCCAAGGGAGTACCAATCTCCTTGCCGAGGTTGGGGAAAAGCCCACAAAGAAAAGGTCCGGAGGGGCCGCAGTTCGCCCGACGATCCGCCATCGCGCCGATACCCAATCCGGCGCCCGCTCCGATCAAAGCGCCCATCAACACGTTGCGGCCGCGATGCTTTTGACCTCGGGCGGAAATGCGGCGGACGTTTTCGCGGGTAAACGATTGTTCGCCCGACTTGGCCTGGAGGGTAATTGAACCGGCTGTGAAAGTTTCAAACCTGCCCAGCATAGATTGGGCGCCGTTCAGGACCACCATAACCTGGTCGCCCCGCGCAATTGTTTTAAGGTTTTCCCAGCCGGCTTGTTCCGTTTGGGGTCCTGCCCCTCGCAAGGGGAGCACCATCCCCATGCCCAGGATCCAAAGCAAGATTCCTCCGCACAGGACATATCGAATTCGTTTCATTCAAATCCTCCGTCGCGAAAGTTTGGGCGGTCCGGCATTAGAATTTGGATTTCAAATCCTTGTGCCCATCGCTGGTAGAACGGTAGGCCAGGCATTGATTGCTGGCAACCCCGGGAGTGACAGTTTCCGAACTGTCACAATTCGAGTAATCCTGTAGAATGTGGAGGAGCATTTATTGGCTGGCGGAGAATCCGCCAGTCGCCTGGGTCATGAAAAACGCGGATCAAGCGGTTTGACTTTTAACCGAGACGTACCTAGGATGGCCATGTCAGCTTGCTCCCTGCCGCTCGTCTTGGATTTCCGGAGGTGCATTTGCCCGTCCGCAAAAAAGGGTATGTGAAACGGAAGGCGAATGAGAAAACAGAGGCACTCCGTGGTGCTGCCCGGAAGGAGTCCATTCTCCTCGACGTCATGAGGTCGCTCGCCGCCGAGCGCGATATTGATTCGCTCCTGCACAAGATCATGAAGAAAACTTCGGAAGTGATGGAAGCCGACCGGGCCACTCTCTTCCTGCTGGACGCGGAAAAAAAGCATATCTGGTCCAAGGTGGTTCAAGGCGAGGCAGTCAATGAAATCCGCGTTCAACTGGGAACGGGCATTGCCGGACTGGTTGCTCAAACGGGCGAGACGGTGAATATTGCTGATGCCTACAAGGATTCACGCTTTAATCAGGACGTTGACCGCCGGACGGGCTATCGCACCCGGACCATTCTCTGCATGCCGATGAAAGACATGGATGGCGAAATTCTGGGTGCCATCCAGGTCCTGAACAAACACAAAGGGATCTTTACGGACGAGGACGAAGAGCTCTTGCAGGCTTTCGCGGCCCAGACGGCGACGGCCGTGCAGAATGCCCTGCTGAATGAAGAAATCAAGAAGCGGATGCAGA
This sequence comes from Terriglobia bacterium, assembly GCA_035946625.1. GTDB lineage: Bacteria > Acidobacteriota > Terriglobia > UBA7540 > UBA7540 > DASYXZ01. Next base: position 3,587 of record DASYZE010000070.1, on the reverse strand, counting down.
CCTCGGAAATTCTGTTGAATGTGATGCGCGCCGTTTCTTCCGAGCTCGAGATTGACCAACTCCTGCAAAAAATCGTCAGCAAGACTTCCGAAGTGATGAACGCGGACCGGTGTACGCTTTTCCTTCTGGACCGCAAGACGGGCGGCCTTTGGTCGAAGGTGGCCCAGGGCGCCGACATGAAAGAAATCCGCGTGCCGCGCGGGATGGGCATTGCCGGCTACGTGGCCCTTTCGGGTGCGACCGTGAACATCCGGGACGCTTATAAGGACGCGCGCTTCAACCCGGAGGTTGACCGGCGGACGGGCTACAAGACGAACACCATCCTGTGCATGCCGCTGCGCAACGAGCAAAAGGAAACCGTGGGAGTTCTCCAGGTGCTCAACAAAAAAGTGGGCGTCTTCACCGCGGAGGATGAATCGTTGCTGGATGCGTTGGGTTCGCAAACGGCCATCGCCCTGGACAATTCACGCCTCTTTGAAGAAGTGCGCTTTATGAAGGACTACAATGACAGCATCCTGCGCACCATGGCGACCGGCGTGGTGACTCTGGATCCTGAGGGCGGCGTGGTTTATTCCAACGTGGCGGGGATCAAAATCTTCCGTGGTACGGAGGAATTGTTGCCCGGCCTGTCCTATGACCAATTTTTTGACCGCGAGCTTAATCCCCAGCTCGTAGCCGGAATTGAGACCTCCCTGCGTGACCGTGAGCCTTACACCGGTTATGAGTTGCAATATCGCAAAGGTACGGATGAGGCGCAGAAAGTGAACCTGCACGCCCTCCCTCTGCTCGACGGCAAACAAAAGTCTCTGGGCGTGGTGGTGATAGCGGATGACATCACTCAGGAACAAAGGCTGATGAGCACGCTCTGCCGCTACGTCACGCGTCAGGTGGCTGAGCAAATCCTGAAAGACCGCGACCGCTTGAAGTTGGGCGGCGATCGCAGCACGGTGGCCGTCTTATTTTCGGATATCCGCAGCTTCACCACCATCTCCGAGCAGTCCACCGCGGAAGAAATCGTTGCCATGCTGAATGACTATTTTTCCCGCATGCTTGATCCGGTGTTCAAATACGACGGCATGCTCGATAAATTTATTGGGGACGCGCTGATGGCTGTTTTCGGCGCGCCGGTCGCGCGGGAAGACGATGCGGAGCGCGCCGTGCGGGCGGCGCTTGAAATGCGGCGCGCCCTGCGGAAGTACAACTCCGATCGGAAAGAAAGAGGATTGCCTCCCATCGAAAATGGCATCGGCATTACCAAAGGCGAGGCTATTTCCGGCAACATCGGCTCCGAACAGCGGATGGATTATACGGTCATCGGAGACACGGTGAATGTGGCTTCGCGCCTGGAGGGCCTGACCAAAAACTATGAGCAAAAGATTTTGATTAACGAAGGAGTCTACCTTCAGGTCAAAGATAAAATTCCTTGCGTCGATCTCGGCATGGCCCACGTCAAAGGCAAAGAGGGTGAAGTGCATGTGTTCGGCGTTTTGGATCCCGGTGATTAAGGCTCGATTGCCTCATGGCTTTTCCTGCCTCGAGCCGAAAGCCCTCAGGTAAATATAGCCGCCGGACTTTCTCAGATTTTCAATGCAGGTACGGCCGCATAGGTTTCTTTACCCGCCCGCAACTCCGGCAACGAAACCGTTCGTCCCCGCAAACACTCCCCCAAGGCATTAAATCCGCGTGGCGCCCTCCATGGCGCGTACTCTATTCGTGAGCGAGGAGATGAATTATGGAAGCGTCATCTGAGTCCAAGATTTCTTGATCCCCGCGAGCGTAGTAGCCTTGGAGCATGTGCGAGAGCTTCCCGGCGACTCCGCCAATGGCTTGGTCACTTTGGAAGTCGATGTGCTTAGTAGAGGAAGTGAATTGAACTAACCCGTTCAAAAGCTCACTACCTGAACTTCTCAGTAAATAACTTTTACACAGGCCGGGTAAGTTTTACCCGGCCGGGAGTCGAATTCCCATGGTGGAGAACTCAGTAAAGGAAACCTTGGCAGGCAATCGTGAGCGACGCACACCCAGGATTGCTGTGGACTTGCCCATTCGCGTTTTTGCCACGGACTTCAAGGGTAGGGATTTTGTGGAAGACGCGACCACGGTAGCGATCAACCTGCACGGAGCTAAAATCCGGCTGGACCACGAACTTATTCCGGACCAGGAAATCCGCATCCTCAGCGGGAAGACAGGCCGGGAGGCTATCTTCAGAGTGGTCGCCAAGGCGGGCGGCGCGGGCAATCGGTCAACCTTTTGGGGAGTTGAATGCTTGAACCCGAGTCATAACATCTGGGGGCTTAACTTTCCGGAATTGGGTCCCAAGGATCAGAACGGAGTGCGCGCCATGTTGCAGTGCCCGGAATGCCGCGTTCGTGAATTACTCTTTCTGGATGAGCCGCTGCTCGAAAAGGTGGCGTACACGGGAGGCCTTTTGCGTGGTTGCCTCACTTGTGGCAAGACGGCGCTCTGGAAGCAGGTTCCTTACTACGCGTCCTGAGGGAAGTGTAGCCGCACATCGCGCGGCATTCGCCCGGCGACTACTGCTCGCGGTAACCCAGAATGTCCGCCACCACGCCGCGTAGGATGCGCCCTTTGTGCGGTGACACCTTATCAATTTTGGTGGCGTAGCCAATGCGCTGAATCAGGATGCGGTACTTCTGATACTCGCATTCCTCGGGAATCATCAAGAGGTCGCTTTCGTAAACCTCACCCAGCCGCAATTCCCTGGCGTCCAGATCAACTTCGGCTTCCGTCACCCGCGCCACCATGCGATCGCCTTGGTAGATGGCGTCCTGCGCGCGTGCGCCTGAGGTCTGAGTTGCGGACTGAGCCTGAGGGCGTCCTTCATTGGTCTGGCCACTCATGCGTGACTCTCTCCTTGCGAATCTCCAGCCCTACTTTTTTACTTCAAGTGCCGACTTGGAGTCAACTTTTAAGTGGGGCAAAAAGGAGCAAAAATGAGGGCGTGGAAACTTTTTGGCTAAAAATATGGCCTGCAAATACTCTATTTTCAGAGATTTGGAACAAGTTGTTTCTCTTGTGACTCCTGTGACCCGTGTTACATTTTTCGGCTTGGGGCAGGAATGTTATATATGAAGTTATTATATCACGTATGCACTTCGGTAATCCCGACCCTGCCCGATGGCCGCTGGCGGCGCCGTCAGTAATCGGGTGCCGCTCACTGCACGTTCAGGGGGAGGATGACGCTATGGCTCACGCCGGCCCCTGCCGAAGCGTGGGTGCCGGTCACGGTCAGGCTCAGGGCATAGGTGCCCGCTGGCGAAACACTCCCTGCCGCCCATATCGGATCAATGAACCGGCTAAACTAAAATATAAATACAAATATATTCATCAAATAGTTGTTGACATCCACAGGCTGAGTCGATATGTTCTGTGAATCAATTCCTCATGGAACAGGAAAATGAATGCAGTGAGGTTGCGCGGTGACCTTCGGAAATTTTGGACACACCGGTTGCCCCTCGCCACCGGCATCCACGGGCGCCGTATGCGGAACCTCAAGCTACTGCGACTTTCCAATCTTCTATTGGGCGGATACGGGAGGAAACGGCGAGGTATTTACGATCACCTAC
>DASYZE010000069.1:0-86185 GCA_035946625.1 Terriglobia bacterium | reverse complement strand
TTTGAATGAACACTGGTTCCTGAGCCTGGGGGAAGCTCGGCAGACGATCGAGGCTTGGAGGAGGGATTACAACGAGGTTCGACCTCATTCATGCTTGGGGAATCGGACCCCGCAAGAGTTCACAGCGTGCGGTGCAGCTCTCCGGTCGCCTACGGCTCCCTTCGAGCTGCACCGCAGAGAAGAGCAAAAGCAAGAAACTACCCCGGAACTCGCATTATGATTTGGGACAGAGAACGGGGGCAGGTCACATCAGCCGTCAAATAAAGCAACTTTTTGGTGGGGGTTACGTAGTAAAAGTATGAGATAAGGTTAAAGGTTGGAAGGCAACGGTTAAAGTGTAAAGGTTAAAAGCAAAGCGGGACGGTTGTTCTTTTTTCATCCTTTAACCTTTACACTTTAATCTTTCATCCAAAACTCGAGGACAACGAAATGGGAAACTTACTTCAGGACTTGCGCTACGGGTTGCGCACGTTGGTGAAAAATCCTGGATTCACACTGGTGGCGGTGCTGACGCTGGCGCTTGGAATCGGGGCCAACACGGCGATGTTCAGCGTGGTCTATGGTGTATTGATGCGTCCCTTGCCCTATCCTGATCCTCAGCGCATCGTCGAGATTTCAAGAGAGTACCGCGGCAAATTAATCTACTCGGGATATACGGCGAATGCCTTCGACTTCTGGAGCCAGCACAACCAGCCGTTTCAATACATCGCCGCATCCACCGGGGTGGGTTTTAACCTGATGGGAGCCGGGCGGCCGGAACATATTGCCGCCTTGCGCGTTTCCTCGCAATACTTCAACGTGTTCGGAGTTCAACCCTTCATAGGCCGTAACTTCGGCCCTGACGACGACCGATATGGCGGCCCCAGCGTGGCCGTCTTGAGCTACGGCCTGTGGAAGGAGCATTGCAGCGGCGATCCGGGCGCCATCGGACGCGCCGTCCTATTGGATGGCGCTCCATTCACGGTGATTGGGGTGATGCCGGAAGGCTTTGCCGGCATTCCGCCGGCCGCATTGTGGACCACTATCGAGCCGGTGCGGGATTCGATTGGCCGCGGGCAGAATTACGACGTCATCGCCCGGCTGAAGCCTGATGTTTCCGCGCCGCGTGCCAACAGCTACCTGGCAGGGATTGCCCAAAGGTTTGTGCAGGAAAACTACCAGTGGATGAAAGAGGAAGACCGGCAACAGCTAAGTTTTGCGGCCGCGCCTTATGGGTACGTGATTTCCAATGACGTCAGGACTCCGTTGCTGGTTCTCTTTGCCGCCATTGGTCTGGTGCTCCTGATCGCCTGCGTGAATGTGGCCAACCTGATGCTGGCGCGCACGGCGGCGAGGAATCGCGAAATCGCCCTTCGGGCGGCGCTGGGCGCCGGGCGAGGGCGAATCCTGCGCCAACTCCTCACGGAGAGCCTTCTGCTTGCGCTTTTCGGAGCCGCGGGCGGGCTGCTGGTGGCGCTGGGGGGCGTAAACTTTCTCCTCGGGCTGGCCCCGGACGTCCTGCCGCGCGCAAAAGATATTGCGCTGAACGGATGGGCGCTGCTCTTTACCGCCGGCATCGCCCTGTTGACCGGAATTCTTTTTGGGCTTGCTCCCGCCGTGCAGGCCGCGCGCACCAACCTGAATGAAACCCTCAAAGAAAGTGAGGGCCGGGCTACGCTCAGTTTCCGCCGCCGCCGGATGAGCGCGGGCATGGTTTCCGCAGAGTTGGCGCTGGCCTTGATTCTGCTTGTGGGCTCTGGGCTACTCATGCGGACATTCGCCAGCCTCCTGAGCACAGACTCGGGATTCAATCCGCACCACCTGCTCAGCTTGCAAATCTGGACCACGGGATCGAAATACAATTCTACTCCCGCGCTTTCCAGTTTCTACGACGAATTGGTGCGGCGCATTGAAGCCATTCCCGGAGTCAAGAGCGCGGCCGTGGTGGCCGCTGGACTGCCTCTGGAACGGGGTGGCAACGTGAACCCGGGAGTGCGGGTGGATGGCCGCCTGCAACATCCTTCAGTGGACTATCGCGAGGTGACGCCGGAATATTTGCGAACGCTGGGCGCGCCGCTGGAGGCGGGAAGGTTTTTTACCGCTTCGGATGCACCCGATTCGGCCAAAGTGACGGTGGTGAATGCGGCTTTCGCGCAAGAATATTTTCACGGTCAAAATGCCCTCGGCCGGCATTTGTTGGTGGATAAAACCGAACTGGAAGTGGTGGGTGTGGCGGGCGATGTGCGGTCAAGCTTGAATGAGCCTGCGCCACCTACGTTTTTCGTTCCCATGTCGCAGATGGATTTCGAGGGTGACAGGCTGTTTCAAGGATGGTTTCCCACCTCCATTCTGGTGCGCACGGAGGTGACGCCGCTCGCCTTGAGCCATCCGGTGGAATCGGCCATCAGTGGTGCGGACCCGAATATTCCCATGGGCCACACCCGCTCGATGGATGAGGTTCTGGCGCTCTCCCTGGCATTCAATCGTTTTCTGATGACGCTGATGAGCGTCTTCGCCGGGCTGGCTTTGGCGCTGGCCAGCGTGGGCGTCTACGGCGTGATTGCCTATTCCGTCGAGCAGCGCCGGCACGAAATCGGCATACGCATGGCGCTGGGCGCGTCGCGAAGGAATGTTTTGGGATTGATTCTTCGGCAGGGACTGGTGCTCTCCCTGATCGGAACGGCCGCCGGCCTCTCCGGCGCGCTGGCGCTGGCGCGCGTCATGCGGAGCATGCTTTTTGGAGTGCAGCCGACTGATCCAGCCACTTACGCGGTGGTGGCGCTCCTACTCACGGGAGTGGCCCTGCTGGCCAGCTACCTCCCCGCGCGCCGCGCAACCAAGGTGGACCCGATGGTGGCGCTGAGGTATGAATAATTGCCGATTTTCGATTGCCGATTGAACAATCTCCGGATTCGGTTTTTGATTTTAATCGTCAATTATCAATCTAAAATCAATTCAAGCGAGCCGGCCGGGCAGCAATTGGCTCAGGAAACGATGGGCAAGGATAAAGCCGTCCTTGCGTGCCTGGGGGAAGTCGGGCTTGTTCTCTTGGTTCGGCTCATCCCAGAATTCGTCCTCGTGCTCGATCGCAATGCCTCCCTTAAATCCGGCTTGTAGCAGCACAGTGATAAACTTCGGCCAATCCAGCAGCCCCTGGCCGGGAATGCGGTAGCGCCACCAGCCTTTGCCGTGAATGCCGACCTGCTGAATGACGGGGTCTATAATTTCCGTGTCCTTGGCGTGGGCGGCGTGGATGCGGTCGCGGAAATTCCATGCCACCTGAATGGGGTCAATGAATTGGCGGATGAAATGCGAGGGATCGAATTCCAGGCCCAAGCGGAGGTTCGGAACCTGGGAAAACACCGCCTCATAGAATGCCGGGACGGTGGCGAAATTGGTTTCGGTGGGATAGTTTTCCCAACCCATATGAAGGTCCAGCTTTTCCAGCACCGGCATGTATTTCTCATTCACCACGTCGGCCAGATCTTTGGCTTGGGACTCGCCGGTGGCTCCCTTCACTCCACCGCTAAACGTTCCCACAAATTTGCAGCCCAGGCGATGCCCGAATTCGAGGCAGCGAATGAAGCGGGCGTTGATTTGGGCGCGCTTGCCGTGGTCCGGCTCAATGTGGTTCAAGCCCCACATGCACTCGATGCTGATAATGCGCGCGCCCGTTTCACGCGAGGTGGCCATGATCTGGTCAATCTGAGAATCGCTCAACTTATCGGGGTCGAAAAAATTGTCGAGCGGAACCACCACGCCTTCGTAGCCCGCGGCCGTGGCGAAAGCGAGTTTCTCGCGCGAATAAGGGGTGATAATGGCCAGCTTGGGATACTTGGTATCGGGCGCGAACTCTGAGGGCGCCGGGGCAGGGAAGGGCGCGCCGGCTGAGGGTTGTGCTTTGCCCGCCCCCAAGTTTCCCGCTCCGCCCAAGACCGCAGCGGAAGCTCCGCCGATTTTCAGGAAATCCCGGCGGCGAACTTCTTTTTTGCTCGGAATATCATTCATGGTATCACCTCGGCGGGGATTCTATCGCGAGATGATTGAAATTCCAAATTCTGCCTCATCTCTGCAGGAGGCCCCGGCATTTAGGGAATCGGATTCATTCATGGCCAGGCTTATTGCGCCGCATGAGCCGAGGTGGGACGCGCGGGTCTTTCTTTGACACGGATTTGGAAAGCACTTTGTTAGAGTCAATATATCTCAGGTAGATCATATCGCCTCGCGCGGACGGCGGCGGAACGACCTGCAGCACAGATATGTAGGGACCACCCACTTCCATCCGCCAATCGACTTGAACAAAAGATTCTTCACCTGAGATTGTATCTACAAACACGGGCAGACCCTTTTCGTCGCTCAGCATGTGCCGCCCTGGAGAAACATTAATGGCAAAGAACCTTCCTCGCTTTACCTTCGCCACGACGTTTCCATCACACCAAATCGGAAACCACGAACGGGCGGGCTTCTGCAATTGTACATAGACGTAAATTCGCGCCAGCGCTCCTGCCCGAGCCGAGGGCGTTAGGAACAGGATAACCGCCGCTAAATTGGCTATACGCACTGATGCCCTCATACTTGGGCCGTGGGCGCCTTAATTCGAACTCATCCGAATTTTACCACGGCGAAATCAATAAAGCCTGTGCCTGTGGTTCGATCTTCCGGCCCATAGCCCACTCCCGGAAATGTTCTGGACTTGAGGCGATGTAAAGCTCATTCTATGGGCCGAAATTCTGACACCAACGGAGGAGCGACAAAAATGCACATTCGAAAAACTGCACTCATGGGCTGCCTGGTTTTGGCAGTCGCCGGCGGCTGGGCGGCCGGGGTTCTTGCGCAGGAAAATGGGACTTCACCCGCGGTGACCATATTCGATCACAAACAAGTCGACGCGGGGATGGCCAAACCAAACTTCGCCACACTCATTCGCGGAAAGTCAGGCGAGGGCAGTTATGTGGTGATGACGGCCAGTCGAGATAAGCCCGGCGCCGTGGAGGTACACAACCTCGATTTGGACGTCCTGTACATACTGAGTGGAAGCGCGACGTTCGTGACGGGCGGTACGACGGTGGATGCAAAGACGACCGCGCCCAACGAGATTCGCGGCAAGTCGATTGACGGCGGCGAGTCACACCATGTCAGCAAAGGCGACGTGATCGTTATTCCCCACGGGGTGCCCCATTGGTTCAAGGAAGTTAAAGGTGAGGTTCGCTATTTTGTGGTGAAAGTTCACTGAGCCGTGAATGCAGCATGGAATGCAACGCGGCGAGTCATAAACCGCTGCCACCTAAATCGTCTCGCCCTTCCAGCGCCCGCGGCGAAACAGGACCACGCAGACGGCCGCAATGGCGGCTTCGGAAATAAGTATGGCGAGATAGACGCCGTTTGAGCCCATGTGCAGCGTGATGGCCAGCGCATAGGCGAGGGGAATTTCAACCACCCAGTAACCAAAGAAATTCACCACCGTGGGCGTGCGCGTATCGCCGGCTCCGTTGAAGGCTTGCAGCATCACCATCCCATAGGCGTAGGCGATGTTGCCAAAGCTCAGGATGCGCAGGCAGGCCACGGCCATTGCGACCACGTCAGGATCGTGGGTAAACAGATGGATGACAGGGCGGGTGAAAACGATCAGGATGACGCCGACGGCGCCCAGGAAAATCATGTTGTAATAACCTGTGGTCCAGACGGATTCCTCGGCCCGTTCGGGCTGGCGCGCGCCCAAATTCTGGCCCACCAGCGTCGCCGCCGCTCCGCTCAATCCCCACGAAGGCAAGATGACAAAAATCACAATGCGAATGCCGATGGTGTAGCCGGCGATGGCCGCGCTTCCAAACGTGCTGACGATTCGCACCATGCCGATCCAGGCCACGTGCGGAATGGCCATTTGCGCGATCCCTGTCAAGGAGACTTTCAGCAGACGCGCCATCACCTGCAGATTCAGCCGGAGGTGCCGTGCCCGCACGCGGATATGTTCGCCGCCTTTGCCCAGCCGGTAAAATTGAAAAAGAACTCCCACGCTCCGCCCAATCAGCGTGGCCGCGGCCGCGCCCGTCACGCCCCACCGCGGAAAGGGCCCCAGGCCGAAGATGAAGCAGGGATCGAGAAGCAGATTGATTCCATTGGCCAGCCAGAGCACGCGCATGGCGATGGCGGCATCGCCCGCGCCCCGAAAGACGGCATTGTTCAGGATCAGCAACGTCACCACAAAACATCCACTCAGGGCAATCCGCGCGTAGCTGGAGCCCAGGCCGAGGATGGCGGGCGGTGCGCCCATCCAACCCAAAAGTCGAGGGGCCAGGAAAAAGCAGGGAAGTCCCATGACGAGTCCGAACGTCAGCCCCAGCGCAATCGATTGGACTCCGGCAATCGCCGCCCCCTCCGGGTCTCTTTCCCCCACGCGGCGCGCTACCATGGCCGTGGCGGACATGCCCAGGCCCATTGCCACGGCGTAGACGAGCAACAACATGGATTCGGTCAGGCCCACCGTCGAAACCGAGTCCGCCCCCAGTCGCCCCACCCAAAACACGTCCACGATCGCGAACAGAGATTCCATGCACATTTCGAGCACCATGGGGATGGCGAGCAGGAAAATCGCCCGGTTGATGCTGCCCGAGGTATAGTCCTGGTGCGAGCCGCGAATCGCTTCGCGGACTGAGGCCCAGAAAGTCGGCGGCTGCGGGATGGTGACGGTCGCGTCCATAAATGCAAATATGAAGACTTGAAACTGGGTTTTCGGCCCCATGACGGGCCTCGGGAATTTACAAAGCGCGGGCCCGCAATCTACCTGGCAGCGGTCTTCTTCATGTGGTTAACATACCGTATGGGGCCGATTGGATGCAAGTAAAATCGCCAAGGCAAGGGTGAACATGTCATGGCTCTCCGTCGCGCTTTTGCTTTAAGGAGGCACAGCTTGCATATTCCGCGCTTCACCTATCCACGCTCCTCAATTCGCCGGGTAGTAGTTATGGAGAACGCCTTGCCGAGAATATCCGCTTTGGCAAATAATGCCACCCGGCATTCCCGCCGCCGGCTCATACGCCACGGCGATTTTGCGCCGTGGGTTCCCGCCGGCGTAGGAATGACAATCCAGTGGGATTGACCGGAGGCATTGGCCCGGGGCGGATTCCTTATGGGTGGATGTTGGCCATTTCGTGAATCGGCCGGACGCGGATTTGTTTCTCGCGTTTGCGGGTCTGGGCAATGTCGTATGAGGCCTGCATCCGCATGAGCGTGTCCATTTTCACGCCAAAGGCTTTTTCAATGCGCAGGGCCATGTCCCCTGAAAGGTCCGACCTGCCGTTCAAAAGGCTGGAGAGTGTGGGCCGGGAAACGTGGAGCGCCGCCGCCGCCGCCGTGACCGACAGGCCCGCGGGCTCGACAATCTCCGTCCGAATAAAATCTCCGAGATGGGGAGGGTTCTTGATGGGCATGGCGTTTGCTCCTTTTCTCCTAGTGGTAATCTTCCATATTCACGTCGTAGATTTCGCGCTCTGTAGAATTAAGGCGGAACGTCAGACGCCGATTCCGAGTGACGCTAAGGCTCCACGTGCCCTTGCGGTCGCTGGTGAGCATGTGCGCCTTCCATGCTGGGAGCGAACGCAATTCCTCCGGGCCTTGCATGTCGTCGAGGTAGGCAAGGATTTTGCGGAGCTTGTCCACGATGTCGGGAGAAACACCCTTCGGACTATCCTCCTCGTAAAGCCCTTTCAGGCCCTTATGGGCGAAGTTCCGTATTTTCACCCGTGAGACTGTAGCCTGTAACCTAACACTTGTCAAGCTGAAAGTTGCGGGGATTTAATCCGGGATTTCCGGCTTGGCATCCTTGGCCGGCCCAGCTTACGCCCCCTAGCTGGTTCGAAACCTCTACTTCACGCTCCGGTGGGATTGACATCGTCTTTCGCCTAGGGTGGATTCCCCTCATCGCGGGAAAGATCCGCCGCTGCGGGTTTCGAGGGAATTTGATTCCAAATAACAGCAACACCACTCGTAGGTAGTGTCTCAGTTTGGTCTTTTTGTAGCGGCGGTCTATGACCGCCGTCTTTGGTTTCTTTACAATTACGGCGCTCATAGAGCGCCGCTACAGCAGACTGAGACACTACCCACTCGTAACAACCCTTTGAAACTCAAATCATCCACGGTATAATGAAAATTGATGATGCCCCCACAAACGATGTACGAAAAAATCTGGCAGGCCCACCTGGTCTCGGAGCCGCCGGGCCAGCCCGCGATCATTTACATTGACCGCCACCTGATCCACGAAGGGACATCACCCCAGGCGTTCTCCGGATTGAAAGTTGCGGGCCGCAAAGTGCGCCGTCCCGACCTGACCTTTGCCGTGATGGATCATTCCGTACCCACCAAAGACCGCGGCCTGCCGCTGCTCGATACCATTGCGGCGGAGCAATTCAAGGCGCTCGACCGCAACTGCCGCGAGACGGGAGTGATGCTCTTCAACATGCAATCCCACAACCAGGGCATCGTTCACGTCATCGGGCCGGAGCTCGGTATCACTCAGCCCGGGCAAACCATCGTCTGCGGCGACAGCCACACGAGTACCCACGGCGCGTTGGGGGCGCTCGCTTTTGGCATCGGCACCAGTGAAGTGGAGCACGTGCTGGCCACGCAATGCCTTTCGCAATTCAAGTCCAGGACCATGCTGGTGCGCGCGACCGGAATAGGCCAGCGTGGAATAACCGCAAAAGATATCATCCTGGCGATTATAGGTAAGATTGGAATCGCGGGCGGCAACGGGCACGTGATTGAATATGCCGGCGAGGCGGTGCGCGCTCTTTCCATGGAAGGGCGCATGACCGTCTGCAACATGAGCGTGGAAGCGGGTGCGCGCGCGGGCATGGTGGCGCCGGACGACACCACGTGTGCCTACATGGAGGGTCGGCCATTCGTTCCGCGCGGAAAAGATTTTCAAGCTGCGGTCGAACGCTGGAAATCTTTCGCCTCGGACGTGGGTGCCACCTACGACCGTATGGTGGAGTTGGACGTTTCGAAAATCGCTCCCCAGGTTACTTGGGGAACGAATCCGGGCATGGTGACGGACGTCACGGGGCGCGTGCCGGACCCGAAAGAATTTCATGATGCCGTGGACCGCGAAGCGGCCACGCGCGCCCTCGAATATATGGACCTCAAGCCGGGCACGCCCTTCACGGAAATTCCTCTCGACCGTGTGTTTATCGGTTCCTGCACCAACTCCCGCATTGAAGATCTGCGCGTGGCAGCCAAGGTGGTGGCGGGCAAACGTGTTTCCAGCCGGCTCAAGGAAGCTCTGGTGGTTCCCGGCTCGATGGTGATCAAAGCGCAAGCGGAAAAAGAAGGCTTGGACAAAATTTTCCGCCAAGCCGGATTCCAGTGGCGCGATGCCGGATGCAGCATGTGCATTGGCATGAACCCTGACGTGCTGCCGAGCGGGGAGCGCTGTGCCTCAACCTCCAATCGCAATTTCGAGGGCCGCCAGGGCAAAGGCAGCCGCACGCACTTGGTAAGCCCCATGATGGCCGCTGCCGCAGCCGTTGCCGGGCATTTTGTGGATATCCGGGAATGGAGAGTGGAGGGGGAGAAAGGTTGAAGAATACAGGTAATAAGGTTAAAAAGCAAAAGGCGAAATACTCGGACTAATTCAAGGAGAACAAATTGGTAAAGAGATAGAGTTCGATTTTAACCTTCATCCTTTACCCTTTCTGATTGTGGTGAAACCATGACCTATGAGGAAATGCAACAGTCCATGAAGGATCTGCGGGACAATCAGCTCGTCCAGGGCCAGATTCTTCATCGAGTGGAGACGAATCTTGACCACCTCGGGGAGAAACTTGGCCGACTTGAAGGTGTGGTCGAGAAGCTGGCTGACGGCCAGGTGTTGTTGACATCCGCGATGAGGGGCTTGGTTGCGACCGTGGAAGGCCTAAGCGCAACTGTTGACAGGTTTATTCGAGTTATGGAAGGCAACGGACATCATCCCGCTGGCACTCAGGGTAAGTAATGCCGGTCACTTTCGGAGAGCAAAAATGCAACCCTTTGTAAAACACACCGGCTTGGTCGCCCCCATGGATCGCGTGAACGTGGACACCGATCAAATGGTGCCCAAACAATTCCTGAAAGCTTTGACGCGGGAGGGATTTGGGCGAACGCTTTTCTACGACTGGCGGTATCTCCCGGGCGAGGTGCCCAATCCCGATTTTATATTGAACGCCCCACGATATAAGGGAGCATCGGTGCTCTTGGCGCGCGCGAATTTCGGATGTGGCTCCAGCCGCGAGCACGCACCCTGGGCGATTCTCGACTACGGATTCCACGCCATCATCGCGCCCAGCTACGCCGATATCTTTTACAACAACTGCTTCAAGAACGGCATTCTGCCGGTTACTTTGCCGGACGCCCAGGTGGATGACCTGTTCCAGCGCACCGAGAAGACTCCCGGCTATGAGTTGACAGTTGACCTGGAGACTGACCTAGTAACGGACGCTCACGGGCTGAAGCAGGCGTTTGAGATCGATCCCTTTCGGCGCGAATGTTTGTTGAATGGCTGGGACGACATCGGGCTGACGCTCCGCCACCAGAGCCTGATTGATGAATTTGAGAAAGCCCATCCCCAGCGGGCGGTGGCCTTCGAGCCGGTCGATGCCATCGTCAGTAAGAGCGGAGCGTAAGTTCCCGATCCTGAATTCAACTCCAGCCGGGAAATGCCGGGCGGAAGATTTTATCCGTGCAGTCTTCATCCGTTACCTCGGCTGATGGGGAGGGCATCTCAATCCTTGGAATCACAATCTTGCTGAGAAGGACTTGTGCCCGGGGTGGGAGTGATTATGAAACTCCAAAAAGTCTTGCGGTGGGTATTCGCGATTAGCCTCTGCGTTTCCGCCAGTGTTTCGCTGGCCGTCGAGGCTGCCAAACAACTTGACCTGAAGCCCGGGTTTAATTTTTTCTCCAAGGATCAGGACATTGCGGCAGGGAAGGATGCTGCGACGAAAGTCGAACAACAGCTTCCCATGCTGAATGATCCGCAGGTGCTCGAGTACATCAACAACCTCGGACATCGCCTGACGCAATTCGAGCCGCTTCCCGCCGACTACCCGTGGTCATTCAGGGTGGTCAACACCAGGGACATCAACGCCTTCGCCTTGCCGGGCGGCTATATTTTTGTGAACCGCGGGGCCATCGAAGCGGCGGAGAACGAAGCGCAACTGGCCGGCGTGATCGCGCACGAAACCGGACACGTGGTGATGCGTCACGGAACCCACCAGGCGTCGCAGATGCTGCTGGCCCAGGCCCCCCTTTCAATTTTGGGCGGGCTGATGGGTTCAAGCGGAAACCTGATGGGCCAACTGGCGCAGATGGGCGTGGGCTTTGGCGTGAATTCGGTTCTGCTCCACAATTCGCGCAGCGCCGAATCCCAGGCGGACGAGGTGGGCACTTACGTGCTTTACCATGCCGGATACGATCCTCATGCCATGGCGCAATTCTTCAAAATCATCGAGGAAAAATATCCGACCAAGACCGCCCAATTTTTTTCCGATCACCCCATTCCCGCCAATCGCATTCAGGCGGTGGACGCGGAGATCCCAAAACTTGGGCCGCCCATCCAGGGTAAAACGGACAGCCCCGAGTTCGAAAACATCAAGCGAAGGTTGCTGGGTTTGCCGGCGGGGGCCTCGCAAAGCGTGCCCGTTGAAAAGCCGTCTTCCGGCCCCATGGGTCCGGTGGCGCGCGCCGACGTT
The DNA here is from genome assembly GCA_035946625.1 of Terriglobia bacterium. GTDB lineage: Bacteria > Acidobacteriota > Terriglobia > UBA7540 > UBA7540 > DASYXZ01. The sequence continues at coordinate 74,483 of DASYZE010000069.1, read as the reverse complement.
ATGCCCGGCAACAATTTCAAGCAATATGAGCACTCTGCTTTTACGGTTTCCTATCCGGCCAATTGGCAGGTTACCGGCGACGCCGATTCCGCGCTCACCATCGCTCCCCACGCCGGCGTGACCCAAAACGCCATTGCCTACGGCGCCATGATCAATTGGTTCCAGCCCGAGGCCGGACGCGGCAGCGGAAAGCTCGACGACAATACTCATCAGCTGATTGATTCTCTCCGCCAGGCTAATCCCGGTTTGAAAGCCATCGGCCACGACGAAGACATCCGCGTAAGCCACGCGGCCGGGAAAAGTATTGAACTGACCGGGCCCTCGCCGATTCAGGACTCCAGCGGGCACGCCTTGCGCGAGCACGACTGGCTGGTGACGGTTCAGCGCGCCGATGGATCGCTCTTATACATGGTCTTTATTGCTCCCGAGCAGGACTTCCAGGCGCTGCGCCCCGCGTTTCAAAAGATGGTCCGAAGCCTCCAGGTCAAGTGAGGTGGCGTTGCTTCGCGTCCGGCTGAACGACGTCGCCCCTCGTTACCGCCAGCACGGTTGGGTGCCCTGGGCCTGCACCACCAGCCTGGCGGCCTTTTAGCGCGCTCATTTCCAGTCCCGTTTCTTCACCGATGTGTTTGGCGGCGTCACCCTTGGTTATTTCATTGGCCGAGGGGATGTGCTACAAAACCATTAAAAAAGAGTCTAGAATAGTCCGGATCACATTCGTTCCATGCGGCAAAGTGTTGGTGGTCTCATGTGCAATCAGAGCCCATTCGAAACACGGGTCATTCCCGCTTTCGCGGGAATGACCGCATATGGAAGCGCCCGCGCCTGGGAAGGTGCAAGGGTCGACGCATGAAATGTCCCTTTCAAAGGTTCGTCGTCATCGTATGCGACAGCATGGGCATTGGCCCCATGCCGGATGCCGCCGCCTATGGCGACGAAGGGCGTGACACGCTGGGACATATTTGCGAGCGGCGCGGTTTGCGCGCGCCCAATTTCATTCGCCTCGGCCTGGCGAATATTCGCCCGCTGGCCGGGCTGACGCCCGCCGCCTCACCCGAGGGGGCTTATGGAAAGGCGACGCTCCTTTCGCCAGGCAAGGACACCACGGCGGGCCATTGGGAAATGGCCGGGATCATATTGGATCATCCCTTTCCCACTTACCCGCACGGTTTTCCGCCTGACCTGATGGAGAAGTTCGAAGCGGCCATCGGGCGCCGGACGCTGGGCAATTTTCCCGCCTCGGGCACCGAAATCATCAAACAACTGGGCGCAGAGCACATGCAGACGGGGCGGCCCATTGTTTACACCTCGGCTGACAGTGTATTTCAAGTTGCTGCCCACGAAGAAGTGGTTCCCATTGACGAGCTCTATCGCATCTGCGCTATCGCGCGCGGACTGCTCGACGGCCCGCATCGCGTCGGGCGGGTGATCGCGCGCCCATTTCTCGGACGCCCCGGAGGCTTCGTTCGCACCGAACGTCGCCACGATTACGCCGTCGAGCCGCCGCGGCCTATGCTGCTCGACCTGCTGAAAAGCGCGGGGCTGGATGTATTCGGGGTGGGCAAGATTCCCGATATTTTCCTGAACCGCGGCATCACGGAGTCTTGGCCGGGTAAGAACAATCGGCAGGCCCTGCAAAGCACGGTGACCGTCATCATCAAGCCCGCTAGCGGGTTGGTGTTCACCAACCTGGTGGATTTTGACATGCTCTATGGGCATCGCCTGGACATCGAAGGCTATGGGCGGGCAATCGAGGAAGTGGACGCTTTTATTCCCGAACTGCGGCAGGAACTTGGTGCTGGCGATGTGCTCATCATCACCGCCGACCACGGGTGCGACCCCTCCGGCCCCAGCACCGACCACTCACGCGAATATGTTCCTGTCTTGGTCAGCGGTCCTTGCGTCCGTTGCGGGGTCAACCTGGGGACGCGCGCCACCCTCGCCGATATCGGCGCGACCATTGCCGAAAATTTCGGGCTGCAATTGCCACACGGAAAGAGCTTCCTAAACCAAATCACGCGATGATGCTGCGGGGGAGCGGGCGCGGTGGTGCACTCCCGCGCGGTCGCCCGAGTTATTACTGGCCGGAAGAGGGCGTAGCCGGGTGGTCGTTTTTGGGGGCGTAATAGCCGGCGCGCGTTCGCACCACCAGTTTTTCGTGTTTGTTGGGAGCGGTGGCGTCCACCCGCACCGTGCGAAAAGTTCCATCGCGTTTGGAGTTGCTGGGATAGTACGCCAGGGTGTACTGGTTGCGGATACTGTGCGCGATATCCACGCAGGTGGATTCCACTTCCTCGAGGGACTTGGGAAAGAAGGCCTCGCCCCCCGTGGCCTTGGCGAGCGCGTCCAGGGCCTTGGCGGCGCGGCGCGATTCGCCGCCGTGCATTTTGAAAAAGTGGCCTTGTTCGTCGTCGCCCAGCAACCCAATCGTGTAGATCAGGGCGCCTGCCTTCTGGGCGTGAGCCAGGAGTTCTTCCATCGTATATCGGCTGGCGTTGTCCTCCCCATCTGTGATCACCAGCAGGACTTTCTTGTCGCGATTCCCCAGCTTCATGTGGTCCAGCGAGGCGTAGACCGCGTCGCGCAGCGCGGTGCCGCCCCTCGAATCGATCTTATTCAATGCCGAATTCAGGTCTTCAATGTTGGAGGCGAAATCCCCCGGCGTATCGAGGTAATAGACGTCGTTGAAGTTCACTACAAAAACCTGATCTTGCGGATTCGAGGTTTTGGCAAAGGTCAGGGCCGCCGCGTTAACCGCCGCGCGCTTGGGCCGCATGCTGCCGCTATCGTCAATCACGATCCCCATCGTCACCGGAATATCGGCGTGGGAAAAGACAGTCAGTTGCTGGGGCGCGCCGTCCTCATAGACCTTGAAATTATCCTTCTGAAGGTTTTCCACACGACGGCCCTTCTTATCCACCACGCTCACCGGCAGGACCACCAGGTTTACGTCCACACCGATTTTATACTCGCCCGATTTTTTCTCTGCCGTGGGTGTTACGGAGTTGGTAGGTTGCGGTGAAGTTTGCGCGGCGAGCAGGGCGGGCAGGCTGAGGCCCACCATCGTGCGCCCCATCCACCGGAATAAGGAGCGGAAGTTTTGATTATTGGGTCGGAGCATAGTATCCCGTTCTGGCGTAAACCTGCAGGGGCGGCAAACCTCGGGGCGGATTCAGCTTGACCTTGATGCGGCGCCATCGGCCGTCACGAACGAGGTTCGAGGGTTTGTACCCGATGACGTACTGGTTGCGCAACTCAATGGATATTTTTTCCGCGATGTCCGGAAGCTCGTCCGCGTTTTCCACGCTGAACATCCGGCCGCCGGAAACCTCGGAAAGCTCAGCCAACAACCCCGGCCCCCCGGCCTCTTCGGGCGTGCGTCCGCGGCCGGCAATCGACTCAAAAATGCCCACCGAGTAAAGCTGAACGTCCGATTCTTTCATGGCCCGCTTGATGTCCCTTTCCGTGTACCGGCTATGATTGTCGCCACCGTCGGAAATTAGCAGCAGGGCTTTCCGGTTCGTGGTGGCCTTCCTCATTTCGTTGATGCCGAGATAAATGGCGTCCAATAATGATGTTTTGCCGCCCGACTTCAGGAACAACAAACGGTCTTCGATATTTTCGAACTTCGAGGTAAAACTCGCCAACAGGTTCGGCCTCTCGTTAAAGTCGATGAGCATAAACTCATCTTGAGGGTTGGATGTTTTAAAGAACTGTAAGGCTGCCTCTTTGGATTTCTGTATTTTATCGGACATGGACCCGCTGGAATCGAAAATCAGTCCCACCGAAATTGGGGCGTCCTCGGTGGAGAAGGCCGCGATTTTCTGTTCCACTTTATCGTCGTAGACCTGGAAGTTCGACTGGTCGAGGCCGGTCACGATGCGGTCATAGGGGTCGGTAACCGTCACGTTCACAATCACCATATTCACGTCGATCTGAATGGGGGCCGCGTGAATGGGAAGCCTGCGAACGTTGATCTGCGTGCCGGTTTTGGCGGCGGTGGGAGGCTGAACCGACTTTTCGTCGGCCGGAACGCGGAGCGACAACGCGGGCCAAATGCCCGCGAGGACAACCGTTGCACCTACAAGCCGAACCACGGTTCGCCGGCTCTCGCTTGTCATCGGAGTCGCTCTGATCGAAACGCGGATGGGTGAAGCTGGCTCACCGAATCTCGCTCTCAACTCTGGTTGCTACGCCCGGACAAAACAATCCTACCACGTTTCTCAAGTCAAGTTAATCCTTGCCTTTCATAACCAATCCCTGGGCGCGCCACCGCCAAATAATTTCGGTTGACAAGCTCCTGGCGGCGGAATGATAATCGCCCGTACCGAATCTTCCTTGCTTTAAATTCCTTCGGTACCAGCAAACATAATAGCGCGATTTCCGGTCCACGGGAAACGCACCCAGTTCAATCCATTGCGGCTGATTTTCCAACCCGACTACTGAATCACAGGAGGCGTATGGGGGCAAAATATATTTTTGTAACCGGGGGCGTGGTGAGTTCGCTCGGGAAGGGTCTGGCTTCGGCGTGCATTGGCTGCCTGCTGGAGGCGAGAGGGCTGCGCGTGTCCCTGCTCAAGTTCGATCCCTACCTCAACGTCGATCCGGGCACCATGAGCCCGTTCCAGCACGGCGAAGTTTACGTCACCGACGACGGCGCGGAAACCGATCTCGACCTCGGCCACTACGAACGCTTTACCCACGCCCACATGCTGCGCGACAACAATTGCACCGCCGGGCGCATCTACGAAACCATCATCACCAAAGAGCGCCGGGGCGATTATCTGGGCAAGACCGTGCAGGTGATTCCGCACGTGACCAATGAAATCAAGTCTGCCATTCGAAAAATCTCCGCCGAGGTGGACGTGGCCATTGTGGAAGTGGGCGGGACGGTGGGCGACATCGAATCCCTCCCCTTCCTGGAAGCCATCCGGCAAATGCGCCAGGAGCAAGGCCGCGAAAATGTGGTCTTTGTCCACCTGACCCTGGTCCCCTTCATCGGCGCTTCCGGCGAGCTCAAGACCAAACCCACCCAGCACTCGGTGAAGGAATTGCGCGAGATCGGTATCCAGCCCGACATTTTGCTTTGCCGCACCGACCGTTATTTGTCCGCCGAGCTGAAAGCGAAGATTGCGCTCTTTTGCAGCGTGTCGGAAGAAGCGGTGATTACCGCCAAAGACGTGGAAAATATTTACGAGGTTCCGCTCGTCCTCGCCGGCGAAGGTTTGGACACGCAGATCCTGCGCTGCCTGAAACTCGAGACCGCGGAGCGAAACCTGGCGGCGTGGACCGATTTGGTGGAGCGGCTGCACCACCTCGCCGGCGAAGTGAATATCGGGATGGTGGGGAAGTATGTGGAGTATCAGGACTCTTACAAGAGCCTGAGCGAGGCCCTCTACCACGGTGGCATCGCCAACAACGTGAAAGTGAATCTGGTGTGGGTGGAAGCCGAAGGGCTGGAGGTCGAAGGTTATCACGATCAGCTTAAGAATTTTGACGCTATCCTGGTGCCGGGCGGCTTCGGCAAGCGCGGAATCCCGGGGATGCTGCGCGCCATCGAATATGCCCGCACCCGCAAAGTGCCTTATTTTGGGATCTGTCTCGGCATGCAATGCGCCGTGATCGAGTACGCCCGCAACGTGGCCGGCCTGGAAGGCGCGGACAGCTCGGAGTTTGATCCCGCCACCGCCCACCGCGTGATCTACAAGCTTCGCGAATTGCGCGGCATTGATGATCTGGGCGGCACCATGCGCCTGGGGGCGTGGACGGCGCGGCTCAAGCCGGGTTCCTTTGCCCATCAGGCTTACGGTCAGCTCGAAATCTCGGAACGCCACCGCCACCGCTATGAATTCAATCGCGAGTACGAAGAAATGCTGGTGGCCAACGGACTTGAAATTACGGGCGCGACGCCGGACGAAACCTATGTGGAGATCGTGGAAATCCGCGACCACCCATGGTTCCTTGGATGCCAGTTCCATCCCGAGTTCAAATCGCGCCCGCTCGCGCCCCATCCGCTTTTCAAGTCTTTCATCGGAGCCGCGTGCGAATTTAAGAAGAAGTATAGGTCAGTAAAATCCACGGCGACGGAGAGCGGATCAACTGAGCCCGCCAAGTTGGCGGTGAAGGGATGACGCATCGTAAAGAATTTCAAATGGGAAATGGGAAATGTTAAATGGCAAATGGGAAGACCAACAATCCCCAGGATGTTGCCGAGCGTCTTTTGGAATATGGAGCACGAATCATCAAGGTCGTAGAGTCTTTGCCGCAAACGCTGGTCGGCAGGCGAATTGGAGATCAACTTTTGCGCTCAGGAATCTCGGTCGGGGCTCATTACGAAGAAGCGCAAGGCGGTGAATCCCACGCGGATTTTGTTCATAAACTTCAGATCGCGGTGAAAGAGCTGCGTGAATCAAATTATTGGTTGCGATTGTTGAGAAAATCCGGGACATTGCCGGCGGAGCGCCTCGGCGACCTATTGGACGAATCAAATCAGTTGCGCGCCATGCTTTCGAAATCTGTCGCAACAGCGAAGGGAAAGACGAAATGATGTTTCCAATTACTTGTGGCAATTGTTTCAATCACCATTTTGAGTTACCCGACCGACCATTTCCCATTTCCCATTTGCCATTTGCCATTTGACATTCCTTTCTATGCCCCACCCCATCCAAATCGGCAAACTAACCCTCGGCGGCACCAAGCCCCTTTTCTTCATCGCCGGTCCCTGCGTTATCGAAAGCGAACGCCACGCCATGAAAATGGCGGAAACTCTTTGTGCCTCGGCTCGGGCGCTGGGCGTGCCCTTCATCTTCAAGGCCTCGTTTGACAAGGCCAACCGCACTTCGATTGATTCCTACCGTGGGCCTGGCCTCGCGCGCGGCCTCGAAATTCTGGCGGGCATCAAAAAGAAACTCGGCATGCCCATCCTCACTGACGTTCATGACGTGCGCCAGGTGGGCCCGGCGGCGGAAGTTTGCGACGTCATTCAAGTGCCCGCCTTTCTCTCGCGGCAAACCGACTTGCTGGTGGAGGCGGGGCGGTCCGGCGCTGTGGTCAACATCAAGAAGGGACAGTTTCTTTCGCCATGGGAAATGGGCCAGGCGATCAAAAAAGTTTCAAGCACGGGAAATCACCGCATCATGATGACCGAGCGTGGAACAACCTTCGGCTACCACAATCTGGTGGTAGACATGCGCGCCCTCGCCGTGATGAAAGAGTTTGGATATCCGGTAATCCTGGACGTAACCCACGCCCTGCAATTGCCGGGTGGGGAAGGGCAGCGCAGCGGCGGGCAGCCGCAATTCATTCAAACGCTGGCTCGCGCCGGTGTGGCGGCGGGCGCGGATGGAGTTTTTATGGAAGTTCACGACCATCCCGCGCGTGCGCTTTCCGACGGCGCCAACGCTTTGGACTTAAAACGTTTTCCGTCCCTGGCGCGCCAACTGCGCGATCTGGGGAAGTTCGTGCGCGCTTTGTAGCGGCGGTCTCTGACCGCCGGGTTTTCGGCGCTCCGAGAGCGCCGCTACAATGAATTGGCGACCCTATATTTTGTTACTTTCAAATGGTGCGATGTCACTCAGCCAATACATCACCCCAAGCGGAGGTGAAAGTTGCCGGCCCGCGCTGATACCTTCAAAGATTTCGTTCTGGACCAATTGGAGCATATGCGCGACCTGCGCGTCCGACGGATGTTTGGCTCCCACGGGCTTTACTGCGGGGAGACTTTTTTCGGCATCATTTCCAAGTCGCGGCTTTATTTCAAGACGGACGAAAAAACCCGGTGGGCTTACCTCGAGCGGGAGAGCAGGTCATTCCGCCCCCATCCGGAGCTGGATTTGAAAGCCTATTACGAAGTTCCGCTGGAAATTCTGGAAGACCGCGACCAGTTGGTTCAATGGGCGAAGGCGGCCGCGGCGGTTTCGAAATCCGCCGGACGCAGGAAAGCAAAGTCAGGCCAAAAACGATGACACCTTCGGATCCGCGCCAAGAACTCGCCCTGCTGGTGAATTCCCAATTCCCCATCATCTACCTCGACACGTGGGAGGAGCGCCGGGCCGCGGAAATACTCGGCCAGGTGGCGGACGACCTGAATGTGCCGCTTTATATTTGGACGGTCACGCAGGGACTGGCGCGCGCGGGGGGCGCGCCCATTTACAACACTCAGGAGCCAGCCCAGGTCCTCGCCCAGATCGGTGGGATTGAAGGCGAGGGCATGTTCCTGCTCAAGGATTTTCACAAATATCTGGAGCAGGACGTAATCGTGCGGACGCTGCGCGACCTGGCGGCAAAATTCAGGCGCGCCCGCCATGCCATCCTCATCAGTGCGCCGGTGGTGAATATCCCTGTGGAGTTGGAAAGGGAAGTGGCCCGCTTTACTTTGGGACTTCCCACTGAATCCGAGCTGGCCCAGCAGGCGCAGGTGACCGTCAACGAAGTGTGCGACCAGTATCGTGTTCTGAGGCAATTCGATCAGGAACAGATACCGGTGATGGCGCGCGCCCTCCTGGGGCTTACGCAGGCGGAAGCACGGCGGGTATTAACCGAATCGGTTTTGGAAAATTCGCGGTTGGACTCCGGCACCGTTGACCTCATCCGCCAAAACAAAAGCAAACTCATCAAGAACCAGGGCGTGCTCGAGTTCCTGGAGCCGGACGGCGGCATGAATTCCGTGGGCGGTCTCACGCACCTGAAAAGCTGGTTGGAAATGCGGCGCGCCGCTTTCTCCAAGGAAGCCCAGCAGTTCGGGCTCGACCCGCCCAAAGGTATTCTGATTCTGGGCGTGCAAGGCTGCGGAAAAAGCCTGTGCGCCAAAGCCGTGGCTTGCGAATGGAATCTGCAGCTGCTCAAATTCGACGCCAGCACTTTGTTTGAGAAATTTATCGGCGAGTCGGAAAAGAATCTGCGCAAGTCCCTGCAAGTGGCGGAGGTGGTGGCGCCCTCCGTGCTCTGGATTGACGAATTGGAGAAAATGTTTCCCGCCTCCGGCCTCCGCTCAGAATCGGATGGCGGGCTTTCGGTGCGCATCTTCGGAACTTTTCTGAACTGGATGCAGGAGAAAAAAGCGCCGGTGTTTGTTGCCGCAACTTCCAACGATATTTCCGCCCTTCCCCCTGAGCTGTTGCGCAAAGGCCGCTTCGACGAAATATTTTTCGTCGACCTGCCCAACTTGGAAGAGCGCAAAACCATTTTTGCCATCCACCTGAGCCGCCATAAACAGGACACTGCTAAATTTGATTTGACCCAACTCGCGGCCGCCTCCGATGGCTTTAGCGGCGCGGAAATCGAGCAGGCCGTCACCAGCAGCCTCTATTCCGCCTTCGCCCAAAAGTGCGCGCTCTCCACCGACCTGGTGGTAAAAGAACTGACCGGAACTTTTCCCTTGTCGGTCACCATGCGGGAAAAAGTGGAATCCCTCCGCCAGTGGGCCCGCGAACGCGCCGTCCCGGCGAATTGACTCGGAAGGAGCGCAGCCTTCGCCTGGATTCCCGTCACGCGCCTGCGGGACGGGAATGACAACACTCGTTCCGCTCTTGGACGAAGTTGACGTTGGTCTGCGGGTGTGTTCGAAGCAGCCGCAGACCAGCGATGGTGTGCGCCACCTCCCAATCCCCGCGAGCCCCGCTTGCAATCTGCGCAAAGGCGAACCGTAGCCTTCAAGAACAAGGCTGCGCTGCCTGCTGCACAGCGAACAGTCGCACGACTCATGCCATCTTTCGCCTCTCGAGCGCTTCAATGAGGTACTGCTTGGTGGGAAATTTGTCCACGTCGTGGATAAGGGCGTCAAACGCCCTCCAGACGTGCCGCATGAAGATCTCTAGCTCTTCCATTTCAATAATACCGCGCCCGTGGTGGAGGAATTCCGAGCGAAGCCCATAAACTCGAGTGGCGTTATCCCGAACCTTCTCTCTCTCTTCAATCGTAACGCCAACAATGAATGCTAATCGCTCGGCAAGATTCTTTTGGATAGGCTCATTCTTGTCTCTTAATAAAAGAGGTTCGAGTGCAGATAGGATGTAGATTAACCTATTTAAGGGGTCATCAAACAATGAGTTCCTCGAGTACACTAGAATGGCGTCCAGGAGTTCTTGCTCAAATGGCGACGTCTTTTCTCCCAATAGCATCCGACTGAGCGAGTCAAGGCCCGCTGCCCGGACCACCCGAATCTCCTCGTCCGGGATCATCCATGTCGTCCCGGACCTGCTATTTAACTTCTCTGACGATCCCACAATTTGTCCATCCCGAACCACGAGAGCCGAAGTCATCGAAAGATTCTCCTTTCCGGTGGTCGTGCAGAAAGACCTGATGTACGGGCTTAAATTGGCGGGGTGGAAGAAGCGCAGACAGGCAATCGACCGTTCTGCTTCCTGGCTCGCGAGTTCCTCCGCCCTCAATGGCTCCGCGCACAGCTTTATCGTTGCGGCCGCACACCCCTGCAGCTTTGACCGCCTGGCGCTAATGCCTGCCTGGATGGCAGCCCGCTGTTCTTGAGGTACTCCGCCCGGTACGTGGTCCCAGCGGCCGAACATCTCGGGCGTTAAGGTCTTGAAAACGACTTTGCCTACCACCAGATCAGATTGAATGAAAACGTGATACAGCGGATGCCAAATTTCATTGTCCCCAATCTGCGAGCTTGCTTCTCGAAGGACGAACTCAGTGAACGACTCGCTGGTATTTCTGCCGTGCCGTCTCCGCAACCACTCAAATCCGCATTCGGTTATGCGCTGAACACTAATATAAGGACGAACGGACTTCGTCTCCTGTATGCGGCCGGCTAGCGTCTGAAGGTCCTTGAATCCCCGGCCGACAAGGCCGAAGGTCTTTCCATCGTGCTCGAAAAGCTTGCCACACTCCATTCCACGAAAGTCCATCAACCCCACTTTGACTCCCCCGATAATGTCCTCTCCTGTTAAGTTAGCGCGCGGGTGGATCTGTGGTTTAAAGCCTCCAACTTCTGGCCCCGGAACAGGCACTTCGGAAAGGAGTGGTAGAAGGGCCTCTGCTCTCTCGTTGAAGTTATTGGAGGCCTCTGGATGCAGGTGAATCGGCTCAAACGTGTCCATGTCCGCTCCCGCTAAAACATCTCTTCCTGCTCCGTCTTCGTCTTGCGCTCGCCTTTGGCGAAAGTCTCGACGCAGTGCGCTGGGTATTCGAGTTTCTTGCCCGCCAGCAATTCCGCGACTGTGAGGATTTGCAGGCGGGGATAGCGCCCTGGAAATTCCTTCGGTTCGTAGAAACCGGCAGCGGCAGCCTCGGTGAGCATGGGGCGGGTGGGCTCGCGCAAAGTGATCAGCGCACCGATGGCGGCTTTCTCGCGCTCCAGCACGCCTTTCAAGTCTCGAACGTGATTCGCGCCGATGTGCCCGCTTTTCACCTGTACGATCACCTGTTCAGCCTGTCCGCTCTTGTCGTCGAAAAAGTTGATGTAGCCGTCGATTCCGGTGTCCGCGCCCTTCCCCGTCTAGCATGGCTAGGTTTTGCTCAGGAGCTTTGCTGCAGGCGATTTCTGTTCAAATTCGGCTACACCCTGGCCGACGAAGACTTGTCCCCACCGTCCCGTATTTTCGATTTTGCCATATCGCTCATCGAATGGCCCCATGAACAAATCGCGGCTGAGGGGAACCAAAGCATACGGATTTTCGTGAACACGGACTCGTATCCTGTTAAGGGAAAGGTCGCGTTCGGTTCCAGCCGACCTTTGTGCCAAGTCCAAGTATTCCTCCACACTCAATTCGCGCCCCAACTCCTGTTCCTTTTCGTGGACTGATAGCTGAAATCGCTTCTGGCCAATTCCATAACTCTCCACGACAATTACCGCACTGATAGTTGTGTTTTGTGGTGATATCGGGGCATCGTCTTTATGCTTGTGCATCTTCCCGCCGCCAAGAGTTACGCGCTCCATTTTTGAGACATCGCCCTCGCCAGTTCTCGTGTCTACGGGAAAAGAAAACCCGACATTGCCTAGCATGGCCCCCATGACCCTCTGCCAATCAAGGCTGACTAATGGTTTGTCGTGATTGTGCATGACTAGGCAGCAGCAGCGCCCCTCCATCTCCTTGAACTTTTTTCGACCGGCACCAATCTTTTCCCGGATGGGGCCATAGGGGTCGTAAGCGCCAAAGCGGAATTGAAGGTCCTCGGGGGTTGCGGCGAACTCCTTCACTTCGAGAAATAGCTCTTCTCCCCCAGCGTGCAGAAGGTAGTCCGGCCTTTTGAGTGTGCCATCCACTGTGGGTTGGAACTCGAAATCAATTAAGCCGTGAGCACGCAAATACTCTTCAAGCAACGCCTCGGATTCGGTCTTAACTGATTCTGCCTTTTCCGACTCCGAATAAACCTTGAACCCTGCGCCACTCAAGACCCGAGTTGCGTCCATTGTCGTGAACTCGACCAAAGGAACACCCAATAGTTCAGAAACCACCTGCTTCGGAGGTAGTCGGCGCCCATCGATCCTAACCCAGTATTTGTCTATCGTTTTGGGCTCAAGCCGAGCACTAAGCTCCCTGATTTCTTCGGAATCAATCTGATAGTCTTTCCCATTTAGGCGAACCGCCTTTCCCACGCAGAGCATAATCCCTCCTGAAAGCACTGTGGTATTTTAGGAGTATTTTGTCAATAGACTGGCAGGAATTAACTGCGTGGCAAAATGACCCACCTAATCGCGGCCCACGAGGGCGAGCAAGGCTTTCATCAAGTCGGCGAGTTTGCGCGGGCCACTGGTGATGATTTCCTTTTACACCGCCTCGGGTTCCACGCTCCACTGCCAGGTGTCCTCAAAGGCAGTAATCTGAGCGGCGGATTCTTCGCCGCTTGCTGTAGCGCCGGGCTTCAGCCCGGCAGGTGCCGCCCTGAAGGGCGGCGCTACAAATAAGGCGTAGTTGGCGCTCGAGTTGAAGGGCGGGTCGAGGTAAATCAGGTCCACGCTATCCGCGGCCACGTGCTCGCGGAGGATTCTGAGATTGTCGCCGAAGTAGAGTTTATGCGTCCAATCCATTAGCCAGAGGATAACACGGGCGGCAAGGGTAGCGCGAACTGTCGCCGGAGCGAAGGGCGAGTCCGCGGCTTTTCATGCCCGCCGGCGCTCGCCGAACCAGTCCGAGCGGCGGAGGGGCGACTCCGGGCAGGGAATGTAGGGCTTGCCCCGCGCCCGTATGGTGCTGGGCTTGCCCTACCCAGTTAATGGGCGGCAAAATTAAAGAGGGGATGGTCCGTCAGTTGACCGATCCCCCTACGTTTGAACGGGCTCGCCGCTTATAAGAATTTACATGAGTAAATCGTGCCGGTTGACGTATCAGTCTTATTAAGGTAGGTTTCTGGAGTCGCAGCTTTTGGCGGACCCAATGGCCTTCTCCATTCGCAACCTTAAAATCCGCCAGCAGATTCTTTTATTAACCCTCCCTGTTGTCATTGTGCTCCTTTCCGCCATCGGACTTTTCCTGAACACGTTTTGGATGGCGCGCAGCATGGACTTGGCCTCGCTGCATTCGGTGGAGATTATGGGGCGGGGCGAATCGCTGTTGCGCCATCTGGAAGAAGCGCACATGGGACTGCGCGGATACCTGCTGACCGGGCAAGCCGAATTTCTGGACACCTACACCGCCACCGAAAAAGAATTGTCCGTGGACATCTTGACGTTGCGCAATTTGACCCTGAGCGATTCCCCGCGACTGGCGGAGGTGGAATCGATTCGCGACGGCATCAACAGTTGGCGGCGCGAGTGGGTGAAGCCTTCGATAGAAAAAGCCAGGGGGGGCGAGTTCAGCGGCAGCCCCCTCCAGTTGGATGAGGGCGAGAAGCGCATCGATTCCATTCGCAGCCAGGTTTTGAAACTTCTGGATGAAAACAACGTGGAAAGCATGGCGCGGGCGCGCGACGCGGAACGCTTGATGCGGCTCATGCTCCAATTGGGGGTTGGCCTGGGCGTGGTGGTGGCGGGGATTTTGCTCTTCCTCACCCGCGCCGTGACCAAACTTATTGCCCGGCCGGTGCATGAGCTCATCGAAGCCTCGGAGCGGGTGGGGCACGGGGACTTTCAAACCATCACCCCTTCGGTGGCTGACAATGAATTCGGTGTGCTCTCGCGCAGCTTTTCCCGCATGACCACCGCTCTGCGTCACGAGCGCGAAGACCTGGCGGCCTTGAACAGGTTTTCCGAAGCCGTGACCCAGTGTACGACGGAGACTGAAGTCTACGACCAGCTTTTGCATTCCTTGCGGGAAAGATTCCAGCCCCGCCAGGTGATCCTCTTCAAGCTGAACTCCCATGAAAAGTTTCTGGAGGCGGCGACCTCGTTGGTGCCGCTGCCCGACAGCGTGAAAGCCTGGCCGGTGATCGACGAGCCGCACAATTGCAAGGCGGTGCGCACCGGGCGCCGCTTCCGCGTCAATGACGTCACCCAGGAACCGCTTTGTCCGTCCAAATTCCTGCACCCCACCGAGGGCAGTTATTACTGCGGGCCCTTGATTGCTGGCGGCATCCTGATCGGGGCGGTTCGTCTGGAAGGGCTGAAGAATTTCTGGACGACGGAACGCGAAAGCCTGCTGGAAAACTATTTGAGCGGCGCCGCCTCCGCGCTTTCCAACCTGCGCCTGCTGGTCACCATGAAGCAACGCGCCAACGTGGATGAGCTGACCGGTTTCTATAACCGCCGCTTTCTGGAAGATTACGCGCGCAAAGTGATCGCCATGGCCTCGCGCAAGTCCAACCCGCTTTGCCTGATCATGATGGACCTCGACCATTTCAAGAGTTTCAACGATACCTTTGGCCATGAGGTGGGCGACAGGATTCTGCGCATGTTCTCCAAAACCGTCACCCAGGCCATGCGCGAGACCAACCTGGCGGCGCGCTATGGCGGTGAAGAATTCGTCCTGTTGCTTCCCGATACGGACCTCCAGGCCGCGATTCGAGTGGCGGAGCGCATTCGCCACGCTGTGGAACGCATGTCGGTGCCGTCGGGAACCGACAAACCCTTGCCCCAGGTGACGGTCAGCCTGGGGATTGCCGCCTACCCCGAGCATGGCAAGTCGCTGGAGGAACTGCTGAAGTCATCGGACAAGGCCCTTTACGAATCCAAACACGCGGGCCGCAATCGCGCCACCGTCTACGTGGAGCAGGCGGAAACGGCAACGTAAAAGAAATTGGTTGATTCAGTGATAGGGCGATTATGCCATCGAAGAGAAGGCCGAAAATGGGAACTCGTAAGTTGAAACTCGAAACTCGGAGCTTGAAGTTAAAATGCTCTCTAAGTGTTCTTCGATTTTCGAATTTCCATTTTCTGATTTCTAATTTCTGATTGGTGCCTTTCCATGAGTCTGGAAACCGCCCGTAAAGTTCTGGAGATCGAAGCGAAGGCGCTGGCCGAGTTGCCCCGGCGCTTGGACCAGCGCTTTGTGCGGGCGGTTGAGATTCTGTTCAATTGCCGGGGACGGGTGATCGTAACCGGCATGGGAAAATCGGGGCTGATAGGACAAAAAATCTCCGCCACTTTTTCCAGCACCGGCACGCCCTCGTTTTTCCTTCATCCCGCCGAAGCCTTGCACGGCGACCTGGGCAGCCTGGTCCGCCATGACGTGCTGGTGGCGCTTTCCTATACCGGCGAAACGGAAGAACTGCTGCGCCTGCTCGATCCCGCCAAGCGTCTGGGAGTCCTGATTATTGCCCTCACCGGCTCACCCACCTCCACCCTGGCGCAGGCCAGCGAGGTGGTGATTGACGTCGGCATCCACCAGGAGGCCTGTCCCCTGGGATTGGCGCCCACGGCTTCCACCACCGTGATGCTGGCCATGGGCGATGCTCTGGCCATGGCGCTGCTCGATAAACGCGGCTTCACTACGGAGGACTACGCGGCGCTCCATCCGGGCGGAGGCTTGGGCGTGAAACTCCGCAGGGTTCATAATGTGATGCACACCGGCGCGCAAGTGCCGCGGGTGGATCCGAAAACCCCCTTGCCGGACGTCATCTACGAAATGAGCAGAAAGGGTCTGGGGCTGACAGCGGTGGTGGAGAATGGTGACCGTCTGGTGGGATTGATTTCCGACGGCGATCTGCGCCGCTTTTTCGAAAGGGAAGGGAATAAGGCCCTGAGCCTTACCGCGGCTGACTGCATGACCCGAACCCCTGTCTCCATCTCCGCCCAGGAACTCGCCACCCGCGCCCTGAACTTGATGGAGAGCCGCAAAATAACTTCGCTGATGGTGGTGGACCCGGCCGGCAAGCTGGAGGGCGTGGTCCACATCCACGATCTGTGGACGACAGAACTGTTTTGACGGACCTGGTTTCAAGATTCGGTTATTGAGCCATTAGGTCATCGCGCCATTGGAAGACAAGGATATCCAATGGCTCGATGGCTCAATCATTCAATGACCCGATTCGGCCCTGCAAAATCCAACCCTTAATATAAGGGTATACGATCAAATTATGATTCTCACTCATTCGCAGCTCCGCTCCCGCGCGCTCAAAATCAAGCTTCTGTTGATGGACGTTGACGGCGTGATGACCGACGGCAAAATCTATTACCTTCCCCACCCCAAGGGGGGATTTTTTGAGACGAAAACGTTTCATGCCCGCGACGGTTTGGGGCTTCGATTTGCGCTCGAAGGGGGGCTGAAGACCGGGATCCTGTCTGGCCGCGCTTCGCCGGTGGTGGAATATCGCGCCAAGGAACTTGGAATCCAATTCATCCAGCAGCGCGCGCTCGAAAAGGTGGGCCCCTACGAAAAGATTCTGCACGCCGCCGGCGTGACGGACGAAGAAGTTTGTTACATGGGCGACGACGTGGTGGATTTGCCCATCCTGATTCGAGCCGGCCTGGCCGTGGGCGTAAAGGACGGGCACGAGCTCGTCCGCCGCCACATCCATTATTGCACGCGCGCACCCGGCGGCAAGGGGGCGGTGCGCGAGACGGTGGAACTGATTCTCGCCGCGCAGGGAAAGTGGAATGCCGTGGTCAGGCATTACTTGAGGTCGAAGCGATAGTGCCGCCCAGTTCGGCGGGAGACCAGCCGGACCTTACACCTTGAATATTCGCGCCGCGCCCTTCACCACCCAACTGCGTGGAACAAATCGCTGCACCAACACTCCTGCCTTATTCTTTAATCCCGGCACCGCCAATCCACCGCCCCTATCCAACGCTATGAGGGCCACCCTCACCACTTCTTCGGGACTGTGGCTTCCCCCGGGCAGCTTCGTTTCCCCGTATTGGCTGGCCACCCCAAAGTTGGTTCGAGTTCCGCCCGGACAAAACGTAACCACGCTCACTCCGGATGAGAGTAATTCTTCGGCCAGGCCCAGGGAAAAGCTGGTTACAAATGCCTTGGTCGCCCCATAAATGGTGGTGTAGGGCACGGGCTGGAAAGACGCAGTGGAGGAAACGTTGATGATACCGCCCCGGTGCGCCTCAACCATCGCAGGCAGGAGAAAATGGGTGAGCTCCACCAGCGCCATGACGTTCAACCGAATCATCTGGCTCTGGCGTTCCAGCGCGAGTTCTTGAAATTTTCCCCGCGCGCCAAATCCGGCGTTGTTGATCAGGAGATCCACCTGGAGATCGCGATCGTGCAGAAGGCCCGCCAGGCGTTCGGCGGCTCCGGCAATACTCAAGTCGCATTCCATTGGCTCGACCGCGATGCCGTGCGCAGCGCTCAACTGGCGGCCCAGCGCCATCAGCTTGTCCTTCGATCTCGCCACCAGGATCAGGTTTTGTTTCCGTGCTGCCAGCATGCGGGCAAAACACTCCCCAATCCCGCTGGAGGCGCCGGTGACCAGGGTAAATTGGGACGGTCTTTCGCTCATTTCGGCCTCGCTTAATTCGTGGATTGTCGTACCAATCGAGAAATTATGAATTATGAATTCTGAATTCGGAATGGCGGAGGGAGACTCTTCTTTTTACTTCATACTTTATGCTTCTTCCGTTGTTTTTTTCAGCCACCCCTTTGAAGGGTTCGGTTCACATGCCTCTGCCCACTCTTGACCAGCTTTTGGGCCTGGGCCCGGGTGGCGATACCCCCGCGGGCGCCGAGCGCCGTACAATTCAGGCCGGCCATGGCGTTGGAAAAATCGAGGATGCGCTCCATCGCCCATCCGGAGACCAGACCGTAAACGAAGGCGCCGTGGAAAACGTCGCCGGCGCCGGTGGTATCCACCGTCTCCACCACGAAGCCGGGCGAGTAATGGAACCGGCCCCGCCACAGAACCAGGGCGCCATCGCGACCCAGGGTCATTCCCGGGGCGGGCATGTGATATTCCTTGGCCATGTATTTAAGCACGCGGAAGGGGTCATTATCGCCAGTCAGGGTAGGGAGGAAATTGGCCGACGCCACCAGATAGTCGATCAGCGGAAACAGCTTTTCCACTTTCTTGTAGACTGTGTCCAAGTCCGCGACCACCGGAATGCCCTGTGCGCGCGCCCATTGGGCGGCGAAGTAGCAGGTCTCAACATCGCACCCGTCAATGAGCAGCGCACGGGCGCCTCGCAAAACCTCCGGACGCAATTCGGAAGCGGCCATCGCCAGGTGCGGGTGGCGGTCCCAAAAAACTGTGCGCTCCCCCGTGGCCTCGTCCACAATAATATAAGCGAGCTGGTTGGGCGTCCCCCGGGCTACGCGGGCAAATTGGAGGTCCAGCCCCTCGGAGCGCAAGCTGGCGAGTTGGAATAGGCCCCCGGCATCGTCACCCATCTTCCCCACGTAACGCGATCGAAGTCCGAGGCGCTGGCAGGTGACCAGCGCGGTCGCAATTTGTCCCCCGGCTTGCATGGATGAGGAAAGCAGGCGCTCCTTTCCGCCCAGGGCAGGGAATACCCGAACGCGGATCACCGTGTCCGTAGCGTTCAAGCCGATGCCCACCACGTCAATTCGGGAATTCTTCATGGGGGCGATTACCTCTCACCAGGGTAGGGGACACTTTATCCCGGCTTGATTCGGCGAGGCAACCGAAATGTCGAAAGGTTAAAAGTTAAAGGTTAAAGGGTATAGGGTGAATTCTCGATTCCGTGGTTTGAAAATCCATTTTCGCTATCACAGTTCGGCCGATCCTCAATTCGACGGCCCCGGCTGATTTGCACAGGCACGTCTGATAATTATTTCGCGACAGGGTGGCGAGTTTACATAATCTGTTTTCCACAAAAAGTCAACGATTTCCCACAACTCGCTTGGAAGCCGCATGAATACTGCGCGGAGTAAAGGTTGGCGGCGTAATCCTTACATCTCTCCTGGCAATCGTAATGTCCGATCGTAGGGTCGGGGCTTGCCCCGCCCTTTGGGGTGTGTTGGGATGCCGAATTCAAGAGGGCGCGGCAAGCCGTGCCCCTGCCTGCGAATGGGGTGCGTTTATTTAGAACGCCCGAATATCCTCGGCGCCGACCTGCCCTTGGCCTCGCGCAAGTTTTTCCTTCCCGCTCCGCCAGCAATGTGTTAATTTTGTTGATTCAATGCGCACAGAAATCAGCAACAAGCATGCCCCTGCGTGAAACAGAAGCCATCGTCCTCAGAACCTATCGCCTGGGAGAAGCCGACAAAATCGTCTCCGTGTTTACCCGGCAATGGGGGCGGCTGAGGGCCGTGGCCACAGGGGCGCGGCGCCCCAAGAGCCGTTATGGGAGCACGCTGGAGCCGCTGAGCTACGTCAAGTTGTGGTTGTTTGAGCGCGAGAACCGAGACCTGTTGCGAATGAATTCCGCCGAGCTGATCGAGTCCTTCTTCGACATGCAGAAGAACTATAGGGTTCAGGTGGCGGCCCAATACGTTTCTGAAGTCGCGGATCGATATCTTTCCGAGCGCGAGGTAAACGAGCGCGCGTTTCGGCTGCTGCTGGCCGTGCTGCGGGCCTTCAAGCGATCGGGCGAGGTCGAACGCCCGCTGCTCTACTTCAATTTCTGGCTGTTGCGGCTGGAAGGTTTCCTTCCCGACCTCGAGCGTTGCGCTGAGTGCGGCCGAACCCTGGGCGAGGAATCCGGCTATTACGGGCAGGGGGCCGAGGGGCTGTTATGCTCCACCTGCCGGACGGGCGGCGCCCGGCGGTCAGTGTCCGCCCAGGCGCTCAGTTACCTGCGCACGGCTCGGCAGGCCACCTTGGACCAGTGGCTGGCGGTGGATAAGGCTCCGGCGGGGTGCCGCCAAGCGAGGTTCTTCCTCGAAGAGGTAATTGACTCGCATGCGGAGAAACCCCTGATCACGCGCAACCTGCTGGCGGAGGATGAGTAGTCCATTTTGAAGTGAGAAATTAGTTGAAGAGGTCAGAATGAGCAAAAATCTTCGCGTGTTTTCAATCCTGGCCGCGGTCGCGCTGGCTGTGGCCGTATTAAGGTATTACATGAAGGGTTTGCTGCAACCCTTAGGAGTGTCAGACTTTGCTGGTTCCTTCGTGGCCAGCGTCACCATAGTTACTCTGGTGGGCTTGGTCATAATCTTCGCTAAAGAAGGCCGTGCCGCAGAGGGAGCATACTGGCGTGCCGCCTCCTGGTTCGCGGCATTTGCCCTATGGTGCCAGGCGCTGATCATTGCCGGAATCCTGATCGCCGCACGGACAGGCACTGCAACCTACTATGACGAGATGAACGGGAAGCATATGAGCCTCCCTCCGCTCACCCATGCCTTCCAGCACAGCATTGCGGCAGTGGTGGTGGCTGTTGTAGGGATGATTTTAGGCGCTCCGGTCTACTTTCTGGCCAAGCGCGGTCGCCACGCGAGCGAGCCGCAAAGCAAGTGAAGCCGCAACCGCCGCCTGCGCGCGGCCAATAACCATGGCTGGAATGAACTTCCAAGACGTCATCATAGCCCTTAGCCAATTTTGGGCGCGCCAAGGGTGTGTGCTGGCCCTGCCCTATGATCTGGAAGTTGGTGCCGGGACAATGTGCCCGGAAACATTCCTGCGCGTTTTGGGGCCTGAACCTTATCGTGTGGCCTATCCGCAACCCTCTCGCCGTCCGGCCGACGGGCGCTATGGGGAAAACCCCAACCGCCTCCTTAAACATACCCAAATGCAGGTGATCCTAAAGCCGCCGCCCGCCGACATCCAGGATATTTACTTGCAGAGTTTGGGCGAGTTGGGAATCAACCTCGCCGAGCACGATATCCGTTTTGAAGAGGACAACTGGGAAGCGCCTACTCTAGGCGCATGGGGGATGGGCTGGCAGGTGATGCTTGACGGGTTGGAGATCACCCAATTCACATACTTCCAGCAGTGCGGGGGAATCGACCTGGAGCCTATTTCAGTTGAGCTGACCTATGGCCTGGAGCGCATCTCGGCGTTCTTGCAGGATGTTCAAGATGTTTATGAGGTTTGCTGGAACAACTTGTTGACCTATGGAGACTTACGTCGTCCAGAAGAACTTGAGCTTTCGGTTTATGATTTCGAATTGGCGGACCCCGAAAATTGCCGGAAGGTTTTCGATCTTCACGAGGCAGAAGCAGTGAGATTGCTGGAAGCCTACAAAAGGAGTCAGAGGTCAGAAGTCAGAGGTCAGAAGGAAGAAAGCAGAAATCACGACTCAAAAGAAGAGCAAAGGCCCGACCAGACCCGACCCCCGACGTCCGACTCCCGCTCTGAAGGGCTTCGCCGTTTCCCGCTGTGCAAGGTCTATGATCTCTGCCTGAAGTGCTCCCATCTGTTCAATATTCTCGACGCCCGGGGAGCGATCAGCGTCACCGAACGCGTGGCGCTGATCGCCCGAATCAGGAAGATGGCATGCGAAGTGGCCAAAATTTACCTTGAGCGGCAAATGACAATTACAGAGGCGGCTGAGATCAGGGCTAAGTAATTTAAGCAGCCGGGGGATTGTGTAGTGTCAGGTTTACCCCCCCCAGCACGCCGGTTCCAGAAAGGCAAGATGGCGGGGTAAACCCGCCGCTACCTGCATAAGAGGGTTATGACTGAATCGAACGCGAAACCCGAATCCCGAAACCCGAGCCCCGAGTTATTACCCTTTCTCCTTGAGATTGGCTGCGAGGAAATCCCAGCCCGGTTCCTGGCCCAGGCACAAAAAGACCTTGGCCAGCGAGTTAAAGTAATACTTGAAGGATTGCGGCTGGCAAATCACTCGGAGTCGGCGAGTCCCGAAACCCGAACCCCGAACCACGAATCCCGTATTCAAACCTATTCCACCCCGCGCCGCCTCATCGTCTACGTTCCTGAAATCCTGGCCCGCCAGGCGGACAAGACCGAGGCAATCACAGGCCCGCCGGTGAAAGTGGCCGTGGACTCCGGCGGAAAATACACTCGTGCGGCTGAAAGCTTTGCCCAAAAGAATTCCGTCGCGGTTGACGACCTGATCCGCGTGACCACGCCCAAGGGCGAGTACTTGGCCCTGAACAAGACCATCGAGGGAAGGTCCGCTTTGGATATTCTGAGCGAAATCCTGCCTGGCGCCATCACCGGCATGAGCTTCCCCAAGAGCATGTACTGGGAGAAATCCGGCGTGCGATTCGCTCGGCCGATTCGATGGATTGTGGCCCTCTTGGGGGAGGGAAGCTCTGCTCAGGTCATTCCGCTTGAAGTGGCGGGAGTGAAATGCGGAAGCTCCACTTACGGCCATCGCCTGGCAGGGAACGAAGCTATCGCCGTCACTGGATTCAAGGACTTCGGGGAGAAGCTTCGCAGCGCAAATGTCGAGTTCGATCCAGAGAACAGGCGACAGACAATTCAGAACGAACTTAATGTATTACTTGAAGAAGATCTGGAGGCTGAGGTCGGCGAGGACGATGGGGTCTTGCTAGAGGCCGTGCCCGATGCTGACCTCGAAGATTGGATTGTGAACTCCACCGAGTGGGCCTCTGGCATCCTCGGCAGATTCGACGATCGATTCCTCCACCTACCCAGGGAAATTCTGGTCACGGTGATGCGCGACCACCAGAAATACTTTGCCGTCCAAGACAGGAAGGGGAAACTTCGACCGCGTTTTATCACCTTGCTCAATCGCGACCGTGATACCACTGGAACCGTTCGCGCCGGGCACGAGCGCGTCCTCACCGCACGGTTTTCCGACGCCGAGTTTTTCTGGAACGCCGATCAGAAGATCCCCCTCCGAGACCGCCTGCCGATGCTCGAAAAAGTGACCTACCAGGCGAAGCTCGGCACCTATGCGGACAAGGTCCGCCGCATGCACACCATCGCCAAAGAAATTTGCGCTGCGCTTGAAAAACAAGGAAGGCTGGCTGCGGCGGATTCCGCCCACGCCTTGCGTGCCATTCAACTCTGCAAATGCGACCTCACCACTCAGATGGTGCAGGAATTTACCGAACTCCAGGGCGTAGTGGGCGGGCTTTATGCCAAAGCGCAGGGCGAACCGCCGGAAGTGGCGGACGCCATTTACGACCATTATCTCCCTGCGGGTGCCGAGAACAAATGCCCGCGGTCCTTGGTGGGCGCCGTGGTTTCGCTGGCGGATAAAATAGACAGCGTGGCCGCAGGCGTTGGCGTGGGCCTGGCGCCCACAGGGTCCAGCGACCCATTTGGCTTGCGCCGGGCAGGGAACGGAATTGTTAAAGTATTACTTGAGTTCCAGTTGCGATTGCCGCTCACTGACCTGCTGCTGGAAACCGGCCTCCAGCCATTTACTTCAAATTCTCAATTGCCCGAAGACGAAATCGAATCGGCGCTCCTGGCTTTTCTCAACGAACGAATCCAGTATCATATGGAAGGCGTGTTGGGCTTCCCTTACGATGCCGTGCGCGCCGTGGTTAGGAAAGCCAGCGTGGACCACCCCGCCGACACATTGCTTCGCCTCAAGGCGGTGCAAAGCATTCGGGGGAGCGAGAACATGCAGGCGCTTTGCCACGCTGCCAAACGCATCAAGAATATCCTTGCCAAGTCGGCCTCTGATTTCGATTGGCAGCCAGGACTGGTGGATATTGGTCTGCTCAAGGATCTCCCGGAGATAGAACTGGAAAAAACTTCGCGCAGGGTTGAACATATTGCCTCGGGATTGGGAGAGGATGGCAAGTACGCGGAAGCCCTGGGTGCTATTGCCACCCTGCGCGATCACGTGGACCTTTTCTTTGACAAAGTGTTGGTGATGGCCGAAGACAAGGGGGTGCGCCAGAACCGGCTGCGCCTGCTGGGACGGTTGGACGAGCTATTCTCCAGCATTGCCGATTTATCGCAGATTGAAAGTTCCACTTTAACTTTTGTCGGCGCGTCGACAGGGGCTGAGAACAGTGGCGAGTGACAAGCGGGAAGTGGCGAGCGGGAGATGCAAAGGTCACCTAGACAGTTAAAGTATTACTTTAAGTTGAGTTAAGTTCGCGCCTTGGTAGGGCCGACCCTTGGGTCGGCCTCCGCGAGGGTTGCCGGACAGGAAAGCCGGGGCAAGCCCCGGCCCTACGACAATTATTTTCAGATTTTGAATTCAAAACTCAAGGAGCTGCGGAAATGGAAAAACACGTTTATTCTTTTGGTGGGGGGAAGGCGGAAGGCAACGGCACCATGAAGGACGTTCTGGGCGGCAAAGGCTCGGGCCTGGCGGAAATGACCAACGCCGGATTGCCCGTCCCCCCCGGATTCACCATCGCTACTTCCGGCTGCCGCCTTTATTTCGAAAACGGCAACAAGATGCCGGAGGTGATCGCACGGGAATACCCGCCCGCGCTCGACCAACTCGAAAATCTGCTGGGACTGAAGTTGGGCAACCCCCAGTCGCCCTTGCTCGTTTCCGTCCGTTCCGGCGCCAAGTTTTCCATGCCCGGCATGATGGACACCATCCTGAACCTGGGCATGAATGACTCTATCGCCGAGGCTTTTGCCTCGAAGAGTGGCAATCCGCGCTGGGCCTTTGACAGCTATCGGCGCTTTATCCAGATGTTTGGCAACGTGGTGCTGGACATTTCCAAGGACAAGTTTGAGCACATTTTCGACGGCCAGAAAAAGAAGCGCAAGGTCAAGCTGGATACCGCGCTTACCGCGCAGGACCTGAAAGACGTGATTGCCGGCTACAATAAACTGGTTAAGAAAGAGACGGGCTCAGATTTCCCCCAGGCACCGCGCGAACAGCTTCGCATGGCCATCGAGGCCGTCTTCCGCTCCTGGTATAACCCTCGGGCCGCCACCTACCGGCGCATGAACAAAATCTCCGATGATCTGGGTACCGCGGTCAACGTCCAGGCCATGGTCTTCGGGAACATGGGGGACACGTCGGGGACCGGCGTGGGTTTTACCCGCAACCCCGCCACGGGCGAGAAAGCTTTCTATGGTGAGTTCCTGATGAACGCCCAGGGCGAGGATGTAGTCTCCGGCGTGCGCACGCCTGTCCCCATTACCGAGCTCGAGAAAGTAAATCCCGAGGCCTACAAGCAACTGCGCGAGATTACTTCGCGCTTGGAACATCACTACAAGGACGTGCAGGATTTCGAGTTCACCATCCAGGAAGGCAAGCTCTACATGCTGCAAACGCGCAACGGCAAGCGCACTGGCCCGGCCGCGGTTCGGATTGCCGTCGATATGGTACACGAAGGCCTGCTGACCAAGGACGAAGCTCTGCTGCGCGTGGAGCCCGATCAACTCGACCAATTGCTCCACCCGATTCTGGACGAGTCCACTCCACTTAAAGTAATTGCCAAAGGTCTGCCAGCCTCTCCCGGCGCGGCGGTTGGCCGCGTGGTGTTTACCGCTGACGATGCGGTGGCGAAAGGGAAGTTCGGCCCCGTGATCCTGGTGCGGGCGGAGACCGTTCCGGATGACATTCACGGCATGGAAGTGGCCGCGGGCATCCTGACTTCACGCGGCGGCATGACCTCCCACGCCGCCGTGGTGACGCGCGGCATGGGCAAGAGCTGCGTAGCCGGCTGCGATGAGGTGCTGGTGGACGACAAGAAGAAAGTGATTATGGTGGGAAATTTGACCATCAAAGAAGGCGATTGGATATCGCTCGACGGTTCCACTGGCCGCGTCATCCTGGGCAAAGCCAATACTAAGGAGCCGGACCCGAATAGCGGCATCTTCGCCGAGTTCATGAAGTGGGCGGACGAGCGCCGCGAAATTGGCGTGCGAGCCAACGCGGACATTCCGCGCGACGCCAGCGTGGCGCGCAAATTCGGCGCCCAGGGTATCGGCTTGTGCCGCACCGAGCACATGTTCTTCGCCCAGGACCGCCTGCCGCACGTTCAGAGGATGATCATGGCCTGCAAAGATACTAACGACGCCAAAGAAGCCGCCCGGTACCAGAAAGAGCGCCGATCTGCCCTCGCCAAAATTCTGCCCATGCAGCGCAAAGACTTTTTAGGCTTGTTCAAAGCCATGGACGGGCTGCCCGTAACCATTCGAACCCTTGACCCGCCGCTGCACGAGTTCCTGCCCAAGCGGGAAGAATTGATGGTGGAAATAGCGACCTTGGAAGCGAAGAATAAGAAAGGCGCCAAACTCAATGAACTCAAGAAATTACTGGCGGTAGTTGAAGGGTTACATGAATTCAACCCCATGCTTGGTCTGCGCGGTTGCCGGCTGGGCATCATGTATCCGGAAATCACGGAAATGCAGGCGCGGGCCATTTTTGAGGCAGCGGCGGACGCCAAGAAGCAGGGCTTTGAAGCCAAGCCCGAGGTGATGATCCCCCTAGTTGGTGATGTGAAGGAACTGGCCCTCCAGAAAGAGATTGTCAACCGGGTGGCGGCTGAGGTCTTCAAGGCCAAGGGAGTTAAGGTGGAATATCTGGTCGGGACTATGATCGAGCTTCCGGCGGCTGCGCTTTCGGCCGGGGAAATTGCCACCGAAGCCGAGTTCTTCAGCTTTGGCACCAACGACTTGACCCAAACAACCTTTGGACTTTCCCGCGACGACTGCGGGAAGATCATCAATTCGTATGTGAAACAGAAAATCTGGCCGGCCGACCCGTTTGCCGTCCTCGATCCCAAGCGGGTGGGAAGGCTGGTGAAGCTGGCTACGCAGGAGGGGAGGTCAACCCGGTCAAATCTTAAGGTGGGAATTTGCGGCGAACACGGGGGGGATCCGTCTTCGGTCGAGTTTTGCGCCGGCGCGGGTTTGAACTACGTGAGCTGTTCGCCTTACCGCGTGCCCATCGCGCGCCTGGCGGCAGCGCAGGCGGCAGTAAAGAAGGCGGCGGGGAAGGCGTACTCCACGGCATAAAAACAGGGATTAGGAATTAGGGGTTAGGGCATCGGGAAGAAATAAATGAAATCGCAGATTACACGGATTTCGAAGGTGCGTTTTTAAATTTGCGTAACCTGAGTAATCTGCGGATTTCTTGTGGTTAAAGTAAAGCTTTAACTTTCGCTTCAAGCATAACTTTAGGATTTGTCGACGCGGCGACATTCGGGAATCCGAGTATTTTATCTTTGACGTGCGCGTGACGTGCACGTTGTTCTTGCCGGAGGTCCGCGATGAAATTGGATCGCATGGCGCTTCTTCATAGCCAATCCAAGTTTTCGCGCCTTGGGTATGGCCAGGTAAATCCACTCCACTCTTCAATCTCGATCGCTGCCGCCCTCTTGCTCAGTCTCCTCGCAACTACTCCCGCGCGCGCGGCAGAATCGCATCTCCCGGACGAGGCAGAAGCGATGGCCATCCTGCAAACGGTCTGCGCGGGCCAAATCAGAAAAGAAGTTTTGAAGAAGGGCGTGGGCTATGGGTGCGGGGGCTGTCCCTCATTCACCGGTTTTGCCGGACAGTCGCCAAGCCAAGGCAATGAGCCCGACTTCGAACTTCGTAAAGTGCTGGAAGGCTCGTTTACCAAGCCGGGGGCAAACGAGGTGCTTGCCGAATTCTTCGGATGCGAGCCGCACGCCGCCAATTTCGGCGGGATGTTGCTGCTTGCAAGGGCTGGCGCAAAGTGGCGGCGGGTGCGTTACGCGGAGGGGGTGGTCGGCATGGTGCGGAGCTTCGCGCGCACGGACGGCCTGGACATCGTGCTCGACCAGGGCGGCTACACAGGGCAAGGGACGACGACGGGCTGGATTTCAACGTGCGACTTTTCCGTGAAGCCCGACCCCGCCGAACATACTCTCCTCCAGGTGGAAGATACTTTGGGAAATGCCTGCCAGTCGGACCGAGTTTCAATCTCTTACTTCGAGAGACTCGATTTTCCCGATTTGAACGGTGATGGGAAGCCCGACTTGCGGGTGACGGTGCGCTGGGGGCAGGCTACGGTTCCGGCGCGGTTGCGGAACAAATGCGATGAGGAATTCAAACCAACCCAACCGCCGGCTTACACCGTCGATTTCCTTTTCAACGGCATGACGTTTCGCGTTGCGCCCGGAAGCGCCGCCACCCTCCGCAAGATTGCATCGAAAGAATAGTAATTCCAAGCATTCGCATTGCCTTCAGCTCTCATTCAGGATTTTGCCAAAAGGGCTCAGGTCCTTAGTTAAAGTATTACTTTAACTGCCTGGCAGGGGCTTCCTTTTTTACCCCCTATGCACAAGGCAGTCGCCCTTGGACATCCGGGGGCTGGACGTGAAGGATACGATCTGTCCGAAAAGTTGTGCGGCAACCCGGGCGCAATCTAGAAACTTCAGCGGATCAGTCAACCCGCCGGAAGGTAGCAGAATCACGCCCTTTGCATCTCCCGATGAAAAACTCATGCATTCATTGGTCACCGAATTAGCATCTACCTTGGGAGTGCCAAGAATTGGCTTCAGCCCAAAGGCCAAATTTAGGAAGCGTGATATGCCTACCCATGATTTTGAGCATCTGCCCGGAAATCGCGAAGAGAGAATTCAAAAGCTTAAACAGCCCGCAAAAGACCCTGGGGACGCGCCCATGATGGAGGGCAAGATTAGCGACTTGCTGCCGGAAGTCGAAGAAGGCTTTTGGAACCATGTGGATGACATAGACGAGGCGCCGGAGACGACGCACTTTAAGCAGCTTGAGGATTCTGCCGTCAACTTGCCGGCGCCTGAGGCGCTGGACGATGGCGACTTGTCGCTGAAGCTTTGGGAAGTGATTGACAAGCTGGCCACGTTTCGCGCCTTTCTGCATGAAACCAACCACCTCAGCGACCGTGAGCTTTACACCTTGCTCTGGACTGACATTTTACGGGAGGAAACCAAAGACCTCACTCATCTCGAAGGCACAAACTGCCAAATCCCTCTGCTGGGTTCGGGTAGTGAAGAAGATACTGAGCTTTACCTGAAATTTTACGCCGACGATGAGTATCGCCGCGACTGGCTGGAGCAGTTTCCTGATGCGCAACTGCCCGATCACGTTGACCCGGCATACGACCGCGACCAATACCTTCCCGAAGCAGATTACGGCTCGCCCGGCGATTTCGAAAACGAAGAGGCGTAATGCATTCCCTTGGCCAAAAAAACCAGTATTGGCCCAGCATCATTTGAAGGGGCGTTCCACCTCGATCGAGTTTGATTATGTCAGCGACCAAGCTTCAGTGGGGATTGATGGTTTTCAGCCTTCCCTTCCAGGGTATCAAGTAATACTTTAACTTCAGCCGAGTGAAACGGTTCAGTCTTGCCAGTTCACCACTGGCCACTTGCCACTCTATATTGTTCTGTCGACGTGCCGACAATTCTTAAAGTATTGCATCACATGGCTTGCGGCCAGCCTTACAATCAGGCCCTCGGGAGAGAGGGAGGAGTATGGCTCATTTCAAGCCCGCGACGGTCAAACCCACAGTGACGGCGGACGCTTTGCACAAACTTGAAATCAGGGTGGGGAGTATCGATCAAGTCGAAGACGTGCGTGGATCGGCCAAACTGATAAGACTGAGGGTGAATTTTGTGGATCAGTATCGAACGATTCTGGCCGGGCTCAAGGCCGAGCGCGCTGACCCAAGGAGATTGAAGGGAAGCAGACCTTGTTGGTGGTTAACCTCGAGCCGCGGAAGGTGAAGGGTGAAGTTTCAGAAGTCACGCTGTTCGATAATGGATATGCGGATGGATTGACTACTGTGTTGGCCGTACCCGAAGTGACTCTTCCCGATGGGGTGAGGGCGGGGTAGCGGATAGTTCGAAGTTAGGGCCAAAATAAAGTGTTGAATCTTGATACTTAAAGTATTGCTTTAACTTTAGACGAGCGGACAAAAACTGTTTTCGGGCACTTACGTCCGAACCCGCAGCAGCAAGTACATTCCCCCCAAGCCAAACAAAACATCCGGGGACCAGGCGGCCACCACGGGGGGAAGCTGGCTCAAGTTGCCCATGGCCTCAAAGAGCCCGGCGGTGGAAAAGTACACAATGGCAATGCCGATGCTCAGGGCGATTCCGGAAAGCGCCCCCTTGCTCCCGGTGGTAAACGAGAAAGGAATTCCGATGAGGACTACCACAAAAGCCATGAGAGGGAAGGAGAATTTGCGATAGAACTGGACCGAAAGGCGCACCACGTCAAAGCCGCTGCGGCTCAACTCCGAGATATAGCGGCGCAGCTCGAAGGCGCTCATCTGCGCCGAAGGTTTCACCTCCTTCTTGAAATAGGGCGGCTCTTCGGTGAATTCATCGAAGGTGGACACGGCAAATGGAGTGAATTTGGCCACCCTGTCCCCGTCCAGGTCGCGCACCCATCCTTGTTCCAGCACCCAGCGGTGCAGATTGGTCTCCCAAAAGGCGCGTTGGGCGTAAATCCGTCGTGTGAGTTTGAAGGTCTTCGGATCGAGTTCAAACACGGACAGGTTGGCGAAAACGTCATGGTCGGCGTCGAAGAAGCGATAATTGTAGATTCGCTCGCCCTGTCCGAAAATCCATTGGCGGTCGGGCCGGAGATAAGTTTGGGCAGGCTTGCCCTTGATCTGATTTCTCAGAGCGTCCTGGCGCTGGTTGGTCTGCGGCAAGTAATTGTCTTCCATGATGAACATGCCCGCGCTGGCCACTGTAGCCGCCAGGAGGATGGGAACTGCCAGGCGATACAAACTGGTTCCGGTGGCCTTGATGGCGGTCACCTGATTGGTTTTGGTCAGAATCCCGAAATTAACTTGCGTCGCCACCAGAGTGCTCCAGGGAAGCATTAAGTAGATGATTTGGGGGATCAGGTAAATGTAATAATTCGCCACCACCAGCGGAGCGATGTGGTTGTGAACGATGTCTCCCAGAAGCTGGAAGAAGTCGAAAATCATGTAAATGCCGATGAAAGTCACGATGAGGGCAAAGAAATAGAACAGCCAACTGCGGATAATGTAACCGTCGAGGATCTGAAATAAACGCCGGGAGGACTGCGGGTTCAGGATGGCAAGGGGCGCCATCCGTTTGCCCGAGGTCTGCTGATGACTTTCCCAGCGCTTGGCGAGGTCCATCAGCCAATCCTGAATGAAATGAAGGCGCATCCTGAAGCGGCGCAGATTGGTGAGCATCAAAGAACCGCCCAAGGCAAAGACAGCGTTGGCCAGCCACAGCCCGATGGCAGGCGGGATGCGTCCCTGGAGGGCCAGGCTCCGTCCAAACGCCATTAAAATGTAATAGATGAAAACCAGCAGGATGGTGAGCATCACGCCCGAAGCTTTGCCGCCCTTGCGGGTGAAGAGGCCCAGAGGGATTCCCACCAGTGCCAGGACCAGCGATGCCACGGGAAGGGCGAAGCGATAGTGTAACTCCACCAGCGCGTTCTGGCGCAGGGTGGCGTTTGCCGACGCCCGCGCCATTTCCGTCAATCGGTGCAGCGACATGGTGGGCGGCGTCTGGCGGTCAAGCGTGGCGGCGCTCGATGGTTCCAGAGGAATGGGGATGTCAGTATCGGAGAAAGAAACCACCGAGTAACGTCCGGGACTTTGGGGGTCAATTTCGTGGGTTGTCCCCTGTTCCAAGTGGAGCATCAGGCGATTGGACGCGGGATCCGAAACCAGGAGGCCCCGTTCTGCCAGGGTGATTTTCGGTGGATCGCCGTGAGTTGAATCGGCAATGAACACGCCGGTCCACTTTGAATGGGAGCCGGAGACATCCTCGAGATAGATCAGAAGGTTGGGAAATTGTTCCAGGAAGACTCGGGGCTGAATTTCATAGGGAGCCTGGCTGGACTTCAACCCCTCCTCCATCTGATTCAGTTTTCGGCCGGCTCGCGGCGCCAGAGACAAGCTCATCCATGAAGTAGCTGCCCACCCCAGCACGGCAAAAACCATGACGGGTCGAACGAACTGGCCCAGACCAATTCCGGAAGCGCGTACCGCGATCACTTCACCGTCCGCCGCCATACGGCTGAGCCCGATCAAGGTTCCAACCAGGACGGCCATGGGGATGGTGAGCACCACGATCCGCGGAATCGGCAACATAAATAGTATGGAAATGTCCTCGATTGATATGTTGTGCCGGACGAGGATCTCCAGCAGGTAGCTGATGTGGGGAATAAAAATGACGAAGGTGAAGATGAGCAGTCCCAGCAACGAATGGAAGAAGATTTCCTTGAAGATATAGCGGGAGAGGATGCGCATAACCGGGGGATGCTTGTCGATTTTCGATTGCCGATTGCCCTTACCATGGTGGCGATTTCTGAATCGTAAATCGACAATCGTCAATCTCCATAATATGCTAACATAGGCGGCCGAAAAGGGAACAGGAAACACCTCGCCATAACCAACATGAAAAATTATTTGATGCTGCTGTGGCATATGCACCAGCCCTTGTACAAGGATCTGGCCGAGGGCGTTTACACCATGCCTTGGACCCGACTCCACGCTCTGAAGGATTATTACGGGATGGTGGCCATTTTGCGCGAATTTCCCGGCGTGCATGTAACCTTCAACATGGTTCCATCACTGGTAACGCAACTGGAGGAATACGCGCGGGATGAGGCTCGTGAAGAAAGCCTGAGAATTGCCTTTACGCCCTCTGAGCAGTTGACCCGCGACGACCGCGAGGGGCTGCTGGGATTTGCCTTCCAACTCAATCATGAAAACTTGATGAATCGTTACCCAAGGTTTAAGGAACTTTATCGCCGCTCCCGCTCGATAATGGCGGGCGCGGACCCGGCTCGGACCTTTGCGCTCCAGGATCTGCGTGACCTTCAAGTGCTTTCTCAACTTGCATGGTTTGACGAAAACTACCTGGCCAATGATCCGGAATTAAAGCGCTTGGTTAGTCAGGGGAAGCTATTTTCAGAATATGATAAGTCTATTCTTCGTAACAAGGAATTAGAATTATTTAAAGTAACACTTGAAGAATATAAGAGGGCTGCGCAGGCCGGCCAGGTGGAAATTTCAACCTCGCCATTCTATCATCCAATTCTTCCTCTGATTTGCAACACCAACGTTGCGGCGGAATCCCACCCCGGAGTGCGGTTACCGCGGCGGCCCTTTATCCATCCGGAGGATGCGCAAGGCCAATTGCGATCCGCCCTCAAGCTGCACGAACGTGTTTTTGGGAGCCGGCCGCGCGGGCTTTGGCCGAGTGAAGGCAGCGTTTCGGACGAGGTATTGCGGCTCGCGGCGGCGGAGGGATTTGAGTGGACGGCCACGGACGAAGGGGTGCTTGGCCGCTCGCTGGCAATCGGATTTCACCGCCAGCAAGATGGGACCCTGTGGGGCGGGGGCGAGCTTTACCGTCCCCACCGCTTCGAATCTGGTGAGGAAAAAATTTCCATATTTTTCCGCGATCACGAACTTTCCGACCTCATCGGGTTTGTCTATTCAC
Organism: Terriglobia bacterium; assembly: GCA_035946625.1. GTDB lineage: Bacteria > Acidobacteriota > Terriglobia > UBA7540 > UBA7540 > DASYXZ01. The sequence goes on along the minus strand of DASYZE010000069.1, from coordinate 40,983 downwards.
ACATGGATCCCCAAGCTGCGGCTGCGGACCTCCACCATCGGATTACCTGCGCCGCCAAGAGCACGGGTGACCGACCGGCTGTGGTATCCATCATTCTGGACGGCGAGAACGCATGGGAATTCTTTCCCGGCAACGGGCGCGAGTTTCTGAAGAGTTTTTACCGATTAATTCAGAGTGACCCCAATTTGCAAGCCTTGACCGCAAGCGAAGCTCTGGGAGTGACGGAGCAGGGAAGCCTGAAGCATATTGTGCCTGGCTCATGGATTAACGCGAATTTTGACGTTTGGATTGGCGCCGGGGAGGACAACCGCGCCTGGGACCTGCTGAACGACGCGCGCGACTTCTTCTCCATAAACGCCGAAAATCCCGGCCTCAAGCCCGAGGCAGTGAACATGGCTCTGGAAGAACTTCGCATAGCAGAGGGCAGCGATTGGAACTGGTGGTACGGGCCGGAACATTCCACTCCCAATGACGAGCAATTCGACATTTTGTATCGCACCCACTTAAGCAACATTTACCGCCTCCTGGGCGGCAGTCCGCCGGACGGCTTGGCCGAACCCATCAAGCGCATTGAAGCTCGGGATGTGCTGGTCCGACCTACCGGGATGATCGAGCCGGTGATTGACGGCAGAGTGTCTACCTATTTTGAGTGGCTCGGGGCTGGGGTTTACACCCCCGACGCTCGCGCGGGGTCAATGCACGGCGCGGCCCAGTACTTTGAGGCCCTTTACTTTGGATACAGCCACGAAGCCCTCTACTTGCGCCTGGATTTGAGCGCAAATTTTCTGGGGGAGCACGATGAATTTCAGATTCGCGTGAATGTTTGTTGCAGGCTGCAGTCCCGATTGCATGCCACCGTTAAAGGAGGCAAGATCGAGGCGATTGAATTCTCCCAGGGGGACTTTCCATCGGAAGTTGTCTCAGCCCCCATCCAGGGACCGCAAGTGGCGTTTGCCCGGGTCCTGGAGGCGAGGCTGGATTTTCGCCATCTGGGCTTGAAGTCAGAGGACAAGGCTCAGATTCAAGTGGCGCTCTGGGTGCATGAATTGCCCGTCCAAATTATCCCGCATGAAGGCTGGCTGACCATCGAGTTGACGGAGGATTTTGGGTGAGAGAAGAAATAGATGCCAGTGGCGAGGGTGTTGGGCGTCAGGGCGGGAATAGTGTCCCCTAAGCCTGTCTTTGGGACTTGTATTTCCCTAAAACCTCGCACCCAAAACCTTGCACCACCTTTCAATGTCGGCGCGGCGACAATTCTTCAGGAAATACTTTAAGTTCAGCCTCAAGGAGACCTGGCTTCTCAATCCAATCCGGGAGGTTAATTACCCAGAAATCCTGCGGTAAAACACGAGCTAAAGTTGCCCTTGCGATTTGGCGGATCGCACTTCGGATTCAGTTCATATTTTGACTTTGCAAGCAGTTTGACTCGTTAAGATTCAATAGTTAAAGTAATACTTTAAGTAGCCAGCCCAGCCCCAAGTTTGAAAGTAGATTGGTCGTCAAAAGATGATTTGAGAATGGGATCCGCAAGCCGACGCCATCTTACAGCGCGCTGCTTGTTTCTTCGGAACTCACTGAGGTGAACGGGGTTGGGAAAGCTTCCACAAAGAGTTTTGGGAAATATTGCCGAATGAATTTCGCGTCTTCCACTGAATTGAGGGCCAGTTTTCTAACCCGGGCGATCCTCTGCCGCTCACTCATTTTTTCGATCATGTTGCACATCTCTACCAGCAAGGTCTTTCTGCTCATTCACGCACCTCCTTTATATCTATACAACAAAGGATACGGACCCGTCAAATCCTCCTTTGTTGACTCATTTTGACGTAGAGTTGCACCTCACTGCGCCTGACGGGCTAGAGCCAGGTGCTACTTTACTTGATTGTTCCCGGCGGGTTGGCGGGAAGGAATAGGCGGGCTCTACAATGATCACGCAACAGCATTCAGCCCCAAACCCACGCGCCCGGACTTATTTTGCCTGAATTGACTTGAGATAATTCGTCACATTATTGGCGCGCAGCACTCCCAGATTCTGGTCCGGGCTCAAGCGGCGGAAAATTGGGCCCCAGACGGGCATTTCCTTCGATCCATGGACGGTGACCTCCGCCTCGGAACTCAACACGTGCATCACGTGGTCGGCGGGGAACTTGCCTCCGTTGTTACTGGCAAGAAGTGTGAGGTCAGTTGGCGCCCCCTTCAGGGCCGGTGCCGCGGGCCCGTCTCCTTTTCCATCCCGCCCATGGCACGAAGCGCAATAGGAGACGTAAAGTTTGGCGCCGGAGACCTCGTGGGTTTGCTTAGCCGCGCTCCGGGTAATATGAACCTTCGGGGTCTGATCCTGAGACAGCCCCCGTGACCAGACCGAAAAAGCAATCCAGGCCACCAGCGCCGACAAGAGAAAACGAACCATAGCGAGCTTTGAGATTTTTTTGCGCATTGCACCCTCCATTTAATTTTTTGCCGCGGCGTGAATTGGCAGTGCGGGCGACCGCCCGCATAAGCCCCCTGAATTGTCCCGGCTCGGGTGGGCGGGGTCACGCAGTCTGGTTTCCATTTCCCACTGGATATCTTCGGGTTCCGGGCGTTCGGGATAGTCCACGGCGCCGAGTTCCAGGGCATCCGGGTCGCAGTGCAGATCCAGGCTCGCGGCGATCACGAGCACGAGAATATGGGGATGAAATCGGGCGGCGCGCTCCAGCACGTTCCGCGCCTCGAACTTTGGCCCCCCCTGGTCGACGGTCACGAAATCAAACTCTTCTTTTTCCGCCCGGTCAGCTCCTGCGTCAAATGAATTGCAGACGGCAAGGTCGTAGCGGGCAGCCGGCAAGCTTGCCGCGTAGGTCAGGCAGTCCTGAAGATTGTTGCCGATGATCAAGACTCTGCCGGGTGTCATACTGCACCTCGCATCTCCGCCTGGCACACTGCCGGCGACCGGCCGCAGCTGAGATCAGAATATAGTCCGCGCAGCATGTAATATGAGCGCATTCGCGGGCCTGGTATGTGAGCTTCCTCACCAGTCGATGTGACGGCAGGGAACAATAACGGAAGGCGTGCGGTTGGATTTGATGGCTCTTTCAAGTGGCCGCCCACCAAACGCCTTGATGGGCAACTTCAAAATCGCATACATTATGTGCCGGGGCAATAGACTCGAACCGCCTCACTGGGAACCTGAGGTCATCTGGCAAGTCGCGTTTTGCCGGGAACAAGTGATGAGCTCATATCTGGAGGAGTAATTGACGAAAGACGAGGCATGGAGCATCGCCAACCATTGGATTAGGGCCTGGAACGCTCATGATCTGGACTTGATCATGACTCACTATGATGACGCCATCGAATTGACTTCGCCCGTGGCCGCGCGCCTTTTGGAGGTGAACGATGGCAAAGTGAGTGGAAAGGAAAATTTGAGGGCCTATTTTCGGCGGGGACTGGAGGCCTACCCGGAACTCCGTTTTCAGCTCGAGGACGTCCTTTGGGGACTCAATAGCGTGGTGCTCTATTACACGAACCAAAAGGGGACGCGCACCGCGGAATATATGGAGCTCTCAGCGGCGGGGAAGGTGACGAGAGTGGTGGCGAACTACAACGCGTAGGCTGCGGACACAGGTCCGCTACGGAAAGACGTCTCACCGCCTCCAGCCCTTGATTTCCCGCTAAGCGTGCGAGTGGGTTTCCTCCTGGAATTTCTTGTGCCAGTTTTCGCGCTTGGCGTTCACGAATTTTTTTGCCTCTTCGAGTGAAGGGAACACGTGTGTCCCTTTCATCAAATTGCAAGGCCGGCAAGCGGTCACCAGGTTATCCATTTTGCGCGCGCCTCCGTGGGCGTGAGGATGGACGTGGTCGATGGTCAGCACCAGCCAATTGGAGAAATGGTCTTTCCCGTTGAGGCCGCAATACTGGCAGGTGAAGTGGTCCCGGCGAAAAACTTTCATAGCATCGTGGCGGGAAAGCCCGGCAGAGGGTCCGGCGAAAAGTTTCTTAAGGCGGTGGATGGGCATGGTTCCTCCTTTATGACCGCAAATGTGCAGCGCGGGATGCGCGATACGCCTAAGAGTATCCCCTTTGAAGCCGCACGGCAATCCCCTTGCGCAATAGATTTTGCCCGCGGAATCAGGATTGGAAATTGAGGATGGACATGCGAACGGAAGGCGCTCCACCGCAAGGCGCGGGTAGTGGTGCATTTTGATTTTTTTTCTGCGCGTCCCGCAGTCGCGGGACCGCTGCTACACCAAATTGAACCCCTACCAAGTTTGGATCGTACTTGACATTTGAAAATTGCAGGAGTAAGCCTATAGGTGAGTAAGAATTGCGGCGCAACGTGCGGCGTTGACATCTCCCCCTCGTGCTGCGGAAAAGAATTCCTCCCCGTCAACTACCGGCGCTGCGGCCGCTAATGCGCACGACCTAATGCCTCCCTCCCCGAGGGAATTTCGGGTGAAAAAGAGGAGGTCCCCATGTTTGAAATGATCGATGAAGAGAAAACGAGCCCGGAGCGCAAGAAGATTTTCCTGACCAAGGCTGTGATTTTTCTTGTGGCTGTTGTCCTGGTGGCAGGCGTCATTTACTTTCTCGCCTTTACGGGTGTGAAGTAGGTGTGCGCCGGCATGAAAACCTGGCGGCCACTGGTGAAGGTTGCTGATCTTGAATTCGAGGGACGCTTCCCGAAGGGAGGCCGTCCCGCAGGTTTGCAAGGGAATTCCCCGGAGTAACCCGCGCCCCGATTTTACCTCCGCGAGGGGCCGGGCCCGGCGGTGGTCCGGGGTTTTGCCAAAGCCGGACCGGCGCACCGGATGTTTGGGCTCCGCGCCGCCCCCCGCCTTTGGAAATACTCCCTCCACATTTGGAAACTGGACCTCAAAACCGGACGTGGAAAAAATCGAGGACCAGAAATGTTCTTCGATTCAGCAGGACCAGGTTTCCTTCAATGAAAACGTGCTCGCAATCCGGAGGCGGAGGAGGTAGTCGCTGTAGGAACTCCTCAGGCACCGGTTGGACCTTGTCGCGCAGGCCCGGAGGGAGGGTGCCGCGCACGCGAAGTTGCCTTTCCAGGCCGGGAGGCAAACGGTCCCGCTTCGCCAGTCCGGGCGGGAGGTTGTTCTGATGCTCTCTATATCTGCCCCGGACTTCATCGCGATCGTGCTGTGAATAACGGTAGTCCATCTTTTCCTCCTCGCGATGTCCCTGGCCGCCCTTCCCACCTATGATTTTGCCCCGGCCGCGTCCTTGCGCGCCTGCCGGGACCGCGATGAGGATGAGGGCGATGACCGCTGTCGCAAATCGGTCCATCCATTCGGTTAATCTCATTTTGTCCTTCCTCTTCGGAACGTTCGGTCAACAACAGCACCAAAGCCGAACCATGACCATGCAAATGTAGCGATGTGCCGGGTTGAGGGGGCCCGCGAGTGTGGGGGTCGCCACGCCCTCAAATCTTTGCTGCCCAAGAGGGCAACCTCAGGTTAGAACGCCCTTCCGTCTTGTCGCGAGGCGACCTTCCGCGTCCGGGCTCTCATCCGACCCGGTACCGGGAGGGAGAACAAAATATGGAGTAGGTAAAAACTTTTGGTGTGTAACCACGAGCGTGGCTGCACCGTCTATCTCTCTCGACGGAGCGATGAGTTTGTGAATGGAGGTCTGAAGATGAAGAGGAAAACTTATTGGCTGGCCGCCGCCCTGGCGTGCGGATTATTGATGGCGCCGGGCGCGAGGCTTGCTAGCGCGGATGAGCCCTCGAAAGTTGCGGGAACCTGGCAAATGTCAGTGGAGACTCCGCGCGGCTCGATGGACCAGACGCTGACACTTGAACAGGATGGCGGCAGCCTGAAGGGCACGCTTTCCGGCCGCCGCGGGGACGCGCCAGTGGAAGGAAAAGTTGACGGGAACAAAGTGAGTTTCAACGTCAAGCGCGAGACGCCCAACGGCACCTTCACGCTCGAGTATTCAGGCACCGTGGACGGCGACTCGATGACCGGAACGGTCCACAGCGAGAGATTTGACGGCAAGTGGACAGCAAAACGCGGGAGCACCAAGAGTGAAAAGTGAGCGGAGCAAGCTCTCCCCAATCTTCGCAGGAGCGATCCACAGAAAGCCAGCAGGCCGCATCCTCGAGCAATTGAAAGGTGAACCTGATTGAAAAAATATTTCTTGTTTCCGCTGATCATCCCTTTAGGACTGGCACTTGCCCTGGGCGCCCAAGGTCAAGCGCAGCCGGGCGGCGCATCGGGCGGGCCCGTCCGGCCCATCGGAGTAGTCACTCAAATCCAGCCCGGCAGTTTCACTTTGCACACCGACGCCGGTCCCGAGCTGGCCGTCCAGTTGCCCGAGGGGGTGGCGGTTTTGCGCGTTCCGCCGGGATCGAAGGATTTGAAGTCAGCAACCAAGATTACCGTCAGCGACATTATTTCGGGCGACCGGGTGCTGGTGCTGGGCAAAGTTTCCGCCGACCAGAAATCGTTGGTCGCCACCCGCGTGATCGTGATGTCCAAATCGGACCTGGCCGCCGCTCAACAAGCCGAACGCCTGGATTGGCAGAAGCGCGGCATGAGCGGCGTGGTGAAAAGCGTCGATCCACAAACCAAGGAAATTACAATCTCAGTTCCCAATTCGCCACCCACCCCGGGCAACCCAACTCATCCTGTGGTCATTTCTCTCGCTCCCGGAGCCACGTTGCTTCGCTACGCACCTGACTCAGTGAAGTTTAGTGATGCCAGGCTCAGTCACTTTGAGGATATTAAGGCGGGGGACCAGATCCGCGTGCTCGGCAACAAGAACGAGGACGGGAGCCGCCTTACAGCGGAAAAACTGGTTTCCGGAACCTTCCGAAACATCGGCGCCACGGTTATTTCCGTAGACGCCGCGGCTGGGTCGGTGATGGTCAAAGACTTGGGTACAGGAAAGCCCGTCCTGGTGCACACCAATGCTGACTCCAAGATGCACCGCCTGCCGCCTTTCGTCGCCATGATGATTGCCCGGCTCAATTCCGGCGCTGCGCCTGGCCCCCGGGACGGTGCTGCGGGAGGAGCTCCCGGAGGACATCCTTCGGGGAATGCCTTGGCGCCACAAGGGCGGAACGGAGGTCAAGGGGGGCAGGGCAGCCCGACGGGAGGACAGGGTCGCGGTGGTCCCAATGGGCAGAACGGAGAGGGCGGTGCGAGGCTAGGCCGGCCCGGAGGCGGTTTCGGAGCAGGCCCAAGAGACTTCAACCAAATGTTGGATCGCACTCCTCCATTAAAACTTGACGAACTCAAGGCGGGGGACGCCTTAATTGTGGTCAGCACGGAAGGGGCAAATCCGGCGCAAGTCACGGCCATCGTATTGCTCGCTGGCGTCGAGCCCATTCTCGCCGCACAGCCCAAAGGGAGTAAGCAGATGGTTTTGGGGCAATGGAACATGGGGATGGGAGGGGCTGACCAGGGCGGTGGCGGAGAAGGCGTGCCGTAAAAAGACGGTAGACAGTAAACAGCAGGCAGCAGACAGGAAGAACCGATTCTATGTGACTTAGGGTCTTCTTAAGGATTTCTCTGAAGTGCTCATAGATTGAGAGATCGAATTATTTAAAGTAATACTTTAAGGTTTGTCGGCTCGACGACGGTTTTAAAAGTGGTGCTTGAGGTTGGATGCGCTAAGGGTTGGTGAAGTTTTGGCATCTATTTTCCAGTTTCTGGATCAGGGAGATTTGACGATGAAAAAATGGTTGAAGGGTTTCACGGTTGGAATGGCCGCCATGGCCTGGCCGGGACTTTTTGCTTCGTTGCTTCTGGCGCAGGTGCGCGGACCAGCCCTCAGCGGTCAGGTGAAAGACCAATCCGGCCTGCCCATTCCGGCGGTGACGGTTACGCTGACCGGACCGGGCGGCGCGGCGCTGGTTGCCCAGACGAATGAAGAGGGGAAATACGCTTTCCGCAATCTGCCCGCCGGCACCTACACGGTAAGGATCGAGTTGAAGGGTTTTTCCACTTTTGAGAAAACGGGCATTGCAGTTGCTCCCGGAAAGCCTCAAGTGGTGGATGCCCAGATGCAGGTGTCGATGGAGAAGCAGAAGGTGAACGTGCAAAGCGAGGCCCAGCAACTCAGCGTCAACGCGGAGAGCAATGCGAGCGCCCTGGTGCTGAAGGGCACGGCCCTGAAGTCCCTCTCCGAGGACCCCGATGAGTTACAGCAGGAGTTGCTGGAGCTGGCGGGCCCGGCTGCGGGACCCAACGGTGGCCAGATTTATATTGACGGTTTCACAGGCGGGCAACTTCCTCCCAAGGAAGCGATTTTGGAAATCCGCGTCAATCAGAATCCCTTTACGGCCCAATATGAGAAGTTGGGCTATGGCCGCATCGACATCATCACCAAGCCCGGCTACCAGAAGTTCCACGGCGGATTCTTCGGCTTCGCCAACAACTCGGCCTTCAACTCACGGAACCCCTTTGTCAGCCAGGAGCCTCATTACCATGCGGAGTTTTTGAACGGGAACGTCGGCGGCCCGTTGGGGAAAAAAGTCTCATTTTATTTCAATATGTTCCACCGAAAAAACATTGGCAATTCCATTGTGGACGCTGAGGTGCTGGACCCGAATTTCAATCAGACGCCACTCAGCGAGGCCGTGCGCAATCAAGGCACATTCACTCACTACAATCCGCGCTTCGACTTTCAACTGGCCAGCAAGAACGTTCTGACGTTTCGCGGCGAGTTCACCACCAACAGCAGCCTGAATAACGGCATCGGCCAATTCAATCTCCCTTCGCTGGCTTCCAATATAGCCGGGCACGGGGATGAAATCCACGTCAGTGACACGCAGGTGGTGAGCGAGCGCACCGTGTCTCAGACCCTGTTGGGCTACGAAAGTCATTACAGCACGAGCAACCCCTTCAGCGTGGACCCCACCCTCAGAGTCATTGGCGCTTTCAGTGGGGGCGGCGGCAGCGGGGGGCAATCGGTGGATACCACCAATCACTGGGAAATCCGCAACACCACGTCCACGGCATTCGCCAAACACAGCTTCACCTATGGCGGGGAACTGCGGCGCTACTGGGAATCGGTGAACGCGCTGAACGGATTTAACGGTGCGTTTACTTTTCCCACGCTGATGGCCTATCAAATCACCCAACAGGGACTGGCGCAGGGCGAGAACCTGGCAACGATTCGAGCGGCGGGCGGCGGTCCCAGCCAATTTGTAATAACGGACGGAAATCCTGTTGCCAGCGCCAGCGTCGCTGACCTGGCGTTGTTTGCGGAAGACGCCTGGCGCGTGCGCCCGAATGTCTCGTTCACCTACGGCTTCCGCTTCGAGACGCAGAACCAAATAAGCGATCACGCCGATTTCATGCCTCGCCTAGGACTGGCTTGGGGCCTGGGCCACGGCACCGCGCCCAAGACGGTCCTGCGGGCCGGCTTCGGCATCTTCTACGACCGCTTTGGCGAGTCCCAGGTTCTGCAGGCTGACCAGCTCAATGGCATCAACGAGCAACGCTATGTTGTCAACCAGCCGGAATTCTTTCCCAACATTCCACCCCCCAGCACACTGGTCAACTTCGCCACTTTCCCGACGATTTATCGGATTGATCCCCATCTACGCGCGCCCTATACCATCGAATCGGCCGCCAGCATCGAGCGGCAGATTACCAGCAAAATGACCGCGGCGGTCACTTACATCAATTCCCACGGCGTGCACCAGCTCCTGACCAACAACATCAACGCGCCCCAGCCCGGGACTTACAATCCGATGGTACCCTCCAGCGGTGTGCGGCCTTTGGGCAACGTGGGCAATATTTACCAGTACGAGGCGGTCGGCATTTTTAATGAGAACCAGGTGATCGCCAACTTCAGCGTGCGGGCGACGGCCAATCTGAACCTGTCCGCCAACTACACTCTCAGTTATGCCAACAGCGATACGGGCGGCGTGGGTAGTTTCCCCATGAATCCTTACGACATCGGGGCGGATTACGGCCCCGCGGCCTTTGCCGTACGCAACCGGTTTTTTATCGGCGGCTCGGTCGGGCTGCCATACGGAATGCAGTTTAGTCCTTTCCTGGTGGCGAATTCCGGGTTCCCCTACAACGTCACGGTAGGCCAGGACCTGCTGGGCACTTCAATCTTCAATGACCGGCCGGCCTTCGCCGCGCCCGGCGCCACTGGGCCGAACATCGTGACCACGAAATTTGGAACTTTCAATCTTTTACCGGGCCCCGGCCAGACGGTTATTCCCATCAATTTCCTGACCGGCCCCGGTCAATTTTCCATGAATGCGCGCATCAGCAAGACGTTTGGTTTTGGCAAGGTCGCCGAAAGCGGGGGCGGGTTCGGAGGCGGTCCCTACCACGGTGACCATGGAGGCGGCCTTGGGCGCGGCGGGCTGACCGGCAGCGGCGGAGGTGGAGGATTCTTCCATCATGGCAGTGCGGAGAACCATCGCTACCAGGTCGAAGTTGGGGTTATGGTCCACAATGCCCTAAATAAGGTCAACTTGGGAACGCCGGTGGGCAACCTTGGTTCGCCCCTCTTTGGCCAGTCCAACTCTCTTGCCAGCGGGTTCTTTGGCGGCGGAGACGCCAATCGCTCCATCAACGTGTTCATGAGATTCAATTTCTAGCTGTTTTGTCCCCAGGGAGTGGCCGATGGCATTGAGATGGCTACCCAAAGGCAGCTTACATCCCATCATGGAACTGTGAAGAACTGAACATCCACGCGCCAAGCCGCAGAGGCGCGATGGGCGCAAAGGAGAATTCTTGTATTTTCCAAGTGGGATCAGCGACATCGCGCCTCTGCGGGAAAATGTAGTGGGTGCGCCCCAGGCGGCCGGTAAAAGGCCTCCGCAGATTTCACAGATGGGGAAAAATATCTTGGTAACCGGTATCAGGCGTTTTGCGCTCCCGCCGTCTGCTTAATCTGCGGAAAGTTCCTGCCTCCGAAACGATTTCCTATCCCTGGTATCCGAAAAGCGGGTAGAATCACGGACGGGAGGCGTGCCCCGATGCCCGCAACGTGTACTCATATTCAGCAAATCAAGGACGTAACGCCCAGCGGAGATGGCTGCAAGGAATGCCTGGAGATGGGCGACGTGTGGGTTCACCTGCGGCTTTGCCTGACTTGCGGGCACGTGGGCTGCTGCGACAGCTCAAAAAATAAACACGCCACCAAGCATTTCCACAAGACCAAACACCCTATCATTAAATCTTTCCAGCCGGGAGAAGACTGGCTTTGGTGCTACGTGGATCAGATCATGATGGAATGAGTTTGGTGCAATGGCAGTTCGGCGGCGAACCCTGCTCAACATTGTGAAGGCGAATACGGCGGGATGAACCAAGGCGGTTGGGATTTGAATATCGTGAAGTGCAAGGCGTGTGGGGCCGACGTCCCAGGGTCAGGACGTTTCTGCCTTTCCTGCGGAGCGCCGCTTGGCTCCGACGCTCTCACCACAGCCGGTGAAACTGCGCCCCAGCCTTCACCTTCGGCTTCCCCTAAAAATCCGTCAAACTCCCCTCTCCCAACCGGCGGCCTGCGACCTTCGGACGGATCGCGACGCGCCAGCAGCTCCAGTGGACTATCTTCTGAAGGCCGGTTCCTGCCCGGAACTTTACTGGCCGAGCGCTACAGAATAGTCGCCTTGCAAGGAAAGGGTGGGATGGGCGAAGTTTATCGCGCCGACGATCTTGTGTTAGGCCAGCCCGTGGCCCTCAAGTTTCTGCCCGAAGCGGCGGCGAAAAATGAAGACCTTCTGAGCCGCTTCCGCAATGAAGTTCGCACCGCACGCCGGGTTTCCCATCCCAACGTCTGCCGGGTTTATGACGTGGGGGAAGCTGAGGGGCAGACTTTTCTCTCCATGGAATACGTGGATGGTGAAGATCTCGCCACGCTGCTGCGAAGGATTGGGCGGCTGCCCGGCGACAAGGGGCTGGAGATTGCCCGCCAGCTTTGTGCCGGCCTTGCCGCAGCACACAAGGAAGGTGTCCTGCACAGGGACTTGAAGCCTGCCAACGTCATGCTGGATGGCCGGGGGCACGCCATTCTCACCGATTTTGGCCTGGCCGGATTGGCGAATAATTTACAGACCGCGGACGTGCGCAGCGGCACGCCGGCCTATATGGCGCCCGAACAGATGGCGGGAAGGGAAGTGACGGCGAGAAGCGATATCTATTCATTGGGCCTCGTCCTCTACGAAATTTTCACCGGCAAGCGCGCCTTTGAAGCAGGGACTCTGGCGGAACTGGTCCGCCTCCGCAATGAGAAGCCGCTCGGCATGCCTTCCAGTTGGGTGAAAGACCTCGATCCCGCCGTGGAGCGCATCATCATGCGCTGTCTGGAGCAGGATCCCGGTGCCAGGCCCACCTCCGCCTTGGCCGTTGCCGCGGCGCTTCCGGGCGGCGACCCGCTCGCAGCGGCCCTGGCAGCGGGTGAAACGCCCTCGCCCGAACTGGTGGCGGCGGCCGGAGAGAAAGCCGGCCTTCCGCCCCGAGTGGCAATTGCCTGCCTCGGCGCAGTCCTGGTGGCGCTCGCCTCCACGCTTATTCTTGGGGCGCGCATGAGCGCGATTGAAAAGATTCACCCGCATTATTCGGCCGACGCCCTGGCGCTCAAGGCTCAGGATATTTTGAATGGTCTTGGGTACGCCAACGCGCCTGCGGATACCGCGGACGGCTTTTTCTACGATCAGGACTTCATTGATTACGCGCAGAAGAATGACAAGCCCCGGCCCGACTGGGACGCGATTCTGGCCGCGCGCCCGGCGCTGCTTCGCTTTTGGTATCGCCAGAGTCCGCGCGATTTGGTGGCCTCGGATTATGGAGATGAGGCGCTGACTCCCGGAGTTGTCGCTTCCGATGATCCGCCTCGTACAGTGTCCGGCATGGCCCGCGTCAATCTGGACGAGCAGGGGCGATTGACGTTGCTGGAAGCCGTTCCTCCCGAGAAAGACGATAAACCGCAGACCGCGCAACCAGTGGATTGGAACCCCCTCTTTGCCGCCGCCGGACTTGAACCCGCGCAGTTTAAGCCCACCGAGCCCACATGGAATTCCCTGGCCGCGGCTGACGCCAGAGCGGCGTGGACGGGTACTTGGCCTGGCTCATCGCGCCCGCTCCGCGTGGAGGCCGCGGCCTATCGGGGCAAGCCGGTTTACTTCGTCTTGATTGGCCCGTGGACCAAGCCGGGGCGAATGGTGGAGGAAAAAACCAGCCGAGGCGCCAAGGCAAACGAGATCATTAATATCTGCCTGGGAATCCTAATTTTCTTCGGCGCGGCCTTCCTGGCGCGACGCAACTATATTCAGGGCAGGGGCGACCGACATGGGGCCGCCCGACTGGCGTGGGCCGTCTTTGCGCTGCAGATGGCGCTCTGGCTCTGCCGCTCCCACTTGGTGGCTGCCGCCAGCACCTTTGGCCTTTTCATTCTTGCTGTGAGCACTTCCTTGTTTTGGGCGGCCACCTTGTGGCTGGTCTACCTGGCGCTCGAACCCTATGTGCGGCGCCATTGGCCCCAGACACTAATCTCCTGGAGTCGTGTGATGGCGGGCCGGTGGCGCGACCCGCTGGTTGGCCGTGACATTTTATTCGGCGTCATTCTTGGTCTGGTTTGGGTTTTCGTCATTTTCTTGAGGCTTCACGCCGGGGAGCGATTGGGGGAATCCGGCCACTTTCCGGACAATTATTTTCTTCTGGGCACCCGCGCGGCTTTGGGAGTGTGCCTAAGGAGTGTATCCAGTTCAATTCGCACGACGCTGATTTTCTTCTTCGTGCTTTTCGTCTTCCGTGTGCTTCTGCGAAATCCCTGGCTTGTGACGATGGCCTTCGTGGCGATTTTTACGGTGCCCGGAACTCTGAGATCCGACCATATCTGGCTGGATCTGTCGGCCAATGTCATTATCTACGCGATTGCGGCCGTAGCCGCAGTGCGATTCGGCTTGATCGCATTGGCGATGGGAATCTTCACCGTCAACATCGTCCTCAGCGCCCCACTTACTCTCGATGCGAGCGCCTGGTACGCGGGCAACGCCGCCTTGGTCCTCCTGAGTATCATTACCCTCGCGGCCTGGGGGTTTTACACCTCTCTGGCGGGGCAAAAGCTCTTGAAGGAAGAACTATTCCAGTAAGGTGATTTCCTGATCCAATTTCAACAAGAGTCGGCTCAGGGGCTGAGATTCCTGGGGCCGCTCACAAAATTGTTGCCGCGCTCATAAAAACGGAGGACGCGCTCCACTTCCCGCGTCAACCCAATGCGCACGCTCTGGCCAATGGCTCCGGTGGAGCGCACTGCTGCGCCCAGCCAGAGCGGCCCTTTTGCACAGAGGTCCACGCCATCGAGACGTTTGTCGATGGCCATGGCTACGGCGAGCCGGCCGGGGCCGCGAGTGAGATCGATCGTCTTCTCTTTCCCGCGGCGGCGCTGCATCAGTTCAACGCCCCCCAGCGGCTCGAGGGCGCGAATTAATACACCGGCCCCTGTGCCAGGCTTCTCACTGGCGACGTTCATCATAAAGGATGACCCGTAGGTGAAGTAAACGTAGGCAGTCCCGCGCACGAGAAAAAGCGAGCGATTGCCCGGGGTTTGGCCGCGAAAAGCGTGCCCGGCAGAATCGGCCACAGGGTACGCCTCCGTCTCCGTGATGCGCCCGCTCGTTCGGCCCGCAGGTGAATCGTGTACCAACGTCTTGCCGATGAGATACCGCGCCAATTCAACGGTATCGGCGGGCAATTCGGCGCGCTTAAGACGCCGGATGTGGCGCGCTGTTTGATTCATCGCGTGTTTCATTTTCTCAGCCAATTGGGAATCACCAAATCGACCGGCATGTCTCCCACGGGAATCGTGGTGACCAGCGAGTTCCGGTCCGTCCGCAAAATGGCGAGGCTGGACGTCCCGACGTCTGCCACCGCAAGATAGCGCTCGTCTGGAGTGAGGGCCAGGGCGCGGGGCGTTACGCCCACGTGGGTCGAGGCGAGCACCTGGCGATCAGGCGCGTCCATGGCGATGATGTTTCCATCCGCGGCGGAGGCAATGTAAAGCAAGGTGGCGTCACGTGAAAGGACGGCGGCAACGGGATTGCGTCCGGTAGTCAGGCTCTCCTCCACGTCGTCGTGAAAAGCATCCAAGATGGTCAAGGTGGAGTCGCGGGCGCTCAACACAAAAATTTCGCCGCCGTCGGGCTTCACGATGAGGCTGCTGGGACTAGACCCCAGCTCAAGATTGGAAAGCACCTGGCGGGTGGCCACCTCCGCGGCTGTGATTTTGTTTTCTCCCGTGTCCGCCACGAACACCTTGGAGCTGTCCGGCAGAATGCCGAGCGGGCCGGGCGATTGGCCCACCTCGACCGAGCCCAGCACTTTCTTCTCATCAACTGTTACGAAATAGATGCGCTGGGAATCGCTATCGGCGGCCACCAAAGTTTTTCCATCCGGCGACACAGCGAGGCCGGAAAGCTTCCCGGCGGGGTGCAAGCGCGCCGTCTCCCGGCCCTGCCCGCAGTCCACAAAAACGATCTGCCCAGCCTCCGGTTCCAGGACGTAGGCCCGCAGGCCGTTGCGCGCAAAGACAAGGTGGCTTGCCGAGCGCCCAACGCGCAAAGTTTTTGTCACGCGAAGCTCGGGAAAAGAGATCACGCTCAGCCAGCCCGAAGAGGAAACGGCGTAGACTTCATGGCTTTGCGGCCGCACCACCACTTGAAGCGGGTCGGGGGCCACCGAAACCGCCGCCAAAACATTCAGCCGGGCCAGGTCCACCACCGCCACGCTGCGGCCATGCTGGTTGGCCACGAAGGCGAGATAGGGAAGGGGAGGGAGCTCAGCCACTTTCGCGCGGCATCCCATGCTTAGTAATACTAGAAGCAGATTTACCATAGCTAGAAGTACCTTTTGAATGTCTGGCGGGAAGGATCGAATCGTGCGGCCGGGCGAGGATGGGCAGGCGGGCTCTGGCTTCATTGCGGCGTGGCGCGGAGGGCGGGCGCGGCCCCCAGAGCCTGTGGGCCGGGGTAAGCGGTGCTCCGGCCAAGGACGCCCGCGATCGCCGTGATCTCCTCCATCAACGAATCGAATTGGTCAGGAAACAGGGACTGATACCCGTCGGAGGCGGCGTGGTCAGGCTGGGGGTGAACTTCGACGATCAGGCCGTCCGCGCCCACGGCGATGGCGGCGCGCGAAAGCGGAATCACTTTGTCGCGCTTGCCCGTGCCGTGACTGGGGTCCACGATGATGGGGAGGTGGGAGAGGCGCTTGACCTCGGGAATCACGCTCAGGTCCAGTGTGTTGCGTGTATGGTCGGCAAAGGTGCGCACGCCGCGCTCGCAAAGAATCACGTTGTAATTGCCCTCAGCGAGAATGTATTCCGCCGCCATCAGAAATTCCTCAATGGTGGCGGACATGCCCCGTTTCAGCAGCACCGGCTTTGAGGAGCGGCCCGCGCGCTTGAGCAGGGAAAAGTTCTGCATATTGCGCGCGCCGATTTGCAGCACGTCGGCGTAACGCTCCACCAGATCGCAATTCTCGGGGTCGATGGTTTCCGTAACAATGAGCAAGCCGAATTCGCGCCGAACCTCGCCAAGAATTTTCAGGCCGTCCTCTCCCATTCCCTGGAAACTGTAGGGAGAAGTGCGGGGCTTGAAAGCGCCGCCGCGGAAGAGTCGCGCGCCCGACTTCTTCACTTGTCGGGCGGCGGAAAATGCCTGCTCGCGGCTTTCCACCGCACACGGTCCGGCGATGATGGCCAGTTCCGGGCCGCCAAAAGTGAACCCGGGCCCGGAACCCTCGAAGGGCTTCACGTGAATGAGCGAGTCCTCATTCTTCACCTCGCGGCTCACCAGCTTATAAGGTTTGGATACGCGGATGGCCTCGGCAACACCGGCCAGAGATTCAAATTCGGCCGGCTCGAGCGGCCCCGGATTGCCGGTGATGCCAATGGCGGTACGCTGCGCTCCGGGCATGGGATGGGGACGGAAGCCCATCGCCTCAATTTTCCGGCACACCCCGCGGACATCATCTTCGGTCGCCTGCGGCTTCATCACAATCAGCATCGTATCGGTTCCTTATCGAGCTCTGCCCGCACGCGATTCCGGTCTATCCAGCTCACAGTCCTAGCGGGAATTCCGGCGGCAGGGGGTCAGGACATTGGCTGAGGCCATCAGTTTAGTTCAGCCGCGCGCAGCAAAGCAACCGCTGTTTGATTCGTATGGTACGGCGGCGCAGAAATACGAAAAGTTTATCCGTGGATGGACAGAGTCATTGAGCGAAATGCCGATTGATGGCGGCCGGTTCAAACACTCGCCATCGGCCGTCTCGCAATTTCGAGTTACGCGGCCCTAGCGTGCGGCCAGCGCCAGCGCTTGCGTGGCCCAATTGGTGGCGGCAACGGAAATAAATTGATCACGGCCGTGCGGAAAACCGCTCTCAAAATACGGCTGAATGGGGAGCGCGCGCCTTTTCACATACCAGGATCCATCCGCCAGCTGGCTTTCCAGCAGATACTTTGTCCCGCGCTGATAGGCCGGGTCAGTCACGGCCAGAGCGCCACACTCTTTAAGAGAAACCAAGGCTTGTCCGGTGGCAAACGCATCGCTGGCGAGTGAAGGCAATTGTGCCCAGCCGCCGTCCGCACTTTGCTCAGAAATCAGTTGGCGCGCCGCTGCCGCGATGATTTGGGTGTCTGCGCCGCCCCATTTCAGACCCAGGAGCTGGAAGGCGCGGTCATGGGTCGTGCGCGGTTGAGCATTTGCAAGCCATGCGGCGGCCATCTGAATCGGCTTATCGTATTCGGAGCGATTGGCGATGGGACGATAGATTTGAAGCGCGCGCATCGAAACAGCGGTCACTTGAATGTCACTTGATTCGAGAGGAGGCCGGTGCGCGGTGCTGTACCACTGTCCGCGCGGCGATTGGTGATTTCGCAGGAAAATCGCCAAAGCGTCGGTGGCAGGTGTTGACGGATAGTTTTCCGCCCCTATGCCCAACAGGATGGCGCTGATGGTATCAGAATCCCCCGGAATGCCGACGCCCTGAAGCACTCTTTCCCGCCACCCCTCGAGATAGGATTCAATTGTCGTCTTCTCCTGAACGATGATGCGGTCGTCCACCGGGATTCCGCGCGCCCTTGCCATTGCCAATGTGGCTGCGGTCAAGGTGTTGTTGTGGCAGGAGACGCAGCCCGAGGCGCGCAGAAAGGCGGCGTCAGTCCGTTGCAACAGAGGGATGCTTCGCTCAACGGCCGCTTGAACAGTATGGGCTGGTTGGGGCGCCAAAGCCTTTTCAGCAGAGGCGGTGGATTCTTTGGCTCCCGCATGAATGAGCAGGTCCACAATGGGCGTGCGGCCCTGGCGGCGGGCAAAGTCGAGCGCAGTTTCACCTTGCGGATTCCTGGCATTGACATCGGCACCGTGCTCGATCAGGGCTTTCGCGACGTCAACGGACAACGCGTCCGAACGAGCGGCCAGCATCAGGATGGTGTAGCCGTCGGGGCCTTTCGCACGGGCGTCCGCTCCATGGTCGAGAAGCTTCTTGATCCATTGTGTGTCGCCGAGTGGCGGGACGTCGAAAAACAGCACCCCCGTCAGGTCCTCTTTGCGGGTCGAGCCAATCACCAGATCGACGCAGGTCTCGCAATTGACCATGATGGCGTTGCCCAGCGTGTTGGCTCCGGCGCCGTTCACGTCGGCGCCGTGCTGGATCAGAGTGCGCATGGTGGCGGCGTCGCCGGCATAGGCCGCCTCGGCTAACGGAGTCATCTGGCCAAACAGGGCGGGCGATTGCGCGTTCGGATTGGCCCCGTGGTCAAGCAGGAGTTTGACGACGGGCAGCGATCCGAAGCGGGTTGAGGCGATCATCAGCGGCGTCCGGGCACTGTCGGAGCGCGCGTTCACGTCGGCGCCGTGGTCCACCAGTAGACGAGTTTTGCCAAGATCGCCCACCGCCCACATCAGGGCGGTGGCGCCCGCTTCATTTTTCAAGTTGGGATCAGCGCCCCGCGCGAGGAGCCGTCGCAGGTCTCCGGAGTCTCCATAGAGCGCGGCATACATCAGCGGCGTTGAACCGCCCGGGCCTTTGAGGTTAACGGCTTTGGGGTTTTCATCGAGCACTTTTTGGAACGCCTGGCGATCGCCTTGGCGAAGTGAATCCATCAGGCGCGAGGCGATCGGGTCCGGGGGCGGAGGAGGCGTTTCCCCCGAAAGTGCATCGGGCCATACGGCGCCTTGATCGATCCACAACTTGATGATGTTGATCTGGTCCGCGCTCAAAGGTCCGGTGGGCGGCATCCTCAGCCCAAACTGGTCCCCGATGAGTCTTTGATAAAGCCTGCTGCCCGCGCTGTTACCGGGGCCGATGACGGGTATCGTCCCGCCCCGCATCGCGTCACGCCGGCGGTCCAGTCGGAAGCCGTTCATCTGCTGGGTGGGTCCATGGCAGCCAATGCAGTAGGTCTTGAAAATGGGCTGAACATCACGCCCGAAATCTATTTTGGCGTCAGTCTGGGCGAAGGGTGCGCCAGCGAAAGCCCCAATCAGAAGCATCGCGGCAACAGCACGCTTTAACATAAGGCCTCCAAAAGAGAAATGACTTGGGATTTCCATTCTGGCATCCCGGTTCGTGACAGCTTAAACTCCAATGGCTTGCCCGCTGACGGAATATTACACCTCAAGCGGGGGCATCATCAAGCCGGTTAAATTATTGACACCGTGAGTGCGCGGAGCGGGCTCGTGTCGGGACCCAAGGGTGGTGCGGCGCCAGCGGGACGGCATGCCATGCGGCTGCGCACATCCTGGGCCCGTATTTTTAACGTATGATCAAAAATGTATCCACAGGGGGCGGTCTTTAGTTACAATCACTGGCAGCTTTTATGAGTTTAAGGCGGGACTCATCTGGTGATCCGAAGGCCTTCGATTCTCATCCTCTTCTTAACAGCCATGTTTGTGGCGACATCGACTTCAGCCAATGACTGGCCGACTTTCGGGCACGATCCGCAGCGGTCCGGCTGGGCGTTTGAGGAGGATACGCTGGCGCCCGGCAATGTGTCGGGTCTGGAATTAAAGTGGAAGTCGAAAGTTGAAAATGAACCCAAGTCGCTGACCGCGCTTACCGCTCCTGTAGTCGCAAGCAAGGTCACAACCCCGAGCGGGATTAAGACGCTGGTATATGTGGCGGGCAGCGGGAATCATTTTTTTGCGCTGGACGCCGCCGACGGTAAAGTGATTTGGAAACGGGATTTTGAATCCCACGTGTTGCCCAAAGACGAGGGCATGTGGCTGTGCCCCAACGGGATCAACGCCACCCCGACCATCGATCGAAGTACGAACACGATTTATGCCATCGCCGTGGACGGAAAATTGTATGGCTTGGATTTAGGGACCGGCGAGATTAATTTCGGGCCGGTGCAATTCGTTCCTGCATTCTCCAAAAACTGGAGCCTGAACCTTGTGGGCGGAGTGATCTATACCACCATTTCGCAAGGGTGCGGTGGCGCGCAGTCCGGAATATATTCGATGGATGTCCGCGACCGCATGCACCCGGTACTTCGCCATCTGTTGGTATCCAAGGGTGGGGGCGCGGGCATTTGGGGAAGGGGCGGGACGACCATCGGGAAGAACGGGCGCGCCTATTCTTCCACCGGGGATGGCGCGTTTGATCCCGGCCAAGGCGTGTATGGCAGCACGGTGATCGCGGCGTCGCTCGGCAAACTGAAGGTGGTGGATTATTACACGCCCACCAATTTCAGCGACGTCACCAAATTCGATTTGGATATGGGTGCGTCAAGTCCGGTATGGTTTGCGCATAAGAACTACAATTTGCTGGCCGTGGGCGGCAAGGAAGGAACCTTGTATTTGTTGGATGCGGACGAACTGGGGAGCAAAGATCATCAAACACCGTTTTACAGCGGGCGACTGACCAATGATGACCGCAGTTTCCAGGAGCAGGGCATTTGGGGCGGGCTGGCGGCGTGGCGGGACGAGGCGGACCAGTCCTGGGTCTACGTTCCCGCCTGGGGACGCGTTTCCGCCCGAGCGCCGAAATTTGCGGCCTCCAATGGCCCGGTCACGCACGGCAGCTTAATGGCGTTCAAAGTAAGTTTGGATGGCCCCGGAAACAAACCGATCCTCAAGCCGGCTTGGATTTCGCGCGATCTCGATGTTCCCGAGCCTCCGGTGATTGCCAATGGCGTGGTGTTTGTTTTGTCGACGGGAGAAAATCGTGAACAAACCACCGGGGACAAGGTGATGTTTTCCCACCAGCGTTTGTTGACGGATGCGGAGAGGGCAGCCAACACTCATCACGCCGTTCTCTACGCCCTGGACGCGAGGAGCGGCAAGGTACTATTTGATAGTGGCAACGCCATGACCACCTGGGTACACTTCAGCGGGCTGGCGGTGGCCAACGGCCGCGTGTTTGCGGTGGATCACGATTCGCAGCTATACTGTTTTGGGTTGAAGGATAAATGAAGGCCCGAAGCTAGAAACCAACTGGCGAGTCCGAATTATTGATTGAGGACGCGAGAAGGTTTTTGGAATTCATTTTCTGAAAGGAATCCTTGATATGCGCTTACTAAAAAACTGCACGATCGTGATTCTCTTGATTGCGTTTTCCTTGGCGTTTGCCCCCCAAGCGGGGCCGACGGTTGAACACGGCTTCAATTTGGCAAATCTCGACCGCAGCGCCAACGCTTGTGTGGACTTTTTCCAGTTCGCCGATGGCGGCTGGATGGCGCACAATACGATCCCCGCCGCCTACCCGAGTTGGGGGAGTTTTAATGAGCTAGCAGAAAAGAACCGGGACGTCCTCCACCAAATCCTGGAGGGCGCGGCCAAAAACAGCAACGCGCCCAAAGGTTCGAACGAACAAAAAGTGGGAGATTTTTACGCGAGCTGCATGGACGAAAACACGGTGGAGGCGGCGGGGATCCAGCCCCTTGCACCCGAGTTCGAGCGCATCGCCGGGATCGCGGACGCGGCGGGATTGCAGGCGGAAATCGAGCGGCTGCAAAGTTTTGGCGTGAACGCGCCATTTGCGGTGGGTTCCGACCAGGACTTTAAAAACAGCACCCAGGTGATCGGCGAGATTGACCAGCACGGGTTGGGGTTGCCGGACCGCGATTACTATACGAAGGACGACGCGAAATCAAAACAGACCCGAGATGAATACGTGCAGCACGTGGGCAAGATGTTTCAATTGATGGGCGACGAACCGGCGACCGCCTCGGCGGAGGCCAAGACGGTGATGGAAATTGAAACCAAGCTCGCCCAGGCTTCATTGACGCGAGTGCAGCGGCGCAATCCCGATGCGGTTTATCACAAAATGAGCGCCGGACAATTGAAAACCCTGGCGCCCGATTTTGATTGGCCGGGTTACCTGGAAACGATGGGACTGGCAGGGAAGGGCGAGATCAACGTGGCCACGCCTGATTTCTTCAAGGCCATGAGCGCCATGATAACCTCCGTGCCGCTCGCAGACTGGAAAACCTATTTGCGCTGGCATTTAGTGAATGCCGCCGCGCCCTATCTTTCCTCGAAGTTTGTGGATGAGGATTTCAATTTCAAGGGCAAGACGCTGACAGGCACCAAAGAAAATCTGGTTCGGTGGAAGCGCTGCGTCCGCTACACTGACCGGGCGCTGGGCGAGGCGCTGGGCCAGGTCTACGTGCAGAAGACGTTCACGCCGGAAGCGAAGGCGCACGCGCTGGGCATGGTGCGCAATCTCGAGGCGGCGCTGCAAAGCGATATTTCCACCCTCTCCTGGATGAGCGAAGCAACCCGGAAGCAGGCCATTATCAAACTCGACGCTTTTATGAATAAGATCGGCTACCCGGACAAGTGGCGCGACTATTCCGCGCTCAATATCGAGCGGGGCGTTTTTGTTCGTGATATGTGGCGCTCCAACGCGTTCGAGTTCAAGCGCGACCTAAACAAGGTGGGGAAGCCGGTGGACCGCACGGAGTGGGGGATGACTCCGCCCACCGTCAACGCCTACTACAATCCTCAAATGAACGAAATTGTTTTTCCCGCCGGCATCCTGCAACCGCCCTTCTATGATCCAAAGGCTGACGACGCCTTGAATTACGGCGGCATGGGCGCGGTGATCGGGCACGAGATGACCCACGGCTTTGACGATGAAGGCAACCGGTTTGACGCCCAGGGAAATTTAAAGAATTGGTGGACCCCGGAGGACAAAAAGAATTTCGATGCGCGGGCGCTGTGCGTGGTGCATCAATTTGACAATTTCAAATTTGAAGAACTGCACGAAAATGGCAAGCTGGTGTCCGGGGAGAGCATCGCCGACCTGGGCGGGCTTACCGTGTCTTACGCGGCCTTTGAAAAATCGCTGGAAGGCAAGCCGAGGCCGCAAGAGATTGGCGGGTTTACTCCTGAACAGCGCTTTTTCCTGGGCTGGGCGCAGGTGTGGGCGGAAAAATTGCGCCCCGAATACGCGCGCCTGTTGGTGAATACTAATGAGCATCCCCTGCCGCAGTTCCGGGTGAATGGCCCACTTTCCAACATGCCCGCTTTTGCCAAGGCCTATTCGTGCAAGCCCGGCGACCCCATGGTGCGGCCGCCCGCCGAACGCTGCGTGATTTGGTAGTCTGCTTCCGAGGGTTAGTAATGCCACCCGCCGGTGTCTTCCCGGGCGGGAGCAGTCTTGTCGATGTGCTCTGCCATCATCTTTATGAGTTCGGGAAAGCTCATGGGCATCCATCCGTGGCCCTTCATGGGACGGCCGTACTCCACCGAGCCCGCGTAATACGGGTCTTTGGTTTTGATCAGGAAATCTTCAAACAGGTAAACCGCCAAATTCAGGTAGTAATTGTCCATATCCCCGCAGTAGAGATAAATCTTGCCCGCTAATTGAGGGCCGATCTTGGGCCAATTCTTTTCCGTGTAATACCTTAAATCATATCCATGATCTCTCATATATTCCGCCACGCTATGATCTATAGTACCGGTCAGCTTGTCCCAAAGCGGCTGGGGATAGCCGTCGTCGCCCACCGGCCCATAGGCTGCCTCCCAAATTTCAAGCTGCTGGCCTGACCTGCCGTGACTGCCCAACACGGCTTCCAGCCGGCTGAAATCCCGCGAGCTGACTTCAGGCTGGCCGTCGGCTTTACGCGCCATGTAACGCGGGGCTTGCAGCCAATGATGGCCAGGTTCGTAAAAGGCGTTTTCATCCTGGTAGATATCGGTCAGTTGGTAGCGCCGGAAATCAATCGGGTCGGGGAAAAAGGTCCAAGTGCCTCCGAAAAATTCAGGGTGATAAACCTGAAGAGCCAATGACTCCCATCCGCCCGTGGATCCGCCCGCCAGCACGCGCGCATAGGGCTGGCGAATGATGCGGAAGTGTTCCTCAAGGTAGGGAATCAGCTCCGTCATGATGGCATCGCCATAAGGCCCGTTATTGGCTGAGTTGATCGCGTACGAATCATCGAAGTACGGGGTGGGATGCTGAAAGCGAACGGCGATCATGCGCGGGAAATGATCTGAGGTCCAGGCCTGGTACATTTCAACGCCTCTTGCCGCCCACCTGCCCTTGGAACCGCCGGGCGCATTCGGATCGGTAAAGGGAATGGGCGGCCCAAGACTGAAATGGTCCTGCAAATAGAGCACCGGATAGTGGGCGTCGGGGTGTGCGTCGTAGCCCTGGGGCAGGAGAACAGTGGCGCCCAGGTAGAAAGGGCGTCCCCAGAATTTTGAGAGAAGGGCGCTCTGAATTTTGATGTGCTTCAACCACGCCGTGTCCGCGGGCATTGTGATGGGCGGAATCACTTTGGTCAGGCTCAGCTTTATGGTGTAGCCAGCCTGCGGATCGAGATGAACGTCCTGGACTTCACTGTAGAGATTTCCGGGTGAAATATTGAATTGCTGGCCTTCCCACTGGTCCATGTGCCCCCAGATTGCGTGGCCATCGGAGCGATGGAATTGGGTGTAGACGTTCATCAGGGCCTGCACGTGGTAGTCGCCCGCTGGAATGTCCCGAAGGCTCGCAGGGGGATAGCCGAGGGTTTCGGAGTTTATGATTGCGGTCTCGACCGGTTTGAGCTGGGCCACGTCGGTTCCGAAGATGGGCGCGGTGTCTCCCCAGAATCCAGCCTGGATGCGCGGCTCCGGATTCTTTTCCGTGCTAACGATTACAAACACCCGGCCGGTTATGGATTGGGGATGAACAGAAGCGGGGAAGGAGATTTCGAACGTCAGCTTGTCCGCGGCTTTGGCGCCCATCGAACAGGCCAACAGAAGGTAAAGCAAAACAATCGCGTGGCGCAGAATTCCAGGACGAGTCCGCGGATTCGACCAGCACAATTTCGTTCTCATGTTTCGCCCCCCAAGTGGATGGCTTGAATCTTGTTAAACCGTGCGCATGGTAGCGCAAGAGAAGGAAACTCGAAAGCACTTTTTGGGGACTCAAGGCAATGCAGGAGCGTTGCTCAGATGGATGCTTGATCTCAATGGAAGGGAAGCCGGGAACTGAGGTTGCCGGTTTCCGGTTAAGATCCGCCCGGGTGGTGAGCGAGCTCGTCAGGCGCCCGATGTAGCTTCGCTCGGCTGGGTGGTGGATCGGGCCGGGGAAAGAATTGGCTCAGGCGCCACTTGCGGCGGGACGCCACTATTCTTTGTCGGCCGCTTGAATTTCATCTCCACCGCTTTTGAGATTACTTTATATATTGGCGTTCGATTCTCAAAAACCACCCGCAGCCATTGGCGTTTGGTCATCTGCGGGAAATAGATTCCGCGGAATGCCATCCTTGCCAGCAGGTGGATGATGCGGTCCGCGACGGGCCTTCCTTCCAACCATTCCATGGCGGCGGCGGTGGTGCTGGGGTCGTAGGCCGAGGTCCAGGCGTGACGAACTTCAGCCTCCGCCTGCTCAATGGAAATTCCCAAAGGAGTGTGGGCCATGTGGAAAGGCTTGAAATCCAACCAATGCTTGGGCCGGGTCAGGCGGCCGGCCGCGGCCAGGCGATCGTAAAGCGGAGTGGATGGGTAAGGGGTGAGCAATCCGAAAACGGGCAGGCCCGGGGGCCAGGAGCGAATCTGCTCCAGCGTGCGCTCCGCCACGCCGGGACGGTCACTGTCCATTCCAAAAATAAAAGAGGTAATGCCGTATAGGCCGTGGCGGGCGAGGCGCTCCAGGACAGCCGGGTATTCCGCCGGTTTGTTGAACCCTTTGCTGACGCTCTTCAGATTCTCAGGGTCGATGGATTCCAGCCCCATAAAGATCCATTTGGCCCCGCTCTGCGCGATGAGTGAAACGAGCTCTTCATCACGCAGCAGGTTCATGCTGATCTGCGCTGTCCAGGGGACCTGCGCGCCGGCGGCAATAATGGCGCGCAGCAGGGACTTGGTCCTTTTGGGATTGATGGCAAAGTTGTCGTCGATAAAGAAAACGGCGATTTTTCCCCTTTGCTTTTTCTCCAAAGATTTGAGCAAGAGCAATTCTTCCACCACGCTCTCGTCGGTGCGGAAACGAATGGAGTCCCCGAAAAATCCGGTGACGGTGCAGAATTCGCAGCCATAGGGGCAGCCGCGTCCCGACTCGATAGGAATCATCAGAAAACTTTCCCACTTCATGCCGATGCGCCGGAGCATGGTGCGTGCCGGCCGGGGAAAGTGTTTGATCATGTTGAACTGCGACAGGTCCATCTTTTCCCACGGAATCACGGGGTAATCGTCAAGCGCGGGCTTAACTTCCTTCCCTTCCTGATTGAGCGGGGCATAAACTTCCTTCAAGGCGCCGCGTTCCGCGTCCGCCACGATCTGCGGCCAAGTGGCATCGGCTTCACCCAGGGCTACCGCATCTGCGTGCCGGGGAGAGCCGTCGCGGCCCAGCGGCTCGTCGGGCACCTCGGTGACGTGCGGGCCTCCCATCACCACGCGCACTCCGGCGGCGCGTACTGCGTCCGCCATCCTGTAGGCTTTGGCCACCATGCGGGTCATGGCGCCGATGCCCACCAGTTCCACGTGATTTTCCTTGATGTAATCCACCAGTTGTTTCTCGGTCATTCTCTGCGCATTGCCATCCACCAGGAATACATGATGCTGGGCGGGGGTGAGCGATTTGAGCAGGAACATCCAGAGGTGCGGCATGAAATTATGGGTCACTTCGTTGTCGGGATTATAAAGCAGGATATTCACGGAGAAAGCTCCTCTGCACGCCCAAAAGAAGGTCCTGGGAATGTTTGTTTGACTGCGGCATTCAGGCCGATGGAGCCAGCATTTGAATAAGAAGGGCAGCGTTCAAGAGCGCCCCGCCTGACCAGCCATCTAGTCTAGATGCACCGACCGATGGAAAGAGATTCTTCTTTTTGGAAGGATAAGTCAAGCAACAAATTGGAGAGGGTGACACGCACACCACAGTCGGCCTGCCGTGCGAGCGTTTTATTGGGCGCGCTACGCTTGCCACCCCCTTGGGCGTGGTGTGTCCTGGGAAACGGGCCTGCTACCGGCCAATTGCTCGAAAGGACCACAACCCCCTTTGAACGCCACGCAAGACCCGGGCTCAATCCGAGGACAGGGTGCCGCAGCATGCCTGCACTTCTCGGCTGTTTTGCAGAAGGTTGGCTGTAGTGCGGTTGCCAGATGGGTGCAACAATTTTACCCGCGGTCGCCGCCAATGGACAACCGAGCTTGCAATTCCTCCTGGGGAAGTCTTTGTTCCCGGGAACATGATTGGTCCTTGATTTCGGCGGCCTACTCCTTTGTGGGCGGCGCGACTAATAGACTTTCCTGGATGGGTTCTTTTTCCAAATGCCGAACAGCGCGCGACATTCGTCACGAAGCAGGCCCCCTTCGACTTTCAGCGGGCTTCCACCCATTTTGGCCATGGTTCGTGCCCGGATGGAGAGCTCGGAAAAACCCGCCGCGGCCGCGTCGGAAATGGAGGCGCCGAAAACCACCCGACGGATTTTTGACCAGTGGATGGCGGCGAGGCACATCGGGCAAGGCTCGCAGGTGCTGAAAATCGAGCAAGTCTCCAGATCGATGCCGCTAACCGCAATCGCCGCATGACGGATGGCGTTGATTTCGGCGTGGGCAGTTGGGTCAGAGTCCCGCCAAACGGTGTTGTGCGCAGCCGCCAGGACGTGCTCTCCGTTTACAATTACCGCGCCAAAAGGCGATTGACCGGCGGCGATCCCTTCGCGCGCCTTCTCAATCGCCACCCGCATGAAGTCGGATTCGTCCATAAGCGCGCGCTAAGGATAACAGCTTGATTTGATTTTTGGAAATCCAATCTAGGGTGAGAGAGGTAAAAGGGTAAAGGTTAAAGGGTAAAGGAAAAATCAGATCTCGACTTCCAGCATTTGGCTTTTGACTTTTAACCTTTAACCTGTACCCTTTAACCTTTCTTCCCCCCTTCGTTGACCGTTTTGTGAACGGTTTGTTAAGATGGTTGACTTAGACGCCGCTGAAAATTCATGCTTGTGGGTGTTCACACATCGATTGCCGGAGCTCTGGAGAACGCGGCCCATCACGCCAGAAAGATCGGCTGTGACACGTTTCAGATGTTCTCCGCCAATCCGCGCGGTTGGCAGGCGGCAGCGGTTTCCGCGGAGTCGAGCGAGCGCTTTAAGGAAGTAAGGGCGGGCCACGGCCTGGCGCCGCTGGCCATCCATGACAACTATTTGATCAATCTGGCTTCGGGCGACGCGTTGATCAGGGAGAGATCAATTGCGGCATTTCGAGGTGAATTGGAGCGCGCGCTGGCGCTGGGCGCGGAATTTCTGGTCACGCATCCGGGCAGCGCCAAAGAAAGCACGCCCTCAGCGGCCATCGGCAGGTGTATTGAGTCATTGCTGCAATCGGCCAAAGGTCTTCGCTTGGACGGGTTGAAGATTTTGATTGAGAACACGGCGGGACAGGGAACTGCAATTGGGAGGACGTTCGACGAAGTGGCGGAAATTATCCGGGGCACGGCGCGCGATCTTCCCATAGGAGCGTGCATTGACACGGCGCACTCCTTTGCGGCGGGCTATCCCATCCACACCGTGGCCGGATTGAGGCAAACCGTGAAAACGTTGGACGCGACGGTTGGATTAAAAGATGTTTACGTCATCCACGCCAACGATTCGAAAGCCCGGTTTGATTCCAAAGTGGACCGGCACGAGCACATAGGAAAAGGGAAGATCGGCGCGGAAGCTTTTGGGAGGATCGTGCGCCACCCCAAATTGAAGTCCATCCCGTTCATCTGCGAAACTCCGGTGGACCGGCCCGGCGATGACAAACGAAATTTGCGCACCATGCGAGGCTTAGCGGGAGGGAAGTGATCAATTATGAATTCTAAGGCAGGGTCGATAGTTGAAGGCTCCCCGCCATTTACCTCCCTAACTCATAATTCATAATTTGCTTTTACCATGGACCCAACCTACGATCCGCAAAAAATCGAATCGAAGTGGCAGGCGCGCTGGGCGGAGGAGAAGCTCTTCGAATCCGAGGTGGACGCGGCGCGGAAGAAGTACTACGTCCTGGAGATGCTCCCCTATCCCTCGGGCGACATCCACATGGGGCACGTGCGCAACTACACCATCGGGGACGCGCTGGCGCGCTATATGTGGATGAAGGGCTTCAACGTCATCCATCCCATCGGTTGGGACGCGTTTGGACTGCCGGCGGAAAACGCCGCCATCAAGAACCAGCGCCACCCCTCCGAATTCACCTTTAGTCACATTGATCGTATGCGCGGGCAGTTGAAGCGCCTGGGTGTGAGCTATGACTGGCGGCGCGAGGTGGCTACTTGCGTCCCGGAATATTACCGCTGGAACCAATGGTTTTTCATTCGTATGTTTGAGCGCGGCCTGGCGTATCGAAAGAAAAGCCGTGTGAATTGGTGCCCGAGCTGCGAGACCGTGCTGGCCAACGAGCAGGTGGTGAATGGTTGCTGCTGGCGCCACGAGGAAACGCCCGTGATGGAGCGTGACCTCGAGCAATGGTTCTGGAAAACCACCGCTTACGCCGAGCGCCTGCTGGACGACATGAAGGAATTGGTCCGCTGGCCCGAGCGCGTGTTGAGCATGCAGCAGAATTGGATCGGCAAGTCGGTGGGGGCGGAAATTGACTTCCCGGTAAACGAAATCGGCGAGCACTTGCGGATCTTCACTACGCGGGTGGACACCATCTTTGGGTGCACGGCGGTCTATCTGGCCGCCGAACATCCGCTGGTTGAGAAATTGATTTCATTTTCAGAGGATCCCGAGAAGATGCGGCGCGACGTGGAGGGAGTGAAGGCTTCGACGGCCCGGGCCCGGGCCGAGGTCAATTTCGAGAAAATGGGCGTGGATACAGGATACACCGCCCGCAATCCCTTCAATGGCGAAAACGTGCCCATCTGGGTTGCGAACTTCGTGCTGATGGGATACGGCACGGGCGCGGTGATGGCCGTTCCCGCCCATGACGAAAGGGACTTTGAATTTTCAGTGAGACACGGACTGCCCGTTCGTACGGTGATAGTGCCGTGCGACGGCGAAATTCCCCAAGTACTCAAGTCGGCCTACACCGAGACAGGTCCGAATTCAAAGCTCGTCAATTCCGGTCCATATGACGGTCTCTCTTCGGAAAAAGCGATCGAGCGCATGACGCGCGAGGCGGAGGCCAAAGGATTCGGGAAGGGAACAGTTCAATATCGGCTTAAGGACTGGGGTATTTCGCGCCAGCGCTACTGGGGCTCTCCGATTCCGATTATTTACTGCGATGCCTGCGGGATCGTTCCGGTTCCGGACAAAGATCTTCCCGTGATTCTTCCTCCCGAAGTCAAGTTGACCGGCCAGGGTCAATCGCCGCTGGCGAGTGTGCCGGAGTTCGTGAACACGCGTTGTCCGAATTGTCACGGGCGGGCGCGCCGCGAAACGGATACCATGGATACCTTCGTCGATTCGTCGTGGTATTTCTACCGCTACACCAGCCCGCACATTTCCACCGCGCCCATCGACAAGGATGCGGTGAAATATTGGTTTCCGGTTGACCAGTATATAGGCGGAATCGAGCACGCCATTCTTCACTTGATTTACATGCGTTTTTTTACCAAGGTCATGCGGGATATCGGCCTGGTGGATTTTCCCGAGCCGGTGGCCCGGCTGTTCACCCAGGGCATGGTGATTAAAGATGGCGCCAAGATGTCGAAGTCCAAAGGCAACGTGGTGGACCCGACCGCCATGTTCGCCAAGTATGGAGCGGATACCGTGAGGCTATACACCCTCTTTGCCGCGCCGCCTTCCCGCGATTTTGACTGGAGCGATTCGGGCATCGAAGGCGCCTCGCGCTTTTTGAACCGCGCCTATCGCATGGTGGCGAAATACTCAAGCCCGCCCGCTTCCGGCCCCGCTCGCCCAACGGCCCAAAATGGGAAGTCCCGGTGGGATCTCCACCAGGTTTCTGCGGAAGAACGGCGCCTGATTCGCAAAACTCATCAAACTCTCCGGCACGTTACCGAGGATTTGGAGGGCCGCTGGCACTTCAACACCGACGTGGCCATGGTCATGGAACTCGTGAATGAACTGAGCGATCTTGAGGATGCGATTGAGGCGGGGAAAATCCGGCCGGAGATTTTGAGGGACTCGCTGGAAATTCTGGTGCTCATGATCTCGGTTTTTGTGCCCCATACGGCGGATGAATTGTGGGAAGGGTTGGGACATGCCCAGGCAACTTTGCGGGTGCCTTGGCCGGATTTCGATCCAGAACTCGCCGCTGAGGATGAACTGGAGATACCCGTGCAAGTGAACGGCAAATTGCGCGGCAGAGTTCGAGCCGCGGTCAGTGTGGACGAAGCGGAACTTCGCCGGCTGGCGCAGGCAGACGAAAAAGTCATACAATTTATCAACGGGCGGCAGGTGGTTAAAATCATCATCGTGCCGCAAAAATTGGTGAACATTGTTGTGAAGTAGCGAGGAGTATGGAACAGCCCCGACCGGTTGTGGTTCTTGATTTCGGCGCTCAATACGCCCAGCTCATCGCGCGGCGCATCCGGGAGATGCAGGTATATTCGGTGATTGTGCCCTGCACGATCCCCATCGACGATTTGCAGCGGATGCATCCGCAGGCGATCGTGCTTTCCGGAGGACCCTCTTCGGTATACGATCCGGGCTCGCCCGTCTGCGATGATCGCGTCTTCCAACTGAATCTGCCCGTCTTCGGCATTTGTTACGGGTTGCATATGATGACGTGGAAACTGGGCGGCAAAGTGGAGCCGGCCAAGCGGCGGGAGTACGGATTCGCCCAACTCGAATTTGACCGCAACACTCAACTGCTGGCCGGGCTTCCGTCGCCGCTACGGGTGTGGAACAGTCACGGCGACCACATTGCGCAAATTCCACCCGGATTCACGGTCACGGCGCGCACGGAAAACGCCATTGGCGTGATTGAAAACCCGGCGGCGAAAATGTACGCGGTGGAATTCCATCCCGAGGTTCATCACACGGACCGTGGCAGCGAAATCCTGAAGCGCTTCGTAGTGGACATTTGCGGCATCAAGCCCAACTGGTTTCCGCGGTCTTTCATTGACGAAACGGTGGAACGCGTTCGCCACCAGGTGGGTGAGCGCAAGGCGCTCTGCGCGCTTTCCGGGGGAGTCGATTCCGCCGTCGCCGCCACGTTGGTGGGGCGGGCGCTCGGCGACCGCCTCACCTGCGTTTTTGTGGATAACGGGCTGCTACGGAAAAATGAATTCGAACGCGTCGCTGCCGCGCTGAAGGAACAAGGCCATTTGAACGTCCGGGCCATTGACCGTTCGGCGCGGTTTGTCCAACGTCTCAGCGGGGTTGCCGATCCCGAGAAAAAGCGGAAGATCATCGGGGAAGAATTCATCAGGGTGTTTGAAGAAGAGGCTTGCCGCCTGGGCGAGGTTCAGTTTCTGGTGCAAGGAACTCTCTATCCGGATGTGATCGAATCGGTTTCGGTGAAAGGCCCCGCCGCCGTGATCAAGAGCCACCACAACGTAGGTGGATTACCCACCGATCTCAAATTCCAGTTGATCGAGCCGCTGCGAGAACTTTTCAAGGACGAAGTCCGTGTGGTGGGCAGGGAATTGGGGCTGAGCGATGAAGTGGTGAGCCGGCAGCCGTTCCCCGGCCCTGGCCTGGCCGTACGTATTGTGGGCGAGGTGACCGAAGAGCGCCTGCGCGTGGTGCGCGAGGCGGACGCGATTGTGCTCGAAGAAATCCGCGCGGGGGGCCTTTACAAGAGCCTTTGGCAGTCTTTCGCTGTTCTTCTGCCGGTCTCAAGCGTGGGCGTAATGGGTGACGCGCGAACCTACGCCTCAACCATCGCATTGCGGGCGGTGGAGTCCGAGGACGGAATGACCGCCGACTGGGCCAAACTCCCGGCCCCTTTGCTCGAACGAATATCGACGCGAATTGTAAATGAGGTCAAAGGGGTGAACCGGGTAGTCT
This sequence comes from Terriglobia bacterium, assembly GCA_035946625.1. GTDB lineage: Bacteria > Acidobacteriota > Terriglobia > UBA7540 > UBA7540 > DASYXZ01. The sequence continues at coordinate 7,677 of DASYZE010000069.1, read as the reverse complement.
TCGACATTACATCGAAGCCACCCGGCACCATCGAGTGGGAATAGAGAAGGCAGGCGTCGGCTGGCAAGCGCCACCGACACTTCGCCCCCATGGGTTAACGGGGAAGGCGTTACCGACTTGCCAATTTCTGAGCCATGTAAAGCAAGAGCTGTCGATCTTCCTCGTCAATCTTGGCGACGAGCTTTCTCACCTTTCCGAAGAAGCGCACTTCTTTCTCGCTCGCTCCGTCCAAGGCCAGCTCTTCCAGGGATCGTCGTTTGCTCAGATTCGGCAAGGGAGGTGGTTCGTCTCCCTCGTAAAACAGTTGATATAAAGGAATCTCCAAAGCTGACGCGAGTCGCTCCAGGGTCTCGAGCGAAGGGACCGTGTGTCCGTTTTCAACCCGAGAAATGTAACAGCGCAGCAGTCCCGTCCGTTTCTCGATGTCGCCTTGTGAAAAATCCTTGTCCTCTCGAAGTTTTCGTAATCTTGTTCCAATGATCATGTTGGACATTCTTCCACAGCATGTTAGATTGGTCAACTATAATTTGTTTGGGTATTGTTTGCGACCGCTTGCGGGATTCGCGGAGACCTGTAACCCAATCGCCACCTCATTCGTCGTCATTTAATGGGGAAGGCCCATTATGGAAGTTGGATGGATCAACCCAAGCCAGGAGTCGAACAGGAAGTTGAACTCATTAAACGTGTTCAACGGGGGGAGCAAGAACCATTTAGTTTCCTTGTGGAACGCCATCAGCGGCGGGTGTTTTCCATCATTTACCACCTGGTGCGTCGCCGGGATGAAGTGGAAGATATCGCGCAGGAGATATTTTTCAAGGCGTTTCAAGCCATTCGGAGTTATAACTTCGAGTCATCTTTCGCCACCTGGCTCTCCCGGGTGGCTGTGAACCATTGCTATGACTATTTGCGTCGGGTGCGTTCTTCGCGGGTCCATTATTTCTGGGAGGTGGCTGACGAAATCCGGCTTCAACTGGAGGCCCGTGCGGAACGGTTGGTCGGGGAAGACCTTGACCCGGAAGAGCAGAGCGCGCTGAAAGATATTGCCGGAAAGCTTTTGGATCGGGCTCCGGCGGATGATCGCGTGGTCCTGGTGCTGAAGGAATTGGAAGATCTGTCCGTGGAAGAAATCGCGGAAATTCTGCAGTTGAATGTAAGCACGGTGAAAGTGAGGCTGCACCGGGCACGAAAAAGAATGCTTCAGGACGTGAAGAAACTGAGGGAAGGAAGGTGAGCGATGCGCTGCAAAGACGTTAAGGCCATTCTGGAAGTCACGCCAGAGGGCTTGCTCCCTGCGCCGATTCAAGAGCATTTGTCTGCATGCGCGGACTGTCGCGAGGTGCGAAGAGACCAGGGGCTGGTGCGCGCGGGTTTCCGATTCCTGGCCCAGGAACCACCGCCCCAAGCCTCCTTTGGATTTAGCGCCCGGGTCATCCGGCGATTGGGATCGGCGGTGGATTCGGGTGGCGCCACGGCGGAGTTTATTGAGCGAATCGGCCGGCGCTTTGTCCTGGCCGGCTTGCTCCTCACCATGACTCTGCTTCTAGCGTTCGCATTACCTTCCTCTGGACCCCTGCGCGGGCCCGCACCCGACGAGCCCTACATCACCCAGAACGAGGCCAACGCGCCCGGCGAGGTTACCTACCTGGCGGATGAATTTGGGGACACGCACGACGCGATTCCAGTTGGTTTGTCGAAAGGGAGCGGCCAAACAAAAAAGTGACCCGCCGCGCCTACGTCTATTTCGTTCTCACCTTTGTCCTCGGCATTATTGTGGGCGGCGCCGGATTATTTTATTACGGTTGGTACTCCGGCCACTGGAGGCATGAATTTGACCTGAACCGGGTTGTGGACCGCATGAAGCGGGACCTAAGCCTCGATGACTCGCAGGTGCAACAACTCCGGCAGATCCTTCAGGAGTCGGGCCGGAAGAGAAGGCAGCTTCAACAGCAAGACAAGCCCCAATTTGACGCCTTGCACGAAGATACTCGAAATCAGATCCGGAAAATCCTTAATCCGGACCAGTTGGCGAAATTCAACGAGCACGTCCGGCTCTCGGATGAAAGAATGAAGAAGCAAAGATCGCCCTAATGCGCCTTTGAAAACTGCAAACCTTGCTGGAACCATCCCGCCAATAGATGTATCTTAGTGTGAGAGAGGTTTTATAGAATAAATGGGCCTGCGAAAATACTATCAAAATCATACCAAGCTGGTGAACCTGACCGTGATCGCCCTGGCGGCCCTGCTGACAGCCGGGATGGTGTTGCGCGCGCGTTCCGGCGAAATCAAGTATTTGACCGCCCCCGTGAAGCGCGGTGACATTACCGCCGTGGTGCAGGCAACGGGAACCATCAATCCGCTGACCACGGTTCCGGTGGGGTCCTACGTGTCCGGGACCGTCCAGTATATTTTTGCCGACTTCAACAGCCGGGTCCATGCCGGGCAGGTGCTGGCGCAACTTGATCCGGCGATTTATGAGGCGCAAGTGATGCAGGCGCGGGGCAACCTGGGCAACGCCGAGGCCAACCTGAAAAACCTGGAGGCCAGCATCGGCGCCAATGAGGCGGCCATTCAGACGAACGAAGCCAACATTGCCCGCCTGAAGGCGGCGGCCGTCTATGCCCGCGCCAACGCGCTGCGCATTGCAAACCTTTCGAAGGAAGGAGTGCTCTCCGAGGACCAGAAGGACATGACCCAATCGAATCTGGATCAGGCTGACGCGCAGGTGCGTGCCGCGGTGGCCACTTTAAATCAATCCCGCGCGCAATTGGACCAAACCAAGGCTCAAGTGCAGCAGGCGCAGGCCGTGGTGGAAACCAATCGGGGAGCGCTTGACCAGGCGGAGACGAATCTCCGTTACACCACCATCTTGTCGCCCATCGACGGCACCATAGTGGCTCGCAATGTGACCGTGGGCCAGTCAGTGGCCGCCGCTCTTCAAGCGCCGGTTGTTTTTTCCATCGCTCAGGATCTCACCCGCATGCAGGTTTATGCCGCCACCGATGAATCGGATACCGGGAACATTAAAATCGGGACGGACGCAACTTTTCAAGTGGATGCCTTTCCCACCGATGTCTTTCACGGACAGGTCAGCGCCATTCGACTGAATGCCACCATGGTCCAAAACGTGGTGACCTACAACACCATCATTGATTTCGAAAATCCCCAGGAGAAGCTCTTGCCGGGTGAGACCGCGTATGTGACCGTTCCCACCGGGAATGTGTCAGGCGCGATTTGCATCCCCAATGCGGCCCTGCGCTTCACCCCGGACATGGCGCGCACTGAACTTCAGAAACTGTATGAGCGCTACCAGATTCCTCCGGCAGCGGCCACCTCACACCTGGGGGGCTGGCAGGTGGTATGGAAGCAAGGGCCGGACAAGAAGCTGGTGCCCGTTGCGGTGCGGATTGGAATCACCGATTATACCTTCACGGAGCTCAAGGAAGGGCCGGTGCAAGCGAACGACATTTTGATTACGGGCGAAGAAAACGCCGGGGGGCAGGGCCAAAACCAATTCCCGAGCACGCCGCGATTCGGCGGACCACGGAGGTAGCCCAGCCTTATGCCTGAAGAAATGGTCCAATCCCGCCCGGAAAACGAGATCGCGGCTTCTCCATCAGGCGCGGTCATTTACGCTGATAATCTCCACAAGACATATTTCCTGGGTGAAGTCCAGGTTCACGCCCTGCGCGGTGTGTCCCTATCTATTGCTCGTGGCGAGTTTGTGGCCATCATGGGAGCGTCGGGTTCGGGAAAGTCTACTTTCATGAATCTGGTGGGATGCCTCGATCGCCCTACCCGGGGGCGTTACTTGCTGGAAGGGCAGGACGTCTCCAAGTTAAACAACAAAGAATTGGCCGGCATCCGCAATCGCAAAATCGGTTTTGTATTTCAAGGGTTCAATCTGCTGTCTCGGACCTCGGCGTTGGAAAATGTAGAGTTGCCGCTGATTTACTCCGGCGTTCCCCACCAGCAAAGGATTGAGCGCGCCCTCGAGGCCCTGCGGGCCGTAGGACTCGAGGGAAGAGAGTCTCACCACCCCGCCCAGCTTTCCGGCGGGCAACAACAGCGCGTTGCTGTGGCGCGAGCCCTGGTGAACAGCCCCTCCATTATCCTCGCCGACGAGCCGACGGGAAATTTGGACAGCCGGACCAGTGTTGAAATTATGGAAGTGTTTCAGCGCTTGAACAAGGAGCGCAGCATCACCATTTTGCTGGTCACCCACGAACCCGACATCGCCCTTTACGCCAAGCGTGTGGTCACCTTCAAGGACGGCAAGGTCCGCCGCGACGCGCCCGTCGATGACCCGTTGGACGCGGGTGAGGTTTTCCGCACCCTGCCGGCCCTTGACCAAGACGAGGAGGAGGACAAAGACTGATGGATTTTGCCGCCGTTATCCGCGTCGCCCTCCGTGCCCTGGGGCGCAACAAAATGCGCACCATCCTCACCATGCTGGGCATTATCATCGGCGTGGGCGCGGTGATTTGCACCGTGGCCATCGGCGAAGGCGCCTCCAATCAGATCCAGGAATCCCTCCGGAATCTGGGCGACAACATTGTGTTTGTATCCGCCGGGAGTGTGAACCACGGCGGCGTCCACATGGGAAGCGCGGCCACCAAGACGCTGACCGTGGCCGACGCCATCGCCATCGGCCAGCAGATTCCTTTGATGGTCAGAATCTCGCCGGGCGTGGGTGCCTCGGCTCAATTGGTCTATGGAAATCAAAACTGGTATACACACGTCCGCGGTGTTGCTCCCGCCTACTTTCAAATCCGGCGCTGGCCCGTCCAGGAGGGTGGCATCTTCACCCAGCATGATGTGGACTCGTCTGCGGATGTTTGCGTGATCGGGTTGACCGTGGTGCAAAACCTTTTTGGGGACGAAAACCCGTTGGGGAAAACGATTCGCGTGCAAAGCCTTCCTTTCCGCGTCATCGGGGTTCTGGCCCCCAAAGGACAGTCGCCGTTCGGACAAGATGAGGATGACACCATCATCATCCCTTACACCACGGTTCAGAAAAAAATTGCGGGCATCAGTTGGGTGAATTTCATTATGGGTTCGGCGTCATCGCAAGAAACCATTAAACCCGCTCAAGCTCAAATCGCCGGCCTGCTGCGCGAACGTCACCACCTGCGCCCCGACGAAGACAACGATTTCATGGTCAGTAGCCCCACCGACCTGGCGGAAACCCAGGCGCAATCGGGACGCATCATGACGCTTTTGCTGGCCAGTATTGCTTCGGTCTCACTGTTGGTGGGCGGCATTGGCATCATGAACATCATGCTGGTATCGGTTACGGAGCGAACACGGGAAATTGGCGTCCGCATGGCCGTAGGCGCCACGGAACAAGACGTGCAAATGCAGTTCCTGAGCGAGGCCGTGGTGCTCAGCCTGCTTGGTGGCACGGTGGGGGTGCTGGGCGGGGTGGCGGGCTCGATGGCAGTTTCCAGCATGCTTAATTGGCCCACGCGGGTTCTGCCGGAGGCCATCGGCGTCGCAGTTTTGTTTTCTGCCGCTGTCGGGATTTTTTTTGGCTACTACCCGGCGCGTAAAGCCGCGCGGCTGGACCCGATCGATGCGCTGCGGTACGAATAGTTGAAGGAACTTTATGATGACGAGGGAAGGGATCTTATGAAAACCGGGATTTTCAAAATCGGGTTGGGCTTGTTCCTGGCACTTCTCATGGGCGCGCCATTGTCTGCGGAGCAGCAGCAAAAGGGGACGGCGCCGGGAGGAGAAGAGTTTTTCATCATTTCCTCGGTGAACATGTCGAAGGATCAACTTGTTCTAAAACATCCCACCGAAGTGACCGAGCTAATGCTGGTCAACCGCAATACCACTTGCCTCAATGAACAGGGGAAGCCACTGGCCTGTAAGGATCTTCGCGCGGGAGACACGGTATATGTCACTTCCAGCCGCAGCAGCGGCGGTGGCGAAGGCGCTCGCGTTGCCGTGCGCATCCGAATAGGTCCCATGACCATCGAAGAAGTCCATCGCAAATACGTTGATTTTCAGTGACTCCGTGCCATCCCTGAATTCACAACTTGGAATGGCCGGACGGCCTCAGAAGGGGATGTCCTCATCCGTGATATCCGAGGGAGGGGCGGAAGGCGGCTCGGGAGCGGGCGGGTTCTCCTCGGGCGCTCCCGCCGATGCCGCGGCGCCTCTGGGGCTGCTCGCGGAAGCGCGCTCGCTGTCTGATTTTGAGCCGAGCATGGTCATTTGAAACGCGACGATTTCGTAAGCTGTGCGTTTGTTCTTGTCCTGATCTTCCCACTGGTGGCTGCGGATGCGCCCTTCGATGTAGACCTGCTTGCCCTTGGTGAGATATTCACCGCAAATTTCGGCCAATTTGTTCCAGGCCACAATGTTATGCCATTCCGTATGTTTCTGTAATTCACCGTTGCGGTCCTTGAAGGACTCGTCTGTCGCCAGCGAAAACTTTGCCACGGGCACGCCACTGGGAGTGTATTTTAACTCCGGGTCTTTGCCCAGACGGCCGATAAGTATCACCTTGTTGATCGAGCCTGCCATGGTAATCCTCCATTCTTCATCGAGCCTTCGAGGAGTGGTTCATCCGTTCCGTCACCCTCAATGCGCGCGCACGTGAACGATAATGCCCAACGTGCGGAGTCTCTGGGCGGCCAGAGCGGCCTCATGCGCGTTGGGATAGCGCGCCACCAATGAACGCAACTCCCGGATCCCTGCGGCCTTCTGGTCCATGGCCAGCAAGGCATAGCCCTTCTTAAGTTGCGCGGCAGGCAGCTTGTTCCCGTTGGGGTATCGTTCCAGGCATTTATTGTATTCTTCAACCGCCTGGGAAAAGTTCTTTTGGTTGTAATAGCAATCGCCGATATAAAACTGCGCGGTGGAAGCCATGTCCGTATCCCCGTAATACTTCAAATAATCCTGGAAGGACTGGATCGCCAACTGGTATTGACCCCCGTTGTAAGCGCTTAAGCCCGAGTTGTACAAGGTGTCAGCGTCAGGAATTGTGGGTTTATTGGGATCGAGTGTCGCACCCGAAGTAGGGCCCGCGGGTGTCGCCGCCGGAGGGGTGTTGAGCGTTTGGATGATGGTTTGAGTTTGAGTGACCTGGTCACTCAATTTAGCCAGACGGGACTTGGCTTCGTCCAGGCTCGCGCTCAGCTCCTGCATCTGGTTGGTCATGGAATCAAGCCGCGTGTTGTAGCTGGCATTATCCTTTTCGTTTGACTTGCGCAGCTCTTCCACGGTCGAGCCCATGGTACTTATTTTGTCATTCGCCTGTTCAATCAGCGTGCGCAAGATCGCCGTCTGGGAGTCAACCGTCTTCTGGAGGTTTTGCATCATCTGTTGCAGCGTGTCCAGTTGCTGCATCATCTGCAAAGTTTCTTTGTTGACGCCGAAGGCGGGCGCAGACGCGAAAACGGCCAGTGATACAACAATCGCCAGAGTGTAAGCTGTCTTTCTCAATTTTGTTTTTTCCTCACTCACCGAAGTTTCACCCGTTCTGAGTGTACTCTTGGGAAAGTGCACAGGTCAACCGGTCCCCATGGGTTGGGTGTGCGACATAATTGTGATTATCTGTGGGTTGTCTTTTTTTGTGGCTTGTATCTGGACGTATATGTTACGCTCAGAAGACAGGAGGGACTATGCCCGAGACACTTTCGAGTTTGGAAAAGAAGAGGAGTTTGTTGC
>DASYZE010000068.1:0-16062 GCA_035946625.1 Terriglobia bacterium | reverse complement strand
GATCCCGCGCGCCTTCTCTTCCGGCGCGTTGTCAATCGAATCAAACGCCCGAAACTTCACCTTGGGATTGTCCTTCGCCAGCACCTTGGTGATCGCCGCCGTCAACGTCGTCTTCCCGTGATCGATGTGACCGATCGTCCCAATATTCATGTGCGGCTTGGATCGATCAAACTTTTCTTTGGCCATGTATTGTCGCCTCGCCTCTTTGAGAAGGCCGTGATGCTTCGCCTCCGCGCTCTTACTCAGGTCAACTCGATCTCAATCCTTCCCGAGTCGGCACCGCCGATGAGATGTTCATAGTTCACGGACTTCACGTATTCCCATTTGATCAGCGTAACAGGAACCGATGGCACGCCCGTAGGGGGTGAGCCAAGTCCGGCCATTATCCACGCACCAACTTCGTCTTCCCGCATAACGAAGGCCTCGAAAGGGTCTCCATCAGGAACCAACCCACGAAGAAGATCTTTGCCAGCGTCGGACAAGTGAAACAGGGCTGATTTGTTCGCCAAGCTCATAGGCTTACTTCGGTGAAATCCCCTTCTCCCCAATTCCCAAGCCAGACCGAATACTGGCCTTCAAGTCCTCGGTGGCCTCGCGGGTGGGAAAATCAAGGAAGTCATCCCCGATTTCGCGGGAGACTGGAATGCCGACTTGGCGTGTGGGTGTTCGCAACACAATCACCCAACGCTCGCGCGCCAGATCGGCAACCACTCGAGTGACCCGGGATTCTGCCGAAACGTCATGCAGAATCTTTTCCACTTCCTCGCCCAGCCTTACCGCCCGCGTACGAAGCCGCCGCATCCCATACCGGCTCGCAAGCACGCTGCGCGAATATTGTTCCTCGGAGATGCCAAACTTGCCCGCCATCGCTTTTTGAGCCTCACTTAATTCCGGAAGCTCGCTCTTGGGAGCGTTCTGTGCACGCGTCCACTCGTCCACGGAGACGGAATAATCCGAAAGCTCAACGCGGAACTTTGGCGTGTCGATTTGGCCTTGCGAACCCATAAGTCCGCCTCAATCCACTTTCAGATCACTTTAAGAAACTCTGGAGCCGATGAGCGGAATTGAACCGCTGACCCCGTCCTTACCAAGGACGTGCTCTACCAACTGAGCTACATCGGCGCCTTAAAATCAGTGGCGAGTGTTCAGTGGTGAGTCCGCCTTGATTACGTTCACCCTTTTTCTTTTCATTCCGCACTCGCCTGCCACTTGTCACCAGTCACTCGCCACTGTATTTCTGGAGCGGGAGACGGGGATCGAACCCGCGACCAACAGCTTGGAAGGCTGTGACTCTACCACTGAGTTACTCCCGCCCTTAAATTGACGATTGAACTTAACTCGTGCCCCGTGCTCGAACTCTTTCTCAATCGGCAATTATCAATCGTCAATCGAAATTCCCCAATGGTGGACAGGGGAGGATTCGAACCTCCGTAGACCGCAAGGGCCGGCAGATTTACAGTCTGCTGCTTTTGACCGCTCAGCCACCTGTCCGATCCTGGTCCGCCTGACCCAAGATGAGATTTTTATGCTCCCCACAATTTCCAGAGTTTTTCCCAACGGTCTGCGCTGGAACATTCAAGTCAACGGTGGGACAAAGGGACACCAGTCTGCCCGCATACCTCGCGGCAAATTAAGACCAATATGTTTTGAAAACCTACCCTCGAATCCCGGCCCTCAATCTCCCCAAAATTTTCCAGTGGCGCTCGCTCAATCTGGAGCTGGCGAAGGGATTTGAACCCCCGACCCTCTGATTACAAATCAGATGCTCTACCAGCTGAGCTACGCCAGCCGCCGCAAACTTGTAATTCTAATGCTTCGGACCCAAAATTGCAAGTGGTCTACAAAAGTTTTTTTTGTTATAGCCACCCACCCCGCTTTTGGAGCTAATTCGCCAGCGCCTCTCGTTTCCTGCCCGTCTCCATCCGGGTACGCCGCCGGTTCTGGTTTCCGCTTTCACCCCTCTCTGGGGGTTCGGGGCGGTATCAAATATATTTCGATGGCATGCAACATGTGGGGATGCATGCCCGCTTCAGCATCACGGCCTGCCTACACTGCCGCCCGCGCCAGTTGATGTTGCCTGCTAATGACCAGAGCGCGCGAACTCGAAATCGGCTCTTCCAGATTGACAAACACCACGTCGACCCGGGTAAATTCCTCGTGAACCCCTGTCAACCAATCGAGCCCGCCCTTCCAGGAGAATTCCGGCACGACCTCACACGCAAACTCGATGACGGTTCATCCCGAATCCGCCGGTTGCCAAACTCTTGCGTTCTGGACCCAGACGAAAATAAGACCCAATCCCACCGAACCTAAAAAAACAGGTCGCAGGAAGCGACGTATAATTGAATTCACTTTTAACCTACCGGAGAAAATGACACCCTGAGTTCAGGTTATCCGTGGAGGTATTTTGCCGGATTCACCGGTGTGTCTTGAACGTGAACTTCGTAATGTAAGTGTGGACCCGTGGCCTTGCCAGTGTCGCCCACCGCGCCAATCACCTGGCCTCGTTTAATCTCCTGCCCGACCACGACATTAATCTTGCTGAGATGCCCGTATTTGGTCGTGATGCCTGACCCATGGTCAATCAGGATGGCATTGCCGTAACCCGCGTCCACTCCGGCGGCCAGAACGATGCCATCCGCGGTGGACATGACCATGGTTCCCACTGGGGCGGCAATATCCATTCCGGCATGGAAGGCACCTTCACCGCTCATGGGATCCAGGCGTTCCCCAAAACCAGCCGTCACCAGTCCCTGGACGGGCCAAATAGAAGGTGTGGTGGCAGCATATGTGGACGCGCTTAGCAAAAGATTGGGGGCGATTTCATCTCCCGGAGATTTGGCGGCTGTGGTTTTGAGTAAATTGAAGGCGTAAAGGGAGGCGTGGTAGCTGGAATCCAGAGTGGGATTGCTTTGAGTGGCCAGAACCAGAAGCGAACGCGGGAAACTTGCCTGTCTGGCCTCGCCAAATCCGTAGGTCAGGGCAACTTCCGTGGCCAACGATTCCAGTGAACCCAATTTGGCGTTAGTCTGGTTGACTACACTTTGCAACGACCGGTACTGGTTCTTTAAAGTCTCACGGTCAGACCGGAGGTTGTTGTAATCCGAAACCTTCAGCAACATCCGGGTATAGCTGCTGGCCAGGGCCACCATCGTGGTAATTCCCACCAGGCTGAAGACGAGCACCAAATGAACTACATAAAAAGGCAGGCGCACTTTGTGAACTTTTCCGTGCGCGCCAGGAAATATAAGGAAAGTGAAATATTTTCTTCCCATAATTAGTCGGCTCCGAATTGTAAGGTGTGACTTCCGCCCTGATCGTGGTCCTTGCAAGGGCTGAAGTGAATGACCCGCAAACGCATCTTCTTGAGATTACGCGAGAAATGGTATGTTACGTTCTGAGTCCTGTCAAGCAAATATCTCCTGCCTCAGGTTTGTTTAAGCCAAGCCAGCAATGCGCTCTGAAATTCTCCGTCTGGCTGGACTAAGAATTTCAGCCGGTCGCCCGCGTTGACTTGGGAGTACAACTCCCGCGCGTACCGGTGCTTGGCTTCGAGGCTAAGCATGGGAAGAGCTTCCCCGCGCGGGCCGCTCGAGTTAAGTAATAAGCAAGGCCGAGGAGCCAGTGCGGCCACCAAGTCGGGCAGGTCAAATTCCTTCAGAAATCCAAAAACGAACCAGGAGAGCGCGATGGAATATTCCTCCGACTCGACCACAGACTGGAAATCTGCCAGCCCGTGGGTTAGAGCGATGGACTTAACCCTGTCATCCAACACCGCTCCCATCAAGGACGCGATGGCGCCGCCCCCCATGCCCAGGATAAAAATATGGGCCGGGTCAACATCCGGGCGTGTCTGGAGGTAGTCCAAACAACAAAGAACGTCCCAGACCCGTTGGCCCAACACGGGTTTGCCAATCGTTAATCCTGCCCAGGCATATCCGGAGTTGGAATGCTCGCCTCGGTAGAACAACGGCCCCCCTCTGGGATATCGGGGATGGGTCACGCCCATGCCTCTCAGGTCAATCGCACAGATGGCGTAACCTTTATGCGCCAGAGGTGCAATTACATTGGGATCCTCGGCTACGCTGTCCTTCCCACGTTCAGAGACATAAAGGATGGTTGGTAGGCGCCCCGCCTGTCCTTGGGGTTTGATCCACCACCCAGGCACGCGAACTTCCGCCTCCGAGTGAAAATCAAACAACTCATACGACAAACCCAACCCTTCAAACGAAGAGACGATATGAGGGTTAAGCTGGGCACCACTGGCCGGTAAGGCGAGAATTTTCGACAATGACCGGCGGATGGCCGCCTTGTGGTCCGATAACTTGTCCACCGAAGGGAAAGGCGGCCTCGTGGCCGCAATAGTCCGCGCCCGGTCAATATTAATCTGAAGCACGGAGCGCCCTCCGAGCGAAGTCAAAACCTCGCCGGTGCTGGTGCAGTTAAGTTCTGCTTCCGGCGACGATTCGAACTCCGCCTCCTCGGTGCTCACGCCTTTCTTCCCCATCCACTGGTTGAACCAGGCGTAGGTGGCCTGGCGATTCAAGAAATCGAAATCGTGGGGGAGGCTTGAAGTGAAAAGGCTGACCTTCTCTTCCGCCCCCAATTTGCCGTAGGCATTTTTCAATTCCTGAAAAACCTCATGGGTGCCCTCCACATAAGTCGGAGAGTAGGTTGTACCTGAATCGTGGGTGGAAAAACATAACAGGAGGGGCTTGGGCGCAAACGCCATCAGCAAATCGCCCCGATCGACCAACAGCGCATGGCCCGAATCTCCCGGAACCACGCCCAGCCCGCCCACCAGGTTTTGCTCCGCGTCGGCCACCGCGCCTGGAGGGTCATAATGAGGCCCGGCCAGATTCTCCGAATTGCCCTCCACTTCCACCGCCACCTGGATGCGCGGCTCCAGCGCGCACAAATACATGGTCATGGTGCCGCCGCCGGAGTGCCCCGTCAAACCAATGCGCGTCGAGTCAACCTCGGGGCGGGTCAAAAGGTAGTCCAGAGCGCGCACCCCGTCCCAGGCGCGGTACTGGGAAAACGAAGCGCCCAGCAAGAGCAACGGCCGCCCCGCCTGGGAATGTTCCCCCGTGGGCGAATACCGTGATTTGCCCGTCTTGGGGTTCAAATATTGATGCCGCTCGCCTTGCCCAAACGGATCGAACGCCAAGACCACGTAGCCCATGCGCGCCAAAGTCTGAAAAACGTACTGGTAGTTCCGGTAGGCTTTGCCGCTGGAGGTGTGCCCGAGAGGAGAGAGGATGGCCGGGAAGGGCTGCTGCCCGTTGGGATTTTCCGCCGCCGGCACATAAAGGTGCGCGGTCACAAATACCTGGGGCCGGCTTTCAAAAATGATCTTCTCGATCCGGTAGCTTTTTCTTTCAATCGTCCCGGTGACCACGGGATGGAGTGGAGTTTTGTCGAATGGGCCGCCTACCAATTCCCAGGTTTTGCTTCGGACCGCCTGAATTCTCTCCTGGACTTGCGCGCGGGTCTGGAGCCTTTCCAGCTCCGCCTTGCGCTGCGCGCGCGCCGCGTTTACCTTTGCGGTAAGATAGAGGGGCCAGTCGTTCCAGTAGTCGCGCTCCGGTTTCGTCTCCGGCGCCATCCTGGCCGCGGGTGGAAGAGCGCCGCTCGCTGCCAGAGGCAGGGCAATCCCCGCGGCGTTGGTCTGGAGAAATTTTCTACGCGTAATCATTGGACACCTCCGCCGCCCGAGACAGGAACAAAGCGTGCAATTCCGGGGAATCTAATATCATGAACAGCGGAAAAATGCAGTCCCAAACACGAGCATCCGGTTCTCAGCGCCTAGTGAGGATGACGAAAAAGTTGAGTGCAGCAGTATTTCGTAGCGCCGGGCTTTAGCCCGGCATCTTCTTTTCGGCGATTTACAATCCGACATGCCGCCCTAAAGGGCGGCTCTACTTGGTTTTTCATCAACCTGCTAGGTTTCGCGATGGACTTCATGTCAGGCCGCGGGGGTCACATGTTTGCGAGTGAAAGTGAGTTTATCCGATGGCTTCAGCGCCGGACCGCCGGCCGGACCAGCGGCGTGCGCCTCGGCATTGGCGACGACGCCGCGCTGGTGGAGCCGCGCCCCGGCGGCGAACTCATCCTGACCTCCGATCTCTCCATCGAAGGCGTCCATTTCCTCACCCGGCTCCATCCTCCGCGCGCGGTGGGGCACCGCGCCCTCGCTCGTTCCCTGAGTGATAACGCGGCCATGGGGGGCACGCCCCGCTACGCATTGATTTCGCTGGCGATTTCGCGACGAACCACGCAAGCCTGGCTGAAGGTGTTTTACGCCGGCCTGTTCGCGCTGGCCCGGCGTTTCGCGGTGACGGTCGTGGGGGGCGATACGGCCGTTGTCAGCGGGGCCACGTCGGTAGATGTTACGGCTGTGGGCGAGGTCGAGAAAGGGAAAGCCATTCTTCGGTCGGGCGCCCGCCCCGGCGACCAACTTTTTGTGAGCGGCCGCCTTGGACTTTCTGCGCTCGGTTTGCGTTCGCTTCGGGCGCGCGCAAAACGTGCGCGGGACGGGAAAAATTTGTTCGCCCCCGGCCTCCTCGGGAGATATTCCTCCCTCGCGATTCAATCCCACTTTTACCCCGAACCTCGCTGCCAGCTGGGCCGGTTCCTGGGTGAGCGAAATCTCGCCACCGCTCTCATCGACTTGAGTGATGGCCTTTCCAGCGATCTCACCCGCCTCTGCCAGGCCAGCGGTGTGGGGGCGCGGCTTTGGGCGGATTCCATCCCGGCGCCGGATCAATCCCTCCGGCACGGGTTGAGTGGGAAGCAAGCGCTGCATCTGGCGCTCCATGGCGGTGAAGATTACGAGCTGCTTTTCACTGTCCCGGCGCGCCAAGCCCGGCAAATCCCGTCCACTTATGGCGGCGTGCCGCTCCATCACATCGGCGAGATTCGCCGTGGGAAGGCAATTCTGCTCGAGCTTCCCGGAGGCAAAGAAATCACTCTGAGGCCCGCAGGCTATGACCATTTCAAGAATTTAAAATCCGCCCCGCGAACCCGCCGCCACAACCTGAGGTAACCTGCAATTCGCTCTCGCTGAAGCCAAGAGCTCACCACAGAGTTCACGGAGAGCACAGAGCTTTTCTCCTTTTCTCGGTGTCCTCCGTGCCCTCCGTGGTTAAATCTTTTCAGACATTAGCGTCACGTTAAAGTTGATCATCAACCCCAACTTGCATCCCGACAGTCGCAGGCAGGAAATCATCTGCGCTTCGTGGATGGGCGCGAGGGCATTCACCGACTCCAGCAACCCAGGCCCGAGCTTCCGGTGAACTTCCATCGCCGCGCCGATAATGGTCTCTGTGATTTGATTGAGTCTTTCTTTCTCAGTCACGAAAAACCTTCACCACGGAGGGCATAGAGGACACAGAGAAAAACATGGAAGAAGACGGCCTGCACACTCGCCATCGGATAGGTTGTCACTTCACTTTGTTCCTTAGCGGGCTCAGGGCAGCCTTCGGCTCCTCAGAATGACATATTGGTCGGCTTTTTCATCATCCTGCTAAAAAAATGAATTCTGGAACCGAATACACGACACCGGCCTGAACTTTTGAAGCCTCAACGCTTATTTCTTGTTGTCGGCGCCAGTGGTCTTCAAGGCGGGTTTTGCTTCCTCGTGTAAAGAAGGTTTGGCGGGAGACGAGGCAGGCTTGATGCCGGACCCGACGCGGGAATGAGGTGCATCGGGATGGTGGCTGGCTTGAATAGGCTTGACGGCCAAAACATCCTTCCGAGGCTGGCCCGGCTCGCTGGCGGGCACGGGCGGCCCGGCCATCAAGCGTTCCGTCCCACCGCTTTCCAGGATTTCCTTCACCTGGTCAGGACTGGTGAGCAAGGGCGAATAGGGGAAATCCTCCACCGGGGTATCCTTGAGCGCATCACCCATGAAACTCATCCAAATCGGCAGAGCGACGCGCGCGCCCTCTTCGCGCGGACCGAGAGAATTGTGATTGTCAAATCCCACCCAGACTCCGGCGGTGAGCGAAGGAGAAAATCCTATAAACCACGCATCGGAAAATTCGTTGGTGGTTCCGGTCTTCCCCGCCACGGGACGCTTCAGCGCCTTGGCCCGGACGCCGGTGCCGGAGTTGATCACTTCGCGCAGCATGGAAAGCTCCAGCCGCGCGATGGGAGCGGGCAGCACGTCGGTGACTTCCGGGGGGAAATCGTCAATCACCCGCCCGTCATAGTTGGTGACCCGTTGAATCATACGCGGCGCAATGTGAACCCCATCATCGGGAAAAGTGGTGAAGGCCGAAGTGTGTTCGAGCAGGGTCAAATCCGAAGCGCCCAGGGCCAGCGGCAGATTGGGCACCAGGCGCGAGGTGATGCCGAACTTACGGCACAGCTTGATGACCTTGTCCACCCCCACGCTGGCCAGCAATCGGACCGCCGGCACGTTGCGCGATTCGGCTAGGGCGTGCAGCAGCGTGATGCTCCCCTCAAACTTGTTGTCATAATTGTGGGGCGACCACAGGCCCGAAGAGGTGGGAAAACTAATCGGACTATCCACAATGGTGTTGAACGGGTTCATGCCGTCGAGCAGAGCCTGCGCGTAAACATAAACTTTGAAGGACGAACCCACCTGGCGCTCGGCCTGGACGGCGCGGTTGTATTTACTCTGGTCAAAATCATACCCGCCTACCATCGCTTTCACGGCTCCGCTGGCGTTGTCGATGGCCACCAGGGCCCCTTGCACGGTGGGTGTTTGGTCCAGGGCGACACGCAAAGTTTTTCCCTTGACCTCCTTGATCAAAAACAAATCGACGTCCCCAACGGAGAATAATTGCTCCGGGCTCTTGCGTCCCGTCCAGGAAAAATCGGGCGCGGTGACCGCGGCCATCGAATCCCCGAAACGCACCAGGGCCTCACGCGCTGTTACTTCCATCACCACGGCGTGCATCCAATCGCCGGCCTCCGGCGTTTTCTTCCAATCGTCATCCACATAAGTGTCCGGGGTGGCCATGCGGCCGTTGGGCAGCGCGGTCGGTTTCTTCAGAATATTGTCCTCGGCGCCGCGCCAGCCGCGCCGCTTGTCGTCATCGTGCAACCCTTGCCGGACGGCGCGCACCGCCGCGCGTTGCATGGCCACGTTGAGCGTCGAGTAAACCCTCAGACCTTTTTCCTGCACCGTTTCCGGCCCGTATTTTCTTTCCAGAAATTGCCGCACCTCCTCCACAAAATAGGGTGAGATGTTGGTGTTCCATTTTTGGATATTCAATCCCAGGGGCGCGCCTTTCGCCTGCAGAAACTGGGCGCGGGTGATTTTGCCGGTTTCCAGCATGGCGGCCAGCACCACGTTGCGCCGCTCTTTGGCGCGCTCAGGATGAAGGACGGGCGAATACGCCGTGGGGCTTCGAGGCACACCCGCCAGCATAGCCGCCTCGGGAAGCGTCAACCCGGCCAAATGCTTGCCAAAATAATATTCCGACGCGGCTTCAAAACCATAGTTTCCGTTGCCCAGCTCGATGATGTTCGCGTACATGGTAAAAATCTGCGGCTTGGTAAACCGCCGCTCAATTTGGATGGCCAGCAGCATTTCCTGGAACTTGCGCGACCAACTCTTGCGCGGGGTCAGGAAAAGGCGCTTGGCCAGTTGCTGGGTCAGGGTGCTGGCGCCCTGCGTCTTGCGCCATTGGAAAATGTCGGTGAGGCCAGCGCGCACAATGCCGATCACATCCACCCCCCAGTGGCTTTCGAAGTGGCGATCTTCAATGGAAATGATCGCGTCCTTCAGGACGGGAGGAATCTGGCTGTAATTGACAATCACACGGCGTTCCAGCGCGAAACTGCCCAGCACCGTGCCATCGTCGGCGTAAATCTCCGTCATCACGTCGGGCCGGTAGTCCTCGAGCTGGCGGACTTTGGGCAGGTCCAGCGAATACACGAACACCAGCCCGGCCAGGGCACCCACCCCGGCGGAAAGCAGGATCAGGATGAGAAAAACAAATTGGCCGAAAATTTTGCGGCTGCGCACCAGAAAAGAAGGCCGCCGCGGGCGCGGCGCAGGCGCGGAGAAGAGTGAAAACTCGTGCTCGTCCATGGAGAGTTCAGTCCTTCTCCATTCTATGTCCGCCCTTCCCCCCAGTCAAACGCGCGCCCCGGTCCGTATTGGTACAGTTTGCTGTAGCGCCGACCTTCAGGTCGGCAAGTCAAAGAAATTCAAGATGCCGATCTAAAGATCGGCGCTACAAAGGGCCAAACTGAACCAGTACCCCTTGGCCGCATCATGCCCGGGCGGCGATGGGCGCGCTGGCGCGATTCAACAGTTCAATGGAGGAAGCATCCAGCCTCAATGGGGTGGCGGCGATGAGGTCCTGCAATTGTTCCGGACCGGTGGCGCTGGCAATGGGTGCGGTGATGCCGGGCCGCGCCATCAGCCACGCCAGTGAAACCGCGGCGGGGGTGGAGTGATACTGTTTCGCTACTTGGTCGAGCGCGGCGAGAATCCTAAACCCGCGCTCATTGAGATATTTTTTCACTCCCTGCCCGCGCGGGCTCTTTTTCAAATCCTCTTCCGAGCGGTATTTCCCGGTTAGAAATCCGCTGGCCAGTGAGTAATAAGGAATCACCCCCAGGTTATTTTCCAGGCAAACCCGCTCCAGGTTCGCTTCGTAGTCGGAGCGCTCGTAAAGGTTATAGTGAGGTTGCAGGGACTCGTAACGCGGCCCGCCGTGTTGTTTGCTCACCTGCAATGCGGCGGCCAACCGGTCCGCGGTGAAGTTCGAGGCGCCGATTGCCCGCACTTTCCCCTGCTGCATCAATTGGGCATAGGTTTCCAGGGTTTCTTCCTGCGGCGTTTCCGCGTCGTCGCGATGCGATTGGTAAAGGTCAATGTAGTCGGTCTGCAAACGCTTCAGGGAATCCTCCACCGCCCGCACGAGGTAGGCTTGGGAAAGCCCTTTTTTGTCCGGGCTCATCTCGCTCCCCACCTTGGTGGCCAGGATCACCTGGGGGCGCTTCCCGCTGCGTTTGAACCAATTGCCGATGATCGCTTCTGACTCGCCGCCCACGTTGCCGGACGCCCACTTGGGATAGACATCCGCCGTATCGATGAAATTAAATCCGGCGTCCACAAACGCATCCAGCAATTTGAAGGAAGCCGGCTCGTCCAGCGTCCAGCCAAACACATTGCCGCCCAACATCAACGGCGAAACTTCCAGGCCGGAATTTCCCAGCTTGCGTGTTTTCATTTTTTCCCCTCCGCTCCTTGAATTGCAATCCCGCTGATCCTACTTTTCAGCCGCCACCGCCTTGCCAGTTTCCGCTGCCAGCGTAGCCCCGCCGGTCGCTCGCGCCGGCGACCAGGCTTGGACGGAAGTGCCGCCCGTGACCATGGGGTGGAGGTTCGATCCATAGAAAATGTAGGGATGAAGGGCATCGAGCGCGCTGGCCTCGTCCAGTTGCTTGCGCAACGCGGCGGGAATCTCGAATTCGAGTGCCGCCAGGTTGTCGTCCAGTTGCGCCAGCTTGGTGGCGCCGATGATGGTGGAAGTGATCCCCGGCTGGGTGGCGGCCCAGTTCAGAGCCACCTGGGCCGGCGGCTTGTCCATTTGCTTCGCCACGCTCAACAGAGCATCCAAAATCTTCCAATTGCGTTCGGTGAATTTGTTGAAGGCAGGATTGCCCGAGGCCTTCGTCACCTCGTGGCGGCCATCGCCCACGCCGGTATGGCCGGCGCGCTTGTATTTCCCGGCCAGGAAGCCGCCCGCCAGCGGGCTCCAGGGCAGAATCCCAATCCCCAATTCCTGTGCCACCGGAATGTGCTCGCGCTCGATGTTGCGCTCCACCAGCGAGTACTCTAGTTGCAGCGCGATCAGTCGTTCTTTACCTTGCAGTTCGGCCAGGGTTTGGGCGCGCGCCACGTACCACGCCGGTGTGTCGGAAAAACCATAGTGGCGGATTTTGCCCTGCCGCACCAGGTCGGTAAGCGTGGAAACCACTTCCTCCACCGGCGTGTAGGTGTCCCAAGCGTGCAGCCAGTAGAGATCAATGTAGTCCGTTTGCAGCCGGTGCAGCGAGCCTTCCAGCGCGCGGTAAATATTCTTGCGCCCGTTGCCGCCCGCGTTCGGATTGCCGGGCTCGGCGTTAAAAGTGAATTTGGTGGCCAGCACCACGCGGTCGCGCAAGTTGCGCTCGCGGATAAACTCCCCCACCATCTTTTCGCTGCTGCCGCCCGTATACATGTCCGCCGTGTCCACGAAATTCCCTCCCGCGTCCACATAGCGGTTGAAAATGTCGCGCGACAATTTTTCTTCCGTCCCCCAACCCCATTCCGTTCCAAACGTCATCGTGCCCAGCGCCAGCGGACTTACCCGCAGACCCGAGCGCCCCAGGGTCACATAATTTTGAAGATTCATAGAATGCCTCCTGTTCATTTTTTGGATGCCGGACACTCGCAAACGTTCCAAGCCGGCCGCGCGAGGTTGTTCGAGTGATTAACGGGGCGGTTGCCGCCGCAGGCGCCGGCGAGGGTAGACCTTGCTCAACTAATAGGGTGCGGCGTGCCATTTCACTCCCAGCCGGTTCAGCAACTCGATGGCATATCCAATGGGAACCGCCAGCGTCTGAAAGCTGTCCCAGGTATTCTGCCGTTCGACCACACCCACCACGGCTCCTCCGGCTTCCAAATAGACCGGGCTTCCACTGCTTCCATGCTTCAAGGGAATATCCAAAACGATCATTTCGCTTGGCTCATTGCTCCGTTCAAAGAGCGGCAAACTCTTGCGCGCGATAATTTTTCCGGTCTGAGTTAAAGCATCCCAGGTGGAAGCAGGATGGCCCGTGACTTTGACGGGCACTCCAATTGCTGCCCGCGCGGCGCCCAACAAAACATAAGGGATCGTGCGGCCCGCGTCATCAGAGGGCGGCGGACGCTCGGGTTTCAATACCGCCAGGTCATGAAGGTCATCCACCCCAATCACATCGCAGGCTATAGCGGGCGCGGCCATTGGGGTAGGCTGCATGGCGCCAGGCTTGGCTGAAGAGGCACGACGGGTTAACCCTGAGTTTGCAAATTTAGCCAATATTTTCGCCCCCGGGCTTTGGGCAAGGCACTCTTTGCTTTTTTCAACCACGTGGGCGTTGGTCAGGATAGTGCCGTCTTCGTTGATGATGAATCCAGTAGCTGAACAATCTTCGTTATGTCCGTGTGCGCCCGGACCAACAGCAACCAGTTGCACTACTGCGGAAGGAACAGAGGCAGGATTGGATTGCGAATTGGGTTTGATAGAATTTTGGGCGACCGAATCAAGCGCGCAAGCTGCGACTAAAAACAAAATGCAAATGGCGCCGCGCCGCAAAGAGATCATGGGGAGAGTCTACAGTTCACAGTCAACAGTTAACAGCCTGAAGTCGGGGAAAAAAGGTGGGTCCCGATATGCGCCGGAGCACATTCTGGCCCCACACCGTAAAAAAAATAGGTGGGTGAGCAAAACACTCTCTTCGCGCAAGGAGAGACAATTTACGCCAAGGAATTGTAATAGTTCTGATTGGCGAGCCTTTGCGCCTCAGCGGCTTGGCGAAAGGACGTTTATCTTTTCAGCGTTCCACCGCGAGCCTTTTGTAATTGGTTATAGCTCGAAGCGGAGAGTGCGTTTAATGAAGCATCTACTTTGCCGGAGCGGGCTTATTCCCGTGCGTAACCGGCGTAAGATTGACCAGTAACTGGCGAAGGATTGGCTCCACTACTCTGAGCACGGTTTCAGAAGGCTCGAAGCCAGCGGCTTCAATTCTGAGTGTGTGATTGCCCACCGGAAGTTGGAAGGGCCCCAGCGAATCGGTCGTTCCCACATAAATTCCGTCCAAAGTTACGCGCGCCTTGGGTGGATTGGTTTGGAGCAGCATGGTGGAAACCGTGTCCCACGCATAACCCGCGTTAGGGTTGTAGCCTTCACCCCGTCCGTCGGTGGACCCATTCGGACCTGTCCACCAGTGGGTGGGATCAACGGAATAGCCCGGGGCATAAGGCCCGCCCCCATAAGGTGTGTAGTAGCCGCCCCCATAATCGCCATAACCATACCCACCATATCCTCCGTATCCGTACCCGCCATAGTAACCTCCGGAGGCGGAGGCCGCGTTTATACTCGCGCCAATCGACCGGCCGACGGAGCTGTTGCCGCGAGGGTTGGCTATGGAAAGCGTGGCGCCCGCCACCATGCCCACCAAAATAGTTGCGGTCGTAAAAATTCTCAAGGGGAAAATGGAGAGTTTCGGCACGCCAACTCCTTCTACCGCAACCGATCAGTGTTCGATATCTTCAAACTACCACTTTTCGCGCCCTAATGCCAGGGCCCCAACTGAAATTATCGATGCCCAAAATATGGGATGGGGATGCCTCCACCGGCGGCCAATTTGCAGCGCCACAACATGCTGATAATTAATGGCTTGGCCCCTCAAGCCGGAACGCAGTGGGGATCCTCTGGTGAATCCAGACGGCTCAACAACGGAAAATGAATTGCCTTGACGCTATTTTCAATTGTGGGCTAACGTCATAAACCGCTTCGCCGCGGGCGGAGGGAGATTTTCCGTGCGCCCAGCGAATCCAAATTCCTATATCACCAGAGCGGGGAACGCTTGGACCTTTTTAACCTTACCCTGGAATTGATCGGTTTGGAATCCGTTACCGGAAATGAGCAGGCGTGCGGCAATTTCCTGTGTGAGTTTCTGGAGGCACGCGGGTTCCGAGTGGAATTGCAGCCGGTGGAAGGCGGCCGGTCCAACGTCCTGGCCCTGCGCGGCGAACCGGAAATTGTCCTCAGCACGCACATGGATACGGTCCCACCCTTCATTCCCGCCCGCGAAGACGCAGAATTCATTTATGGGCGCGGTTCATGTGACGCGAAAGGCATCATCGCCGCGCAAGTGATCGCAGCAGACCGGCTGCTGGCTGAAGGCGTGGAGGACTTCGGTCTCTTGTTCCTGGTGGGCGAAGAAACCTTGAGCGACGGCGCGCGGAAAGCGAACGAATCGCCGCGCGGAACCAAATATATGATCAATGGCGAGCCGACCGAAAACAAACTGGCGCTCGGCACCAAGGGCTTTCTGCGCGTGGATTTATGCGCTCGGGGCAGGATGGCGCACTCGGCCTACCCCCATTTGGGCGTATCCGCAATCGAGAAATTGCTGGACGTTCTGGCGGACGTGCGCGGGCTCGCTCTCCCTCACGATCCCGTGCTCGGCGCATGTACCCTCAACATTGGCATGATTTCCGGCGGGCGGGCAGCCAACGTGATTCCGGATGAGGCCGGCGCGCAGCTTGTCTATCGCACCGTGAATGACTCGAATGACCTGGGCAAGAGGATCGTCCGGCTGGTCGACGGCCGGTGTGACTACAAAATCGTGCGCGATACGCCCGCCCTCCACATGGAAACGCTTCCCGGCTTTGAGACCGATGTGGTGGCCTTTACTACCGACCTGCCCAGCCTCACGAATTGGGGCCGTCCCATATTGCTCGGTCCGGGATCAATCCGTGTGGCGCATACCGACCAGGAATGCGTCGCCAAGCGTGACCTCACGCGTGCCGTCGAGCTCTACTGCCGGCTGGTCCGCGAATTGAAAGAAAAAATTAAGACGGAAAATCGAAATTAGAAATTGGAAACTGTGACGGGTCCCCCTGACTTAACGGTTTGGTGAAAAACTCTCCGAAATGTCATTCCGAGCATTGACAGCCGCAGGGCTGCCCATGATGAGCAGAAAGTCGTCGCTCCTGCCCAGAGACGCTTCGTTGAATCCAAAAGAGTTACGCATCGACTTTCCGCAGAGAAGCCCCTGGCGACGAGGAATCTCGCATGGCTCGGCATTGCAGAGCGAGATTCCTCTCCGTCGGCTGACGGATCGGAATGACAATCGCTACGCTCGGAATGGCAATTGCTGAGATAATTTTTCAACAGACTGTTAGTAGTACTAGGTTAAGTATCTAAGATGAGTTTTCGAATTCAGACTTACACCAAGGGCAGCGACCGATGAGCCTAATCAAGACCATTTGCAGCCGCCTCCTCACTTCCGGCAAAGTCGCACCAGAAGTTTTTTTTAAGG